>JAJPIC010000023.1 GCA_021324915.1 Beijerinckiaceae bacterium | reverse complement strand
TTGTCTCAGCATGATCTTATCGGAAAACCGCTCCACACTTTTCCGGATCATGCATTGTCTCAGCATGATCTTATCGGAAAACCGCTCCACACTTTTCCGGATCATGCTCCTTTAATCGATGCCGAGGGATTTCAGCTTGCGGTGCAGAGCCGAGCGCTCCATCCCGATGAATTCGGCGGTACGCGAAATGTTGCCGCCGAACCGATTGATCTGGGCGACGAGATATTCGCGCTCGAAGACCTCGCGCGCTTCGCGCAGCGCGAGGCTCATGAGTTTCTCGCCCCCCGCCCCATTGGGCGTCGAAGGCACAAGCGCCCCGATCTCGGAGGGCAGCATGTCGGCGGTCAATTCCGCCTCCGGATCGCCGGTAGCGAGGATCATCAGCCGTTCGACATTGTTGCGCAATTGCCGGACATTGCCGGGCCAATCGTGCGATTGAAGCACCGCCATCGCCTCGGCAGAGATCTTCCGGCGCGGCAGGCCGGTCGACGACGAGATCTGCTCCATGAAGAAATCGACCAGCTCCGGAATATCTTCGCGGTGCTCAGAAAGCGAAGGCACGCGGATGGGCACGACGGAGAGGCGATGGAAGAGATCCTCCCGGATCACGCCTTCGCCGATGAGACGCGGCAGATCGCGTGAACTCGAAGAGAAAATCCGCACATCGACATGCACCCGCGTCGATCCATTGACGCGCTGAAAATTCTGATCGACGAGAACACGCAGGATCTTGCCCTGCGTCTCTTTCGGCATGTCGGCGATCTCGTCGAAGTAGAGCGTTCCGCCATGCGCTTCCTCGAGCGCGCCGACCTTTCGGTTGTGCCCGTTCTTGCCCTCGACGCCGAAGAGTTCGATCTCCATCATTTCCGGCGTTATCGTCGCCGAATTGATGACCACGAAAGGTCCGTTGGCGCGGTTCGAAGCTTCGTGAATCGAGCGCGCCACCAGCTCCTTGCCGGCGCCGGGCGCGCCCGTGATGAGCACGCGCGAATTGGCCGGCGCCACCCGGGCAATGACCTGGTGCAATTGATGCATCACGCTCGACTTGCCGACGATCCTGTTGGCGGCGCCGGCACGCGCGCGCAATTCGATCACCTCGCGCTTGAGCCGCGACGCCTCGAGCGCCCGCTCGGCGACGAGAACCAGGCGGTCGGCCTTGAACGGCTTCTCGATGAAATCGTAAGCGCCCATTTTGATCGCGGAGACGGCCGTTTCGATGTTTCCGTGCCCGGAAATCATCACCACCGGCAGGCTCGGATGAGCGCCCTTGATGACTTGCAGGAGCTGCAACCCATCGAGATGCGAGCCCTGCAGCCAAATGTCGAGGAAGGCGAGATGCGGCCGGCGCGCCTCGATGGCGGTCAACGCTTCTTCGGCATTCTTGGCTGTCCGTGTCCCGTGGCCTTCGTCGGACAATATGCCCGAGACGATATCGCGGATGTCGGCCTCGTCATCCACGATGAGAATGTCGCTTGGCATGATCTTTCACGCTCGTTCAACTGGCGCTCTGTTTTGCGGCCGACAAATCCTCGCGGGAAAAGCCGACCGCGCGTTGCGCAATTTCGCCTCTTGGAAAATAAAGCCGGACGCAGGCGCCTTGACCGCCCGGCGAATCGAGAAGTTCGATACCCCCGCCATGATCCTCGAGGATCTTGGCGACGATAGGGAGGCCGAGGCCCGTGCCTTCGGCGCGCGTCGTCATATAGGGCTCGAGCAGACGATGCCGATTTTCGTGCGGGAAGCCTTTGCCGTTGTCGGTGACGAAGATTTCGACGACTTGCTCCGGCGTCACGTCGAGCGACACGACGATCTTGCCCTTGACGGGCTCGGTTTCGCCACGCGCCGCAATCCCTTCGGTCGCGTTCTTGATGATATTGGTGACCGCCTGCGACAGAAGCCGGCGGTCGAAATTGACCATGAGGGGCGTTTCCGGCAGCCTATCCTCGAGTTCGATGTCTGGATGGCCGACGCGCATGAGAAAGATGACGCGGCGCACGCAATCGGTAAGGTCGTCGCGCGTCAGCCTCGCGCGCGGCATCCGCGCAAAGGCCGAGAATTCGTCGACCATGCGTTTGATGTCTTCGACCTGGCGCACGATCGTATCGATACATTGGTCGAAGACGTCGCGATCGTCGTGAATAAGCCGCCCGTATTTGCGCTTCAGCCGCTCGGCCGAGAGCTGGATCGGCGTGAGGGGATTCTTGATCTCGTGTGCGATGCGCCGGGCGACATCCGCCCATGCAGCGGTCCTCTGGGCGGCGACAAGATCGGTGATATCGTCGAGCGTGACCACATAGCTCTTCTCGGCGCGTCCGCCCGGCTCGGTCGTCACGAACATATTGAAGATGCGGTCGCGCCCTGCCCTGTTGACTGCGATTTGGCCGCGCACGAGACGCGCATTGCTCGTGCGCGATTCCGTCAGCACCGGCGCAACTTCCGGAAGCACGGTCTCGATCGATTGGCCGACGGCGCTCGCCTCCTCATGCGGCATCAGCCGCTCGGCGGAAGGATTGACCACAGTGATCTGACCCTTCGGTCCCACCCCGATGACAGCGACGGGAACGCCGGAAAGGACCGCCTCGGTAAAAAGCCGCCTTTCGTCGATGAGATTGCTTGCCGCGATCAGGCGGCTCTGCTGCAGGCGCAATTCGGAAGTCATTTTATTGAAGGTCTCGCCGAGATGGGCGAGATCGCCTTCCGACGGATTGACAGCCACCCGCACATCGAGATTGCCGGAGCCGACTTCGTCGGCCGCCGCAATCAGCCGCCGGATCGGCGCGACGAGCCCATTGGCGAAGGAGAGGCCGAGCCACGTCGCCGAAAGGAGCATAATGAGCGCGACGAGAACATACATCACGCCGAAAGCGATCCGGATATTCTGATGGACGTAAGCGAACGTGTCGAAGAGCGTGATGAAACGCGATGCCTGGCGCGGAAATTCGATACTATAGGCCCCGACCGGACGCGCGACATAAAGGAACGTATCGTCGAACTGCGCGAGCTTGCGCAAGGCCACGAACGTGCGTCCCCCATCCAGGATCATGCAGAGCGGCTCGTTGCGCGATGCGTCCTGGAAGTCGTTGAGCTCCGGCTGGACGATCGTGGCGCCAAACCGCGCGCCCGTATCGATCTTGTCGTCGATGGCGCCATCCGGATGCATCATGGCCGCGGCGCTGAAATTCAGCGCCTTCACGCGGGACGAGAAGAATTCATGGAACAATTGCCGGTCGGACGTGAACATCGACTTGGCGCGATCGATGTCGGAAGCGGTGAGCTGCGCCTCTTGCAGAAGCGTGCGGCACTGATCTTCGCGAAAAAGACGCGCGGCATCGACGCTGTGCAGCATGAAGGCGCGCGCGTCCTGCAGGAAAGCCGGGTTGAAGCTTTTTTCGAGAATGACCGAGCCGACGATCGCCATGAGAATCGCCGGCGCGATCGCAATGATCGAGAAGAGACTGACGACCCTGATCTGCAGCCGGGCGCCGGCGACTTGCGCGCGGCGCGCCTTGATGAGCCGCCAGGCTTCGACGATCACGAAGCCGAGCAGCATCAAAATGCAGAATAGATTGACGAGGAAGAGACTGACGACGACGTTGTCGGTCGGGGGGATAGGCGTATAGCCCGAAAATATCAGAAAGCTCACGATCGCCGCCGCGATCGCAAGCATCACCGCGGCCGGACCGAGCCTGAGGCGCCACGGACGTTTCCGTCCGACCCTTGGATCCGGAGCAAGGTTCGTTGCGCTCATCCGGTTTTGCCACCCGAGGTCAGCCGCGGAGCGTCGATGCGCATCGGCGGCGCGGCCCGTTTATCGATCTAAATGATGGACCGCGTTGCGTGAAGGTCACGCTGTTGCAGAATTACGACATTTCCGGGGCGGTATCAGCGCGGGAGGCGCATGAGCCTTATGTCGAGATCTTTGACTTTTTTGCGCAAAGTGTTGCGGTTGAGGCCCAGCAGTTCCGCCGCCTTGATCTGGTTGCCGCGGGTCGCGGCCAATACCGCGGAGATCAGCGGATATTCGAGCTCCCGCAAGACCCGGTGATAGATGCCGGGCGGCGGCAGGCTTTCGCCGTAGGAGCGGAATAATTCAGAAAGATGACGCTCGACCGCCAGCGCCAAGGTCTCGGCTCGGTCGATATCCTTGCCGCGGT
Source organism: Beijerinckiaceae bacterium (assembly GCA_021324915.1). Classification (GTDB taxonomy): domain Bacteria; phylum Pseudomonadota; class Alphaproteobacteria; order Rhizobiales; family Beijerinckiaceae; genus Methylovirgula. The sequence continues at coordinate 179,251 of JAJPIC010000023.1, read as the reverse complement.
CGTCGGTCTGCGGGCGCTGGCTGTAGGCCGAGAAGAAAGGCGAGGAATCGGCCGAAAGCTCGGCATCGATCAATTGCTCGCTGATCGATTCCTGCGGATAAAGCGCCGCCAGCCGGCGGACGAGATTTTCAAGCTCGCGAATATTGCCCGGCCAGCGGTGGCGCTTCAGCCGTTCGAGGGCGGCAGGTTCGACATGTTTGAGCGGCAGGCCCTCGGCGGCGGCGAGCGCAAAGAAATGATGCACGAGGTCGGGAATGTCTTCGGCGCGCTCGCGCAGCGGCGGCAGACGCAGCGGCACGACGTTCAAACGGAAGAACAGATCCTCGCGGAAGAGACCCTGGTGAATGAGATTGCGCAGATCCTTGTTGGTCGCGGCAATAATCCGCACATTGGTCTTGATCGGCGTGCGCCCGCCGACCGTCGTATATTCGCCTTCCTGCAGGACACGTAAGAGCCGCGTCTGCGCCTCCATCGGCATGTCGCCGATCTCGTCGAGGAAGAGTGTGCCGCCTTCAGCCTGTTCGAAACGTCCGGCCGAGCGCTGGTTGGCGCCGGTGAAGGCGCCCTTCTCATGTCCGAAGAGCTCGCTTTCGATGAGGTCGCGCGGAATCGCCGCCATGTTGATGGCGACGAAGGGTCCGGTCTTGCGCTTGCCGTAATCGTGCAGCGCGCGCGCAACGAGTTCCTTTCCGGTCCCCGATTCACCGGTGATCATCACGGTGAGATCGGTCTGCATCAGGCGCGCGAGGACGCGGTAAATTTCCTGCATTGCGGCCGAGCGGCCGACCAGCGGCATGCCTTCGATGTCGGTCGGCGGCGCCGGCTTGGTGCGGCCCTTCGGCTCGCTCATGGCGCGCCCGACTATGGCAACGAGCTCGCGCAAATCGAACGGCTTCGGCAGATAATCATAGGCGCCGCGCTCCGAAGCCTTGATCGCCGTCATGAACGTATTCTGTGCGCTCATCACGATGATCGGCAGTTCGGGGCGCAATTTCTTCATGCGCGGCAGAAGCTCGAAGGCATTGTCATCTGGCATCACGACATCGGTGATGACGAGGTCCCCTTCGCCTGCCTGGACCCAGCGCCAGAGCGTCGCGGCGGTCCCCGTCGTGCGCACCTCATAGCCGACGCGCGAAAGCGCCTGGCTCAGCACCGTTCTTATTGCGGCGTCATCATCAGCTACGAGGATGTTTCCGGCCATTGCCAGCACCTCCGCCCCCTACCGCCATTTCAGCATATGAGCTTCCGCTTTTGCTATAGCGTCAAGAATTATCTTTTCTCCAGGGGAAACCTGGCCGGATAGTTTCGAAATATCAGAGCCTTGGTCGGAGAATCCTGTCATCGGTCTTGGCGGGCCTTCCTGGCCTATTTCAGTTTGACGCTTCGCCCGTCGCGCGGCGCGTACATGGGCATGAGCACCCGGAAAGTTGTCCTGCGCGGCTGGGATTCGCATTCGATCGTTCCCCCGTGATCGCCGATGATTTTCGCGACCAGTGCAAGTCCGAGGCCATTCCCCGAAGCCTTGGTGGTGACGAAAGGCTCGAAAAGATGCTGGCGGATTTCGGGAGGCACGCCCGGACCGTTGTCGCGCACGCTGAATTGCAGCGGCAGGCTCACGGCCGTGTCGGAGGTCGAAATTTTTAGCCGCACGCCCGGACGGAAGGCCGTCGAAAGCTCGATTTCGCCATCGGCCTGCGTCTCGCCGATCGCTTCCGCAGCGTTCTTGACGAGATTGAGGAAGATCTGGATCAACTGGTCGCGGTTGCCGAGCACCGGTGGCAGCGAAGGATCGTAATTTTCCACGAATCTGATGTGGCGGCCGAACCCGGCCTGCGCGATCCGTTTGACGTGTTCGAGCACCGTATGGATGTTGACGCTCTCCCGCTCCCGCGGGCGGTCGTCGGAGAAAGCGTCCATCCGTTCGACCAGCTTGACGATGCGGTCGGTCTCTTCGCAGATCAGGCGGGTGAGGGCCCGGTCGCCGTCGCTGACTTCGGCTTCCAGCAATTGCGCGGCGCCCCGAATTCCCGAGAGAGGATTCTTGATCTCGTGCCCGAGCATCGACGCCATCGCCGAGACCGAGCGGGCCGCGCCGCGATGATTGAGCTGACGGTCCATCTTTTCCGCCATGGTCCGCTCATGCAGCATGACGACAATGTTTTCGCCGCCGTCCGTGAGCGGGGTGACGAAAATATCGACCATTTTCTCCGCGGCGAGCCGAGGAATGCCGAGATCGACGCGATATTCCGTAATTGCTGCGCCGGTCGACTTTACCTGTTCGACGAGCGATAGGAGGACGGAATCGAACGGCAGGAGATTGAACAAGGTCTGTTGCAGCAGAGCGGCGCGGCTCATGCCGAAGAAGATCTCGGCGGCGACATTGGCTTCGGTGACGAAACCATCGGGCGCGACTTCGAGCACGGGATGGGGCAGAGCATTGAGGATCTTGCCGGCGCCATTGAGATCCGCCGCGGCCGTGGCGGCGCCACTGCGCTGCGCTTGGAAGGAACCATTGGAGGAAGGCTTGGCGCTCATGCCGCCTCCGCCGGTCGCTCGATTTCGAACAGATGCAGAAGAAGCGATTCGACCTCGCGCGGATTTTCGCTCCTGACGAGCTTATCGCGAAGCGCGGCCGCGTCCGGACTTTCGGATTTGAGAGCATAGGCCGAAAGATGCTTGCGCGCATGGCGCAGGCCCTGCTCCATGCCGAAGAGCGACAGCAATGTGCGATAATGTTCGAGCGCCGCGCTGCCGCGCTCGGCGGCGCTCGGCGAAGCCTTCGGGCGACCTGCAAGATCGCGCGCGACTTCGCCTACGAACCAGGGCCGGCCCACAGCGGCGCGTCCGACCATGACAGCATCGGCGCCGGACGCCGCGAGCATCGTGCGCGCATCGGCGAGGCTTGCGCAGTCGCCATTGGCAACGAGCGGGAGCGAGCTTGCCCTCCGAACTTCGCGGATCGCCGCCCAATCCGCTTTGCCATCGTAGAATTGGCAGCGCGTGCGGCCATGGACCGTCAGCATGGCGATGCCCTCGCCTTCCGCGCGCCGCGCCAATTCCGGCGCGTTGATCGTTGCCGCATCCCAGCCGAGCCGCATCTTCAATGAGACAGGAATTTTCACTGCCGCGATCACAGCGCGAATGAGGCTCACCGCCAGATCGAGATCGCGCATCAGAGCCGAGCCAGCCGCGCCACCCGTCACGCGTTTGGCCGGACAGCCCATGTTGATGTCGATCATCGCGGCGCCGGCCGCCTCGGCGAGCTTGGCGGCCTCGCCCATCCGATCCGGCCGGCAGCCGGCGATCTGGACCACATGCGGGTCTATGCCGGAGCCTTGCGATCTCAGCGCGGCTTCGGGATTGCCACCGGCGTAATATTCGGCATCGAGCATTTCGGTGACGGTCATCGCCGCCCCGAATGCCTGCGCCAGCCGCCGCATGCCGAGATCCGTAACCCCTGCCATTGGGGCCAGAAAAGCCCGGCCAAGGTTGAAAGGTCCGACCCGCAAAAAGGAACTGCCTATAAATTCATCAGAACGGCTCCTGCTTACATCATAGTCACTTTGTGCAGCGCGGCAACAGGCGACATCATGTCCAGGGCGGCGCTCGAGCTAAAATTTGACGCAGCCGCCAAAACACGAGAGACCCCGCCCGATCGGGTTCTGGTGAGGGGCATGGACGAAAATTTCGATCGCGCAATCCTGGTTGTGGCTGCCGGACGCGGTTTGCGGGCAGGTCCCGGCGTGCCCAAGCAGTATAGGCCGCTCGGCGGCGTGCCCCTTCTGGCGCGCACCTTATCCACACTCTTGAAAGGAGCGCCGGGAGCTCGCCTGCTCGTCGTCATCCATCCGGACGATCTCGAAGACTATCGGAACGCTCTCCGGGGGCTCGATAAGCGAGACCTCGCCCGCCTTTTTGAACCGGCCTATGGCGGCGAGGCGCGCCAGGACAGCGTTCGTCTCGGCCTCGAGGCGCTCGCCAGGCACGGCAGCCCGCAGATCGTGCTGATTCACGATGCGGCGCGCCCCTTCGCGAGTGCCGATCTGCTGGCGCGGGCCGAAAAATCCGCCCGGGACTATGGCGCCGCCGTGCCGGCGCTGCCGCTCACCGATACGATCAAGGAAGTCGACGGCTCGCGCATTCTCTCAACCCCGGCACGCGCCGCCTATCGCACGGTGCAGACCCCGCAGGCCTTTGCCTTCGACATGATCCTTGCCGCACATCGCAAGGCGGCCGAGGCCGGTCAATCCAACTTGACGGACGATGCCGCCGTCGCCGAATGGGCCGGCCATGCCGTTCATATTTTCGAGGGCGAGCGTGAGAACATGAAAGTGACGAGCACGGATGATTTCGCCCAAGCCGAGACAAAACTCTTGCGCGAATTGAGCGACGTGCGCACCGGTCAGGGTTTTGACGTCCACGCCTTCGGGTCCGGCGATCACGTCTGGCTCGGCGGCGTTAGGATTCCGCACGATCATGCCCTCCTCGGCCATTCGGATGCCGACGTTCTCCTCCATGCGATTACCGATGCCATCCTCGGGGCGATCGCCGGCGGCGATATCGGCAGCCATTTTCCTCCGTCCGATCCGCAATGGCGCGGCGCGGCATCGGCCATATTCCTCGGTGCCGCCATGCAAAGGCTGCATGCCCGCGGCGGCATGCTCGCGCATATCGATGCCATGGTGATCTGCGAACGGCCGAAGATCGGTCCTTTTCGCGATGCGATCCGCGCCAGGATCGCGGAGATCGCCGGGATCGAGATCGATCGGGTTGCCGTGAAGGCGACGACCGCCGAGAGGCTTGGCTTCATCGGTCGCGAAGAAGGGGTCGCGGCGATGGCAATCGCAACGGTGCGCCTGCCGTCACAAAGCGGTAACCTTGACGTGACGTGCTCTCCTTGACTCGACCACCTGCGCCTCGCATCTTCGCGAGCTGTAGGGGGAGTCTAGGGAGAGGACCATGAATGCTTTGGCAAAGACAATCATTCCGGTCGCCGTCGGCGCCGCTGCGCTCGCCGCAGTATCGTTCAACGAGGCTTCTGCCGGAATTCCCAATACCGAGGCCATTGTGAGCTCGACGGAAAGCTCGTCTCTGGTCCAGCACGTTTGGTGGCACCGCTGTTGGCATTGCGGGTGGGGTTGGCACCGCTGGGGCTGGCATCGTCCGTGGGGTTATGGCTGGGGCTGGCACCGGCGGTGGTGCTACTGGCACCCGCGCGCCTGCGGCTGGTGATAAGCTAGCCGGTTGGCGTTTTCCGAGCACTGAGCGCTGGGCGAAGCGAGAGATTGCTTGGCCTTAAAGTTTTCCGGCGACGCGCGCTTCCTCGAATGTCGCCATATCGCGATGACAGGCGAGCGCCGCTTTGACGAGCCCCGCGGCGAGCGCCGCCCCGCTCGCCTCGCCCAGCCGCATGCCGAGATCGAGCAGCGGCTTCAGCTGCAATCGGTGCAGGACTTCTCCATGTGCGCCTTCGCCGGCAACATGCGCCGCGAGGCAATGCGCAAGCGCTTCGCTGTTCAAAGCTCGCACGATAGCCGCCGCGGCGCAGGCGACATAACCATCGAGCAGGACCGGCGTTCGCTTCAGACGCGCAGCGACGATCGCGCCCGCCATGGCGGCCGTTTCATGCCCGCCGAGCCGGCGCAGAACCTCGATCGGATCGGCAAGCTGATCTCGATGCAGGCTTATCGCCGCTTCGATCGCCGCGACCTTGCGCGCCAATCCTCTGTCGTCGAGGCCCGTGCCGCGCCCGGCCCAGAACCCCGCCTTTCCCCCGAAGAGGGCGGTATAGATTGCCGCGGCACTGGCCGTATTGCCGATCCCCATCTCGCCGATCGCGAGGAGATCGGCGCCATTTTCGACCGCGCTCATCCCGCGCGCGAAAGAGTCAATCGCCTTCGCTTCGCTCATCGCCGGACCTTCGGTGAAATCATCCGTCGGCCGTTCGAGATCGATCGGCACGACCGTCAAGTCGAGCCCGAACGTCGCGCAGATCTGATTGATGGCGGCACCGCCGCTCGCAAAATTCGCGACCATGGCAGCCGTCACCGACGCTGGATAGGCGGAGACGCCGCGAGCCGCGATGCCGTGATTGCCGGCGAAGACGAGAACGCGGCACGAGGTAAGCTGCGGCATCGCCCTGCCCTGCCAAGCCGCAAGAAATTCGACGATTTCCTCCAGCCGTCCGAGCGAGCCCAACGGTTTCGTCAATTCCGCCTGGCGAGTGCGCACGGCGGCCGCGCAATCGGCCGAGGGAGGCGGCAATTGGGTCAGCAGAGCACGGATTTCGGCGAAGGATCGGATCATCGGCCGGCTCGGTAGAAAAGAACAATTCAGCATAGCTTTTCTCGAGCGTTTTGCGCCAGCGGCGAATCGCCTAACCTCAGCGCGCCCTCATGTCCTGCGCCTTGATGAGCACGCGCTCTCGCGCCTTCGCCGCAAGCATTCTTGCCTTGACGCTCGCAGGATTCGTCTTGCGGCTGATTTGCGCGCGCGGAGACCTCTGGCTCGACGAAATCTGGTCGCTGCAGAACCTCGAATATATCGGGACGATCGGTGGCATATTCTGGGGCATTTCGCAGAACAATAATCATATCCTGAATTCTCTCTGGCTTTGGTTCGTGGGTCCGGATGCCAGTCCGGCCGTCGTTCGGCTCGAATCCATCATTCTCGGCACTTTGACGATTCCGGCTGCCGCAAAGCTGTGCGGGCGGAGCGGAGAAGTTGCGGGGCTCAGCGGCGCAGCGCTCGTCGCCTTTGGCGCGATCTTCGTTCATTACGGCTCGGAAGCGCGCGGCTATGCGGGACTGATCCTGATGATTTTCGTCGCTGCCGATACGCTCGAAGATTATCTGGAAGGTTCGACCCATCGCAGCCGCTGGATCTTCGGCGCCTGCGTCGCGCTCGGCGCGCTCTTTCATCTCACCATGCTGATTGCGGCTTTCGTCCTGATCGCGGCAACGCTTGCGCGCATTCAATGGCGCAGCCGGTCGCTTGCCCACACGCTTTCCGCGGGAGCCGATCTCGCACTTCCGGCTATCCTCGGCGCTTTGCCGGCGCTCTCCTTTCTGATCGCCGGCATCGCCGTCACGCATAAGATCCAGCTCGGGACGCAAGTGCCCTTTTCATTCGAGAGATTGGCGCAGGGTCTGGCAACTCTTTGCGAAGCGACGCTCGGTCTGCCCTATCACTGGCCGCTTTGGCTTTGCGCAATGATTGCGATCCTTGCGATAGGCGCCGCGTTCCTCGTCGTTGCGCCGGAGCGGCGCATCTTGCCGTTCTCCTGTCTCTTTCTGCCGCCGCTTATCGCCATTCTCGCCCGTCTGCCGAACGTGCACATCGCGCGTTTTCATCTTGTCGGTGCGGTCGGACTGGTTATCCTCTGCGCAGATTTGTTCGCAAAGCTCCGGAACATGCGGCAGAACGGCTTCGCGCTCGCGCTTGCTTTCGCTTTCGCAACCGGCAATGCGCTGAATGTCGCGCCGCTCATTGCGATCGGACGCGGCGATTATCGCGGCCTTGTCGCTCGGATGGAGACGTTCGCACCGGCGACTTACGCATCCGATCTGCCGGCGGAGGTCGGACGCACGATCCGCTTCTATGATCGCCATCTCGGCGGAAGGCTCGCGCCGCTCGGCGATGATTGGTGCCGCAAGCCGCCCGACTGGTTTGTGTTCTCGGGCGGTCCTTCGGGCGAAGTACCGCATCGCACGTTCGGACCGAGCGCGTGCCCGACGTTCTTCGATCTCGTGAGTGTCACGCAGCCGGCGCCGCTCTCCGGCTTGCGCCTTGCGCTCTACCGCCGCTCCAAAGGTCAGCAAGGACCGAATTGAACAATGCGCCCGGCGGAAAGCTGTCTATGACGGCGATTGCCGCGGCGCGCCCGCCTGCAGGCGCCGCAGCGCGGCAACGAGGGCATCGACGTCCTCGCGCGTATTATAAAAGGCGAGCGAAGGCCGCACCGTCGATTCAAGACCGAAGCGGCGAAGGATCGGTTGCGCGCAATGATGTCCGGCGCGCACGGCGATCCCCTCTTGATTGAGTGCCTTGCCGACGTCTTCGGTGCGCCAGCCGTCGAGAATGAAGGAGAGCACGCTCGCCTTCTCTCTTGCCGTGCCGATCATCGTCAGGCCGGGAACCGCGAGCATGCGCTCCGTCGCATAACAAAGCAGCTCATGTTCATAGCGCTCGATCGCGAGCCGGCCGATCGACTCGACATAATCGAGCGCCGCGCCGAGCCCTACCGCATCCGCGATGCTTCCTGTGCCGGCTTCGAAACGCGCGGGCGGCGTCTGATAAAGCGTTCTCTCGAAGGTCACGTCGGCAATCATATTGCCGCCGCCCTGCCAGGGCGGCATAGGGGCAAGGACCGAAGGCTTGCCATAGACGACGCCGATGCCGGTCGGCGCGAAGATCTTATGCCCCGAGAAGACGAAGAAATCGCAGTCGATCGCCTGCACGTCGACCGGCATGTGCGAGACCGATTGCGCGCCGTCGACGAGCACGCAGGCCCCGTGCCGATGTGCGGCCGCCGTCATTTCGGCAACGGGCACGACCGTCCCGAGTGCATTCGAGACCTGCGGGATAGAAACAATGCGCGTGCGGGGTCCGAGCAGGCGTTCGTAATGTTCGAGGATCACTTGGCCACGGTCATCGACGGGAACGACGCGTAGCTTCGCCCCGACCTCGACGCACAATTGCTGCCAGGGCACGATATTGGCGTGATGTTCGAGCCAGGTGATGACGATCTCGTCGCCTTCTTTGACGTTGCGCCGGCCCCAGGCTTGCGCCACGAGATTGATGCCTTCGGTTGCGCCGCGCACGAAGATGATGTCGCGATCGGAGCCGGCATTGAGAAAGCGCGCCGTCTTTTGCCGCGCCGCCTCGTAAGCGTCGGTCGCGCGCGCGGCGAGAGCGTGGGCGCCGCGATGGATGTTCGAATTTTCGTGTTCGTAGAAATAGACGAGCCGGTCGATCACCGCCTGCGGCTTCTGCGTCGTTGCGGCATTGTCGAGCCAGACGAGCGGCCGTCCATTGACCTGTTCGCGCAGGATCGGAAAATCCCGCTTGATCGAGTAATGGTCGAGCGGCCGTGTCGCTGAACCGAGATCGGGCGCGAGTTCGGGACGAAGATCTTTGGGCTCGAAGCCGGCGCTCCCTTGTGGCACCGCTTCGGTGCGATGCAATTGCCGTTCTTCGCTCAGAAAATAGAAAGCTTCGCCCGGAAATTGCAGATCGGGCGAGGTCGGCACCGCGCTGGCAAGAGCCGAACGCGGACCAGAACCCGCATAATTGCGCGCCTCGCGATCCGGCACATTCTCGATCGGCGGCGAGACCGGCGGCGGCGCCGAGACACCGCGGTGCGGCGCGTCGGTGATCGAGGCTGGCGATCCTGCCGGAACACCCGATGACGCGTCAGGCGCGAAGGCCGGCGTTTCGAAATTCGTCGGAGCACGCGCCGGGGCTGCCGCATCAGGCATGAAATAGAGTGCGGATGGCGCTTGCGGCGCTGCGGCCTCGCGCGGCGTTGGAGCCGCTGGAACGGCCGGCGCGGAAGATGGCGCTTCGAAGCTCGCCGTCCTCGAAGGTACACGCGCCGCCGCTTCGGAAACAAAATAATAGGAAGAAGGCGCTCGCGCGAGATCCGGCGCAGACCCATCGCGGTGCGCCGGTGGCACCAGCCCCGTGAAGTCGCCGAATTCCTTCGGAGGCTCAAATTCGGTTGGGCCCGTTGGCGCAAAAGCCCCGGCAGAGGCGCCCGGCTGCGGAACATCCGGGATGCCCCATGCGCCTTGTTCGCCGCGTGACGGCATGGCCGGCGCCGCAAGATTCGGGGTCGGGACCACCGAGGCGATGGTCGTCGGCAGATCGGGAGGGCCGAAAGGCGGTGCTGCCGGAGCATGCGGCGCGACGGTTGTCACCGCCGAAGGCGCGGGAATGAGCGCCGGCGGCGGCGGCACGATCGGCAGGCCGGGCGAATCCGCGCTCAGTACCGGACCGGGGTTCGGCGCCTTGAAGAAGGCGTTGGCGAGTTCGGCGATCAGGCCGGGATCGGGCCAGGACGGAGCCGGCATCGAAAAGCCTCACATTCTGCCGCCGTCGCGCGACGCGACGGCGAGCTGACCTTCAAAGAGCAGCGCCTTCAGGCGTAAGTGAACGGATAGTCGTGATATTTGCCGACCTCGACATTCTCGAGCACGCCGAGCGAGTCATGCGTGAGGATCGCAGCCGAGCAATAGAGCGAGATGAGATAAGAGGCGACGGCCTTCCTGTTGATGCCCATGAAGCGCACCGAAAGGCTCGGCGTCACTTCGCCTGGAATGCCGGGCTGAAATAGGCCGACGACGCCCTGCTTTTGTTCGCCCGTGCGCATCAGCAGGATATTGGTCCTGCCGTCATCCGAAATATAGAGCTTGTCGCTCGGCACGAGCGGCAGGCCGCGCCAGGTGATGAAGGGCGAACCGAACAAGGTGACGGTCGGCGGCGGCACGCCGCGGCGCGTGCATTCGCGGCCGAACGCAGCGATGGCGCGCGGATGCGCGAGGAAGAACGCCGGCTCCTTCCAGACTTTCGCGATCAGCTCGTCGAAATCATCGGGCGTCGGCGCGCCCAGACGCGTCGCGACCTTCATCGAAGGCGCGGCGTTGGCCAAGAGGCCGTAGTCCGGATTGTTGATGAGCTCGCTCTCCTGCTTCTCTTTCACTTTCTCGACGAGAAGCCGGACCTGTTCCTGAATCTGGTCATAGGGGTGGCCATAGAGGTCCGAGACGCGCGTCTGCACGTCGAGCACGGTCGTGACCGCATTCAACGAATATTCGCGCGGCGCCTCCTCATAATCGACGAAAGTTTCAGGCAGGTCGGTATCGACATCGCGTCGCGGACTGCAGGCGACATCCGAGTCCGACAAAGCTACGGCTTCCTTCACCCGGTTCAGCCGATAGATGCCGGCCTCGACGGGTGACCAAGGCAGGAAAGAAACGAGCCAACGCGGGGTGATGCCCGACCATTGGGCCCGCGTCTTGGTCGCGTTGGCAAGCTGCCGAGCGGCCGCTTCGCTGAGGGTCCGGCGGACCACAGGCTCCTCGGAATCAACAGGCATTCGGCAAGCCTCCTCAATGTAATTGTTGCCGCACGTAGAATAATATTCCATCTACATGGAATTTTATTCTACTATGAGTCCAGTCTATATTTCGTTGAACGCGCAACTGATCGTTGCCTATCACATACATGCTTGCAACTAGCAAGGCGTTGTTATGAAGCATGATGTTTGTGCTTTATGTCGTTGCCTGAATATTGTAGATGTCTGTGCATGCGCCGCCCGCGAACATAGTTGACAAATTTTGTAGACTATATCATTGTGGGTGCAGTCAGGCGATTGCGGCGAGACCAAAGGGCGCTTGCCATTCCTTCCAGCGGGAATGCGTTGCGTGGATCCGATGAGACGAATTTCGTGTTGTTGCGTGCGGCCTATGCGGGCTCCTCTGGCCTGTCGATAAGCTCGGGTTTCGCCCGAGTTCCCTCACGCAACTTCACCAAAGGCTCTCTCATGTCGGATGCTTACGTCGTTCAGGTCGGCGGCCACACGGCTGGAATTATCGTGCGCGATCATCACGCCGAGACGTTCAGCTTCTTCGCCGCAACCAACAAGTTCAACGCGCTCGAGAGCCTGCAATTCGCCGCGCCCCATGCGGCGGAGCGCGCGGCGCGTCACCTGATTGCGGCGCGCTCATTCGAGCGCAAGCCCGGGCTTGCACGCCGATCGCGCAACGAAATTCTCTAGAGGGCGAGAGATCCATGTCCACAGAATCTCACAGGCCGGAAACGCTCGCGCTCCATGCCGGCTGGCGCGCCGATCCGGCGACAGGTTCGGTCGCAGTTCCCATTCATCAGACGACGTCCTATCAGTTCCACGATACCGAACACGCGGCCAATCTCTTCGACTTGAAAGAGCTCGGCTTCATTTATACGCGCATCGGCAATCCGACGACCGATGTCCTCGAAAAGCGCGTGGCGGCGCTCGAAGGGGGCGCCGCGGGGCTCGCTGTTTCCTCCGGCCAGGCGGCTTCGGCGATCGCCGTGCAGAATATTGCCTATGCCGGCGACAACATCGTCTCGGCGACCGATCTCTACGGCGGCACATGGAACCTCTTCGCCAATACGCTGCGGACGCAAGGCATCGACGTGCGCTTCGTCGATCCTTCGGATCCGGAAAATTTCCGCCGCGCAACGGACGACAGAACGCGCGCCTATTACATCGAGACTTTGCCCAATCCGAAGCTGATCGTCCCGCCGATAGCCGAAATCGCCGCCCTGGGGCGCGAGTTCGGCATTCCGCTGATCGTCGACAATACTGCCGCACCGCTGATCGCGCGGCCGTTGGAGCACGGCGCTGCAATCGTCGTCTATTCGACGACGAAATATCTCGGCGGACATGGGACCTCGATCGGCGGAATCATCGTCGACGGCGGCAATTTCGATTGGGCGCGCTTTCCCGAGCGCCAGCCGGCACTCTCGGAGCCAGATCCCAGCTATCACGGTGCGATTTGGACGGAGGCGGCGAAACCGCTGGGTCCGGTCGCCTATATCCTGAAGGCGCGGACTACCCTTCTGCGCGATCTCGGCGCCGTGCTCTCTCCCTTCAATGCGTTTCTGACGCTGCAGGGCATCGAAACTCTGGCGCTTCGTATCGAACGGCACGTCGCCAACACGAACCGCGTCGCCACCTATCTCGCAAATCATAGAGATGTGACGCGCGTCATCCATCCCTCGGTTCAGACAGGCGATGCGCGGGCGCGCGCCGACAAATACTTGAACGGCAGGTATGGGGGGCTCATCGGCTTCGAGCTCGCAGGCGGGCGCGAGGCCGGCCGAAAATTCATCGACGGCTTGGAGCTTCTCTATCACGTCGCCAACATCGGCGACGTCCGTAGCCTCGCCATTCATCCCGCGACGACCACTCATTCGCAGCTCTCGTCCGACGAGCGTTCGGCGACCGGCGTCTCCGAGGGCTATGTCCGGCTTTCCGTCGGCATCGAACACATCGACGACATTCTGGCCGACCTCGAACGAGGCTTTGCCGCGGCGCGTAGCATCGCCCGCGCCGCCTAGCTCTTCCGTTCGCGCCCGGCATGTCTATCTAAGGAACGAGAATGGTTTCGGAGAAAGCTCACGTGACGCTCGTTTCGTCAGTTCGTGCTTCGGCTCCGCCGCTGCGCGAGGTCTTCTCGGCGGATAATCTCTGGGAACGGCTGCGCGAAGAGGCCCAGGACGTGCTTTCGCGCGAACCGGTGCTGGCCTCGCTCATTTTGACCTCGGTCATCAATCGCCGGTCCTTCGAGGAAGCCGTTGCGCACCGGATCGCGCTCCGCCTCGCCAACACCACCGTTTCGGCGGAGCTGATCGTCGATGCATTTGCAGCCGCGCTGCGTGCCGACCCGAACGTCGGCAAGGGATTCAGGGCCGATATCGCCGCCGTGGTCGATCGCGATCCGGCCTGCACGCGGCTCATCGAACCCCTGCTCTATTTCAAAGGATATCAAGCCATCCAGACGCATCGGCTGGCGCATTGGCTGTGGCACGACAATCAGCAGGACTTCGCGCTCTACCTGCAGAGCCGCTCCTCCGATCTTTTCCAGACCGATATTCATCCGGCCGCGCGGATCGGCAATGGCATCTTTCTCGATCACGCGACGGGGCTCGTCGTCGGCGCCACCGCCGTGATCGAGGATGAAGTCTCGATCCTGCAGAATGTGACGCTCGGCGGCACAGGCAAGGAGAGCGGCGACCGCCATCCGAAAGTAAGACACGGGGTCATGATCGGCGCGGGCGCAAAAATCCTCGGCAATATCGAGATCGGCCATTGCTCGCGCGTGGCGGCCGGCTCCGTCGTGTTAAATCCGGTGCCGCCGAATTCGACGGTTGCCGGAGTTCCCGCCAAAGTCGTCGGCCATGCCGGCTGTCGCGAGCCCGCCCGCGACATGAACCAGATCCTCGGCCAGCTCGCCTACGATTCCTTCAGCTACACAATCTGAACCGCTTCGCTTCCTTGAGCAGCGGCTCGTCCGAGATCGCTCCCAGGACACGCGTGCGAAGCGCTAAGGCACGATGTCAAAAGTCTTCGGATCGAAGTGATAGCGCGGCATCTGGACATAACTGCCGTTCATCAACATCGGAACTTTGTGGACCTTGACGTCGCTCACGCTCATCTTCCCGCTCTTCGTATCGATCCAGAAATCGATGTCGTAGAACTGGTCCTTCGTGCCGGCCTTGCGGAAATCCGTGCAGGCGAAGAACCGGCCATTGTCTTTGAGGCGCCGGACTGGCTGGTGGACGTCGATGAACCGCAGCGGGACTTCCTCGCCGGTTTTGTCGTCCTTCAGGGTCAGCACGCCGTCTTTTGCAGCGGTCTGAATATAGGCGTCGATCGCCGACATCACCTCCCAGCTCCGTTTTTGCTCTGTCTGCCCGGGATGTTCGGAAGCCGGAATCCACCACCAGGGCTTCGGCTGGCGCTGCTCCATGGTCCAGCTATTCCCCTCTTTTGTCGGCGCTTCGTAAATGCGGCTCTCGAGCACCGTGAGCTGGCCTTTGAGAGGGGCGACCCAGAAGTCGATGAGATATTTCTGCTGATCGTCGCCTTTGACGTGAAAATTGACATCGGGAAAATAGCCGTAGCCGTCGAGCGTGCGCGTAAAGTCCACGCCGTCGTAGATGAGGGGGATCGAGGTATCGGTGACGGCATCCTGGAAAATATAGACGCCGCCGTTCTTGGCCGCTTCGTCCTTGATCAATTTGTCGACATAGGCCTGCGCGTCGTCGGACGAAAATTTATCCATGCCGCTTGCGATCTCGCCGATGTCTGCGGCGGCATAATTGTCGGTCGCCTTCTCGATGTTCTCTTCGGGCGATTTCAAAAAATCGACCTTCGCCTCGTCGTTGGAGAAGCAATAGAGTTTGCCCTGCTTGCTCGTCCAATTGACCTTGCAATCGGTTTTGATGCGCTGGTGATTGACGAGCCCCATCGCG
Source organism: Beijerinckiaceae bacterium (assembly GCA_021324915.1). Classification (GTDB taxonomy): domain Bacteria; phylum Pseudomonadota; class Alphaproteobacteria; order Rhizobiales; family Beijerinckiaceae; genus Methylovirgula. The sequence continues at coordinate 164,227 of JAJPIC010000023.1, read as the reverse complement.
CAATAGCCGCTAAATTCAGGTTCGGCGGCGAAAGCGGCCATCGGCAAAACGAGCAGGAAGAAGATGAACAGCGGCAGGAACGCTCGCCTTGGCGGACCACCGCCGGCCTTGAGGCGTTGCATGGTTTCCTCCCATGTCAAAGCTCGCATCGAGCTCGATGCGCGAGCCGGACTGCGATGACTTCGATCGATTAATTCGCAGATTATACGAGCCGCGTTACGCCGTCCATGTAACGCGCAAGTAACGCGCCACGATCAGGGAAGCCCACCGGGTCTTCGCGAGAATCTCGCAACGCGCCCCGCAAACTCGAAGGGCTCGAGCCCCTGCCTGATTCGGAAAAACCGCGTTTTCTGCTCTTGCGCGGTGTTTATCCACGCATCCCGGCCCGCCCGATTGCTGACAAGATTGCAACACCTTCCGACAAACTGGCGCGGACCCCTCCCGGCCACGTCCAGAAAAAAATTGTTGCTTAACAATGGATTACGGCCATTCGCCGGCGATTTCTAAATTTATTTTTATGAAATCCGGGAAGAAGTGTCACAAAACCTAGGTCGCGGCCGTTCTAAATCTCCTAGCGTGGGATGAGAAAGGGCCGGTCCAAAAGGCCCGACCCAAACTTCAATCTCAGGGGGCTCTAGTGACAGTGACGTACGGAATTCACGCCAGCAAGGCCAAGGCGTCGCGTGGGGCGACGACTTCAAGCCGCGTAGCGAAACCGCTCTTGAGCGGTGTCGCGATCGCAGCTCTGCTTTCGATAGGCGCGACCGCGGCAAAGGCCGACGACGTAGCCGCCGAGATCCGGGCGCTGAAAGCACAGATCCGCGCGCTCGAAAAGCGCGTGGACAAGACGCAAGCCGAACAGAGGGTCGTCATTCGCCAGGCGCAAATGGCGCCGGGCGGTCCGATCGTTAAGGGCCCCTACGCTCCGCCGGAGCCTTGGGACAAGAAGTTCCACCTGAATGGAATTACGATCACGCCCGGAGGCTTCCTCGCCGCCGAAGGCGTGTTCCGCACGCGCGATACGACCGGCGATTTCAGCCCGGCGTTCGGCAGCCTGACGCCCTATACGAGCCCGCTCGGCCATATGCAGGAACTGCGCTTCACGGCGCGTCAGAGCCGCATCTCGGCCTTGGTCCAAGGCAATTACAATCCCGATACGCTCGTGTCCGCCTATGGCGAGCTGGACTTCTTGGGTGCCGGCGTCACGCCGAACTCGAACGAAAGCAATTCGTATCAGCCACGCATCCGCGTGCTCTACGGCACGATCGACTGGCAGGATGAAGGCTGGCACGTGCTGGCCGGCCAGAGCTGGTCGCTGGTGACCATGCAAGGCAAGGGCATCACGCCCCGCAACGAGGTCATCCCGCTCACGATCGACGCACAATACGTCGCCGGCTTCACCTGGACGCGTCAGCCGGGCGTTCGCGTGACGAAGAATTTCGGCGACAGCTTCTGGCTCGCAGCTTCCGCGGAAATGCCGCAGACGACGGGCTGCACCGGCGGCTTTAGCTTCGGAAACGGCGGTGCCGCCAGCGCCAATACGCCGATCACCGCCGTCAATGGCAATGGCGTGGTCTGCGATACGGTCGGCTCGACGAGCGGGTCGAGCGTGCTGAACAACACGACCTATTACTCGCTCAATCACATTCCCGACGTCATCGCCAAGGCGGCATGGGAACCGACGATCGGAGATCGCAGAATCCACATCGAAGGTTTCGGCCTCTACAGCGACGAATACGACTTCGTGGAAAACGGGGTGACGACGGGCGGCGTTTCCCTGCACAACACCCGGTACGATACGACAGGTTGGGGTGCCGGCGGCGGCTTCGTCCTTCCCGTGCTGCCCAAGCTCGTCGATCTGCAGGGTTCGGGCATGATCGGACGCGGCATCGGCCGTTACGGCTCGAGCCAGCTGACCGAGACCGCGTTCAACCCGAATGGCTCGCTCAATCCGCTCCCCGAGGCCATGTTCCTCGGTGGCCTGATTGTCCACGCCACACCTCAACTCGACCTCTATGCCTATGGCGGCGAAGAGGAAATCCTCTCGACCGATTGGAACCCGGCAACCGGCACCGGATATGTCTCGCCGACCGTCGACAACTCGGGCTGCTACATTGTCAACGGCACCTGCAAAGGCAAAGTCCGCGACGCCTGGGAAGTCACAGCAGGTCTGTGGGACAAGGTCTACCAGGGCGATCTGGGCTCGGTCCGCGTCGGTCTCCAATACGCCTTCGTTCAGGACGACTTGTTCCCTGGATCCGGCTTCACGGCAGTCCCCGGAGCTACGCCGCAGCCTCCGAACAGCCAGATCCATTTCAACGACCAGGAAGTCTACGCCTCGTTCCGCTATTATCCCTTCGACCCGCCGCCGGCTGCTCCTCCGTTGCAGCCGCCGGTTGTGGCCAAATATTGACCTCCAGCAACTTGACGACGATGAAAGCGGGCCTCCGGGCCCGCTTTTTTATCGGCGTTGCGATTGCCGGCTAGGCACGGCCGGCTTTCCTGATGACCTTTCCTATGCGCTTTTGTTATAAGTCGGCCAAGGAGGATCGCCCTTTCGCATCCCCGGTGGGGCCAGCTTAGATCCGCACCCGGCCGGAGCGATCCCTCGCGTTCATTGGGAACAAAAGTGTCTGAGAACTCGGAACGAGTTCGGATTCTCCTGGTCGAGGACGAATTCGACATGGCACAGGAGGTCTCCCTCGCGTTGGAGCGGCAGGGATATAGCGTGCGAATTGCCGAAACGGAGTCGCAAGCGCTTGCCGCGGTGCGCGGCTTTTCGCCCGCGGTGATGGTCGCCGATCGCATGCTGCACGGCAGTGACAGCCTTCCGATCGTCGAGAAATTGCGCGGCGAGGGAAATAAGGTCCCTGTGCTGGTGATCAGCGCCCTCTCCTCGGTCGACGACAGGATCCGCGGGCTGAAGGCCGGCGGCGACGATTATCTCGTCAAGCCTTTCGCAATGGACGAGCTCGTCGCGCGCATCGAGGCTCTGCGCCGCCGCGCAGCGGACGCCAGGGTGACGAGCCTCAGGGTTGGTCCGCTCACCATGGATCTCATCGAGCGCAGCGTCCGCCGTGGTGACAGGCAGCTGCATCTCCTGCCGCGCGAGTTCAACCTGCTCGAATATTTCATGCGCCGGCCGAACCAGATCATCACCCGCGCAATGCTGCTCGAAGACGTCTGGCACTATCGAACCTTGCCGCAGACCAATGTGGTGGACGTGCATATCGGCAAGCTCAGGCGCAAGATCGACGTGCCGGGTGAGCCGGCGCTGATCGAAACGGTGCGCGCGGCAGGATTCATGCTGCATGGGGATCGGTAAGGTCTTCCGCTCTGCGGCCTTCCGGCTGGCCGTCGTCTTTGCGCTCGTTGTCACCGCCTCGACGTGTGCCGTCTTCGCCTTTGTCTATTGGCAAGTTGCAACGTCCGACCTCGCCCGCCTGCGTCTCATTCTCATCGACGAAGCTTCGAAGGCCGCCGTCGAGCCGACCGACCAGGTCGAACGCGAATTGGCGCGCCGTCTGACCCGCGACCTGAGACAGGTCGAATATGTCGGCCTCTTCGATGCCGCCGGCCGCCACATCTACGGCAACGTCGCCAAGATGGCGGATATCCCTGTCGACGGCATGGCGCATCCGATCGAACTGCAGCGTCACGACGTCGGCGGCACAGTGACCGAACCCGCCATATTCGTCGCGGAACGGCGCCCCGATGGCGGCATCCTGCTTCTCGGGCGCAGCCTCTATGAAGTCTTCGCGTTGCGCCGCTCGGTGCTGCAGGCGCTTGCCATCGGAATTCTGCCGACGATCCTCTTGGCGCTGCTTGCCGGCGCGGTGCTCAGCCTGCGCGCCTCGCGGCGGTTGCAGGCAATCCGCGAAGCGATCGATCGCGTCATCCGCGGGGATCTGCGCGAGCGCCTTCCGGTTCATCGCCGGCCGGACGACATCGATGAAGTGGTGCGCGGCGTCAACCTGATGCTCGACGAAATCGTCCGGCTGATGAATCAGGTCAAGACCGTCGGGGACAATATCGCTCACGACTTGCGCACTCCTCTCTCGATCGTGCGCGCCCGGCTCGAGCGCGGACTGGCGAGCGCCTCTGAAAATGAATTGCGGACAGCAAGCCGGCAAGCGCTAGCCGATCTCGATCGCGCGCTTGCTACCGTGACCGCGCTTCTGCGCATTTCGGAGATCGAAAGCGGGGTTCGGCGGAGCGCATTTCAGAAAGTGGACCTCAGCGAGATCTGCCGCGATGTCTTCGAATTTTATGAGCCCCTCGCCGAGACCAAATCGATCGCAATGCGGCTCGATGCGCCGCAACCCGTTCCGATGACCGGCGATGCCGATCTTCTGCGCGAGGCGCTTGCCAATCTGATCGACAATGCCATCAAGTTCACTCCGCCTGGCGGCACGGTTTGCATCGCCGCCAGGAGCGGCCCGTGGCTGCGCGTTTCCGACACCGGACCGGGGGTTGCGCCCAACGAACGCGACAAGATCTTCAAGCGGTTCTATCGATCGGCGCGGCACGACCAGATTCCGGGCAATGGCCTCGGCCTTGGCGTGGCGGCAAATATCGCCGAACTGCACGGCCTGAATTTGCGGCTTGCCGACCACGGGCCAGGCGCCGCCTTCGAAATGGGCCCCGGCGATGCGCAATTTCCGACGACGCCTGCCGAGCCGGCGCTCCACAGAAGCGCCGAATATGACGCCTGTTTAGACGAAGACGAGATAAGTAGATCGAAACCGCTCTAGGCAAGGCCGCAACTTGGTCATGTATTCAACACGATTAGCTTTTCGTCGGAAATCGGCCATGTCTTGGCCAGATCTGGGTCCGGAAGAGAAATTCTCGATAACCGAAATTTTTATTTAGTACCTCCGTCCTTCTCCAAGCCCTATCTTCTTCTCCGCAGTGCGGGCGCGGCCGTCTTCGCGGCGCCCGCGCCGTCCCGCGTTGTGCTCTCAGCAAAAGCGTGTTTGCCGGCGGCTGTCCGCCCCGGACACGGAGCTTCGCTAACAGATGATCGGCATCGTCCGGATAGCGCTCCAGCGCCCCTATACTTTCGTCGTGATGGCGATCCTCATCGCCATCTTCGGCGTGATGGCCTGGGTGAAAACACCGGTCGATGTCTTCCCGAACATCAACATCCCGGTCGTCGCGGTCGTTTGGACTTACAACGGCCTGCCTCCCGACGACATGTCCGGCCGCATCATCTATTACTACGAGCGCACCCTGAGTTCGCAGGTCAACGATATCCAGCACATGGAATCGCAATCGTTGACCGGCTATGGAATCGTCAAGGTCTTCTTCCAGCCCGACGTCAATATCAACACGGCGCTGGCGCAAGTCACTGCCGCTTCCCAGACGGTGCTCAAATACCTGCCGCCCGGCATCACGCCGCCCTACGTGCTCTTCTTCAACGCGTCGAGCGTGCCTGTCCTGCAGCTCGCCATATCGAGCAGCAAGATTTCGCAGGCACAGCTCTTCGATTATGCGCAGAACTTCATCCGTCCGCAGCTCGCGACCGTCGCCGGCACGGCCATCCCTTCACCCTTTGGCGGCAAGGTCCGCCAAGTGCAGGTCGATATCAATCAGCACAAGCTCCAGTCCTATGGTCTTTCCGCCGAAGACGTCGTGAACGCGCTCGCCCAGCAGAACCTGATTATTCCGATGGGGACGACCAAGATCGGCCGGTTCGAATATGTGGTCGATATGAACGACGCCCCGCAAGACGTTGCGGACCTCAACCAAGCGCCGATCAAATGGGTCGACAATGCGATGGTCTATATCGGCGACGTCGCATTCGTGCACGATTCCTATCCGCCGCAGATCAACATGGTCCGTGTCAACGGCGCGCACGCCGTGCTGATGACCATTCAGAAAGCAGGCACGGTCTCGACGCTCGACGTCATCAACGGGGTCAAGGCGCTCCTGCCGAAGATCCGGAGCTCTCTCCCGCCCGACATCGACATCAAAGCGGTCGGAGATCAATCGACCTTCGTGCAGGCCTCGGTCGACAGCGTCTTGCGCGAAGGCGCAATCGCCGCGGCCCTCACCGGACTCATGATCTTGCTCTTCCTCGGGAGCTGGCGCTCGACGACGATCATCTTGATTTCGATCCCGCTCGCCGTCATGGGCTCGATTGCGCTGCTCTCGGCAACCGGCGAGACGATCAATGTGATGACGCTCGGCGGTCTCGCTTTGGCGGTCGGCATTCTCGTCGATGATGCGACGGTGACGATTGAGAACATCAATTATCATCTCGAACAGGGCAAGGAGATCGAGCTCGCGATCATGGACGGTGCCCGTCAGATCGTTATTCCGGCGACCGTGTCTCTCCTTTGCATCTGGATTGTCTTCGTGCCGATGTTCGGCCTCGGTGGCGTCTCAGGTTTCCTCTTCCGGCCCATGGCCAAGGCGGTGGTCTTCGCGCTCGGCTTCTCTTATCTGCTTTCACGCACTTTGGTGAATACGCTCGCCCGCTATCTCCTCGCGACGCAAGCCCATCATCCCGCCGCCGGTGACGAAGCTCGACCGAGCCGCAATCCGCTCGTTCGCTTCCAGCGCGCTTTCGAACATCGCTTCGAGACAATTCGGACCGGCTACCGCAATCTCCTCGTGCTCGCCCTTCGCGGGCGCTGGACGTTCATTATCGGCTTTCTTGTCGTCGTCGTTGCATCCTTCGGTCTCGTTCCGCTCCTCGGCCAGAATTTCTTTCCTTCGATCGAATCCAATCAGATCAGGTTGCATGTGCGAGCCCAGGTCGGAACGCGGATCGAGGAGACCGCCGAGCTCTGCGACAGGATCGAGAACGCGATCCGCGGAGTCATCCCGCCCGCCGCCCTCGATAGCGTCGTCGACAATCTTGGGCTGCCGATCAGCGGCATCAATATGGCTTACGCCAATTCCGGCAGCATCGGAGAAGCGGATGCGGATGTCCTCATCACGTTGAAGCCCGACATGGCGAAAGACACCGCAGATTACGTCACGACCTTGCGCGAAAAGCTGCCGCGGCTTTTTCCGGGGACGACCTTCGCCTTCCTGCCCGCTGATATGGTGACCCAGATCCTCAACTTCGGTCTGCCGGCACCGATCGACGTGCAAGTGATCGGCCAAAATCTGCAGGCCGACCGCGCCTATGTGAACAAGATTTTTGGCCGGATAGCCAAGGTCACGGGGGTTGCAGATCCGCGCATTCAGCAGGCCTTCAACGTCCCGACGCTCTATGTCAATGTCAATCGGTCGCTCGCCGGCACCGTCGGCGTGTCGGAGAAGGACGCGGCTAATTCGCTGCAAGATACGCTCGCCGGCAGTTTTCAGACGGCGCCCACCTTCTGGCTCAATCCGAAGAACGGCGTTTCCTATCCGATCGTCGTCCAGATGCCGCAATATTGGATGAATACGCTCGGCGATCTCAACAATGTTCCGGTGACGGGCGTGAACGGCACTCAGCTCCTGGGCGGGATCGCTCAAATCAGGCGTGGCTGGAGCGATGGCGTGGTTTCGCACTATAATGTGCAGCCGGTCGTCGACATTTACGCTAGCGCGCACGGCCGCGATCTCGGCAGCGTCGCCACCGACATCCAGAAGATCCTCGCCGATACGAAGGCGCAAGCGCCGCCGGGCTCGACCGTCGTCCTGCGCGGACAGGTGAGCACGATGAAAGAGGCCTATGGACAACTTTTCGCCGGCCTCGCCCTGGCAATCGTCTTCATCTATCTTCTGATCGTCGTCAATTTTCAGTCTTGGCTCGATCCTTTCGTGATCGTCGCGGCGCTGCCGACGGCTTTGGCCGGCATCGTCTGGATGTTGTTCTCGAGCTTTACGACTTTGTCGGTTCCGGCCCTTACCGGAGCGATCATGTGCATGGGCGTCGCCACCGCCAACAGCATTCTCGTCGTCAGTTTTGCGCGGGAAAAACTGGCGCAAGGCGCAGACGCGCGCACCGCCGCGCTCGACGCCGGCTTCACCCGCTTTCGGCCGGTTCTGATGACGGCGCTCGCGATGATCATCGGCATGCTGCCCATGGCGCTCAGCGCCGAGCAGAATGCACCGCTCGGACGTGCGGTGATCGGCGGCCTCATCTGCGCCACCGGAGCAACTCTCTTGTTCGTGCCGGCATTGTTTACCTTGGTGCATGGCCGCCATGAGCAAAACCATTCGGTTGTTTAGCGCATATGGAAAACGCCGCGAACCTGTCTCCGAAAGAGGCCAAAAGGCTCGGCCGCAAGGTCAAGTCTCGCCTTCTGCTCGCCGCGCTTGTGGCGATGGGCGTCGCTTTCTTCGGCGTGACCACGCGGGAGAAGAACGAGAATGCGCTGACGCAGTGGACGCAGGCGCAGGCGGTTCCGACCGTCGATATCGTCCAACCCGAGCGAGGGGTGGGCAGCCAGGATCTCACCCTGCCCGGCAATGTCGAGGCCTGGTATCAGGCGCCGCTCTATGCCCGCGTCAACGGCTATGTGAAAATGTGGTACAAGGATATCGGCGCGAAAGTAAAAGCCGGCGATCTGCTCGCGGACATCGATACGCCGGATCTCGATCAGCAATACGAACAAGCAAAGGGCGAGCTCGCCAAGGCGCAGGCCGACGAGACGCTCGCCGAGCTCACGGCCAAACGTTGGCAGGCCATGCGCAATACCGCCGCCGTCTCGCAGCAGGATGCGGATGTGAAGGCCGGCGAATACGAGGCGAGCAAGGCGGCAGTCGTCGCAGCGAAAGCCAATGTGGCGAAACTCGCCGCTCTCGAGAGCTACAAGAAGATCATCGCGCCGTTCGGTGGCGTCGTGACTGCGCGTAACGTCGATGTCGGCGCGCTCGTCAATTCAACCCCGACCAATAGCCGGCTCGGCGAATTTGCGAGTTCCGGCACGCCCTCGCCGCTCTTCGAAATCGCCGATCTCGATGAATTGCGCATCTATGTTTCCGTTCCGCAATCCTTCAGTGCGCAGATCAGCGTCGGCATGAATGCCGAGCTCAAGCTGCCGCAATATCCGGACCGCTCTTTCGAAGCCGCGGTGGCGACGACCTCAAACGCTATTTCTTCGCGTGGTCGCGCGCTTCTCGTCGAGCTGCACAGGGACAATAAAGATGGGGTGTTGCAGCCCGGCTCTTTTGCCGAGGTCCATTTTAAGTTACCGGCGAACCAGGAGGTTTTGCGGATACCTGCGAGCGCACTCATGTTCCGGAGAGACCGTCCTGAAGTCGCGACCATCGGCTCCGATGACAAGGTCGTGCTGAAACCCATCCAAGTCGGACGCGATCTCGGCACGGAAGTCGAAGTCCTGTCCGGGCTGACGACAAACGACCGGGTGATCAGAAGCCCCTGGGATTCGATTTCCGAAGGGGACAAAGTGCATGTCGCGGGCGGCGAGCCCGCACCCGAGCTCAGCGCGCGGTAAAGCATCGGACCCAAAAGTAACTGCCGGCTTTGGGAATTCCGATGCTCAAACAAAGGACTGGAGCGGCAGCTCCGATGCGATCGGAGCGTCCGCCGCTCCAGAGCTCGGACGGGGGTGTTGAGATGCGAGTTCGGATCGGCCTGGCGGTCGCGCCGGCGCTGTTGGTCGGCGCCTGCGATCTCGCGCCCGCCTATCATCCGCCAGCGGTCGAGGTGCCGGCCCATTTCAAAGAAGCCGGCAATTGGCAATTGGCGCAGCCAAGCGACGGAGCGCCTCATGGAGATTGGTGGCGCACCTTTCACGACCGGACCTTGGACGAGCTCGAGCCGCAGGTTGCTGCCGCCAATCCGGACCTTGCCGCGGCGCTCGCCAATTACACGCAGGCGCAGGATTATATCCTCGAAGCACAATCAGCCTTCTATCCCGAGGTCGACAACGAGGATACGTTTTCGGGCAATAAGCAATCCGCACATCGTCCGCTGCGCAGCCCGAACCAGCCTACCTATTACGGCGCCAATACGATCCAGGCGACGGCGAGCTATGAAGTCGATCTCTGGGGGCGCATCCGCGACCGGGTCAAGGCTGCCGAGGCGCAAGCACAAGCGAGCGCCGCCGACCTCGAATCTGTCCGCATCAGCCTGCAAGGGGAATTGGCGCGCGATTATGTGAGCCTGCGCGGCCTTGATCTCGAGGCCAAGCTTCTGCGCGACACGGTCGCGGCCTATCAGACTGCGCTTCAGCTCACCGAGGAACGGCTCACGGGTAAAATCGCGCCGCCCATCGACGTGGCGCGCGCCGAAGTGCAGCTCAAGAACACCCAGGGCCTACTCGCGGCGCTGAGCGGACCCCGTGCTGCGTACGAACATGCGATAGCGACGCTCATCGGAAAACCGGCTTCGAACTTTTCGATTGCGCCGAGCACGAAGCTCATTCAGGTACCCAACTTCCCGGCTGGCGTTCCCTCGAGCCTGCTCGAACGGCGGCCGGACGTCGCGGCAGCCGAGCGCGCGACTGCGGCCGCCAATGAATCGATCGGTATTGCGCGCGCCGCCTTCTTTCCGACCCTTACCCTCAATCTCCTCGCCGGCGAGCAGGACACCGGCCTTAATCTCATAAGTCTGCCGAACTCTATGTGGTCGGTCGGTCCCTCGGTGTATCTGCCGCTCTTCGATGCGGGCCTGCGGCGTGCCCAGCTCGCGGTCAAGGAAGCGGCCTATCTGCAGACCGTCGCGCAATATCGCAGCACGGTCCTGCACGCGATCCAGGAGGTCGAAGACGATCTTGCGAGCCTTCATTCGCTGCAAACCGAGGGAGTCGATCTCGCCGGAGCGGCGGTCGCGGCAGAACAAGCGGCAAATCTGGCCTTGACCTCCTATCGCGAAGGCGCGGTGAATTATTTAGATGTTGTCACGGCGCAGACTGCCGCCTTCGATGCCGAACGCAGCTCCTTGCTGGTCCAGACGCAGCGGCTGCAGACGAGCGTCGGGCTGATCCTGGCGCTCGGAGGCGGCTGGTCGTCAACCGAGCTCGCCGGCGTCAATGCGGTCGACCCATGATCGAGCGGCCGCGCGGAGCGCATCATGTCTGATTATTGCAAGTGCGCAGTGTGCGTGTTCTGGGAGCGCAAGGGCACCCAAGAGGGGCTCTGCCGGCGTCATGCGCCGCTTCCAAGCCACGCCGTCGATGAGGTTGCGCATTGGCCGGAAACTTATGCCGATAGCGGATGCGCCGAAGGCGCGCCGGCCGGCCCGGGTCCCGTGATCTGCCAGGATTGCGCATTATGGAAGTCGCAAACGGGCGGCATTATCCCCCAGCGCAAGCATGGCGAGACGATCGAATATTGGCGCCATGCCGGCCATTGCTTCAGATTTGCGCCCCTGCCCTCGCCTGAACTTGGCGCGCGCGGCTATCGACGCGTGACCCGCGCCAGTGATTCCTGCGGCGATGGCAAGCCGCTAAGCTGACCTTTACTGGCCTCTTTCGGGGCTCTTGCTTCGATCCTTGTCTTTTTCCGATTGCGGCTGCCCATGAATCCCACAGGCGGCAGGCGTCGCGCATTGCTTGAGCTGGCTGTTGTATCCAAAGGACTGATAGCGCGCGGCCCCGGCCGCGTCATCGCTGGTTGCCGGCGCATTTGTGGACCCATTGGTCTCAGCCAAAGCAGCGCCGAGCGCCAGGACGAATGCGCCGGTCAGGCCTAAGGTGATCGAGGTACCCATCCGGCCCTCCCAAATCGGTGTTCCAGCACCTTGCCGATTGGCGCAGCAATCGCCAGCGGCTAAAAGGCGGCAAGCCGAGTAACCTCATGTTCGCTCCCGGGTTCCTCATCCGCGCCGAACGGCTCGTTGCGCTTTATCGGGCGCGCGGCCTGAAGCTCGTCACAGCCGAATCCTGCACTGGCGGCCTCATTGCCGCGCTCATCACTGAAATCCCGGGATCGTCCAATGTGCTCGAGCGCGGCTACGTGACCTATTCCAATCGCGCCAAGGACGAAGATCTTGGCGTGCCTTCTTCGCTCATCGAAAAATTCGGCGCGGTGAGCCGCGAGGTCGCGCAGGCCATGGCGGAAGGCGCCTTGGTTCACTCGCCGGCGGAAATTGCGATCTCGGTCACGGGAATTGCGGGACCGGACGGCGGCTCGGCCGCCAAGCCCGTCGGCCTTGTCTATTTCGGCTGCGGACGCGCTGGAGCGATCAAGCTCTTGGAGAAACGTTTCGGAAGCGCGGGCCGCGCTGCGATCCGATCCGCCGCGGTCGAGACGGCACTCGACCTCCTTTTTGCGGCTGCACCCTAGCAACCCGTCATTGCGAGCGAAGCAATCCAGCCTTCAATCCATTCCCGGGATCGCTTCGACCTGCTTGGGCGGCGCGATGACACGGTTTAAGCGTGGCCGTAGACGAGATCGGCGCGGCTCTCAAATGCTTCTGCGAATTTGCGGAAGGCCGCCTCGAACATGCCGCCGACCAGAAGGGCTAGCGTGCGGCTCTTGAATTCATAGGCGATATCAAAATCGATCTTGCTCGATTCCGGACCAAGTTCGGTGAAATGCCAGCGGTTCTCGAGATGGCGGAAAGGCCCGCTGATATATTCGACCAGGATCTCGCTATTCCCCCGATCGAGCGTCACGCGGCTCGTAAAACTTTCCCGAATCGCCTTGTAGCCGACCTCCATGTCCGCGACGAGAACCTCGCGTCCGTCCGCCAGCGTGCTGCGGCTGCGCACTTTCAGGTCGCGGCAAAGCGGCAGGAATTTCGGATAGGATTCAACATCCGCGACCAGATTGAACATCGCCGGCGCGGGGTGTGAGACGGTGCGGCTTGCGTGAAACCTCGGCATGATTCGTAGATAGAATAGCCCGCTATCGGTTAAAACAGGATGCAGAAATTATTCCGTCTCTTGCGAATCCATGTCGCAGCGCGGCAAAATTAGGCAGTTGGAGCGTGCCTTTTCGCCCTGAGCTTCGCGAAATCCTGCCCCGCATGGTAGGACGAGCGGGTCAAAGGCGAGGCCGAGACGAGCAGAAATCCTTTGGCGAGCGCCGCGGTCTCGAGCGCCTTGAATTCCTCCGGCGACAGATAAGCGACCACAGGATGATGTTTGCGGGTCGGCTGAAGATATTGGCCGATCGTCAGAAAATCGACCTCGGCCGTGCGCAGATCGTCCATGAGCTGCGTGACTTCGTGGCGTGCCTCGCCGAGCCCGACCATAATGCCCGACTTGGTGAAAAGCCCCGGATCGAGCTCCTTCGCGCGCTGCAAGAGCCGGATCGAATGGAAATAGCGCGCGCCCGGCCGCACGCTCGGATAGAGCGAAGCAACCGTCTCGAGATTGTGGTTGAAAACGTCCGGCTTGGCCGCGACGACCTTTTCGAGGGCGCCTGATTTGCGCAGGAAATCGGGCGTCAAAACCTCGATCGTCGTCTGCGGGCTTTTTACGCGAACGGCGGCAATGACGCGAGCGAACTGATCCGCACCGCCGTCGTCGAGATCGTCGCGATCGACCGATGTGATCACGACATGCGTGAGGCGAAGTTGCGCGACCGCTTCGGCAACACGGGCCGGTTCATGCGGATCGGGGGCGCCCGGCAGGCCTGTCTTCACATTGCAGAAGGCACAGGCCCGCGTGCACGTGTCGCCGAGGATCATGAATGTGGCGTGCTTCTTGTCCCAGCACTCGCCGATATTGGGGCAGCCGGCCTCTTCGCAGACCGTGACCAGATTGAGATCGCGCACGAGGGCGCGCGTCGCTCCCCATTGGGCCGAGCCCGGTGCTTTCACGCGAATCCAGTCGGGTTTCGGAACGCTCGGCTGATCCGGCCGGTGCGCTTTTTCGGGGTGACGGAGAAGAGCCGCAGCTTGGTCAGGCATCGGCAAACCCAAGATCGAGACGCTCAATGTAGAGCGGGATGCGAAAAAGTGGATACCGGTTTTTCGCGCAAATCCCGCTCTAATTTTTAGAACCGATCGCGTTCAATGCTTCTGGATCGGTCCGATCCAGAAGCATCTGGTTTAGCGCGTCCGGCCATACGCGTCTCGGCGGAAGGCGGGCGTCTAATGCCGATGCCCGCCTCGCTGAAGCTTGCCGACCGCCGTTCAAGGATGCTCCGGCTTGTGTTCCGGGTGGCCACCGCCGCCACCGCCTGCGGGCGGATGCGGGTGTTCCATCGCCATCGGCGGATGACCGCCGCCACCGCCGCCGCCCGCCGGATGCGGGTGCTCCATCGCCATCGGCGGGCGACCACCGCCGCCACCTTCCGGGTGCGGATGTTCCACCGCCATTGGCGGGTGACCGCCGCCCGGCCCGCCTCCTTGGTGGCCGAGTTCGGGCCTCGCGCCGTGTTCCGCGCCCATGGAGCCGCCTCTGGGCTTCTCGGGCTTCATTTCCGTCTCTGGCTTGGGCCCGCCGTGCTCGGCACCCATGGAGCCGCCTCGAGGCTTCTCGGGCTTCATCCCGGTCTCGGGCTTAACGCCGCCTTCGGGCGCATGCTCGGTGCCCATGGGGCCGCCCTTCGGCTTCTGGGGTTTCACGCCCGTTTCGGGCTTCGGACCGCCCTCAGCCGGACCGCCCGTTTCCCGACCCTTGGGCTTTTCCGGTTTCATCCCGGTCTCGGGCTTGTTGGTCTCGGGGTTTGTGGTCTCGGGCTTGTTGGTCTCAGGCTTGTTCGTCTCAGGCTTGTTCGTCTCGGGCTTGTTGGTCTCGGGTTTGAGTCGGCCTGCACCTTCCGGCTTCTTTGCTTCGGGATTGGCGGCCGGCGCGTTCATGCCTCCTTCGGGCGTGCCCGGCTTGCCTTTGCCCTGCGGAATAACCTGGCCCTTGGGCCGCTCGCCAGCCGTCTTGGCCGGAACAATATTCGCGCCCTTGAAATCTGCCGGCTTCGGGGTTGCTGCGACCGGCGGGCGGCCTTTGTTGACGGCTTCCCGCAGGTTCGGATCATGCGCCGCCATCTTGATATGGTTTTGCTGTTCGGGCGTCGGGGCGACATGATGCTGATGCGCGAAGGCGAGCTGTTCGGGCGTGGGCCTCGCATTGATGCCGCCTTCCCCGCCGTTATAGCTCACGCGGGTGACTTCGCGCGATTCAATGACCGTCTTGTTGTACACGTTGACGATGTTGACGTTGGTGATGTTGTTGACGGTGCGGTTGTAATAAAACTCGTGGCCCCGCCAATAGCCGCCCTCATAGCCGTAGCCGGTATAGCCGTAGCCGTAATCAACGCCGCCGTAATATCCGACGCGGTCTCCCCAATAGCCATCGTTGTAGACATATTGGCCGTCTTCCCAGGCCCAATAGCCGGGCGTCCAGAGAAGCCCGGCTTCGGGCGGCAAAACCCAGGTGCCCGGCACCCAATAATATCCGTAATCGTCATCCCATGCCCAATAACCGGGCACCCAGATGTAACCGGGCTCGGGGATCGGTGGCTGATCGTAAACCGGCAGCGGAGGTGGCGCGACTCCAACCGAGATGACGAGTTGTGCCGAAGCCGTCGCAACGAGCGCCGGCAGGCAGGCGAGAGAGAGCGAAGTCGAGAGAAGAATCGAGCGCAGAATCCGCATCGGACAATTCCTTCGAGTTTGAAACTGCACAGCTTAGAGAGCAGAACTCGACTGAATGTCCTATGAACGGCGTTTGGCGGATTTGTGGACGCGCAAATCTTGCATGACTCTGCGCGCTCGCGCGCGTTTGCCCCATTCACATGGCGTTCATGATGTCATGCTTCAAACGTGAATCGCGCGCCCGAATGCGTCGAGAACGCTTTCGTGCATCGTCTCCGAAAGAGTTGGATGCGGGAAGATCGTGTCCATCAATTCGGCTTCGGTGGTTTCGCAATTCATCGCCGTGACGAAGCCCTGAATCAATTCGGTGACTTCGGCGCCGATCATATGGGCGCCGAGCAATTGCCCCGTCTTGGCATCGAAAATCGTCTTGGTCAGTCCGTCAGGCTCGCCGAGCGCGATGGCCTTGCCATTGCCGATGAAGGGGAAGCGTCCGACCTTGATCTCGCGCCCGGCCGCGCGCGCTGCCGCTTCCGTGAGGCCAACGGATGCGATCTGCGGATTGCAATAGGTGCAGCTCGGAATCATCGCGCGCCCCAACGGGTGCGGATCGAGCCCGGCGATCGCCTCGACGCAGATGACGCCTTCATGCTCGGCCTTATGCGCGAGCATCGGCGGGCCGGCGACATCGCCGATCGCGAAAATTCCCTCGACATTGGTGCGCCCATGCGAATCTGTCGCAATGATCCCTTGATCGGTCTCCACGCCCAGCCCTTCGAGCCCGAGGTTCTCGACATTGCCGATGACGCCGATTGCCGAGATCAACCGTTCGGCCTCGAGCGTCCTCGATCCCTGCTCGCTCTCGGCAATCGCCGCAACGCCGTTTTCCGCTTTTTCGACCTTGGTGACTTTCGCGCCAGCCAAAACCTTGATGCCTTGCTTCTCGAATCTTTTGTGGGCGTGGGCGGCGATCTCGGCATCTTCCGCCGGCAGAATGCGCGGCAAAAGTTCGACGAGCGCGACATCCGCTCCGACGCTTTTGTAGAAGGAGGCGAATTCGACTCCGATCGCGCCGGAACCCACGACGATCAGGCTCTTGGGAATTTCGTCGGGAAGCATGGCCTCGAAATAGGTCCAGATCAGTCTGCCATCGGGTTCGAGGCCCGGGACGACGCGCGGGCGCGCTCCTGTCGCAATGATGATGTTCTTGGCTCGATAGGAGCCTTCGCCGAGCGTCCCCTTGGGAATTGGATTCTGCGGCTCCATCGGCGCCTTGTTCGGCTTCGTGACGGCGACTTCGCCCGGCCTGACGATCGTGGCTTCGCCCCAGATCACGTCCACCTTGTTCTTCTTGAGCAGGAAGCCGACGCCGCTATTCAGCTGCGCCGAGATCTTCCGCGAGCGCATCGTGAGCGCTCGTGGATCTATTGCGATCTTGCCGTCGATGACGAGACCATAATCCGAAGCATGTCGCAGGTAATGGTAGATCTCGGCCGAGCGCAGCAGCGCTTTGGTCGGGATGCAGCCCCAATTGAGGCAAATGCCGCCCAAGTGTTCGCGTTCGACGACGGCGGTCTTCAGTCCGAGCTGCGCGGCGCGGATTGCGGCGACATAGCCGCCCGGGCCGCCGCCGATGATGAGGACGTCATAGGGCTCAGCCATCACACACCTAAGAGCGTCAGCGGATTTTCGATTGCGCGTTTGAACGAGGCGAGAAGCTCGGCGCCGGTCGCTCCGTCGATCGCCCGATGATCGAATGACATGGTCGCGCTCATCACCTGCGCCGCAACGAGCGCGCCATTCTTCACGACTGCCCTCTCCTCGCCCGTACCAATGGCGAGAATGGAAGATTGCGGCGGATTGATCACGGCGGCGAACTGCTTGATTCCGAACATCCCGAGATTGGAGACCGCGCTGACGCCGCCTTCATATTCCTCGGGCTTCAGCCGGCGCTCCTTGGCGCGCGCGGCGAAATCCTTCATCGCATTGGAGATCGCGGAAAGCGGAAGGACATCGGCCTGGCGAACGACCGGCGTAATCAGCCCGTCGGGCAGCGCGACCGCCACCGAAACGTCGGCATGCCTATGTTGCAGCAGCGCGCTCTCGGTAAAGGTCACATTGGCCTTGGGTACGCAAACGAGCGCCATGGCCAAGGCTTTGATGATCATGTCGTTGACCGAGATCTTGTAAGCGGGCGTGCCGTTCTTCGCCTTCGGCGCGGCCGCGTTGATCTCGCCGCGCAGCTTCAACAGGGCGTCGAGCTCGCAATCGACCGAGAGATAGAAATGCGGAATCGTGTTCACCGCCTCGACGAGGCGGCGCGCGATCGTCCGGCGCATCATGTCGTGCGGAATTTCGACAAACGAGTCCGGCGCGAAATAGCGCTTGATCGCCGCGTCCGATAAGGCCGGTTGAACCGGAGCCGCTTGCGGTTGCGACCTTTGGGACGCTCGAGGCGCTCCTCTCAGATCGCGTTCGACGATCCGCCCGTGGGGTCCTGAGCCTTCGATCTTGGTAAGGTCAATCCCGCTCTGCTTGGCGAGCCGCCGTGCCAGCGGCGAGGCAAAAATCCGCGCCCCACTCTCGCCGCTCGAGGCGACAGGCTGCGCTGGAGCCGCTTTTGCGGGTGCGCCCACCCCGTGTAAAGCCGAAGCGACAACGGCCGGCTCGACTTTGGAGACAGCGCCCGCCGATTGGGCCGCCATCTCGGCGGCGAGCGCCTTCGGATCTTCACCCGCCTCAGCGATCAGCGCGATCTCGCGATTGACCTGCACATCGTCGGTGCCGCCGGGAACGAGAATCTTGGCGAGCACGCCTTCGTCAACCGCTTCGACTTCCATCGTCGCCTTGTCGGTCTCGATCTCGGCGAGCACGTCGCCGGGTTTGATGTTGTCGCCCTCGCTCTTGAGCCAGCGTTTGAGATTGCCCTTGTCCATCGTGGGCGAGAGCGCCGGCATGAGGACCTTGATCGACATCGTCAGCTCCGCTCGCCTGCGCTTTATCGGTAACAAACCGCCTTGGCCGCCGCGACAATCTCGTCGACGCTGGGCAGAGCCAGCTTCTCCAGGTTGGCGGCATAGGGCATCGGCACGTCGCGCCCGGCAATCCGTGCAACCGGCGCGTCGAGATAATCGAATGCCTCTTCCATCAGCAAAGCTGCGATCTCGGCACCAATGCCGCAACGCGGCCATCCTTCTTCCACAGTGACGCAGCGGCCAGTCTTCTTAACCGAGGCAACGATCGTCTCGGCATCGAGCGGGCGAAGCGTGCGCAGATCGATAAGCTCCGCCTCTATCCCTTCTTTGGCGAGCGCGTCCGCCGCCCGCGTGGTGTAAGTCATGCCGATGCCGAAAGAGACGAGCGTCACGGCCGAACCTGCGCGCGCGATGCGCGCCTTGCCGATCGGCACGAGTATGTCTTCGCCTTGCGGCACATCGAACGTGTGGCCGTAAAGAATCTCGTTCTCGAGAAAGATCACCGGATTGGGATCGCGGATCGCGCTCTTCAGCAGGCCCTTGGCATCCGCGGCGGTATAGGGCGCGATCACCTTCAATCCCGGCACATGCGCGTACCAGGCGGAATAATCCTGACTGTGCTGTGCGGCGACCCGCGCCGCTGCGCCGTTCGGGCCGCGAAACACGATCGGGCACGCCATCTGTCCGCCCGACATGTAGCGCGTCTTGGCCGCCGAATTGATGATCTGATCCATCGCCTGCATGGCGAAATTGAAGGTCATGAATTCGACGATGGGCTTGAGCCCGCCCATAGCCGTGCCGATGCCGAGACCAGCGAAAGCATGTTCGGTAATCGGCGTATCGACGACGCGCTTGGCGCCGAATTCCTTCAGCAGGCCTTGCGTGACTTTATAAGCGCCCTCGTATTCGGCGACTTCCTCCCCCATGACGAAGACGGTTTCGTCGCGCCGCATTTCCTCCGCCATGGCATCGCGCAAGGCTTCGCGCACGGTCATTGTGATCTTCGGGCGTGCGTCGGTCTCGGGCTCAGTCTCGCGCGCGGCGGCAGCCTTCGGCGCCTCCGCCGGTTTTGGACTCTCGGGTGCTTTGACGGGCTTGCGTTCGGCCGATCGAGGCGTCGGTGCGGCGCTCGGCTGGGCCTCGCCGTCGCCGACGATCACGCCGATCAGCGTATTGACGGGAACATTCTCCGTACCGGCCGGCACAACGATCCTGGCGAGCCGTCCGTCATCGACCGCCTCGACTTCCATGGTCGCTTTGTCTGTCTCAATCTCGGCGAGGATGTCCCCGGATTTGACCTCGTCGCCTTCCTTCTTCAGCCATTTGGCGAGCTTGCCATGTTCCATGGTGGGCGAAAGCGCGGGCATGAGAATATCCGGCATGAAGGCGCGCCTCTAGATCACGATGCTTTCGGATCGAATCGATCCAAAAGCATCGGCGTGATCGATTCTAAAGATTTAGAGCGCGATTTGCGCGAAAGATCGGTATCCACTTTCGCATCCTGCTCTAGGCTACGACATCCGTGAGAAGCTCGGCAGCATCCGGCTCGAGATCATGGGTCGCGAAATCGGCCGCATCGACGATCTTGGTGCGGACTTCGGCGTCGATCTCCTTCAGTGTTTCCTCGGCGACGCCATGTTCGCCAATCAGGCGGGCGCGCACCTGCTCGATCGGATCGCGTTCGGTGCGCATGCGCTGGACTTCTTCCTTCGAACGATATTTCGCCGGATCCGACATGGAATGGCCGCGGTAGCGATAGGTCTGCATTTCGAGAATATAGGGGCCGTTGCCGTCGCGGCACCATTCGGCGGCGGTCGCGGCTGCGGCTTTGACAGCCCGCACATCCATGCCGTCGACCTGTTCGCCGGGGATATCGAACGATACGCCGCGCTTGGCAAATTCCTGCATGGCGGAGGCGCGAGAGACGGAGGTTCCCATTGCGTAAAGATTGTTCTCGATGATGTAGACGACTGGCAATTTCCAGAGCTCGGCCATGTTGAAGCTCTCGTAAACCTGGCCCTGATTGGCCGCGCCGTCGCCGAAATAAGTGAAACAGACATTGCGATTGCCGCGGTAGCGATTGGCGAAGGCAAGCCCGGTGCCGAGCGGCACTTGCGCGGCGACAATGCCGTGGCCCCCAAAGAATCGATGCTGCGGCGAAAACATATGCATCGAACCGCCCTTGCCTTTGGAGATGCCGTTGCGCCGGCCGGTCAACTCGGCCATCACAAATTTCGGATCGACGCCGGAGGCAAGAATATGGCCGTGGTCGCGATAGCCGGTGATCGTCTGATCGCCCGGCTGCATCGCACGCATGCAGCCGACAACAACCGCCTCCTGGCCGATGTAGAGATGGCAGAATCCGCCAATGAGACCCATGCCATACATCTGGCCCGCTCGCTCCTCGAACCGGCGGATGAGCAGCATGTCGCGATAGGCAGAAAGTTCCTCGTCCACGCCGAACGTGGGCGGCGGCGGCGCATCTTCGACTGTGCTGCTCATATCCAACCTTTCGCTCATCCGAATTAACCCCGCAGACCGAAGAGCCGGGCGAAGAAGTCGTTCTGGAAGGAATGGGGCGAGTGCCCATAACACAATCCAGGTCAAAGCGGTATAGGGATCGGAAATTGCCGCGCAGCGGCTTCAGCTTAACGAGAGGCTGAATCGAGGATCACGACCACGTCGTTCTTGCCGACCCGGCCAAGCCGCGCATAGGCCTCTTCCTCCAGAAGATCGCGATCGATCGTCTTGCCGCTCAGCAGCGCAATTTTATGTTCCCATTCCTGGCGCTGTTGCTGCAGGTTCTTCAGATTGTCGCGCAAATTCGCAATCTGGCCCTCATAGATCGCATCGGTCTTGAGGCCGCGGTCGTCGTTGACGGCATGCCGAATGAAATAAGCGTCCGCCGCCCCGCAGAGGCTATAGAGCAAGATCGGAAAGAGGATGGCGCGCAGCCTTTTGCGGATGACCATGCCGCGAGCCTGCCTGATTGCGGTTAGCGATCGATTAAGGAAGGGGCGCGCTCCCTCTCCCGATTGCGGGAGAGATTGGCGGCAGCCGACCGGGTGAGGAGACGTCAAGGTCCGCGGCCCCTCATCCCTCATGCTTGGCAGGACACCTTCTCCCATAACCGGGAGAAGCGGCCTCACTTCACGCGCTTGAAGGCGCTGCGGCCGGCAAAGCGCGCCTCTTTGCCGAGCTCCTCCTCGATCCGGATGAGCTGATTATATTTGGCGAGCCGGTCGGAGCGGCAGAGCGAGCCCGTCTTGATCTGCCCGCAATTGGTGGCGACCGCAAGATCGGCGATGGTCGCATCCTCGGTCTCGCCGGAGCGGTGCGAGAACACCGTCGTATAAGCCGCGCGTTGCGCCATATCGACGGCGGCGAGCGTCTCGGTGAGCGTCCCGATCTGGTTGACCTTGATCAGGATTGAATTGCCGACGCCCTTGCCGATGCCTTCGGAGAGGCGCTCGACATTGGTGACGAAAATATCGTCGCCGACGAGCTGGCATTTGTCGCCGATGAGATCGGTCAGGATTTTCCATCCTTGCCAATCGTCTTCGGCCATTCCGTCCTCGATGCTGATGATCGGATACGTCGAAGCGAGCTTGGCGAGATAGTGCGCCTGCTCCTCGATCGAGCGGGTCTTGCCCTCGCCCTTATAGACATATTTGCCGTCGCGGAAGAATTCGCTCGCCGCGGAATCGAGCCCGAGCGCGATCTCCGTACCCGGCTCGTATCCTGCGCCTTCGATCGCGGTCAGCACGAAATCGAGCGCCGCTTCCGCCGAAGGCAGATTGGGCGCAAAGCCGCCTTCGTCGCCCACATTGGTGTTGAGCCCGGCCTTCTTCAGCGCACTCTTCAGGAAATGAAAGACTTCCGCGCCCCAACGCACGGCCTCTTTCAGCGATGGCGCGCCGAGCGGAATGATCATGAATTCCTGAAAATCGATCGGATTATCGGCATGCACGCCGCCGTTCACGATGTTCATCAGCGGCACGGGAAGAACGCGCGCCGTCACCCCGCCGACATAGCGATAGAGCGGCAGTCCGCTGACGTCGGCCGCCGCTTTGGCGACGGCGAGCGAAACGCCGAGAATGGCATTGGCCCCCAGCCTTCCCTTGTTCGCCGTGCCGTCGAGCGTAATCATCGCATCGTCGATGCCGACTTGATCTTCGGCTTCCATGCCGCTCAAAGCTTCGAAAATATCGCGATTGACCGCCTCGACCGCTTTCAGCACGCCCTTGCCGCCATAGCGGCTTTTGTCGCCGTCACGCAGTTCGACCGCCTCGAGCGTGCCGGTCGATGCGCCTGAAGGAACTGCGGCACGGCCCAGCGATCCGTCTTCGAGCGTCACGTCGACTTCGACTGTCGGATTGCCGCGGCTATCGAGAATCTCGCGGGCGACGATATCGACGATCGCGGTCATTGCATGTCCTTTCGGGTAAACTTGGCTGCGGGGGTTCTACGCCGAAGAGAGCGGCGAAAAAAGGGGCGGCGGGCCGGCCTCAGGCATATTGTGCTTCGCCGTTGCCGAAAGACCAATTTTCCTTTTTCACTTCCACGAGATTGATGAAAACGTCCTGCCGCCGCAGGCCGAGGCGGATAAAGAGTCCGTCAGCAACCGCCTTGTAGAAAGCCTTTTTCTGATCGAGCGTCCGCCCCTCGTTGAGCGTCACTTGGATGATGATGCAATCCTTTGATCTCTCAATGCCTAGATAGTGCGGATCGACGATCAGCTCCCCGTTAGACCGTTCGCTGAAAATCTGGAAACGATCGTTTTCAGGCACATTCATGGTGGCGGTCATCGCATCATAGATGACGTCGCCAATTGTTCGCTTATACTCGGCCGACTTGCCTTGCACGAGGTCAATTCGAACTAACGGCACCTGAAATCTCCTTTGAAGCAAGCGATGTCTAAAACTCCGACAAACCTCAAGTCCCTAGGCCAGAAGGTCGCGCTGCCCGCCTCGCCGGACGAGGCCGAGCTCGAGCGCGTGGCAAATCCGCACAGCGATGTCAATTACGTCGCCCGTTTCACGGCGCCGGAATTCACCTGCCTCTGCCCGGTGACCGGCCAGCCGGATTTCGCCCATCTCGTCATCGATTACGTGCCGGATAAATGGCTCGTCGAATCGAAATCGTTGAAGCTCTACCTTGTCTCTTTCCGCAATCACGGCGCCTTCCACGAAGAGACGACGGTGAGGATCGGAAAAGATCTTGTCGCCCTTTTGAAACCGCGCTGGCTGCGCATCGGCGGCTATTTCTTTCCGCGCGGCGGAATGCCTATCGACGTTTTTTGGCAGACCGGGAAGCCGCCGGAAGGATGCTGGATTCCGGACCAGGGCGTGGCGCCCTATCGCGGCCGCGGCTAGAGCGGGATGGGATCGGTCGTTCCAGCTTTTAATTGATCTTGTCGGAAACCGAGAGCGCGATGCGAAAGCGGACCACCGGTTTTTCGCGCCAATCCTGATCCGGTCCGAAAGCATCGCGATCCAGCGCGCAGTTTCTGGTCACTTCTTGCAACAGCCCGTCCGGCAGCGTCGCTTCGCGCCGCCGACCCCCGGCCCAGGGAAGGCGGCCGCGAAAGCCGTGGGGCTGTGTAGACTCTAATCGTTGAAGGGCCTGTCGCCGATGCTCTGCATCAGCAGCTTAAAAGTGTTGCGGTTTCCCCAATAAGGCTCACCGATCGTAATGCCCACGCCATAAAGCGGCTGGTCGAAGGACGAATAATAGGGCGGCGGCGGATAACCGGGCGGCGGATAATAGCCGGGCGGCGGGACGACGGTGCCGGCGTAGTGGCGATAATGATGATGCGCGGCGTAATGCCTGTGGCAGGCGGTGTTGCCGTGATGGCAGACCGCCGCTTGCGCAGCCGGCGCAACCAGCACGCCGAGCGCGAGGGCAGGAATTAAGAGCTTCATGAGATCACCTTTCGGTCCCGGTGGGATGGACAGCCTCGACGACTCCAACATGCTTTAACATGTTTTATCGTTGAAAGCACCGCTTTGGCTTCGCGGTGCTTGGCGACGGCTCGACGGTCGAATTCAATCTGCCGCCTTTTACCGATGTGGTCGGGGCTTTGAGATTCGGCAAGTGCGGCGCACATGCCGCAAAGGAAGCATAATTGGCGGAGCGGATGTTTGCTCCCCGCCCTTTCCCGGTCCCGATTGCTGCCGGATGGATCAAAGGCAGCCCAAACCTCTGAGCGTGTCGCGTACCGCGACATCGAGCGGCGTCGCCGGCAATGCGTCACCGAGGAAAGCGGCAAGCTTGCTCCCGTCGAGCGAGATGGACCTTTGCCAGAGATAACGCATTTCAGCCATCTCCCGGAACAGAGGGACGAACGGCTGCAAGGCCAAGACGAGAGCCCAAGGAAAAGGCCAGACCGGCAGGCGTGGATTTCCAACGGCTCTGCGAATTGCTTCGGCCATTTCTCGCGCCGCCAGCTGATGACCGGCGAAGTGAAAGCTCTCGAAATCCCTTAGTCTCTCCTCGCGCTCCAAAAGCCGTGCGACAGTCTCGCCAATGTCCGGCAAGTAGGCCCACGCGTGGCTTACGCCGCGCCGGCCTGGATCGATGATCCGTGTCACCGGCGAGCCGGGGCGCACCATCACGGCGGAGAAATAATTATTGCCGGCTTTCGGACCGAAGAAATCGCCCGCGCGGACGATGAGCACACGCGCGCCCGACGAGGCCGCGGCTTCGAGCCGCTTCTCCATCTCGACCCGGATTGCGCCTTTGCGAGTCGTCGGATGTTGCGGGGAATTTTCATGCAAGGTCGGAAAGGCATCGGGCCCGAAATTATAAATGTTGCCGGGCAGGACGATACGCGCGCCGGTTTCGCGCGCGGCTGCAATCGTATGATCGATCATCGGCAGAACGAGCTTGTCCCAATCGCGATAGCCGGGCGGATTGGCGGCATGAACGATGACCGAAGCGCCGCGCGCGGCAGCAAGCACATCGCCCGCCTTCATCGCGTCGCCGGAAATCCATTCGATCCTATTCGTCGCCGGCTGCGCGCGGCGAGCAAGTGCGCGCACTGCCCAGCCATGCCGGGCTAATGCTGCGGCGGCCTCTTGGCCGAAACCGCCGGCAGCTCCAATGACGAGGGCGAGTTTGGGATTGGGCATCGAGATCGATCTCGCGTTCAATTGCTCTCTTCGCGGAAGCCGTCGCTCGCTCCTCGAACGAGCCTGCGAAGCGGGCGCGGATCCGGGCCCGATGCCGGCCGTCTTTATCCCGGCCCTCCGCTTCGCTTTGGCCGGGAAAGTGACGCTTAGGTCCCACAATGCGCAGGGTATCGAAAGTGTGGCAACCCCGCCCGTTACTGCACGGCGCAGGCGATGCGCCTAAACCAGCCGGCTCTGCTCGATCGCCGCGGCAATGAAGCTCGAAAAGAGCGGATGCGGCTCGAAGGGCCGCGATTTCAATTCCGGATGATATTGCACGCCGATGAACCAGGGATGGTTGGCGAACTCGACCGTTTCCGGCAGAAGCCCGTCCGGCGACAGGCCGGCAAAGACCAACCCTTTGTCTTCGAGCTGTTCGCGATAGGTCATATTGACCTCGTAGCGATGCCTATGGCGCTCGGAAATCTCGTTCGCGTTGTAGATACTCGCGATCCTCGAGCCGGGTTTCAGATGAGCGGCATAGGCACCGAGCCGCATCGTGCCGCCGAGATCGCCTTCCGCGGCGCGAACCTGCAATTCGTTGTCACGCATCCATTCGGTCATGAGGCCGACGACCGGATGTTTGGTCGGGCCGAATTCGGTCGAATTGGCTTCCGCCATCCCGCCGAGCGAACGCGCCGCCTCGACGACTGCCATCTGCATGCCGAAGCAAATGCCGAAATAGGGGACCTTGCGCTCGCGCGCAAAGCGCGCTGCGAGGATCTTGCCTTCGGCGCCACGCTGGCCGAAACCGCCTGGCACCAGAATGCCGTCGACGTTTTCGAGCCGCGGCGCCGGATCATTCTCCTCGAAGACTTCCGACTCGATCCAGTCGAGCTTCACGCGGACCCGATTGGCCATGCCGCCATGCGCCAGAGCTTCGATCAGCGACTTATAGGCGTCCTTCATGCCCGTATATTTGCCGACGATGGCGATCGTCACCTCGCCTTCCGGATTGCGAATGCGCTCGGTGATCGCATTCCAGCGGCTCATGTCGGGCTTGGGCGCAGGCTCGATGCCGAAGGCCGCGAGCACTTCCTGATCGAGCCCGGCGGCGTGATAGGCGCGCGGGACGTCATAGACCGAGGCGACGTCGCGCGCTTCGATGACGGCGCTTTCGCGCACGTTGCAGAAAAGCGCGATCTTGCGCCGCTCCTCGCGCGCGATCTCGCGATCGGTGCGACAGAGAAGGACGTTGGGCTGGATGCCGATCGAGCGCAGTTCCTTGACCGAGTGCTGGGTCGGCTTGGTCTTCAGCTCCCCGGCGCTCGGAATATAGGGCATCAGGGTGAGGTGTATATAGATTGCGTGCCCGCGCGGCAGATCATTGCCGAGCTGTCTGATCGCTTCGAGGAACGGAAGGCTTTCGATGTCGCCGACCGTCCCGCCGATCTCGATGAGGACGAAATCGAAGCCTTCGTTGCCGCGCAGGATAAAATTCTTGATCTCATTGGTGACGTGCGGGATCACTTGCACGGTTGCGCCGAGATAATCGCCGCGCCGTTCCTTGCCGATGATTTCCTGATAGATGCGCCCGGTCGTGATATTGTCGTCGCGCACGGCGGCACGGCCGGTAAAGCGCTCGTAGTGACCGAGGTCGAGGTCGGTCTCCGCTCCGTCGTCGGTGACGAAGACCTCACCATGCTGGTAAGGGCTCATCGTTCCCGGATCGACATTGAGATAGGGATCGAGCTTGCGCAGCCTGACGGTATAGCCGCGCGCCTGGAGCAAAGCTCCGAGTGCCGCCGAGGCGAGCCCTTTACCGAGTGAGGAGACCACGCCGCCGGTGATGAAAATATACCGCGCCATGGGCCTCTGCGTTTATCCTGTTTTGGGCGGCTTGGGGAGCCTGTTTCTCGTTTTTTCCAACGCTTTCGCCGTCATTGTGAACGCGGCGCTTCCGGCTGGGGCGCCTGTTCCTGCTGGCGTTGCTGCTGCAGCTTTTTGAGCTGCTCCATCAGACTGCCCTGGCTGGCGGGCGGGGTGCCCGGGGCGGAAGCCGGCGCAGTCGGAGTGGACGTGCCTTCGAAGATCGAGGTCGGCGCGCGGTTGAGATTGGCGAGAATGGTGAGACCTAAGCTGGTTGCGAAAAACAAGCCGGCCAGAATGGCGGTCGCACGCGTGAGCACATTGGCCTGACCGCGTCCGGTCATAAAGCCGCTGCCGCCGATGCCCAAGGCGCCGCCTTCCGAACGCTGCAATAAAACGACCGCCACGAGGGCGATCACGACCATGATATGGATGACAATCAGAACCGTCTGCATCAAGACCTCAAAACGAAATGCCGCTGCCTCTTATACCGAGTTCGGGCCTATGGCTAGAGCGCGGGGCGGCGGCAACGTCGCGATGTTACTCAGATTTAATGACGATCTTCGAAATTTCACGCCGCTCGAGCGTTGCGCCAAACCCGGCGCATGTATCGCCGCAGCTTCGCGATAGATACTGCCGAGGGCCCGCTAACGATAGACCGCGGCGATGGCCATGAATTCTTCCGCCTTGAGGCTTGCGCCGCCGACGAGGGCGCCATTGACGTCGGCGCCATTCAGCAGGTCAGCCGCATTGGCGGGCTTCACCGAGCCGCCGTAAAGGATCCGGATCCGCTCGCCGCCGGCTCTACGTTCTGCGAGCCGGCGGCGCAGGAAGCCATGCATTTCTGCGATGTCCGTCGGGGTCGGCGTGATGCCGGTGCCGATCGCCCACACCGGCTCATAGGCGATGACGAGGCGCTCCGGCGCCGCTTCCTCGGGCAAAGAAGCTTCGAGTTGCGCCGCGACGGTCGCGAGCGCCTCCCCTGCGCTGCGCTGCGCTTGCGTTTCGCCGAGGCAGAGAATGACGTTGAGGCCGGCCCGAAGCCCGGCGGCCGCCTTGGCGCGCACCAGCGCATCGCTCTCGCCATGTCCGGCGCGGCGCTCCGAATGGCCGACGATGACGAAGGATGCTCCGGCATCCTTGAGCATCTCCGCCGAAATATCGCCCGTATAAGCCCCACAGGGCGCCGTAGAACAATCCTGGGCGCCGAGACCCACGGGAGAGCCGCCGCAGCGCCGGGCGGCCTCCGTGAGCAGTGTGAAGGGCGGGCAGACCACAACCTGCGCCTGCCCGGCCGCGCCCGCCGCGACCCTCGAACGGATGGCGTCGATCTCGGCGAGATCGGCCAGGCGGCCGTTCATCTTCCAATTTCCGGCCAGGAGCGGCCGCAGGTTGTCCGACATGCGAATCAGCTCTCGCTCTGCGCGTCCAAAAACGCCCCACTTTCGGCGAAGTCGAAGCCCCGTTGCTTTAAGAAAGTCAAAAGCTAAAGACCCGCCCCGATTGCGGCCAAGGCGTTGCAAGGCAGGAAGTGCCTCCCTATAGTCGCGCCGCTTGGCCGCATTCTCTTACCGGACCTCGGAGAATCCTCAATATGCTCGATGCTTTGCGTGCTTCCAGCCAGACTTGGTTCGGCCGCACGATCATGGCTGTGGTGATGGGTTTCATCATTATCGCCTTCGGCTTTTGGGGAATTGCCGATATTTTCCGCGGGTTCGGTGCCAATCGGCTCGCCAAGGTCGGCTCGATCGAGATCACGGTCGACCAATACCGCAGCGCCTATCAGAACGAATTGCTGCAGCTCCAACAGCGCCAGCGGCGGGCGATCACGGGGGACGAGGCGCATGCCATGGGCCTCGACCGGCAGGTGCTCGCGCGGCTAATCAGCGACGCGGTGCTCGATCAGGAAGCACATCGCCTCGGCCTCGCGATGAGCGACAAGGAACTGGCCAAGCGCATCTATGCGGATGAGGCGTTCAAAGGACCCAACGGCCAGTTCGATCATCAGCTCTTCGAAGATCGGCTGCGCGACGCCGGTATGACGGAGCGTGGTTTCGTCTCCGATCAGCGCGCCGATTATCTGCGCCAGGAAATGATCACGGCGCTCAATACCGGTTTTGCGGCGCCGAATGCGATGCTCGAGCTCATCAACCGCTACTACAACGAGACGCGCGCGATCGATTACATCGTTCTGCCGAAATCGGCCGCGGGCTCCGTCCCGGCGCCGAGCGATACGCAACTCAAGGATTATTTCGAGGCGCATCGCGCCACTTATCGGACGCCCGAATATCGCAAGCTCAGCGTTCTCGTCATTACGCCACGGACTCTCGCGGCCGAGATCGCCAAGACGATCAGCGATGCGGACGTGCGCAAGCGGTATGACGAGGTGAAGGCGAGCCGCTACACGCAGCCGGAACATCGGATGCTGCAGCAGATCGTTTTTCCCGATCAGGCTTCGGCGAATGCGGCGTCCGACAAGCTCGCCAAGGGCGAGACGTTCGACGCGCTCATTGCCGAGCGGAAGCTGACGGCAAAAGATACCAACCTCGGCGTGGTCACCAAGGCCGATCTCGTCGACAAGGCCGTCGCCGATGCCGGGTTCGCTCTGCCAAAAGACGGAATCTCGAAGCCCGTGAAGACGCAATTCGGCTGGGCGATCTTGCGGGTCACGCAGATCGTCCCGCCCGTCACCGAGCCGCTCGAAGCGGTAAAAGGCGCCATCGTTCAGGAATTGGCGCTCGCCCGGGCGACAGGCGAGGTCAACAAGATCCACGACGCGATCGAGGACCAGCGCGCCAACGGAAAATCGGTCGCCGATGCCGCAAAGAGCTCCGGCCTCGAAGCCCGCACCATCGACGCGATCGATGCGCAAGGCCATGACAAGAGCGGAAAGCCGGTTGCCGATCTCGGCGATGCGAGCCAGCTGGTCAAGGCAGCTTTCGCCTCCGACGTCGGCGTCGATAACGAGCCGATCGGGACGCGCGACGGGGGCACGATCTGGTTCGACGTGCTCGGCGTCGAGCCGGCGCGGGCACAAAACTTCGACGAGGTGAAAAACAAGGTCGCGCAAGCCTGGACGGACGAGGAGACTTCGCGTCGTCTCTCCGCCAAAGCCGCCGAACTCGTGCAGAAGCTCGACAAGGGCGAGACGCTCGCGTCCATCGCCGCCTCGCAGGGCAATCTTGCGGTCAAGCATATGGCGAAGATCAAACGCGACGATCCGCAGGATCTCTCGCGGGAAGAGCTTGGCCAGGTCTTCGACCGGAAATTGGGCGCCGGCGGGTCGGCGATGACCGGCAATGGCGACCGCATGCTCTTCAAAGTGGTCGATGCCAAAGTGCCGCCGCTCGATCTCAAGCGGCCGGACTTCCGCAACATCATCGACCAGATGAAGAGCGCGCTCGATGACGATCTGATCGAGCAATATGTGACCCAATTGCAAGGCGTCGTCGGCGTGCAGATCAATCAGCAGGCGCTTGCCTCGATCATCGGCGCTCCGCCCGAGTCGGACTGACGCCTGCGATGATCGAGCCTCCTTTTGCGGCTTTCGCCGAGAGCTACGCGGCCGGATCCGCGACGCTCGTCACGACGCGGCTCGTGGGCGACCTCGAGACCCCCGTCTCGGCATTTCTCAAGCTCTCCGCCGGTCGCTCCGGCCGGCTCTTTCTGCTCGAATCGGTCGAAGGCGGCGGGACGCGCGGCCGCTATTCGATGATCGGGCTCGACCCCGATATCGTCTGGCGCTGCGACGGCGAGCGGGCCGAGATCAATCGCACGGCGCAGACGGATCCCGATACTTTCGTCCCCTGCCCCGAGCCGCCGCTGAAATCCCTGCGCGCGCTGATCGCCGAATCGCGCATCGAAGCAGCCGAAGACCTTCCGCCCATGGCAGCCGGCGTATTCGGTTATCTCGGCTACGACATGGTGCGCCAGATGGAACGCCTGGCGCCGGCAAAGCCCGATCCGATCGGCGTGCCCGATGCGATCATGTTGCGCCCGACGGTGATGGTCGTCTTCGACAGCGTGAAGGACGAGATCTGGGTGGTCACGCCTGTGCGGCCGGGACCTGGCGGCGCACGCGCTGCATATGAAGCTGCATGCGAGCGGATCGAAGCAGTCGTCGCCGCTCTCGAGGGACCGCGCGTCCAGGAGGAAGAGAGCGCGGTCGCGGCGCAGCCGCCGGCAAAATCCAACACGCCGGAAGAGCGCTTTCTTGCGATGGTCGAGCAGGCAAAGGAATATATTCGGGCCGGCGATATTTTTCAGGTCGTGCTGTCGCAGCGCTTCACTGCGCCCTTTGCGCTTCCGGCTTTTGCGCTTTATCGCGCGCTACGGCGCGTCAATCCCGCGCCCTTCCTCTGCTACCTCGATTTCGGCGGCTTTCAGATCGTCTGTTCGAGCCCCGAAATTCTGGTCCGCGTGCGCGCCGGCAAGGTGACGATCCGGCCGATCGCCGGAACGCGCTGGCGCGGCAAGACGCAGGAAGAGGACGCCCGGCTTGCCGCCGATCTTCTCGCCGACGAGAAGGAACGCGCCGAACATCTGATGTTGCTCGATCTCGGCCGCAATGACGTGGGGCGCGTGGCGCAGATCGGAACCGTCGACGTTACCGAACAATTCGTTATCGAACGCTATAGCCACGTCATGCATATCGTCTCGAACGTCGACGGCGCGCTCGATCCGAAATGCGACGTGATCGACGCGCTCTGCGCCGGCTTTCCGGCCGGCACGGTCTCGGGCGCGCCGAAAGTGCGCGCCATGGAGATCATCGACGAATTGGAGACGGATAAGCGCGGCATCTATGCCGGGTGCATCGGCTATTTCGGCGCGCAAGGCGATATGGACACGTGCATCATCCTGCGCACTTCAGTGGTGAAGGATGGATTGATGCACGTCCAGGCGGGCGCCGGCGTGGTTTACGATTCCGATCCCGCCTACGAGCAGCGCGAATGCGTGAATAAGGCGCAGGCTTTGTTTCGTGCGGCAGAGGAAGCGGTCCGCTTTGCGACTCGCGCGAAGCGCGGGCAATAATCGTCGTTGCGACGAGCTCAAGGGCAACGCAATCCGGCGACTTCGATTCGCTTGGATTGCCGATGCTTTTCCTCGTTTGCTTCGCTTCGCCCGCAATGACGGCATTTTGAACTTCGCTCGATTGGAGCCTCTCGAAAATCGTACCGTCCCGCACGAGATAAGCGAAGTCTCCTGCCCGGCTCCCTGGGCGAATAAATCAAATTCGACTCACCGAGGATCGGGTGGTTCGAAGTATTATTTGCGCCGCGGGGCGTCCATCGCACAAACGGAAGGACAGATATGTCACTCGAAACGATTAGCGTTCCCGGCACGAAGCTCGCCCCGACCCGTGTTGCGCTCGGCACCTGGGCGATCGGCGGCTGGATGTGGGGCGGCGCCGACGACGAGGCCTCGATCCGCACCATCAGGAGCGCAATCGATCGCGGCATCAATATTATCGATACGGCACCGGTCTATGGCTTCGGCCATTCGGAAGAGATCGTCGGCAAAGCGATTTCGGGTCGCCGCAACGATGTGATCATTGCCACCAAGGTCGGGCTCGACTGGAAGGACGGCAAAGTCTTCCGCAATGCGCGCAAGGAACGCATTCAAAAAGAAATCGAAGATTCGCTGCGCCGCCTCGGGACCGATGTGATCGACATCTATCAAGTCCATTGGCCGGATCCGAATACCCCGATTGCCGAGACAGCCGAAGTCCTCGGCGCGCTCTATAAAGCGGGCAAGATCCGTGCGATCGGCGTCAGCAATTACGATCCCGAGCAGATGGACGCGTTTCGCGCTGTCGCGCCGGTCCATAGCGCCCAGCCGCCTTACAATCTTTTCGAGCGCGAAGCCGAAAAGGATGTCCTGCCCTATTGCGCGGAACATAAGATCGTGACGCTCGCCTATGGTCCGCTCTGCCGCGGCCTCCTCAGTGGCCGCATGAAGGCCGATACCAAATTCACGGGCGACGATCTGCGGCGCAACGATCCCAAGTTCCAGGCGCCGCGTTTTCAGCAATATCTCAAGGCCGTTGCGCGGCTCGATCAATTCGCACGCGAGAACTACGGCAAGAGCGTCTTGCATCTCGCCGTGCGCTGGGTGCTCGACAAACAGCCGCTCAGCATCGCGCTTTGGGGCGCGCGCCGTCCCGACCAGCTCGACCCGGCTGCCGACGTCATGGGCTGGATGCTCGATGCGGGCGCGCTCGGCGAGATCGACCGCATTCTTGCAGAATGCGTGCGCGATCCGGTCGGCCCGGAATTCATGGCGCCTCCGGCGCAGCGCGCCGCCTGAGCCTTCTCTGCCTGCCGCGATTTCGCGGACCCGGCGCGGCAAAGATCGGCGGGTCCAGTGCAGCGGAGAGCTCTGGATCGCGGATCGGCGCTCCGCGCCGTCCGCGAAAGGATTCGCGCTTTTCCCCCTTCTTGACGCTTCGTGCAGCAAGGCCCAAAAGGCGAGCTTGAGGGAAGCGCCATGACCGCCGTCACGCTCATCGACAATTACGACAGTTTCACCTTCAATCTCGTGCATTACCTCGGCGCGCTCGGGGCCGAGGTCGACGTGCGCCGCAACGATCAAGTGAGTGTCGCCGATGTCCTTGTGGCGCGGCCGGACGCAATCGTGCTCTCACCCGGACCTTGCACCCCGCGCGAAGCGGGCATCTGCCTCGATCTGATCAAGGCGGCGAGCGCCACGATCCCGATCTTCGGCGTCTGCCTCGGACATCAGGCGATCGGCGAGGCCTTTGGCGGAGAAGTCGTCCGTGCGCCCGTTCCGGTGCACGGCAAGGTTTCCGAGATCCGCCACAATTCCGAGACCGTATTTGCCGGCATCAACGGGCCGTTCCGCGCCACGCGCTATCATTCGCTGGTCGTCAGGCGTGATAATCTACCGGAGGAGCTGCGTGTGACAGCAGAAGCCGACGGGCTCGTGATGGGCGTTTCGCATCGCGACCGCCCCACCCATGGCGTGCAATTTCACCCCGAAAGCATCGCTTCCGAACATGGGCACCGGATTCTCGCCAATTTTCTCGAACTCGCCGCCGAATGGAAAAAGCTCGCCCCGCCTGCGCATTAATGTTTGGCGGTCACTCATGGCTCAGGATGTTGACGAGACGGCCGAACGGATCGCGCACGTAGAAGCGGCGAACGCCCCAAGGCTCCAAGACCGGGCCATGTTCTATAGCCAGGCCGGCCTCGACCACCTTCCCTAGGACCTCGTCCAAATTATCGACCTCGATCGAAATGTCGGGCACCTTTGTCCCCGATCCGCCTTCGGTCGCAATACTCAATTGCGGGGTGGTGCTCTCTTGGCTTGCGAAAGTCAGGATCCACCCGAGATCCATTGCGACATCCATGCCGAGAATATCGCCATAAAACCTCCTGGCGCTTTCCGGATGCGGCGCCGCTATATTTGCTACGATGCGCTTGACGGTCATGCGAGGCTCCTTTCGTCTGGAAACTAGCAGACTTGCGGCGTCGGCCTGTCCTCACATTTGAGCCGCATCCCCGGAGCGGCGCAGAGCCGACTTGCGCTCCCGGCGTCGGCGGCGCAATGAGAGGCCATGGAAGCTTTCAAACCTCTTCTCGCCAAGATCGCCTCGGGCGCCAGCCTCTCCCGTTCCGAAGCGGAACGCGCCTTCGACTATCTCTTTTCGGGAGAAGCCAGTCCGGCTCAGATGGGCGGATTTCTTCTCGCCTTGCGCGCGCGCGGCGAAACGATCGATGAGATCACCGGCGCCGTCTCGGCCATGCGCGCCAAAATGCTGAAGGTCGCAGCTCCGCCGCACGCAATCGATATAGTCGGCACAGGTGGGGATGGTCACGGCACTTATAACGTTTCGACGCTTGCTGCCCTGATCGTCGCCGCCTGCGGCGTGCCCGTTGCCAAACATGGCAACCGCGCCGCCTCGTCCCGCTCAGGGTCCAGCGATGTGCTGAAAGCCCTTGGGGTCAAGGTCGGGCGTTCGCCGCAGGAGGTTGAAGCCTCGATCGCCAAGCTCGGCATCGGATTCATGAGCGCTCCCGTGCATCATGTCGCCATGCGCCACGTGGCGGAAGTCCGCGCCGAGCTCGGCACAAGGACTTTGTTCAACCTGCTGGGACCTCTCGCGAATCCGGCCGGGGTGAAGCGGCAAGTGCTCGGCGTCTTTTCCGCTGAATGGCTCAAACCGCTCGCGGAGGTCCTGCGCAATCTCGGTTCCGAGCGCGTCTGGCTGCTGCACGGGTCGGACGGACTCGACGAGGCGACGACCACCGGCCCGACATCGGTCGTGGCGCTCGAGGCGAAAACCATCCGTTGCTTCGAGATCGTTCCCGAGGACGCCGGCCTTGCCCGCGTCAGCCTCGAAGACCTCAAGGGGGGCGATGCCGCCCATAATGCCGCGGCGCTCAAAGCGGTCCTTGCGGGCGCCCGGAACCCCTATCGCGATATCGCAATCCTCAATGCTGCGGTCGCGCTCATGGTCGCCGAAAAAGCTTCCGATCTCAGAGAGGGAGCAGCCCTTGCAGCCAAAGCTCTGGATCAGGGTCGCGTGGCCGAAGTGCTCGCCAGGCTCACCGCGGCCTCGCATCAGGAGAATGAGACTTGACTTTTGGCGCCATATCTTTCGTTTCGTGATTGGGGAATTGGCTTCGCGCGGGGGCCTCAAGTTCCAAGGTGACGTTATGGCCGATATTTTGAGGCAAATCGAAGCCTATAAGCGCAAGGAGATCAGCGAAGCCAAATTGCGCATGCCGCTCTCTACCTTGGAGCGCCGCGCGCAGGCCTATACGCCGCGCGGCTTTGTCCGCGCGATCGAGGCCAAGCTCGCCGAGGGCCGCTCGGCGCTGATCGCCGAAATCAAGAAGGCGAGCCCATCGAAGGGACTGATCCGCGCCGATTTCGATCCGCCGACCCATGCGCGCGCCTATCAGGACGGCGGCGCTGCTTGCCTCTCCGTTCTGACCGATACACCGTCCTTTCAAGGCAAGCTCGATTATCTCGAGGCGGCGCGCAAAGCCACGCATTTGCCGGCGCTGCGCAAGGATTTCCTGTTCGATCCCTATCAGGTCTATGAGGCGCGCGCCTATGGCGCCGACTGCATTCTCATCATCATGGCCTGCGTCAGCGCCGAGGAAGCCAAGCGCCTCAACAAGACCGCACACGATCTCGCGCTCGACGTGCTCGTCGAAGCGCATGACGAGAAGGAGCTCGATCGCGGCCTCGAGCTCGAAACGAAGCTCGTCGGCATCAACAATCGCGACCTCCGCACGTTCGAGACACATATCGAGACCTGCGAACGTCTCGCGGAGAAAGTGCCGGCGGACCGGATCATCGTCGCTGAAAGCGGAATTGGAACCTTCGAGGATTGTCAGCGCCTGAAGCGCTCCGGAATACGCGCGTTCCTCGTCGGCGAGAGCCTCATGCGCCAAAAGGACGTTGCGGCGGCGACGCGCAATCTCGTTTATGGCGCGGCGCTGGAGCGCCACCCTCATCTGGGCAAAGCGCACGGATAGGCAGCGCCGCGAGCCCCGCGGAACTTGCCGCCTGCTTCAGCGCGTCTTAGGAGATCGATCATGTCGGAGAATAGCGGGCCAGTTTGCCGGGTGCTGCGCGCAGCCGAGCCTTTCATCGGCAAGCAAGGCTTCTCCTATGCGCCGGCGATTTCTGCCGAGACGGTGGGAGCTACCGCCATTCACATGCAATTGCTCACCATGCCGCCGGGCGCACGCGCCAAGGTCCACAAGCACGAAGCGCACGAGACCGCGATCTATATATTGAGCGGCGTAGGCGCGATGTATT
The DNA here is from genome assembly GCA_021324915.1 of Beijerinckiaceae bacterium. Taxonomy (GTDB): domain Bacteria; phylum Pseudomonadota; class Alphaproteobacteria; order Rhizobiales; family Beijerinckiaceae; genus Methylovirgula. The sequence goes on along the minus strand of JAJPIC010000023.1, from coordinate 127,082 downwards.
ACGGCGACCGGCTCGAACATCATCTCGTCTCGCGCGCCGGCGATTTCGTCTATATCCCTGCCAATGTTCCGCACCTGCCCTATAATACGAGCCCGACGGAACCCTGTATCGCGGTCGTCTCGCGCACCGACCCGAACGAACAGGAAAGCGTCGTTCTGCTGCCCGAGCTGGAGGCGCTTCATCCCGAGATCGCAGAGATCGGATGATGAACAAGCTCACCCACCTCGCCTCCTCTGGCGAAGCCCATATGGTCGATGTTTCGGGAAAGCCGGTGACGGAGCGCAGCGCGCTTGCCGAGGGTCATGTCCGCATGCAGCGCGAGACGCTCGAACTCGCGCTCTCCGGGAATGCGAAAAAAGGCGACGTCTTTGCTGCGGCGCGTATCGCGGGGATCATGGCCGCGAAGAAGACAGCAGATCTGATCCCGCTTTGTCATCCGCTGATGTTGACGAGCATCGCGGTCGAGATCGAACCCGATGCCGCCTTGCCCGGCGTCAAAGTTTCGGCGCGCGCAAAGCTCGACGGCCAGACCGGCGTCGAAATGGAGGCGCTGACCGCCGTCGCGATCGCCTGTCTCACGATCTACGACATGTTGAAATCGGCCGACCGGACCATGTGCATCGAAAACATCGAGCTCGTCGAAAAGGCCGGCGGCAAATCCGGGACGTTCAAGCGCTGATGATCTCGGTCAACGATGCCCGCGCCCAGATCCTCTCGGCCGCGCATCCGCGCGAGAGCGAGAACGTGCCGCTCGCCGAGGCGCTCGGCCGCACGCTCGCGGAGAGCTTGCGCGCGCGCCGCACGCAGCCGTCGGTCGCGATTTCCGCAATGGACGGCTATGCGCTGCACGCGGCCGATCTTGCCGCCCCCGGCCGCCTGCATCTTATAGGCACGAGCGCCGCGGGCCATGGGTTCGAAGGCGCGATCGGCCCCGGCGAAACAGTGCGGATCTTCACCGGCGCCCCGGTGCCGGAAGGCGCCGATGCGGTGCTGATGCAGGAAGATGCCGATATCGAAGCCGACTTCGTCCTGCCGCTGCACAAAGACATCGAGCCGGGCCGGAACATTCGCCGCGCCGGCATAGATTTCACAGAAGGCGCGACACTGCTTTCCGCGGGCACACGGCTCGGCCCGATCGAGACCGCGCTTGCCGCGGCGATGAATTATCCCGAGCTTCCCGTCACCCGTCGCCCGCGGGTCGCGATCCTTGCGACGGGCGATGAATTGGTGCCCCCCGGCGGGGCTGCGGGCCCCGGTCAAATCGTTGCCTCGAATGCGCCGGCAGTTGCCGCCTATGTCGAACTTGCCGGCGGCCTGCCGATCGATCTCGGGATAGCCGGCGATAATTTCGCCGCGCTGGAAGCGGGGATCAGCGCCGCGCGAGAGAATAAGGCAGACGTCCTCGTCACGCTCGGCGGCGCTTCGGTCGGCGATCATGATCTCGTCAAATCGGCGCTTGCCGAGGAGGGCATGGAACTCGGTTTCTGGCGCATCGCGATGCGCCCGGGCAAACCGCTCATCCACGGACGGCTCGGCGACATGCTGATCCTCGGCCTGCCCGGCAATCCGGCTGCGTCGATCGTCTGTTCCCTCTTGTTCCTCGTGCCGCTGATCCGCGCGCTCTGCGGCGATCCGAGAGCCGGCGAAGATCGGAGCGAACCGGCGCTCTTGGGCATGGCCCTGAGGGCCAACGGACCGCGCGAGGATTATGTCCGGTCCAGCCTCGTGCAGCGTGACGACGGCCTGCCGGTCGCCACGCCGTTCCGCCAACAGGATTCTTCCCTGCTCAGCGTATTTTCCAAGGCGCAGTGCCTGCTGATTCGTCCGGCCCAGGCGCCGGCCGCACGCGAAGGCGACCTCTGTCGCGTAATCAGGCTGCGCCATTTTCTTGCTTAGTGCCGGCATTCCCGAGCGGAATGTCAACGCAATTTCGCCTGTCCATGTTCAATTGACAGGGCTGTGGCGCTGTACCAAGCTTCGCGAAAATTCAGCGAGGGAGGGCAAGAATGCATATCCTTTGGATCATCCTGATTGGATTCGTCGCCGGCCTTCTGGCGCGGTTCTTTTCGCCGGCGCCGAACAATCCGCGCGGCTTTATCCTCACCTGCGTGCTCGGGATCGCCGGGGCCTTCGTGGCGACCTTCGTCGGCCAAGCAATCGGCTGGTACAGATTGGATCAGGGTGCCGGCCTCATCGGCGCGACACTCGGGGCAATCGTCATTTTGCTGATTTGGCGGGCAATCGTCGGCAGCGGCGTGGGACCGACTGAGACGGGCCCCCGTCGCTGGCTTTAGAGCGCGTCATTCAGCCACAGGATTGATCCGCGCCTTGCGGCGTTTACTCACTGCTTGCTCCGGGCGAGCGTTTGCGCTTGTTCGGACCGGCATGCTAGTTTTGCGGGATCTGCCAAAACGCGCGGGGGATCAATGCGTCGGGCAGCCGTTTTTCTTTCGATTCTGCTTTTGCCAATGGCGACGGCGGACGCCGCCGGCCTGCTCGACCGTTCGGCAAATCGGTTGCCTGATGTCGATCAGCAGGACAATGGCGGCAATCTCCTGAAGCGCATCGAGTTCGTCGAAGCGCACAAGAACGATTCCATCTACCGCCTGCCGATGGAATGCTTTTCCTCTTGCACGCTGCTGCTCGGCATATCTGGCGCCTGCGTCATGCAAGGCAGCATGCTCTATTTCCATTCGGCCGAGATCGATGGAAAAAAAGCACCCAAAGAGCTCAACGATTATGCCGCGAGCTATTATCCGGCTGCCGTCCGCAAATGGGTTGAAGACAACCATGCGCTGGAAAAAACCGGCTGGACGCTGATGGACTGGCAGACCGCGGCGAGTCTCGGCGTGAAAGTCTGTCAGTGAGCTTGACCGCGTAACCTGTCACTGCGCGAACGGGGACAAGCGCCGCGCGAATTAACCGCTTTGTCGCATTTTCCGGCGAGCTGGCACGGGGGATGCTGAACATCAAAACTGCCGCGGCATGGATCGAATTGGCGCGACAGGCGTTAAGCACGGGCTGAACGGAGGATGTAAATGGACTGGCAAATCATCCGAGATGGCAGAGGCTGGTGCGCTATCGGGCCTGATTTCGAGAATTTGGCGACAAGTGCGGTTGGATGGGGCGAGACTCTCGACGAGGCGCGCGCTGCACTCGATGCCAAATATCGCGAGCGGGCCGAATGTGCCGACGTGCCGCCGCTTTCCGAATTCACCGTGCGGCCTTAGCGGCCGAGGGCCGCTTGCGCAGACCGGGCTGAGGTCTGCGCCTTCCCGATCATCATCCCGAAAATCCATGTCGTGCCGGCTCTCGCGAGAGCGGAGCACGGTGCGGCATGGCAATTCACAAGGGCCCCAGGCCGTCGCCCGTTACGCGTCGAGGCTTCCTTCGCGCGCCGGCCGAATATCGAGCTCCAGAAGCGCGCGCCGCGTGATTCGCGCGGGATTGATCTCGCCTGTTTGGGCGACTTCGACGATTTTCTTGGCGATGATTTCGGTCAGCGGATCGGTCCGGTCGGCGAGATCGAGCTCGTCCAGCGCGCTCTCATAAGCCGCCGTCATGCGGCTGATTTCCTCGGGACCAAAGACGAGATTCTCGAAGTGGCGCTGAATAGGCATGGCCTTCCCCCCGTCGCAGAGAACGCAAAAGGCGGGAGCACGTGTCTCACCAGTCATCGGACGCCATGCCACTCTCCGACGATGAATCGAAGCTTAGAACTCGGACTTGGCCGCTTTGTGGCATGCAAGGCGGAGGCACATGCGGCCTCCGCTCAATCGCGTGGCTCGATCGGTTAATTCGGCCAGCAATGCCGGCCATAGGGGCCGAGATGAAAGCCGGGAGGGCACGGCCGGCCGCGCCAATAGCCGCCCCATTGTCCGCCCCAGCGGCAGCCGCCATAAGGCCCGCGATGGCCATAGGGCCCGCAGCCGCCGTAGACGAGCGTGACATGCGGCGCCGAGGCGCCGTCGAGTCCGGATAAAGGCATGGCTTGAACCGATGGCGCAGCGAAAATCAGAGCTGCGACGGCCATAGGCAAAATCGCTCTCAACATTGGAATCCTCCCGAGAAGGGCCAGGTTAACGGCCGAACTATAGCTGAGCTTAGATGAATCTCAGGTGACCGGGAGGGTTTCAAAATTAGAGCGGGATGCGAAAAAATGGACAGAGCAGGTTCTAGTTTATCAGGGCAGCGAAAAAGGCCCTGGAGCCCTCTATCAGTTCTCGGCCAAAGGCAATATATCCGACAGTGACAAGCATCTGATTGAAGCCGTTCCGTAATCTAATTCCTACCGATGACGGAGCTACCGTTCTTGTCGCGGACCAAGATGGCAGTATGGGCGAGGCGGTTAAGAAGGCATCGGACAGGTATGGCACAGGATTCGAATTCGAACCCGGACAAGTCGAATTCGTCGGAACCCACAAAGACGACGGAACCGACGAAGAGCAACGAACCGACGCAAGAGCCGTCTATAGTCGAGTTATCGGAGAAGGCGGGGTTCAAGCGCGTCAAGTCTGGCAAGATATTCACAATCATTGGGGGCGTAGCGGAACGCATGCCAAGGCCCAAACGGTAGGCCGGCAAGCGGACTGTTTAGCGGCTTTCGCGCAAATCCCACTCTAAGTCTTCAGAATCGATCGCGTTCATGCTTTTGGATCTGTTCGATCCCAAGCCTCGCGATCTGGGAATTTCTCGGCTCTCCCGGGTTGCCGCGCGCAAAAGGGCGCCGACCGTCGATTTCTTTGAGGGAAATTCAATTTATCTCCAATCGTGACGTCCTTGCGCGGCCGGCGAACGGCATGCAGCCGGCGACCCCGTCCGAGCACGCGATCGAAAAATCGGATCGCGACGCAGGCCGTCCGCCACTTCCGGCACCATGCAACTTCCAGCATTGATCTGGCGGCGATTGCTGCAGTGCGCCGCGCATCGTCTTTATCGAATCGATGGTCGGAAGATTGCGCGGGCCATCGTTGAGCCTCAGCCGAGCGGGCAACTTTCCGGGAATGGCAACGTTGCCCGCGCATAGATCGAGGAGATTGCCATGCTTGCAACTGCGCTGAAGCGCGAATCGGATACCGCGCCCACTGTCCTTGTCGTCGAGGAGCAATTCATGATTCGCATGGTCCTTTGCGATTATCTTCAGGAATGCGGTTTCAAGGTGCTGATGGCGAAGGACGCCGCTGGAGCAATCGAGATCATCAATCGCAACGATGTCGATCTGCGAGCGGTTCTCAGCGACAAAGACGTTCCGGGTCTTGCGAACTGGTTGCGCGCCAATCGCCCCGATTTGCGTCTTCTCCTCGCCTCGGGCGACGACGAGAAAGCCAAATCGGCAAAAGAACTCTGCGAAGGCGAAAAGCTCGCCGAGAACCCTTACGATGTGAAAACGATCGTTGCGCGTGTTCGCGCCATCATCGATACGATCAAGCTTCGATAGATCCCTTCCGCGCGTCCCACCCTCAGCGCCGCCGTGGGAACTCAAACCGACTCAGCTTCGTTTCGGAGGCTCCGAAATCGAAAAGGGAGCCTAGGGATGAAATCGCTTGGCAAATTTGCACTGGTGACCGCGCTCGGCGTCAGCGCACTCGCCTTCACGGCCGTGCGCGCCTCGGCGGATATCGCCTGCACCGGCGACGTCTGCTGGCATACGCATACGGTCTATGACTATCCGCCGGAGGCCCATGTCGTGATCCACGACGATTCCTGGCATTGGGGGCCGGAAGCGCACTATGTCTTCCGCGAGCATGAGGGCCGCGGTTACTGGCGCGGCGACGATTGGGTCGACTGGTAAGAGGGTTAGGCCGCCGCAAGGCGGCCTTTCCATATGTGCAAGCTCTGGGATGTTTCGTTCATTTTCGGGAAACCAAACCGCCGTAGGATCGGTGCGGCCGGACGGGCCATGCTATCCTGAGGCCAAGATGGCGCATTCAACGATGGACGACCTTCAAGCGGCGGCCGGCGATGACCGCCGTCAGGCTCAGCGGCGCAAGTCACCGCGCGCGAGAGTGCAGAAAGCGGCGCAAATCATCTGGCTCGGCGGTGCGCCGATCAGATGCACGGTGCGCAATCTTTCGGCGAGCGGCGCGTGCCTGGAAGTCGAGCGCGAGATTCCCCGCGATACATTCGATCTTGTCTTCGATGCCGATCAATCGCGCCGCTATTGCCGGGTCGCATGGCGGCAGTCGTCGCGCATCGGGGTTAAGTTCAGATAGAGCGGGGTCCGGTTTTTCGCGCAAATCCCGCTTTAAATCTTTAGAATAATCTCGGAAGCTCGGCCCCTGGACCCCGGATCTGCGCTCCCCGGACCAAGTCCGGGAGCTTGTCAGGGGAAGTGGGGCGTTCTCTCTTGGAAAGCTGATTGCCACCCCTCGAAATCCAGCCCTCTTTCCCGGACGACGTGGGAAGCGTCGATCCGGGATCCAGGAGCAAACGGGTCTCGATCACGTTCATGCTTTTGGATCGATCCTATCCAAAAGCATCGTGATCTAATGCGGGATGCGAAAAAGTGGATGCCGGTCGCGCTTCCGAGCGCGTGGCGCGCTACCCTTGCCGGCCGGACTCCAGCTTTTCATTGGAGTTCCGAGACGAGATTGGCGTTCTTTTCCGCCTGCTCGGCGAGCGAAGCCCATTGTAAAGCCATGGCAAGCAAGCTCGGTCTCACCGCCTGATCGGCGGTCGTACTCGCCTCGGACAGGCGTTCTTTTGCGGATTGCCGATATTGGACGGCGCGATCGCGATGATGAGAACTGTCCATGGCTGGCACTCGTGTGATTGCAGCGCAACAACGCGAGGCGCGATGAAGCCGTTCCAATGCGGAGAAAGAATGACTCGAAATTGATTCACATTTCCAATCACGTATCAACTTTTTCCTCGGGGTTCTCGCGAGATTGCGTTTTCCGCCCGCCTTAAAACGGTCAAGTCTCAGTCCGAGAATTCCACGCTTTCGGCGTGTTGCGTTCGGGGGAATGCGCAGTGCCGCAATCTCATTTCGTCAATAATCCTGAGCATTGGCGCAAACGTGCGGAGGAAATGCGCGCGCTTGCCGACAGCATGACGGAAACTGCGGCCAAGGCGAGCATGCTGCGGCTCGCGGACGATTATGAAAACCTCGCCAAGAGAGCCGAACGACGCGCCGGGGGCGAGACCCCGCCGAAGCCCCGGTGATCGAGACGGAGCGCCCGGAAGGATTCAGAGCGAGCTCGCCTGGAGCGAAACTTTCCTCTTCAGAAGGAGTTTCGGCTCGGTGGGCTGACAATGATGAACGCAAATTCGACCAGTTGGGACGAACTCGTCGCTGCCGCGCAGCGCGTCGCGCAGATGAAGGTGATCGTTGCCGGATATCGCGAGAGAATTGCCGAGCTCAAGGCATGCGGCCGTCCGACGTTCGATGAAGACCAGACGCTCGAAGTCCTGTTGAGCTCGCTCGAGTTGTTCGAAGATTATGAAAAAGGCATAAGGGCTGCGGTCTAGCGCGGGATGCGAAAGCCGGATCGCGGCTTTTTGTGCGGCGACCTATCGGGCGGCGGGAACGCCCGACAGCAGCAGCGAGCTGGCGACCGCCCGTTCGTCGGCTTCGCAGAGCTGGCCGGAGATCCGGGAAGCTTCGTTGAGCGCCTGTTCGATCGCAGCAACGAGCGCGGGCCAGCCGCCCGATGCAGCGAGCCGGCGCGCATCGAGCAGCAGCTGAACGATTTCCTCGAGATCAGGATCTGCCATGCCGAGACGTAGAACTCCCGGCAAAGAACATGGTTCCGCGCGATCTTTCTTTCAAATCATGACGTTGCGGCATGACGCTGCGGAAGGAGTCCGGCATACCCGGCCGAACGAAGGGATAAACGAAGGAATAAGACGAGCACCACGTTTGCCCCGCATTAGCCCCGCCAATGCTCGTCTTCTCGGCTAAAAATGACAAACGTGCTAAAACGCTTGCAATTCAACACCGGCGCGGGCTTGGCCGCAATTAAATTCTGGTGCGGCCTGCGCGATTTTTCGAGCGGCCCGTCCGACCCCTTGATCGAGGAGAACCCTTGGACATTCGACACAGCGGATCGCAACCCTCGAACAAAGGATCGGCGGATTATTTCACCGGCGCTGTGCGCATAGATCCGCTCTTCCAGGCGCCGGGGCCGGCGCGCGTGAGCGGCGCGCTGGTCACGTTCGAGCCGGGCGCTCGCACCGCCTGGCATACTCATCCTCTCGGTCAGACCTTGCTCGTGACCTCCGGCCTCGGATGGGCGCAGCGCTGGGGCGGACCTGTCGAAGAGATCCGGCCCGGCGACGTCGTCTGGTTTCCGCCGGGCGAGAAACATTGGCATGGCGCAACGCCGGCGACCGCCATGACCCATATCGCCGTCCAAGAGGTCGAGAACGGCAAAGCTGCCGATTGGCTCGAGCATGTGAGCGATGAGCAATATCGCAAATAGATCCTCGGCGGCACCCGATGTGAGGCCAACAGAGCGGTGGCTTGACATCGCGGGCGCGCAGAAAAAAATATCATTCGATGGATTGTGCGGCCGTGCGGGTTTCGAACGCTCTATGTCGTACAAACAACCGCCCGATACCCTCCTTGAGGAGACGCGCGAGCTGATCGCTCACTCGCAACGTCAGATCGAGTCTTTGTTGGCGGGTCTCGAACGAACACAGGCGGCGATTGCGGGGTCCCGCGTTCAAATCAGCACTTCGCAAGATTTGCTCCGGCCGAGCACCCCTTCGGAGCCCGATGAAGTCCCGAAGGCTGCCGAGTAAAGAACGCGCAGCGCCGGGAAGCGGGCGTATCCAAGCGGACGGCAAACTCTCCCTCGACCTGTTACGCCATCGCCTTCGGCCGGCAGATGTCGGGCGAAGCGAATTCCTCCACGCGTCTTCCTCCACGCGTCCTCTACAGCGTCGCACTTTGAACGGGCGAGGCCCTTTGATTACCATCCCGATGTGGATTTTATCGCGAGGGCTCTCATGCAAAATGTCAGCGAAGCTTGGCTTTATCCGATCATTATTGTCGGCGGAATTTTGCAGGCGTGGGGACCGCCGATGAACGGCGCTCTCCGGCATTCGCTGACCAATCCCTGGCTCGCGAGCCTGATCTCCTTTTTACCGATCGTCGCCTTCCTTTCGATCCTCGTCATGTGTCTGCCCCGCCCTTTGCCCACTTTGGAGGGTGTGGAGACAATGCCTTGGTGGGCGCCGCTGGGCGGTCTGGTCGGCGCGTTTGCGGTGATCGCCGGCCTCCTGTTCGTCAACAGAGTCGGTGCGGCCGCCTTCGCTGGCCTCACCGTGACGGCGAATTTTCTGATGTCCGTCGCAATCGATCGGTTCGGCTGGTTCGGCATTGAACCGAGGCCGCTCAGCGGTCTTCGCCTGATCGGCGCGGCACTGATGGTGGGCGGAATTGCGCTGGTCGCGAGATATTAGAGTCGCGCCGGCGGGCTGCGGAGCAATTTGAACTCCGGCGCGTTTTCCGAGGCAATTCTAGTGTGTTATTGTCTGCGAGCCTCGAGATCGCTCAACGGGAGCGGCACATGAGATTCCTGAACACCCTGCCCGGCTATGTGATCGGCGTCCTTGTCGTCTGGGGCGCGATTTTCGCGGTCGGCTATTTCGTCCACGGGCCGACACCCGGCCATCCGATGCTTCACATCTTCGCTGGATTCCTGCTCGGCATGCTCTCCATGTACATTGCGACGCGCGTCTATCGGCGCGATGCGCCGAGGCGTCAGCCGCGCTGAATGCCGAGGCCGCGATGGGAGAACGCCATGCCGACGAAATATTGGTTCCCGGCGAAACGCTACGGCTGGGGATGGGGTCTGCCGAATACGTGGCAAGGCTGGGTAACGCTGGCCGTATTCGTCTCTCTCGTCGTCCTCGGCACATTTCTGTTTCCGCCGCATAAGGCCGCCGTCGCTTATTTCCTTTATGTCGCCGTCCTCGTCGCCGGATTCTGCGGGATCTGTTGGCTCAAAGGCGAACCGCCGCGCTGGCGATGGGGCGATAAATGAGCGGCTCAAAGGACCACACGACATAGCTTTTCTATCGCCTCGAGCTGCCCGGCCATCTCACGCCATTGCGCGGCAAGATCCAGATATGTCCGCTTGAGATCCGGATCGCTCACGCTGCGCGCCAGTTCCTCGCAATTCCAGGACCTTTGCTTGCAGTGCTCGATCATGGAGTCCATGCGCGCCCAACGCGCACGCGATGATCTTGTTCGCGAGGACGCCGCTGCCCTGGCCTTGGCTCTTCCAAGCCGAACAACGGGCGTTCTAAATTTTAAGCTCACGTCGGAGAACCGCAGGCCTTCGATCGCTTTCAACAATGAGGCATGAAGGAGGCCCGCATGAAATATCTATTGCTCGCAGCAGCGCTGTCGTTCGGTTTTTGCGGAACCTGTCTAGCGCAAACCAGCACGCCCAACCCGAAGACGCATGAAGAGCCCTCGACGGCTCCGAATGGGCCGGCCGGCTCCATGACGGTGATGAGCAATCAATGCCACATGGAAGGCGCCAACCTGGTCTGCAAGGCGCCGACCCCGAACAATCAATCGCAGCAAAAATAAAGCGAAGAGGCCGCCCGCCGAGGCGGCCTATTTTCGCATGAGCATGCGGTCGGCTTCCGCCATAAGGTCTTTGGTCTCGAAGATTGTCTCCATAGTGCGCGCGACGGTTTCCGTTATTTCGCCGCGCATCTGATCCGTTGCAGCTTTGCGATTTTCGCGACGATTTGCGTTCCGAAGAACCGGTTGGGACGGCGAAGGCTGAGATTTGCGGGTTTTCATCGGCGCGCTCCCCTGTTTCAATCGGGCGGGAGCGCAACCAGTCTCTCGGCCACCGGCGCCTCGGAAACTCGATCATGCCGGTGATGCGGCTCAACTAGGGCGCCGGGCGGCGCCGTCCAGTCGGCCCGGCTCTGTGGTGCCCTCGGACAGTGCTCTGGTGCTGTCCCCCCTAGTTCGGACACTACCTGGCCCCCCGGTACTGTCCTAACTTGAACGGAACTGTCCTAAGTTGCCGAAGTGTATGTCCTAGTTTGCGGTGAACTTTATTAGAGGCTTCCGCGTTTAATTCGATGCCTGGGAGGAGGGTGCCATGGGACCACGCGCGGATGCCTATAAGCAGAGAGCTTATGAATGCCAGCGCCTAGCAAGATGCTCCGCCGAGACGCCGTGCTTCGCATGACGGCCCAAGGGGACATTCAAGTCGATGATGCAGAATGAGAGGCCGCCTCAGTGGGCGGCCTCTCCTCGTAAGAACTCGATTCTGTATCGGCCAAAATTTCCTTATCGAGTTCCAGCTTTTTAATTAGCCGCTCGATTTCCTTCACGCCAACATTGCCGCTGACGATTAGCCGAAAACTTGCATCTTTGGACAAGAGGCCCGTTGTCAGCTCGCGCTCGCCATCCATAATCTTCGCCTTTGCCGGAGCCCTTAGAGGCGAGGGGGCCGGCGTTTCCACCTCTGGCTCTATTTCGGGTGCCTCATCAGATGAATTATAACTCTCCGGCTCCCCTTCTGCAACCCTCATTGTAGCGAGATATGCCTTCGAGGCTTTCGCAGCGGCGTCACCTGTGAATTGCCGTTTAATGAGCCAAAACCGCAAGTTATCCTCGCTTGGCAGCGTCGGAAATTCCTTTTGAATGTCCTGAAACAGTTGCGGCTTAAGTGCCAACCGACGACGCGCCGCCAGTCGCTCAACGGAACCTTCGGGCGCCATCATTGCGGTAACGGCATCGTCACTGATTCGAAGCTCATCTCCCGTCCCCTCCACAAGCCCGTAAGCCCTTAGAGCACCGATTTTTCCGAGCGCAGGGCCACTAAGTGAATCGTGCCCCAAATGCTTCGCCACGGCGGCGCGGGAGGTCTTGTTTCGATTGTCTTTGTCAAAGACTTTTCGCGCCCACAAAAGTGCCGATCCGAGGGCGGCAGCGGGATAATTTGGGCTTCGTACTTTGGCCATATTTATGACTCCTCTGATTTGGAGCCATATATCTCACCACTCGCGAGATAAATCAATAGAAAAACATAATCTAACAAATTAATCTCGGCCTTGACTAAGCAAGAGTTAAATGAGATATAAGGTCGAGTTGGAGACCAGCGATGCCCAGAGATCTTGAGCCCCGACTGACCGCCGCCCGGTCGGGGCAATGACACGAAGGGCCGCTTCCCAGCCCCTCAAAGTTGGGAGAAGCGGCCCTGCAATCGGCTCTCACAAGCCTGGGGATTGGTCTAACGGTAGGACGCCGGCTTTACAGGTCAGGACATCCCGGTTCGAATCCGGGCTCCCCAAGAACCCGAATTAGTGGGACCGGCGCCGTTGGCGCGGCACCGGCCCCCGATCATCAACCCCGGATTGGCCCCGGAAGTCGAATGACCGTTTCGCGAAATATAAAGCAGTTGGCGCTGCTTTTCCAGCGGAAGGGGCCCAATCCTCAACTCATGGATTGGCCCCATGAACGTTCTACCTTTTGACCAGCAATGCGCCGTCATCGGCGCGCTTTGCGAAGGCGCGAGCATCCGCGCCGTTGAGCGCCAGACCGGTATCCATCGCGACACGATCATGCGCCTCGCGGCCCGTGTCGGGCTCGGCGCGATCAAGTTCCATGATCGCACCGTTCATAGCGTTCAGGTCTCCAGGATCGAGCTAGACGAATGCTGGAGCTTCGTCGGCAAGAAACAGCGCAAATGGACGCCGAAAGATGGCCCGAATAAGGGCGATCAATATATCTACATCGCCCTCGCCGCGACGGCGAAAGCGATCCTGAGCTTCCGCATTGGCAAGCGCGATCTCGAAAACACGATGCTTTTCGCCGCCGATCTCCGCGACCGTGTGGTGAATGCGCCAGAAATTTCGACGGATGGTTGGCCATCCTACGGTCCTGCGATCCGCGATGCCTTCGGCTCCCGCTGCTCGCACGGCGTCATCGTCAAAACGTACCGCGAAGATGCCGGTATCAGCATGGAGGCGGCCCGGCGCTATTCGCCGGGCGACGTAGTAGCGGTAGAGCGATACGACGTAATCGGCGAACCGATGTTCATTTCGACCAGCTACGTTGAGCGGCAAAATTTGACACTGCGGATGCAACAGCGCCGGTTCACCAGGCTCACGAATGCTTTCTCGAAGAAGCTAGATCACCACGTCGCGGCGGTCGGGCTCTATGTCGCGCATTACAATTTCTGCCGCGTCCATGAGAGCCTAGGACGGCGCGAGACGCCTGCAATGGCCCTCGGCCTCACGGACCATCCTTGGACGATTGGCGAGTTTGTGACGGCTTGTCTGGACAATGCGCCACGCGATCCTCGGAAAGTGCGTGGTCCGCGTCGGCAGTTTCGGGTAATTGAGGGTGGAAGGGCTAATTCGTTCACTTGACAGAAACGAAATCTGGCTCATATTCCGCTCATATCCGCTACGCCCGTAGGCGGGCATTATCCGAACCCTCCTCACGGTAACGTGTGGGGGGTTCTTATTTGAAAGCTGCCGTTTTAATTGATGGAGGTCATCTTCGGGTCATTGTACGTAATGCGAATAAAAACTATAATCCGGATTATATAGAAAAAATCGCTCTTGCTTGCGTTCATCCAAACGAAACGCTGTTCCGAATATATTATTATGATTGTCCTCCGTATAACGGCACGACGACTCTACCTGTTTCAGGAAATCCGACTACTTTCAAGGGTACAGATACTTGGCTAAGAAGTTTAGCCAAAAAGGAATATTTTGCGGTTCGCCTAGGAGTATTGAAATTTAGAGGATTCAAGCCAAAACGCGTCCCGATCACTCCAACTGCACTTACAGATGCAGACTTTGCGCCCGATTTTGAGCAAAAGGGAGTGGATATGCGCATAGGCTTAGATATTGCAACATTTTGCAATACTAAGGCAGTCGAGCGAATCGTATTGATAACCAATGATACTGACTGCATTCCCGCGATGAAACATGCGCGGATAGCGGGCCTCCAGGTTGTCCTGATCGGACTACCGGGTCACCGAGCCGCCCCAGAACTTCTGCACCATGCCGACTTCCATCGAACCCTTCTGGCATGGCCCCTATAGGCTGTCCTAATTTCCAGCCCTCAGTGTCCTAGTTCGGACAGTACCTGGCCCCCCTTGCGGAACACAGCAAGAACGGATACAGTCCGTTCACTCTTTGTTTAGCGCCAAATCCTAACTCGGAAGCGTATTTCCTAGTCCACTGATTCGGCTCGCTTACGAGCCGCAAGAGCGAGACAAATGCTGACCCGCAAGCAAAGCGAACTTCTGCGCTTCATCCATGAGCGCCTGAAAGAAACCGGTGTGCCGCCCTCCTTCGAGGAGATGAAGGACGCGCTCGACCTGCGCTCCAAATCCGGCATTCACCGGCTGATCCTGGCGCTCGAGGAGCGCGGCTTCATCCGCAGGCTCGCCAATCGCGCCCGCGCGCTCGAAGTGCTGCGGCTCCCCGAATCGACGACACCCGTCGCCAGCCGCGGCAGGAAATTCTCGCCCTCGGTGATCGAGGGCAATCTCGGCCGCGTGCGCGCCCCGGCGCCGGAGGACGAGGCGGAACGCGCGACAATCGCGATCCCCGTCATGGGCCGGATCGCTGCCGGCACGCCGATCTCCGCGCTCCAGAACCGCAGCCACACGATCAATCTGCCGCCCGATCTGCTGCCGCCGGGCGACCATTACGGGCTCGAAGTGCGCGGCGATTCGATGATCGAGGCCGGAATCTTCGACGGCGATACGGTCGTCATCCGCAAGCAGGACACGGCCGAGACCGGCGATATTGTCGTTGCCCTCATCGACGATGAGGAAGCAACCCTGAAACGCCTGCGCAAGCGCGGCGCCTCGATCGCGCTCGAAGCCGCCAATCCCGCTTATGAGACGCGCATCTTCGGCCCCGACCGCGTGCGCATCCAAGGCAAGCTCGTAAGCCTCATCCGGAAATATTGAGGGCGCCAGCTCCCTTTCCCGGACGGCGCGGAGCGCCGATCCGGGATCCAGGCCTGTTCCTAGACCCCGGATCTGCACCCGCTGCGCGGGCTTGTCCGGGAAGCCGCAAATCACTGAGCCCCTCACACTTTCCCGGACGGCGCGGAGCGCCGATCCGGGATCCAGGCCTGTTCCTGGACCCCGGATCTTCGCCCGCTTCGCGGGCTTGTCCGGGGAAGCCGCCCTCTCTCTCCGTGAACGGGGAGAGGGTCACTCGAGTGGCCCGGTCGGCTCGTCCGCCGGTTTCTCGTCGCCTGCCCTGCCCCATCTTTCCTTCGGCGCGGGCGACCAGGGCCGATCCTCGTCCGGGCCTCGGTCGCTCATGATCGCCCATCCCGCCTTGCGCGCAACGAGCGTCACGGCACCGGTCTCCTCCAATTTCTCCCGGTCGAAGATGAGCGGCGCCGCGCAGCCGATCGGCGCATAGAGCGGCGAGACGATCACGTCGGCGCGCAAGCAATCTTCCGCGAAAGCCGCACGATCGAGCACGAGAGCGAAGGCACGCCCGTCCGGCAAAATGCCGACGCAGCCGATCCGATCGCACGTGTCCTTGGTGATCGCTGCATGCGGATCGCGCCCATCCGCATCCGCACGCAGCCATTGTTCGGCGGCAAAGAGGCTCGGATGCTGACCGATGATGGCGAGCTTGCCGTCGGCGCCGCGGATCGCGAGCGCATCGCCGCTCGCCGCAATCGCGACATCGAAAGACGGCGCGCTCACCGCGCCATAGATGCCGACGGCGGCGAGCGGGATGGCCGTGAGCCGCAGAATCAAGCTGCGCCAGATCACCGCCGAGAGCACGGAAAAGGCGAGAAAGACGATTGCCCAAGGCGCGAATGCGTCGAGACGGATCGTGGATCCTGGCATATTGCCGATGAGCCGCGCCGCCCAGAGCACGAAAGAAATTCCTGCCCCGACATAATGCCAGACGAACCCGTCGAGCCCGAGCGGATAAAGCAAAGTGCCGATGAGCGCGCCGGGCACCGCAAAAACTTCGATGATCATCAAAGTCAGCGGATTGCCGATCAGCACATAGGGGCTGAGCTCGTGGAAATCATAGGCCATGAAAGAGGCCGTCGCGGTCGTCGCGCAAAGCGTTGCGAAAAAGAGCGCCGCCGGCCCATGTGCCAGTTTCTCGCGCACCAGCGCCAAGCGCTCGCGCCAGGCGGAACGGATGGCTTCCGGCGCGCGTGCGGTCGTTTGCGCGCGCCGCTCGGCCGCAAAACCGGCGCGCCCTTCATAGACCGCAACGAGCGCCGCGACCGCTGCGAAGGAAAGCTCGAAACTGGCGCTCAGCAGCGCTTCGGGCTCGATGGCGATCACAATCGCCGCGGCAATGGCGAGATTGCGCATGCTGAGCGACTGTCGGTCGACGAGGATGGCACCGAGCATGATCAGAGTCATAATGAGCGCGCGCTCGGTGCCGACGCGCGATCCGATCAGGATATCGTAGAAGATCGCGCCGAGAATGGCCGCAGCCGCTGCCCATTTCTTGATCGGATAGCGTAGCGCCAGCATCGGCGAAAGCGCAAAGACCATGCGCAATCCGACGAAAAAGATGCCCGCGACCAGCGTCATCTGCACGCCGGAGATCGTGACGATGTGGAAAATGCCCGCCTCGCGGATCACTTCTTTCGTATCTTCGGAGAGAAGGTCGCGCTTGCCCGTCACCATTGCGGCGGCGATTGCGCCCGATTCGCCGCCGATCGTCGTATAAACCCGCCGCGCCAAAGCATTGCGGGCGCGGTCGACCGCCATCATGGCGCGGGTCACGGGATCGGACTCTGCCTGCGAGGCGAGGACCTCGACGCGGCCGAGCACATTGCCGACCGCGCCGATCCGCGCGAACCAGGCGTCGCGGGAGAAATCATAGCCGCCCGGCAGGCTCGCTTGCGCCGGCGGCAGAAGCCGCGCCTTGAGCCGCACGTAAGTTCCGGCCTCGAAGGGCGGGGTGCGGGAGATCGTCAGGCGGATGCGATAGGGCAATTGCTCGAGGCCTTCGGCCTTGACCGGCCGCAGAACGAACCGCGCGCCGGTCGGGCGAAAGTCCATCTCCTCGATGAAGCCTTCGAGCGTGGCGAATTCGATCCGGTCGATCCGCGGCGCGGCGACGCGCGCCGTCCGCCAGCTCGCTGAAAGGATTCCGAGGCAGAGGCAGCAGAGGCCGAGTGCGATGATACGCCCGAGGCGGCGCTCGCGGAGCACGTAGGCAAGAAAGGCAAAGAGCGCCGCCGCCCCTGCTGCATAGGCGAGCGAGGGTTCGCGATCGGCGACGAGATAAGAGATGGCGCCGCTTCCCGCCGCGACCGGGAGCCAAAGAAAAAGCCGGCGCTCGGCGGCCTCGATTTCGAAAGCCGCGAGAACGAGCCGGCGCAGATCGCCGAGGCCGAGACGCGTCGCGAGCCTGGCGCGGCTCCGCTCGCTTGCTACGGCCGAAATGTCGGTCATGGAACCCCCTGCCCCATGATCGGACCGCAGCCTCGGCCTGGCAAGCAGGAAGGCTCCTCTTTTCCGGACGCCTCGATCTCGGACCCAGGTTCGGGGAGCCGATCCGGGGAGAACAAGGATCTGATCCAGCGCCAGCGCGGCCTTGTCCCGGCGATCTCGCCATGCAATCTGCGCTTGCGCCCCGAGTCTTGCGATTACGAAGGCGTGACAAGCGGCGGATGTCCATTACGTAGAGGCAAACCGCGCAGCCATTCCAACCGAGGATGAACCAGAAGCTTCATGGCAGATGTGATCACCCGTTTCGCTCCTTCGCCGACCGGCTTCCTCCATATCGGCGGCGCGCGGACCGCTCTCTTCAACTGGCTCTTCGCCCGGCACTGCGGCGGCAAGATGCTGCTGCGGATCGAAGATACGGACCGCGAGCGCTCGACGGACGCGGCGATCGCCGCGATCCTCGATGGGCTGAAATGGCTCGGTCTCACCTGGGACGGGGAGGTCATCCATCAATTTCAGCGCGCCGGCCGGCATCGCGAAGTTGCCGAGCAATTGCTTGCCACCGGCAAGGCCTATCTTTGCTACGCGACACCGGAAGAGCTCGACGATATGCGCGCCAAGGCGCGCGCCGAAGGCAGGCCGCCCCGCTATGACGGGCGCTGGCGCGATCGCTCGCCTTCGGAGGCGCCGCCCGGCATCAAGCCGGTGGTGCGCCTCAAGGCACCGCAGACCGGCGAAACCGTGCTCGACGACATCGTGCAGGGCCGCGTTTCCTGGGCGAACGAAAATCTCGACGACCTCGTGCTGCTGCGCTCCGACGGCACGCCGACCTATATGCTGGCTGTCGTCGTCGACGATCACGATATGGGCGTCACCCATGTCATTCGCGGCGACGATCATCTGACCAATGCCGCGCGGCAGATGCAGATCTACCAGGCGCTCGACTGGCAGATCCCGGCCATGGCGCATGTTCCGCTCATTCACGGGTCCGACGGCGCCAAATTGTCGAAACGGCATGGCGCGCTCGGCGTCGATGCCTATCGCGCGATGGGCTATTTGCCGGCGGCGCTGCGCAATTATCTCGTCCGCCTCGGCTGGAGCCATGGCGACCAGGAGTTCTTCACCGCCGAGGAGATGATCGAGGTCTTCGATCTCGCCCATATCGGCCGCTCGCCGGCACGGTTCGACTTCGTCAAGCTCGAGAACCTCAACGGCCATTATATACGCGCGAGCGCCGATGCGGATCTCGTCAAGGCGCTCAATGAGACTTGGCCGCATCTGCCGGCGCGCGAGCATCTGCCGAGCGAGCTTGATGCGGCCATGCAGGCGAAGCTGCTTGCCGCCATGCCAGGCCTCAAGGAGCGCGCCAAGACGCTGCTCGAATTGCGCGACGGCGCCGCCTTTCTCTTCGCGGCACGTCCGCTCGCGCTCGACAAACAGGCAAAGGACATCCTCGATTCCGGCGGCCGGAAACATCTCGAAGAGCTTCTGCTGCGCCTCAAGGAAATCGAGGAATGGAATGCCAACGCAACCGAAGCCGTTGTGCGCCGTTATGCTGAACAAATGGACCTGAAACTGGGCCAGGTTGCCCAACCTTTGCGCGCCGCGCTTACCGGACGCGCGACCTCGCCCGGCATATTCGACGTGCTCGAAGTGCTTGGGCGCGAGCAGAGTCTCGGGCGATTGGAAGATCAGCTGCGCTGAGCAAGCAAACCGAGGTTCGTGCCACCGCGCCGCATTGGCGTAGCTTGAACCTGACCCGAGTATGCGTTAGGTGATATTGCAGTGCACCACTCGGCCCGCCCGGGATCGTGATGACGAACCAGGGGCTCCGGCGATTCAGGAAGGCAGGGTTCCATGTTGGACGCAACAGCGAGTGCTCCCACGAGCACGACGGGTTCCTTCACGATCGGCGACAAGTTCGTGTCCGTGCCGGTCCGGCAAGGAACGCTCGGGCCATCGGTCGTCGACATCGGCAAGCTCTATTCGCAGACCGGCGTCTTCACTTACGATCCCGGCTTTACCTCGACCGCCAGCTGCGAGTCGAAGATCACTTATATCGACGGTGACAACGGCATCCTGCTTTATCGCGGCTATCCGATCGAGCAGCTCGCCGAAAAAGGCGACTTTCTCGAAACCTGCTATCTCCTCCTTTACGGCGAATTGCCCACCGCTGCGCAGCGCGCCGACTTCAACTATCGCATCCGGCGCCACACAATGGTGCACGAGCAGCTCGCCCGCTTCTTTCAGGGCTTCCGGCGCGACGCGCATCCGATGTCGGTTCTGGTTGCGAGCGTCGGCGCGCTCTCGGCCTTCTATCACGACGCGACCGACATCTCCGAGCCGCACCAGCGCATGCTGGCTTCGATGCGGCTGATCGCCAAGCTGCCGACGCTCGCCGCCCTGGCATATAAATATGCGATCGGTCAGCCCTTCATCTATCCGAAGAACGATCTCGACTATGCCTCGAACTTCCTGCGCATGTGCTACGCCGTGCCGTGCGAGGAATACGAGGTCAATCCGGTGATGGCCCGCGCGCTCGACCAGATCTTCATCCTGCATGCCGATCACGAGCAGAATGCGTCGACCTCGACCGTGCGCCTTGCCGGCTCTTCCGGCGCCAATCCTTTCGCCTGTATCGCGGCGGGCGTTGCCTGTCTCTGGGGCCCGGCGCACGGCGGAGCGAACGAGGCGGCGCTCAAAATGCTCGAGGAGATCGGAACGGTCAAAAACATCCCGAAATACATCGCTCGCGCCAAGGACAAGAACGACCCCTTCCGCCTGATGGGCTTCGGCCATCGCGTTTACAAGAACTACGATCCGCGCGCGAAAATCATGCAGAAGCGCTGCCACGAAGTCCTGAACGAGACCGGCCGCAAGGACGATCCGCTGCTCGAAGTCGCGATGGAGCTCGAGCAGATCGCGCTCAGCGACGAATATTTCATCGAGAAGAAGCTTTATCCCAATATCGACTTCTATTCGGGCATCACGCTCAAGGCGATGGGCTTTCCGACCTCGATGTTCACCGCGCTTTTCGCCGTGGCGCGTACAGCCGGCTGGGTCGCGCAGTGGAAGGAGATGATCGAGGATCCGAGCCAGAAGATCGGGCGGCCGCGCCAGCTCTATACCGGCGCGAAACAGCGCGATTACGTGCCGATCGCGCAACGCTGAGACGATGGCGCAGACGACGGACCCGGATGTTCTCGTTGTCGGCGCCGGCGCCGCAGGCCTTGCAAGCGCGATTGCGCTCGCCCAATCGGGCTTCCGCGTGCTCGCGAGCGGCTCGCTCGACCTCGCGAGCAACGGCCGCACCGTCGCCCTGTTCGAAGGTTCGCTGCGCTTCCTGCGCTCGCTGAACCTCTGGCCCGAGCTTCGCCCTGTGGCGGCGCCGATCGAATCGATCGAGATGATCGATGCGACCGGCTCGCGCGTGCCGATCCCGCGCCTCGCCTTTCGTGCCGCGGATGTTGGGCTTCCCGCGCTCGGCGCGAATATCGAAACGGACAAGCTCGTCGCCCGCCTCGCCGAGATCGCGCGTCGCACGGACGGGATAGAGCTTTCGAGCGAATGGCTCGTCGATATCGCGCAGGGGGACGCTCATGTCCGCGCGACATTCTCGTCCCGCCGAAGCATTGATACCAAGCTCATTATCGCTGCCGACGGACAAAGATCGACGGTCCGCGCCAAGGCGCGCATCGGCACGCGCCGATGGTCTTACCCGCAGGCCGCTTTGACGGCGCTGACCGCGCACGAGAAGCCGCACCAGGATCGCTCGATCGAGTTCCATACGCGCAACGGGCCTTGCACGCTCGTGCCGCTCAAGCCGCGCGAGGGCGCCTCGCATCGCTCCAGCCTCGTCTGGATGATGTCGGCACGCGAGGCCGAGCGCCGTCGGGCGCTTCCTCCCGACTCTCTCGCGCGGGAGATCGGCCGCGAGGTCGATCATATATTCGGCCTGATGCGCATCGACGGCGGCACTGGCTTCTTTCCGATGATGGGCATGCAGGTCACGCGGCTCGTCGCGCGCCGGATCGCGCTCATCGGAGAGGCGGCGCATGCCTTTCCCCCGCTCGCCGCACAAGGCCTCAATCTCAGCCTGCGCGACATTGCAGCTCTCGTCGACTGTCTCGCGGCGGCGCGGCGGCGCGGCGCAGATATCGGCGCGCCCGAGTCTCTGCGCCCCTACGCGCAAGCGCGGCGGCCGGACATCGCTCTGCGCACGAGCGGAGTCGATGTTTTGAACCGCTCCCTGCTCTCGGATTCTCTGCCCGTCGATCTGTTGCGCGGTCTTGGGTCGCTCGCCCTTTCGAATATTGCGCCGCTGCGCCGCGCGTTGATCATGGAAGGGATTCTGCCGGGCGAAATTTCCGTGCGCAGAGAGGGCGCCCTGTTTCCCTGACTGCCAGTCTTGACTCCAGACATCGCCCATCTCGCCTCGACCATCAGCACCCATTTGCGGGAGTGGGAGAAGCCTTTCGATCACCTCCTCTGGCATGAGCGCACGAATCTCCTGGACCTTTAGCCGCAAAGCCGGATCATGCGCTTGAGAGCAAGAGCGCGGAAGTGAGAAACATGAAAATCGCCACCTGGAACGTGAATTCGGTGCGCCAGAGGACGGAACGTCTGCTGCGCTATCTCAAAGACGAGAGCCCGGACGTGCTCTGCCTGCAGGAATTGAAATGTGTCGACGAAGCCTTTCCGATGCTGGAGGTGGAGTCGCTCGGTTATAATGTCGCCGTACACGGGCAGAAGGCGCTGAATGGCGTTGCCATTCTCGCCAAGGTTCCGTTCGAAGTGACGCGAGGCCTCGCTGGCGATCCGGCCGACATTCATGCCCGCTATATCGAGGCCGTCATTCCGGACGGGAAAAGCATTGTCCGGGTTGCCTCCCTCTATCTGCCCAACGGCAATCCGCCCGACAGCGAGAAATATTCCTATAAGCTCGCCTGGATGGAGCGCCTTTACGCGCATGCGCGCCGTTTGCTCGAGTACGAGGAGGTGACGATCCTTGCCGGCGACTTTAACGTGATTCCAGATCCGCGCGATTGTTTCGATCCGAAAGTCTGGGCCGGCGATGCGCTCTTTCTTCCGCAGACGCGGCAGAAGTTTCAGGCGCTCATCAATCTCGGGCTGACGGATGCGCTGCGCGCGACGACGGATGCGGCCGGCCTCTATACATTTTGGGATTATCAGGCCGGCGCCTGGCAGCGCAATCGAGGCATCCGGATCGATCATCTCCTGCTTTCGCCGCGTGCCGCCGATCGCCTCGTGCGCGTGACAATCGACAAGGCGCGGCGCGGCGAAGACAAGCCCTCGGATCACGTGCCTGTGAGCATTGAATTGAACTAGCTCAAGGCCCGCGCGCATTCGCGATGTCATGAAGCGCCTGCGGCGGGACGATTCTCCCGAGCGCGCGAGGTCATGATCATGTCACTCCGAGGGAAAAAAGGGCTTGTCGTCGGTATCGCCAACGAACACAGCATTGCCTATGGCTGTGCTAAGGTCTTTCGCGAAGCCGGCGCCGACCTCGCCATCACTTATCTCAACGCCAAGGCCGAGCCCTTCGTGCGGCCGCTCGCGGAAGCGCTGGGCAGTGCGCTTATCGTGCCGTGCGATGTGCGGATAGAAGGCCAGCTCGAAGCGGTGTTTGCCGCGGTCGAACAGCAATGGGGCCATTTTGACTTTCTGCTTCATTCGATCGCCTACGCGCCGAAGGAAGACCTGCACGCACGGATCACCGATTGTTCGCAGGCCGGATTCTCGATGGCCATGGATATTTCCTGCCATTCCTTTATCCGCATGGCGCGGCTTTCCGAACCGCTCATGCGAGATGGCGGCTGTCTGCTGACGGTAACCTTCTACGGCGCAGAGAAAGTCGTTGAAGATTACAACCTGATGGGGCCGGTCAAGGCAGCGCTTGAAGCTTCGGTGCGCTATATGGCAGCCGAGCTCGGGGACAAGCGCATTCGCGTTCACGCGATCTCCCCCGGTCCGCTCAAAACCCGCGCTGCCTCCGGTATCGAGCGATTCGACGAACTCCTTGAGCAGGCGCGCACGCGCACGCCCGAACATAAGCTCGTCAGCATCGAGGACATCGGCAATTTCGCCGCTTTCCTGGTCAGCGACGCCGCCGCCTCCCTGACCGGCAATATCGAATATATCGATGCCGGCTACCACATTGTGGCTTGACCCATAACCCTGCCCTTTTGCCCCGAAAAACCGGCATCGCCCGAAAATTGCAAGGCGGATCAATGCGCAGTAAAACAGATCGACTGCCAAGCCCCGCCTTGTCACGCGCGGCCGGCGCGCTCTTCAGGCCTGTTTCGTGATCGATAAACTCGAATTCTTCATCGCCGTCGCCCGTGAACAAAGCTTCAGCCGGGCAGCAGAAGCCTGTGGCGTCACCCAGCCGACGCTGTCGGCCGGAATCAAGCAATTGGAGGAGACGCTCGGCGTGCTCCTCGTCAATCGCAGTTCGCGCTTCCACGGTTTGACTGCGGAAGGCGACCGCGTGCTCGAATGGGCCAAGCGGATCGTCGGTGATGCGCGCGCTATGCGTCAGGACGTGCGCAGCCTGAAGAGCGGCCTCGTCGGCCATCTCAAGATCGCCGCCGTGCCGACGGCCCTCAGCATGGTCGCTCTGCTCACGACGCCTTTTCGCGCCAAACATCCGGGGGTAAGGTTCAGCATCGCGTCCATGACGTCGATCCAGATCCTGGAGACGCTCGACAATCTCGAGATCGACGCGGGCATCACTTATCTCGACAATGAGCCGCTCGGGACCGTGCGCCACCTGCCGCTCTATATCGAGCAATATCGCCTGCTGACCTCCGCCGGCAGCCCATTCGCCGACCGCAAGAGCGTCACCTGGGCAGAGGTCGGGCAAATTCCGCTCTGCCTGCTCACACCCGACATGCAGAACCGCCGGATTATCGACCGCCTTCTGACGAGCACCGGCAATCAGCCGGCACCGACCCTCGAATCGAATTCGGTCATCGCGCTCTACGCGCATGTGCGCACCGGCCGCTGGGCGAGCATCATGGCCGAAAAGCTCGTCGAGACCCTGGATGTTGTGGAACCGATCCGCTCGATCCCGATCACCGAGCCGCAGGCCTTGCATCAAATCGGCTTGATCGTGCCGCGCCGCGATCCCATGACGCCGCTGGCCGCGGCGCTTTACGCCGAAGCCAAATCCTTTGCTGCATCGCCGCAAACCGCAACCAAAATAGCTTGATAGAGATTTCCTATAGGACTACGGAAAGGCTCTCTTGATCGGCGCAGACAGAAGGACCACGTAGTTTTCGAGTGGTTCTAAGAATGGTCGCAGCGCAGCAGAGGCGGCGCAAAGCGATGGCGGCCTCGGCTTCCGATAATGAGGCCCGGCCCGGCAAATCTGGTGGAAACATGCCCAATATGGCCGTCTTCGACGAGGCCCGCGCGCAAGAAATCATCGCCGAGCATATCGGCCTTGAAGGTCCTTTGCTTCCGATCCTTCACGCGTTCAACGAGGAATTCGGCTACGTCGACGACGCAGCAGTTCCGTTGATCGCGCAAGCGCTCAACATTACGCGCGCCGAGGTCCATGGCGTGCTGACTTTCTATCATGATTTCCGTCGAGTGCCGGCCGGCCGCCATATGCTGAAGATCTGCCGGGCAGAGGCCTGTCAGAGCCGCGGAAGCGAAGATGTCGCGCGCCGCTGCCTCAGCGAGCTTGGTGTCGATTGGCACCAAACAACGCGCGACGGTGAACTTACGGTAGAGCCTGTTTATTGTCTCGGGCTCTGCGCGAGCGGTCCCGCCGCGCTTCTCGATGATGAGCCGCTCGGTCAGCTCGATCCGAAGAAGCTCGCTGGCGCGGTCGAAGAGGTCTGCGGATCATGACGCGCATCTTCATTCCTAAGGATGTTGCGGCGCTTGCCATCGGCGCGGATAAGGTCGCCAAAAAGATCGCCGAGATCGCGGCCGCACGTCGCCTGGATGTGACCGTCGTCCGCACGGGCTCGCGCGGCATGTTCTTTCTCGAACCCTTGGTCGAGGTCGAAACGGCCGCGGGGCGAATTGGCTACGGACCCGTGGCGCCGGCCGATGTCCCTGCCCTGTTCGATGCCGATTTTCTCAATGGCGGCGCGCATTCCCTGCGCATCGGCCGGCCGGAAGATCATCCCTATCTCGCCCGCCAGACCCGACTGACCTTCGCCCGTTGCGGCATTACCGACCCGCTGTCGCTCGTCGATTATGCCGAGCTTGGCGGCTGGCGCGGGCTCAAGCGCGCCATCGAAATGGGTCCGCCGGCGATCGTCAACGAGGTCACCCAATCGGGCCTGCGCGGCCGCGGCGGCGCAGGCTTTCCGACGGGAATCAAATGGAAGACCGTCGCCGACACGCAAGCCGACCGCAAATATGTCGTCTGCAACGCGGACGAGGGCGATAGCGGCACGTTCGCCGACCGCATGGTGATGGAAGGCGATCCCTTCATGCTCATCGAGGGCATGACGATCGCCGCGATCGCCGTCGGCGCGACGAAAGGCTTTGTCTATTGCCGCTCCGAATATCCGCACGCGATCCGCACTTTCAACGAGGCCTTGCGGCTTGCGCGCTGCGGCGGCTGGCTCGGCCCCGACGTCGCGGGCTCCAAACACAGTTTTGATATCGAGTTGCGCGTCGGCGCCGGCGCCTATGTCTGCGGTGAAGAAACGGCGTTGCTCGACAGTCTCGAAGGCAAGCGCGGCATCGTGCGGGCCAAGCCCCCGTTGCCCGCGCATAAGGGCCTTTTCCAGCGCCCGACCGTCGTCAACAACGTCCTCTCCTTCGCTGCGGTGCCTTTCATTCTCGCGGAAGGCGGAAAAGCCTATGCCGATTTCGGCATGGGGCGCTCGCGCGGCACCATGCCTATCCAGATCGCCGGTAACGTGCGCTATGGCGGATTGTTCGAGACGGCCTTCGGCCTGACGCTCGGCGAAATCGTCAACGACATCGGCGGCGGCACTCTATCGGGCCGCCCCGTCCGCGCCGTGCAATGCGGCGGTCCGCTCGGCGCCTATTTCCCGCCGAGCCTTTTCGATACGCCTTTCGATTACGAGGCCTTCACTGCGCGCGACGGGCTCATCGGTCATGGCGGCGTCGTCGTTTTCGACGATACGGTCGACATGGCCCAGATGGCACGTTTCGCCATGGAATTCTGCGCGATAGAAAGCTGCGGCAAGTGCACGCCCTGCCGAATCGGCGCAGTGCGGGGGAAAGAGGTCATCGAGCGCATCATGCTCGGCACCAATGTGGATGCCAACATAACGCTTTTGGAAGATCTCTGTCAGACAATGAAATTCGGTTCCCTCTGCGCGCTCGGCGGGTTCGTGCCCTACCCCGTCATGAGCGCGCTGCGTCATTATCCGGAAGATTTCCGGCCGCGCGCTGCGGCGGTCGCGGCCGAATAGGAGCAAGCCCATGGCTCTCATCAATGAAATCGACTACGGCACGCCCGAAGTTAAGTCCGACAAGCTTGTCGAACTTACGATCGACGGAACCAAGGTCAGCGTGCCTGCCGGCACCTCCATCATGCGCGCGGCAATGGAGATTGGCAATCACATTCCGAAGCTCTGCGCGACCGATTCCATCGAGGCCTTCGGCTCCTGCCGTCTTTGCCTCGTCGAGATCGAAGGGCGCGCCGGAACGCCTGCTTCGTGCACGACGCCGGTTGCGCCTGGCATGGTCGTGAAAACGCAAACGCCGCGCCTCAAGGCGCTGCGCAACGGCGTGATGGAGCTTTATATTTCCGATCACCCGCTCGATTGCCTGACTTGCTCGGCCAACGGCAATTGCGAATTGCAAACGGAGGCCGGCGTTGTCGGCCTGCGTGAAGTTCGCTACGGCTATGCCGGCGAAAATCACTTGAACGACAAGAAAGACGTTTCGAACCCCTATTTCGCTTACGACCCGGCGAAATGCATCGTCTGCAACCGCTGCGTCCGCGCTTGCGAGGAAGTGCAAGGCACGTTTGCATTGACGGTCGATGGGCGCGGTTTCAACAGCCGCATTGCGGCGGGCCAGAACGAAGATTTCTTCGATTCCGAATGCGTCTCCTGCGGCGCCTGCGTGCAGGCCTGCCCCACGGCGACGCTCATGGAAAAATCGGTCTATGACATCGGCCAGCCGGAGCACTCGGTGGTGACGACCTGCGCCTATTGCGGCGTCGGCTGTACGTTCAAGGCGGAGATGCGCGGCGACGAGCTCGTCCGCATGGTCCCCTATAAGGACGGCAAGGCCAATCACGGCCATTCCTGCGTCAAGGGCCGTTTCGCTTGGGGCTATGCGACCCATAAGGAACGCATTCTGAAGCCGATGATCCGCGCCAAGATTTCCGATCCGTGGCGCGAAGTCTCCTGGGAAGAGGCGATCAATTATGCGGCCTCCGAGTTCAAGCGCATCCAGGCCACATATGGAAAACATTCGATCGGCGGCATTACCTCGTCGCGCTGCACGAATGAAGAGACCTATCTCGTCCAGGAGATGATCCGCGCCGGATTCGGCAATAATAACGTCGATACCTGTGCGCGCGTCTGCCACTCGCCGACCGGCTACGGATTGGGAACCGCCTTCGGAACCTCGGCCGGAACGCAAGATTTCGATTCGGTCGATCAGGCCGACGTTATCGTCGTGATCGGCGCCAATCCGACCGACGGGCATCCGGTCTTTGCCTCGCACATGAAAAAGAGACTGCGCGAAGGCGCGAAGCTGATCGTCATCGATCCGCGCCGCATCGATCTCGTCCGCAGCCCGCATATCGAGGCGACCTATCACCTGCCCCTGAAGCCGGGCACGAATGTCGCGATGCTCGATGCGCTGGCGCATGTGATCGTGACCGAAGGGCTCGTCAACGAAGCTTTCGTTCGCGAGCGCTGCGACCCGGCCGAATTCGCTGCCTGGGCGAGCTTCGTCGCCGAACAGCGCAACAGCCCGGAGGAAGTCGAGAAGATCACGGGCGTGCCGGCGGAGACTATCCGTGCCGCCGCGCGGCTCTATGCGACGGGCGGCAATGCGGCCTTTTATTACGGCCTCGGCGTCACCGAGCACAGCCAGGGCTCGACCGCCGTTATGGCGATCGCCAATCTTGCCATGGCGACCGGCAATATCGGCCGGAAGGGTGTCGGCGTTAATCCGTTGCGCGGCCAGAACAATGTCCAAGGCTCATGTGACATGGGCTCCTTCCCGCACGAATTCACCGATTACCGGCACGTTTCGAATGATGCCGTTCGCTCGATCTTCGAGTCCATCTGGGGCGTCAAGCTCGAGAAGGAGCCGGGCCTGCGCATTCCCAATATGATCGATGCCGCGATCGACGGCTCGTTCAAGGGAATCTACATCCAGGGCGAAGACATTCTCCAGTCCGATCCCGACACCAAACATATGGCGGCCGGGCTCGAGCACATGGAATGCGTGGTCATTCAGGATCTCTTCCTGAACGAGACGTCGAAATATGCGCACGTCTTCCTGCCCGGATCGACTTTCCTCGAGAAGGACGGGACCTTCACCAACGCCGAGCGCCGCGTGCAGCGCGTGCGCAAGGTGATGGCGCCGAGGAATGGCTACGAAGATTGGCAGATAACGATGCTGCTGTCCGAAGCTCTCGGCTACAAAATGCCGTATAAGAGCGCCGGCCATATCCTGGACGAGATCGCCAAGGTCACGCCGTCCTTCGCCAACATCTCTTTCGAATTGCTCGATAAGGTCGGCTCGGTCCAGTGGCCTTGCAACGACAAGGCGCCGGAAGGCACGCCCGTTATGCACATGGGCACGTTCGTCCGTGGCAAGGGCAAATTCATGCTCACCGAATATGTGCCGACGGACGAGCGCACGGGGCCGCGCTTCCCACTCCTGCTCACGACCGGACGCATCCTGTCGCAATATAATGTCGGAGCGCAGACGCGGCGGACGGCCAACGTCGCCTGGCACGAGGAGGACGTTCTCGAGATTCATCCGCACGATGCCGAGCAGCGGGGAATTCGGGATCGCGATTGGGTCAAGATCCAAAGCCGCTCGGGCGAGACCACTTTGCGCGCCGAGATCACCGATCGCGTGGCGCCGGGCGTCGTCTACACGACGTTCCACCACCCGATGACTCAAGCCAATGTGGTGACCACCGACTTCTCGGATTGGGCGACCAATTGCCCAGAGTACAAGGTGACCGCAGTCCAGGTCTCGAGATCCAACGGGCCGAGCGAGTGGCAGGAAAAATATCGCGAGATGTCCGAGCAGAACACGCGCATTGCCGAGAGGCTCGACGCGGCAGAATGAGCGAGAGTGAGGAGCTGCCGGATCCTGTTGTCGGCGTCTCCTGTGTGGCGCAGCGCAACGGCATCGTTTCGCCTGCAAGCCGGCGCGTGCCGGAGGAAATGGCGGTCGCCTTCACCTTCAACGGCTCGACTCATGCCGTGATGATGGCAACGCCGGCGGATCTCGAAGATTTCGCGGTCGGCTTCGCGCTCACCGAGGGGCTGATCGAGAGCCGCTCGGAAATCGACTCGCTCGAGGTGGTCAACCTCGAGCTGGGAGTTGAAATTCGCGCTTGGCTGAAAGAAGAACGGGCCAAAGCTTATGCGCAACGCCGGCGCAGCATGGCGGGCCCGACAGGCTGCGGTCTTTGCGGAATCGAAAGCTTGGAGGCCGCGATGCGGCAGACGCCGAAGGTCAGTGCAAACTGGCAGTTCGCGCCGCAGGCGGTGATTGCCGCCATGGCTTCGCTCGATCCCGCCCAAAGGCTCAATGCCGAAACGCATGCCGTTCACGGCGCAGGTTTCTGGACCGAGCGCGAAGGGCTCGTCGCTTTGCGCGAGGATGTCGGGCGCCATAACGCCCTCGATAAGCTGCTCGGCGCGCTGGTGCGCGGTGGACGCACGGCTTCCGACGGATTCGTTTTGACGACGAGCCGTGTGTCGATCGAGTTGATCCAGAAGGCGGCGCGGCTCTCAGCGCCGGTTCTCGTCGCCGTCTCTGCGCCGACGGCTGCGGCGATCCGGCTTGCCGATGAATGCGGCATGACGCTCATCGCCGTCGCCCGCCGTCAGGATTTCGAAGTCTTCACCCACCCTCAGAGATTACGCGAAACTGCCCGCCATGTCGCATAATACCGAACAAAGACTGGTTTATATGGCCAACCAGATCGGCACGTTCTTTCGCGCGCAAGGTCATGATCAAGCGGTCGCTGCCGTTGCCAACCACATCAGCAGATTTTGGGATCCGCGCATGCGTGCGCAGATCTTCGCGTATTTGAGCGAACACGGCGGCGAAGGCCTCGATCCCGACGTCAAGGAAGCGATCGAAATCCTGGCCAAAAAGGCCAAGACGGTCGCCTGACGTACAATCCAGAGAAACTCGTACGGAAAATTCCGGACTGCGCCCTTTGGGCTCCTCGAGCGATTTTCGCCTACCCTGATCCGCGCCGATATTCGTTGGGGCTCATGCCCGTCACCCGCCGGAACCCGGCACTCAAGGCACTCGTATCGGCGAGCCCGAGATCGAGCGCAATCTCGGTGATCGGCGTCTCGGTATTTTCGAGCAAGACTTTCGCCGCTTCGATACGGCGCGTCACGTGATAGCGATGTGGCGGCATACCGAAGGTTTGCTTGAACGCGCGGGCGAAATGAAAGGGACTGAGCCGCACGAGCGCGGCGAATTCTGCGACCGAAATCCTCGCGTCGAGGTGCGCCTCGACATATTCGGCCACGCGCTTGCGTTGCCAGGCGGCCAATCCACCGCGCCGGGGCGCCTCGATCGACACACCGTTGAGGCGAACCAATTCGTGACAGAGCACGGCTCCGAGCGCCTCTGCATAGAGGCCGGAACTCGCATCGCCCGTATCGATCTGTTCTTTCAGTTTGAGCGCGGTCGACCAGAGGTCGGCATCGAAGAAGAATAGCCGCGGCTTGAACTCGATCTCATCGAATCGCAGCATCGGATTGAGAAGCGGACCGCGCGGATCGATATAGAAGAGCGTGACCTTGCTCAGCACGCGCGGTTTTTGCCAGCCGCAAAACTTGCTGCCTGCCGGCACGAGTGTGAGCTTTCGCGTCAGCTCCCGCAAATGCGATTTCGGCAGGCCTTCCAGTGCGGTTTCGCCGTCATCGCGGTGCGACAGTTCCGGCGCGATCAGGAGATGCCAATCCGCTTGGAAATCATAGGCATAGGTCTCGGGCTCGAGGAGCTCGACGCACTCGGCGCGCAGACCCAACCACCCCGCCGGCTGCCGCCGGAGAATATGGGCGGGCGAATAATCAAGCCTGGGACCGCTATCAAGGAAGCTCATGGCGCTGCTCGAACATGCTAAATTCAGCCATGCCCTCGAATTCGCTTCCTGCCAAGTTTGTTTCCCGCGATATGGCGTCGAGTTCCTTGAGCTCAACGCGTGTTCACGAGAAGGTGAGCGACGCTCACCGGCGTTAAGTTCCGGGAAATTCGCCTCTCCGGCCCAGCAATGGGGCACCGCAACAGCAGTTTTGGCCTTCTTTCCGCAGGGCTGAACAAGCTGACCTCCCACGGCGTTGCTAAACTTCGAAC
Organism: Beijerinckiaceae bacterium; assembly: GCA_021324915.1. Taxonomy (GTDB): domain Bacteria; phylum Pseudomonadota; class Alphaproteobacteria; order Rhizobiales; family Beijerinckiaceae; genus Methylovirgula. The sequence goes on along the minus strand of JAJPIC010000023.1, from coordinate 95,139 downwards.
GGGGCCTAGCCTCGCCGGTGGCAGGATTATGTCCCGAGGCTTGAGCCTTGCGGTACTGCCAACCGCCTTATTGCATCCGTACATCCCTAGCCGGAGCACGTCATGGGTATCGTCCGCTTTGCCTTGCGGTTCCCGCACACGTTTTTCGTGATGGCGCTGGCGATCCTGTTTCTCGGCGTGAGCGCAATCATCAGCGCGCCCAAGGATATCTTCCCGATCATCAACATCCCGGTGGTCAGCGTCATCTGGCAATATACCGGCTTGACCCCCAAGGAGATGGAAGCGCGCGTCACCACCTACAGCGAATATTCGATCAGCGCGAACGTCAACAACATCCGCAACATGGAATCGGAGACGTTCGAGGGAATTTCCGTTCAGAAGATCTATTTTCAGCCGAATGTCAGCATCGATCTCGCAATCTCGCAGATCGTCTCCGCTACCAATTCGATCCGGGCGCTGATGCCGACCGGCATCCAGCCGCCGGTCGTTGTCCAATATAATGCGTCGAGCGTTCCGGTCCTGCAGATCAGCCTGACTTCGGACCGGATGAATCAGCAGCAGCTCTACGATTACGGCATCTATCGCCTGCGTCAGCAGCTCGCCCCGATACAGGGCATTACGCTACCCACGCCCTATGGCGGCAAATATCGGCAGATCATGGTCGACATAGATCCCGATGCGCTGCGGGCGAATGGCATCACGCCGACGGATATCGTCAACGCCGTCAACGCGCAGAGCCTGACGCTGCCATCCGGCGATGCGAAGATCGGCAACACCCAGTTCATTGTCAGCGTCAATGCCATGGCGCAGACGATCGACGCGCTCAACAATCTGCCGTTGCGCCAGGTCGGCGGAACGACCGTGCGTCTGAGAGACGTCGCGCATGTGCGCAACGGCTGGGCGGTGCAGCAGAACATCGTGCGCACGAATGGGCGCCACGCGGTGCTCTTGACGATCATCAAGAACGGCGATGCCTCGACGCTCAGCGTCGTCAATGCCGTCAAGGCCATCATGCCGCAATTGCGCAAGGCCGCGCCGCCCGGCATGGACATGAACCTCCTCTTCGATCAATCGATCTTCGTGAAAGAGGCAATCGCGGGCGTGTTGCGCGAGGGCGCCATAGCGGCCGGACTGACCGCATTGATGATCCTGATCTTCCTTGGTTCATGGCGTTCGACGCTCATCGTCATGGTCTCGATTCCGCTATCGATCCTGAGCTCGATCGCGATTTTTTCCGCGCTCGGCCAAACGATCAATACGATGACCTTGGGCGGCCTGGCGCTCGCCGTCGGCATTCTGGTCGATGATTCGACTGTCGCAATCGAGAATACGCACCGAATGTTCGAAGAGCGACGGCCTTTCCTCGAAGCCGTTCTGCACGGCTCCGCCGACATTGCGCTACCGACGCTCGTCTCGACGCTCGCGATCTCCAGCGTTTTCGTCTCGGTCTTCTTCCTTAATGGACCGGCGCGCTATCTCTTCACGCCGCTCGGCATGGCGGTCGCTTTCGCCATGCTGACCTCTTACGTGCTTTCGCGCACGCTGACGCCGATCATCATCAGATATATTCTGCGTGGCGAACAAGAGCGCCATGCCGAAGGCAGGCCGGCCGGATGGTTCGAGCGATTTCACGATTCGTTCAATCGCGGCTTCGACAATTTCCGCAACGCCTACGTCTATGTCCTGCATGGCGTATTGCGCAGCCGGATTCTCGTGCCGCTCGTTGCGCTCTGCGTGCTCGGCGGCGCCACGATCATCATGATGTCGGTCGGCACCGATTTCTTCCCGCAAATCGACGCCGGACTCATTCAGCTTCATGTGCGCGCGCCGCCGCGCACGCGTATCGAAGCGACGGAGCAGGTCTTCCAGTCCGTAGAGGATAAGATCCGCAGTACGATCCCGCCGAAATATCTCGGGCTGATCATCGACAACATCGGTCTGCCTCAGCGCACTTATAATCTCGCTTTTACCGACGGCTCGATCATCGGCGTCAACGACGGACAGATCCTTGTCTCGCTCAATGAGGGTCATCCGCCGACTGCCGATTGCATCAAGAAGATCCGCGCCGTGCTGACAAAGGCCTTCCCGGATGTCTTGTTCTATTTCCAGCCAGCCGACATGGTCACCCAAATTCTCAATTTCGGCATTCCTTCGCAAATCGACGTCGAGGTCGAAGGGCCCGATCGCGCCGGCAATCGCGTGCTCGCCGACGTGTTGCGCGAACGGATGTCGAAAGTCGCGGGCCTCGTCGACGTGCACATCCAGCAGGAGCTCGACGCGCCGGAACTCTTCTACCAGATCGATAGGACGCGCGCTCAGCAGCTCGGCCTGAACGTCACCGAGATCGCCAATAATCTCAACATCAGCCTGAGCTCGTCCGAACAGGTCCAGCCGAATTTCTGGACCGATCCGACAAGCGGCATTCCCTATTATTTCGCCGTTCAAACACCCGAATATCGGGTTTCCTCCGTCAACGAGCTCAACAACACGCCCTTGGTGAGCCAGGCTTCGCAACAGACGCCGGTGCCCAATGTGCTCGGCAATGTCGCGACCATGCAGCGCATTCCGGTGCAGACGGTCTACAACCATTCGAACATTCAGCCGCTCTACGACATCTATGCCAGCACCCAGGACAGCGATCTCGGCGCGGTCGCCAAATCGATCCAGTCGATCGTCAAGGACCTCGAGCCGAAGCTCAAACCCGGCAATCAGTTCGTCGTGCGCGGACAGATCGAAAGCATGAATTCGGCCTTCCAGGATCTGACCATCGGCCTGCTCTTTGCCGCGGTGTTCGTCTATCTGCTGATGGTCGTCAATTATCAGAGCTTCCTCGATCCGCTCGCCGTCATTCTCGCCCTGCCCGGCGCCGGCGCCGGCATTCTTCTGATGCTTTACGTGACCGGGACGACGATCAGCGTGCCTTCGCTCATGGGCGCCATCATGTCGATCGGCGTTGCCTCGGCCAATTCGATCCTGCTCGTGACTTTCGCACGCGATCAACGCCGCGAGGGCGCCAGTGCCGAGGAAGCGGCCATTATGGCGGGGCGCACGCGAATTCGTCCCGTTCTGATGACCGCCGCGGCCATGGTCGTCGGCATGATCCCGATGGCGATCGGCGCGCCGGGCGAGGAGCAGAACGCGGTCCTCGCCCGCGCGGTGATCGGCGGCGTTCTCGTGGGCACCCTAACGACTCTGCTGTTCGTGCCCTATCTCTATTCCTTTATCGGGCGTTTCGAGCGGGCCGAGCCGAGGAGCGAGGACGACGAGCCGATTCCGCAGGAAGGGCACTGAATCATGTTGGCCGAAGATCGAAGGAGGCCGTCCGATGCGCGATGACGTGCCCCGCCCCGACCGGACGGAGAAGCAAAGGACGGACTTGAGGCTGAGGCGCAATGTTCGCCTTGCGGGCATTGCCGGGCTCATTATCGTCGCAGCTCTCGCCGGCTTCGGAGCTTGGGGCCATGCGCAACGGCGGATGGCAGCGCTCGAAACCTTGAAACAGCAAGAAAACGCGGTTCCGATCGTGCGCATCCAACGCGTCGAATCGAATGACGCGCCACGCACGCTCGACCTGCCTGGCAGCACGGAAGCCTTCGACGCGGCGACCATCTACGCGCGAGCGACCGGCTATATAGCGACGCGCAACGTCGATATCGGCAGCAGGGTCAAGGCGGGCGATGTCCTTGCCGTCATCGCCGCGCCCGATCTCGATCAACAGCTCATTCAGGCACGTGCGCAGCTCACGCAGCTCGAAGCCGCGGTTGCCCAGGCGGACGCAAATGTGAAGCTCGCCCAGGTCACCAACCAGCGAACACAGACTCTCGTCGTGCAAGGCTGGCAGACCAAGCAGCAGGGCGACACGGACCGCCTCACCTATCAGGCGCAGAACGCCGCACTCCAGGTCGCCCAGGCCAATCTCAAAGCCGGACAGGCCCAGGTTTCACGTCTCGAGGAATTGACCGGATTCGAAAAAGTGGTGGCGCCTTTCGACGGAATCATCACGGCACGCCAGATCGACGTCGGCAGCCTCGTCACCGCCGATGTGTCGAGCGGGACTGCGCTCTTCAGCATCGCCCGCAGCAACGTTCTGCGCATCCAGATCTATGTTCCGCAGGATGCCGTCTTCGGTCTCAAGGATGGCGATACGGCGGAAGTTCGCGTGCCGGAAATGCCCGGCCGCGTCTTCCACGGCACGGTGGCGCGCAATGCAAATGCTCTGCAGGCGGGAACCAGGACCCGCCTCACCGAGGTCGATGTCGAGAATCGCGACGGCACGCTCTTCCCCGGCCTCTATTGCACCGTGCGGCTCTTCATCAAACGGCTTCAGCCGGTGATAACGATTCCATCGCAAGCGGTGATCTTCAACAAAAACGGGCTCTTCGCCGCGGTCTACCGCGACGGCAAGGTCGACCTGCGCCACCTCGACGTGCTGGCCGACAATGGCGCGACCCTCGACATTCGTTCCGGCCTTTACCCGGGCGATCGGGTCATCCTCGATCCGCCGGTGAATATCGCGAGCGGGATGCGCGTGAGCACCGCTGGCGAGGAGGAGAATCAGAGCGAGCAGTCCGCGCAGAAGTGACCTGCGGCTGCGGACCAGCCGGCATAGGGCTCGTTGCTTCCCCGGCCGGAAAGTGCCGCTGCCCCGCCTCTCACCCTCTCCTTGCCGGGCAAGTGGGAGGAGGAAAAAGAAAAGGCCGCGAAAGTTGCCTTTCGCGGCCCGATTGCGGCGTTACGCCGGATCAATATTTCGAGACGATCGGAGCCGCCGGCGGTCCGAAAATATCGAACTTGTAGCTGAAGCCGGCCTGCACCAGGTTCTCCCGCGGATGCTGACGCTCGGTGAAGCCCGGGAAAGCAAAAGCGGACGTGTTGCTGAAGCGGCCGTAGTCCGAATAGCGGTAATCGGCGAAGATCGTCCAGTTCGGATCGATGGCATATTCGATGCCGCCGCCCACCGTCCAACCGACGCGACCATCGTTGAAGATCTCGCCAACGCCCGTTCCCGCGTTGAAGTAATTATAGCGGAAATTGGCGAAGGCGGCACCGCCCTGGGCATAGATCAACACGCGATCCCAAGCGACACCCGCCCGGCCGAGGATGGCGGCTTCGATCTCGTCACGGACATGCTCGAAATTCCCGTTCGGGAGCGTGAAGCCGCCGCGATTGTCGGCGCCGTTGACATCACCCTCGAGACCGAAAACGAACTGGCTCACCTGGTAGTTGAAGCCGATGTGACCACCGCCATTCACCCCATTGGTCCTAAACCCCTGGACGAACCCATCGGGCACGCCGGCCGGATCGAATTCGGTCGTGGTATCATTGCCCCATTCATAGCCGACCTGACCGCCGATATAGACGCCGGTCCATGTGAAGGCCGGCGGGGGCGGCGGCGCGAAGACCGGCGGGCCCTTGGTATTCGGCAGATCAGCGGCCCAAGCAGCGCCCGTCATGAGAGCGAGCGTTGCGGCCGAAACAAGCAGTTTACGAATCATCATAAGGCCCCCCTGATTGCTGCGTAGGCAGGACATGGCATAGCCCAACGCGGAAATCCATCGCAAAGCTTCGATCCACTACTACTCCCCCGCGAATTCTCCCCACGTGTGCCCTGATCGCCACATTTGGGATCGTCAACCGAACGAAAGGTAATCCTTTGGTCCGCCTCTAAGATCCGCGCTACGACGGTGAGCCGCTTGAGCATGGCTTGAGCACAACCATTGCTCTTGGCGCGCTCTCTCACAATCTCGCGAAGAGGGGCCTGTGGAAGAATCGGAACCCGCGGAAAAAGCCATCTCCTCGAAGGACATTCTCAGAGAGGCGTATAAAAAGCTTAAAGACCGCATCGTCGCTTTTCCGCTTGCGGCCGTGATCGGAGCCCCTCGCGCAAAGGATAGCAGGCGCACCCGAGGGCGAGATTTATCTGATTTTTCACACAGAATTTTATTTGACGCGGACTCCTACCGAATCAACTGCAACGATAGCATCCCTTTCATCGCACTCGATGCAGGGGGATCCGATGAGTCGCACGTCGATCTTGTTCAGTCGCATGTTTCTCGCCACAACCTTGAGTCTTGCGGGCAGCGTTGGCGCCCATGCCTTCACAGTGACGGCCGAACAGCGCGCCGCCTGCACGCCCGACGCGCTGCGGCTCTGTTCGTCGGAAATTCCGGATGTCGGTAAGATCGTTGCCTGCATGCAAGCCAAGATGGCGAGCCTCAGCCCTGCATGCCGCGCTGTCTTCCAAACCGCCGGTCTCGCGCATCACCCGCGTGAGCGCCTCGCCCGTGCGACGCCCAATCCGAGCAATCGCACGCGTCTCGCAGCTTATGCGAACGAGCGGACACATGTGGCGGCCTCGACCAACGAGCGGGCTCACGCGATTTACGCGCATTATCGGCCGGCCGCCCTGCACCGGCATCCCGTGCGCGAGGCGCTCGAATGGCGCCACCACAGGGCTCATCGAGCGTCAGCGCTCTACGCCAGCAATCGCGATTCTTATTTCGACGAGAGTTGGATGCGCGGGCATCCGTCGCACGAGGCTATGAGAATCGTGCGCAAAGTGATGATGGGCTATACGATGGCCTGCCAGAACCATTCGATCCCAGCCGATCTTTGCGACGTTTACGACACGACCTTCATGTCGCGCGGACGGCCGAGCGGATATCAAAACTGGAACAACGAACATGGCGCCTGGGGTGCGCCGGCACATTCCGAGTATCACTATGCGCAGTCGGGAGATTCCTGGTCGGGAGAAATGCCCGCACTGTTCTTTAACACCCCTAGCCGCTGACCGGGACCAGCGTTCAAGCGACGAGCAGGCTTAGAGCCTGAAAAGCTGCCGCGACCCCTGCCGCGGCAGCTGCAGCTGCGCTCCAAAGTCCGAGCGTCAGAAAAGCCGTCGCGGCGCAGGCTGCATTCAACAAGACTGGAATCATCTGAACCCCTCGCCCGTGCCGCCGCGGCCTGCGGCACGCCTTGGATTTTGCCTTGCCGCGCTCGAGCATGTTCGAGTGCCGCAGACCCATATCAGTCCAAATCGTCATCCTCCGCAAGCTGGCGCAGGTTCGCAGCCTATGGAACGCTGGACGATGCCCGAAGCTTGAGGCCTGCGATGCCCGGAAGATGGTTTGAGCGGCTTGGCACGATTTTAGGACGCGGCACCGGTTCGGCGGGCGCGCTCCCGCAAAGAAGGCCCGCACCCACCCGGGAATTCAATACGATCCTCTTCCACAGCACGTTCCGAATCGAGGGTCCCCATTGGGAGGATCCCAATCGAACCGCCTATGGAACCGGCTTCGTCATGGCCGCGGCGCGCGAGGAGAAGGATCGAATCGCGCCCGCCATCCTCGTCAGCGCCGCACATGTTCTCGATGACATTGCCGGCGAGACGGCCTCTCTTCTCGTCAGGCGGCCGAATTCCGACGGCACTTACGCCGCTTTCTCCCACATTATTCGAATCCGTCATGCCGGCGCGCCGCTTTACGTCAAACATGCCGAGGTCGATGTCGCCGCACTCCCGGTCGATCTGCCCGATGACGTGGTGATCACCGGCCTCTCGCCGGAATTCCTGGCCGATGACGAAATCGCCAAGACCTTTCATCCGGGCGACCAGATTTTCTGTCTCGGGTTTCCGCTTTCCGTCGCAACGCCGGGCGGATTTCCAATATTGCGGATGGGCTATATCGCCTCCTATCCGCTGACGCCGCTGCGCTTTGTGAAGCAGATCGAGCTCGATATCAGCCTTTTTCCGGGCAATAGCGGAGGGCCGGCTTATTTTTTCTTTCCGGACGCGCGGCGCGATGGTCCGCCGCAAACGCCGAGCCATGGCTTGCTCGGGCTCGTCGTCCAATCCGATCGCTATAGCGGACCCGAATTCGGCAATCGAAGCGTCACTTTCGGGGTTATTCTGCCGGCACCCTTCATTCGCGATGCAATAGAGCTGTTGCAAAAGCGCTGAACGATGCCGATCGGAGGCCGGTTTTCGTTCGAGATTCTTCCGGCGGTGTGGTCTTCTCGCTATATTCGGGTTGCGATTTGCCCAGTTCCGAGATGCGGAATGCGAAAAAGCAGATATCGGTTTTTCGCGCAAAGTCCCGCTCTAAATCTCTAGAACGATCGTTGGGTCTAGAAGCGGAAATCAAAAACCGAACGAACCGACCCGGGAGGCCAGGAGGAAAGCATGAGGGAAGAAAGCGCCAAAGCCTTAGGCAAAGCCCTTGCAGGCGCAACGGTCGCCTGCGCCACGCTCGAAATGCTGGTTGAGAAAAAGATTCTCACCGCCACTGAAGCACGCACCGTTTTGGACCGATCGCTCAGCAAGGTGAGCTGCTATTGCGCGCTCGACGAAGGCTATGAGGCCATGCGCGCCACGATCCTCAAAATGCAGCAGAAACTCTTCGCGGCCTGCGAGAGCGAAACCTGAGCGCGCAAATCTCAGGGGGAATCGCCGGCCCCTCGGCCGGCCAGCGGAGTTTTGCACGCCGCAAGAGGCGCCTTTGATTTCCGGATGGGTGGCGAGCTTTTAAGGCTCCAGGCCTCCTGGATTTGAGGCACACGCGAAGAGCCGGTGCGACGGACGCGCTCCGGCAACTGACACAGATCATAGAAAAGGCCGAAGAGCCGCTCGGCTGTCTGATCTTTCCGGGATCTTTGCGGGGCCCTGGCCGGTTGGGTCCGCTTCGATGTAGCGTCCATACTCAACTGCTACGACTGCACGCCACGAGCACCGCCGGCCAGGGCCTCACCCACTCGACCAACTCCTACGCTACGGCTTTTCAACGCGGCTCGGCTGCTTTTGGATCCAGCGCCGGCAAAATTTTATGACAGCAATCGGCTTGCCGGACGCTCTGGAATGCCAGTTCATTGAAATCATTGAACGACCGCGCAATCCGAACGTCCGTGGACGTGAAGCGCGCGCCGGTTCCGAAATCACTCCGGCCTAAATTCCGTGCAGATCCTTCTCGCGGCGATGTCGAGCAACCGATTGCCCGATAGCGAAAGAATTCGAACAGGCCGAATTAGTTCTCGCCGACCGCGGCAAAGTCCTTCGCATTGTCTAAAGCGCGAAGGACGCCGGAAACGCCAGATCTTGCAGACCCGATATTTCGTGGAAGACCGCGCGCGGAACGCATCTCTAGGTTCGCTCGCCCGCATTGCTTGCGGGTGAGAAGAGCCAATTATGGGAATCAAAAAAGCATTTAGTTCGATTGCTTCGCATCGCTATAGAGCGCGTGCCGCATGACTGCGGCCTTGCGAATTTGGAGCCTGCCTACGCAGGCTCCAATGCACCAGGCGCACATTGTCGATCTTGCCCGACGGCTCGCTTCTTGCGGCGCCGCTCTTCGGTGTCGAAGGGCGTACCCCAACCGCTAAGGATTTGGCCTTTCGCGTGGCCGCCCGGACACAGGCATGCGGAATCGATGCCAGTGTTGTGCGCCCGCCGCGTTTCAGCGTGAACTTCTCCCGGAAAGGCATTACCGTTCGACAAACGAATAAATTTTCGGGGGCGAAATTATGATTCGGAAATTGCTTTTTTCGGCTGCCACACTGGCGATCACGGCGGGCGGCGCTTTCGCCGCCGATCTGCCGAACAGCAAGGGGCCGCCGATGTTCGCGCCGCCCCCGCCCGCTTTCACTTGGACGGGCCCCTATATCGGCGGCCAGGTCGGCTACCAATGGGGCACGAGCGACCCGTTCTTCACGAGCAAGCTCGCGCCGGGGACTATTCTCACCGGGAACAATTATTCCAACCAGGGCGTGGTCGGCGGCGGGCACATCGGATTCAACTATCAGGTGAGCCAATTCGTCTTCGGCTTCGAAGCCGATGCGGAAGGGACCAGCTACAAGGGCTCGGGCGTCCAATTCGTTTGCGGGCCGACCTGCGTGAGTTCGACAAGAATTAATGCCGAGGGTTCGGTGCGCGGCCGATTGGGCTGGGCATGGGATCGCATCCTGTTCTATGGCACGGGCGGCGCTGCATTTGCTTCGATCAGGAACACTTTCTCCGATCCATTCGGACTTGATTTGCACACCTTTAGCCGTGCCGGGTGGACCGTGGGAGGAGGCGCGGAATATGCGATCGATCCGAATTGGTCGGTCCGCATCGAATATCGCTACACCGACTATGGTCAGGCGATGAGCTTCCCGCTGACCAACACGACCGGCGGACTTGTCACCGAGCACCTGCATGAGCGCGACAATCGCGTCGAGGCTGGCTTCAGCTATAGATTCGACATGCTGGCGCCGCCAGCCCCGGTCGTCGCGAAATACTGAGCACAGAGCCGCTCCGACAAGCCGCGAAAGCGATCCTTTCGCGGCTTTGTCATTTTCGCCACGACGAAGGGAAAATCGGATAGTCCCATAAGCGTGAATGGGCTTAAATCGTCAGCCCCTTCGAGTTCCGAGGATCGGACGATTGAAAGCCTATAAGCGCAACATCCGGATTGATTGCGGCAAATATCTCGTTCGCACCATGAAGGCGGATGACGCCTCCGAGCGTTTCGCGAACTGGCTGTCTGATCGCGGTGCCATCGAGACGCTCAACCTGCAAGGCAAGCAACTCGGCACCGCCCAACTCGCGGCCTATATCAAAAGCTTCGACCAATGGTCGCACTGGCTGCTCGCCGTTGTCGAAAAGCAAACGCATGTCCTTATCGGCATGATCCGGCTCGACGTGGATTACGCCGACAGCAGATCTCATGCCTGCATGCTCATCGGCGAGCCCGACTATCGAAACAAGGGCGCTACGGCGGATGTTTTGATATGCTCACTGGATTACGTGTTCGAAACAGTGGGCATCTCGAGGATGACGGCCTGCGCCTTGTCGCGCAATCAGCTCACCATCGGCTATTTGCAAAAGGCCGGATGGCGCCTCGAAACAGCGCGCAACCTCATCAAATCCAACAGCGACGGCTCGATGCTCGAATTGAGCAATCTCTGCCTCACGCGCGAAAACTGGCGCGCTTGGAAGGAAACCGCGATAGGCAAGCGCATCCTGCAAAGGGTGAAGGCCAACCGGCACCTCTGACCCCTTAGCTGCGGAACCTTAGCCTTATCCAGTCGATTAGCCTTGGCCAACGGCGCACGAACTTTCGTGTGAAGGCGACTGGAATGGAGGATGTCATGGGCAATTTTGACCGCGTGATGGTCGGCGAGGCACTCGTCGGCGAAGGCAACGAAGTGGCGCACATCGATCTCATCATGGGCCCACGCGGAAGCGCCGTGGAGACTGCCTTCTGCAACACGATCACCAACCAGAAGGTGGGTGATAATGCGCTCCTTGCCCTAGTCGCGCCGAACCTAATGGCCAAGCCGGCGACGTTGATGTTCAACAAAGTGACGATCCAGACGGGAGAGCAGGCAACGCAAATGTTCGGTCCCGCGCAGCGCGGCGTCGCCAAAGCAGTGGTCGATAGCGTCAAAGCAGGAATCATCCCCAGAGACGAAGCGGAAAACCTCTTCATTTGCGTTGGAGTTTTCATCCACTGGGAAGCGAAGGACGACGCCAAGATCCAGGACTGGAATTACGAAGCGACCAAGCAGGCCATTTCGCGCGCGGTCAACGGCGAGCCCAAAATAGCCGAGGTGATCGCGGAAGAGGACGTGAAGCTGCACCCATTGGCCGCCCACGCGTAAAGAGCACGGAACCGGCAGATTCGCGCAGAGAGCCTTGAAACTACTGGCGCGCCCAACGGGACTCGAACCCGTGTTTTTGCCGTGAAAGGGATATAACGCGCGTTTTGGCGATCATCGACGACCACCCCCGGACGCGCATTTCCCTGTAGACACGTCCGTTACTGTCCTTGTGCAATCGCCCAAAATTGCGTACAGCCGTGCCGTACGTTTGCCGTACGAGGCAAAGCGATGGCAAGACGCGTCCGAAATTCCAAGGTCGACAGCCGCTCCGCGCGCTCGAAGTTGCCGAAAAGGCGCGAGCCTTACTGGACGGCGATCAGCTCCGGCTGCGCGCTCGGTTATCGACATGGAGCTAAGGGCGGAACGTGGATCGCTAAGCTCAGGACCGATGATGGCAAGCGGCATTACGCGCCCCTGGGCGCGGCCGATGATGTACGCGATCCGGACGGGCTGACGGTTTTCGACTTCGCGCAGGCGCAGGAACGTGCCCGCGCTTTCTTCGCGGACAAAGCTCGCGCGCTTGCCGGAATGGCCGCCCCGGCGAACGGCCCATATACCGTCAACAGGGCGCTCGATGAGTACTTCGCCGAGAGAGAGCGGCGAGGATCAAAGGGCGTGCACGTAGATCGCTATTCGGCTAACGCGCGGATTCGGCCTGCACTCGGCCAAATCGAAGTCCGCAAGCTGACGGCGCCACGCATTCGGCACTGGCAGGCTGAGCTTGAGAAAGCCCCGAAGCTGCTCCGAGCCTCGAAGATCGCGACAACTCGCAAGACCATAGCGCTTAATCCCAAAGATCCCGACGCGGTGCGCGCCCGCAAAGCCTCGGCCAATCGCGTCCTGACGATCCTCAAAGCCGCGCTGACGTTCGCCTATCAAGAGGGCAAAACAGCCAGCGATGAAGCCTGGCGCAAGATCAAGCCCGCCCGGGAAGTCGATGCGCCGCTGATCCAGTTCCTCACACCCGCCGAATGCGTGCGGCTCGTAAACGCCTGCCAGGGCGCATTTCGTGATCTCCTTCGCGGTGCTTTGGTGACGGGCTGCCGATATGGCGAACTCTGCCGGCTCCGGGTCGGCGATTTCAGCCGCGAGGCTGGAACCATCACTATCCAGCAATCGAAGTCCGGGAAGCGCCGCCACGTCGCCCTGAACGACGAAGGCCGACAGCTCTTCTCCACGCTCACGGCCGGGAAGAGCCGCGGCGATCTCATCTTTACGCGCGATGATGGCAAGCCCTGGGGTGCTTCCCATCAGCAACGGCCACTCGATGAAGCCTCGACGATCGCCAAGCTCGATCCGCCGGCGACGTTCCACATCTTGCGTCATACCTATGCGTCGGCTTTGGCCGCCAAAGGCGTGCCCATGCGTGTCATCGCCGAGCAGCTCGGCCACGCCGACACGCGCATCACCGAGCGCCATTACGCCCACCTAGCACCTTCGCACGTTGCTGACGTCGTGCGTGCCGCCCTGCCCGGCTTCGGCATCATCGAACAATCGAACATCGCGGCGATCGATCGCTGACGGAAACTTTCGCGGGCGAGAACTAACCTCCCGCCCCGGAAAATTCTAGGCTCACCGGATCTGCTGCCCCAGCCACGCAAAAATATTCGGCGACGCTCCCCTGAGCGCGCTGAATATCTCGATCAGCGCTTCCCCACCTCGCAACCCGGTGGTCGCGCTCGCGTGCGCGTGTGAGTTATCTCTTCGCCTTGAGCACCAAGGCCGCTCGAAGGCTAGTCGAGCAGCGACCGCCGCGGACCCGTCCAACAGCGCCGGAAGCACAACACTGACCACTCGGACAAGACAGGACAAGATCGGACAATGTCCGACGCTGTCCGGCCCATACTCGACAGGGAACTCCGGACGGACAGGACACACCCCTATAGGGGTGTCCGATGTCCGGTCCTGTCGATGGGTTGAGGAGAATGATGCAGGTCAGGTCAGCCACAGCCAACGGCAGCCATTGTGCTGACAGGCGTTAACGAGTTTGGCGTCGACGAGGCTGTCGATAGCGCGCCGGCGCGATTTGCTGACGGTGTCCGCTTTGGGACGCTCTTTGTCTTTTGGGGCTGTTTCGCCGAACCGTATCTCGTAGCGCAGGCGCACCGCGTCCTCGGAGCAAGCGGTCACCGGCGGCATGTCCGGCCTTGGCCTAATCACTTCTCCAGATTCTTCGATGGCTTGCCGAAGGCAGTCGAATAGAAGCCTAGCATTCCTCGGGATTTTCTGCGCGCTCTGCCTTGCGGCCTGTTTGGCGCCCTCAACGCTTTCAACAACAAGCGTCGTGACCAGGTCGCCATCTATGTCGTGGCCAAGCTCGACGCGGGCCAATTGGATAGAAAATGTTTGCCCATCTTCCCCGTCCTTGTTCTTCTTCACGCATATCGTGGAGGCGAAATTGCCGGCGCCCTTGCTCACTTCCCAAATGACGTCGGCGCCTCCATCAAGCGACGTGTGCCCGCGCATGCCGCGCTCTTCATTCTTGCCGTTGTGGTGGACCGCGAGAATAATGCAATCGAGTTGGTCGGCCACGCGAGCACAGCTCGCAACGAAAGAAACCATACCGCTGCCGTTTTCTTCTCCGGCCAAAAGGGTACGCGACAGAGTGTCAATGACCACCAGCCCAACGCCGGTTACGGCTTTAATAGCCGCGACCAAGACATCAGCATCATTTTCGCCTATGCCCAGGTTGGGCGCGACTTCAATCAGATAAAAAGCCGTACCCCGTGGCGTAGGCTGCTGCCGGCGCCATGCCTCAATGCGCTTGCGCAGGCCGCGGGCGCCTTCTGCTGCGATGTAGACCACAGCAGCGGGTGAGACCTTTCTGCCAGCCCACGGCCTTCCTGTCGCGATCGAAAGGGCAAGATCCAAGGCGACAAAGCTCTTGTACGTGCCGGGCGCGCCATAGAGCACGCCGAGCCCCTTCGAGGGGAGCAATTCTTTCACTAGCCAGCTTGTGTTTGGATCAAACGAGATGTCGTCGATCTGGATGAGCGGGAAACGCTCGGCAGGCGAACGAATTTCGACCGGCTCGCCGGGCGGCAAATAATCCAGATCCGCAGGCTCAAGAACATCGTCGCGCCCCTGCTCTGCCGCGCCTTCTTCTGCTCGGCAGGCGCGGTAATTGCTGGCCGCCTTGGCGCAATAAGCGTCTTTCTCTTCTGCCGACAGGTCGGAATAATTCTGCGGTGGCGCGGCCCAGGCTTTTCCGGGACTGATTGGGAAGTCCCGCTGTGCGACCGGATGCCCGTCATTCATGACACGCCTCCGTCTCTGAAAACAGCCGCGAGCGGACGAGAAGCCGGGCTTCGCACGCATCAAACCGGCTCAGCCAAGCCGCAATGGTGTCGGTGTCGAGATCGACCGCGATTAGATCGGCAACCTCGCCATATGTGTCCCTCGCCGGAACGATCACGGCCAGTTTGTAGCCGGTCGCGTCGAGCAGGTGCCTTGCGAACGAAAAACGGGCGCCAGGCAGAAAGACAACCGGCTCCGCGCCGAGGGCGTCGAAGGCGTCCCCGCCGCTGATTGCGCGGCCGCGGATGCCGAGCGCGAACAATCGCTCGAACAGGTGCGGATATTCGAATACGCTCGCGCAGCGGCCGTGCTCTGCTTCGCACTCGGTCATGCCGAGCCCGAGCAGCTTCGGATCGCCGCTGTACGGCTCGGGCAACGCCTCGACGTCGAGATGCTCGTTTGAAAGATCCTGGGGTTTCGAGAGGGCGTTCATGGGGCCTCCCTCAAAACGGCACGTCGTCATCGAACGGCAGCGCGGGCGCAAAGTTAGCTCCCGCCACATTCACGCTCGGCGCAGAAGCCAGAGCGCTTCGCGCCGGCGCCTTTGTCGAACGAGCCTTGGCGCTCTCGCGCTGGCGCGCCGGCTGACGGAGCGCAATTACGTGATCAGCCATTATCGAAAGTGAGACCCTCGGCTCACCACCGATGGGTTGGTAGATTTCGGCCTTGAGCGCGCCCTGCGCGCTCACGCCATCGCCGACGTCGAGCCGAAGCAATTCGGCGCGCGTCCTGTCAGAAAAAGCTGACACGCGCCAGAATTGGACCTCATTGCTGACCGACGCCTTGATCGTCGCGGTGACGTACACCGTGCCCGATTTCGAGGTGCGCTCTTCCGGCTTGCGGAAGATGTTGCCCAAGACGAGCGCGGCGACACTCATTGCGCCACCTGCCCGCCGGCGCGCCGGTGCGTTTTAAGTTTGCGTGAGGCAATGCTATTGAACGAATCGTCACCCCAGCCAGGGACGTATTCGAAGCCGGTTCCGTGCGCCACGCGGGCCGGTTTTTTCTTCGAGCTCACGCGGCCTCCGTGCCGAGGCCGTCGACGAATGCCTTGAGGTCTTCGGCGCGAATCAGGGTTCGCCGGCCTACCTTAACGGCACGCAGCTTTCCCTCCGCGATGGCCAAATAAATGCTAGAGCGCCCTAGACTCGTCGCGTGGACGACCTCGTCGATGGAAAAGGTCACCCGAGGAATAGGCTCGGGCTCTTGCGCCGTTACGTGCTTGTGCGCCGTGGCTGTTGCCGACATTTGTGTCTCCCGTGTGCTGGCATCCGTCAGCACGCAAGAGACATCAGGTACGCGAAGCAGATCAAACGCCGCTTTGATGTGCCTTAGCTTCGGTGAGCCTGCGCTTTATTGTGGCAACCAAGCTGTCGTGTTCTTTCCTGCTTATTTTCGGACCCTTTACCTCGATCCAAGTGTCAACAATCATCTTGCATGCAGCTGCATTGCTTTTGAGCTTAAATAGCCGGCGTGTCATGTCGACCATCAAGATAAGGCGATTCCCGCTGAGCTCGGGACATTGGCCGGTACCTTTCCTGCCCGCCTTCACGCCGCCGGAGAGCGGGAGATCAAGCCCCGCGGTGCGGTTAAGTTCTGCAGCCAGCGGGTCGTCATAGACGATCTGAAATCCCGGCACGAGATCCACGGCCAGCTCGTAAGCGAGCATTGCCCAGTCGGTTGCGCCGTAGTGCTTTTTGAGCAGATCAAGTTTTTTCATGCGCTCGGGCAGAGCAGCAAGCGGCTCGTGCAGCTCTTCGAGCCGCAAACTTATCGGCTTCGCGAGTTCGCCTGTGAATTTGGCCGGCCGCTCATTCCTCACTTCCGCGGCCCCTTTTTTCCGCACCTCAGGTCGTGGATAACGCTAAACGCGGGCACGTATTCCATCGCCAACGCGTAGGCCAGCGCGGCCCAATCGCCGGCGCCGTAACGTTTTTTGAGCAGCTCCAGCATTTCCATCTGTTCGGCCGTCCGGGCGAATCGCTTGCCGTCGAATGGTAATCTGAGCTGCCTGGCTTTACGGCTCATTCGTCGCTCGCCGCGTTCAAATCCTCGACCGGAATAGACGCGACTGTGGCGTCCTCCCGTAGCCTCACGCCGCTTGCAATAAATTCGACCCCGCCGGCCTCGAGCGCACGCTGTAGGGCATCGAGCGTGCCTGCGCGCTGGGATGCCAAGCCGCCGGTAAGCCGTTCAATGCGCTTCACCGTTTCGACCGACAAATCCGCCGCGCGCGCGAGCCGCGCTTGATCCCATCGCAGCATCGCTCGGGCAGCCCGAAGCTGTTCAGCGGTGAGCATTTCCGTGGAAACCTGCGCTGTGGAAAATCACCACTTTAATTGACACTTAAGGATACACATGAGACCATATTAGGGTACTCAAATACGCGTCATAACACAACCGCAAACGTGTCAAAAGAGGTTTTGTCAACATGAAAAGCACTAACCGAATGGACACGAAGACCGCCACGGCGGCCGACTTGATCGACGATATGGAGGGGCGGCTGCACGATCTTCACGGTCTCGCAGCAGTCATGGTTGCCGCGATCCGAGCGCAGGAGATGGGCCCGCTGGACCGAGGATTGGTCGCTGACGGCCTGCTCCGACTGGGCACAATGATTTCTGACATGGCTGGTGAGTTGAAGGCGAAGCAGGCGGCCGCGTATGCGGCTCTCAGCCAACGCGAACAGAAAGGCAGACTTTCCAACGTAAAGCTGATCGCTGCGGAATGATTTGCATGGAAACGCTGGCAGCCGAGACGAGATTTTGGTCCCGGCTGTTTAGATAGGCGACTAACGTCCGCGCTCGGCCGAGCGCCCTGTCAGCTCGCTTGTCAGGACCGCGATTTTATCGTTCGCGCGATTGAGCGCTTCGCCGACTTGCGCAAGCTCCTGCTGGTAATAGTTCGAATTGACGCCGCATTGGGCCGCGGCCCGCAAATTGCCTGTGCGCATGGCCCATCTTGCGACCGGAGCGGCAGCATCTCTCAGCGTCATCTAACCCATTGTCGTAAAAAATGGCCTCAACCCAATGCGCTCTTCGAGCCGCTCGCCTACGACTCTGTCTGCAGAGCGAGGCCAAGAAAACCCCAGTGTGCCAATGTGCGGCGGCCGCCCAGGGAAGCTGCCGAAGGGCAAAGCGGTCGAAGACGGCGACGTGCAGATGCGGCGTGAATTGGCGCATATGATATAGGCAGGGCAATTTGCTGAGCGGGCGTCGAGGTTGCTTCAGCCCCGTCTTGAAGCCTCGCATTCTTCCGTGTCGTCACATCGCGGACGGGCGTAACGAGGAGGCAAAGACTCTCGTTCAAATGGAATGCAAAAGAGTGAGAACATGCAATGTCGACCGTAAACCTTCTCAACTTTGATAAAGAGGGAACTCTTCAAAGCGGTTTCCCGAATCTGGCGCCCGAAATTACGGATGTCGTCCTATTCTCGCATGGTTGGCGCGAAGGTCCGGAGAGCGCCTCAGGCCACTACCAGGATCTAGCCGATCCCCTCGACGACATTCTGGCTGCAAACTCCGCTCGATGGCAGGGCCGAACACTGGCGTATTTCGGTGTTATCTGGCCGTCCGATAAATATTCGGACGATCTGACCGTAGTCGATATGCGCCAAGACGTGTCGGTGCCCATTTCGCCTCACGGGGAGGATCCTCTCAGTAGCGCGCAATTGCAAGATCGCAGCCGGGGGGTAGCGCACTTCCTTGGCATTGATCCAGATGTGCTCGCGCGTCAGAGCCTCAATGCTGCCCAGAATGTAGATGCTCGTGACGCGTTCCTGTCGACCCTTCGCGATGTAACCGCTGCGCGCCATGAAACGTCTGCAGATGCCCAAACTAAGACGGAGCACAAGGGTCTGTTTCGAGTGGCTGGTGCACATATCTTCGATACTGTAGAACGCGACT
Source organism: Beijerinckiaceae bacterium (assembly GCA_021324915.1). Lineage (GTDB taxonomy): Bacteria > Pseudomonadota > Alphaproteobacteria > Rhizobiales > Beijerinckiaceae > Methylovirgula. The sequence continues at coordinate 76,303 of JAJPIC010000023.1, read as the reverse complement.
TAAAGTATTTGTCCTCTACTGTCGCAAATGCGGTCACGAACAATCCTATGATTTCTTGGCTTAAACAGGTTCGAAATGATGGGAATGCAAGAACAGCATTCATTCTCAACCTATTCGCCTACAATGAAATGAAGATCCGTGCCGGCCTCGTAGGTCGCGGATTGGCAGCGAGTGTGCTCGACCAGATCACCGCCAGCAAGAAACGCATCCACCTGGTCGGCCATAGTTTTGGCGCGCGCCTCATGACGGCAGCTACGGCTGCCGCAAAGGGGAAAATTGCGAATCTGATCTTGCTTGAAGGTGCATTCTCCCAGAACGCGCTCAGCCGAGACACGGTCTGGGAACATGACGGCGCCTTTCGTGTGATAATCGATCAAGATAGGGTGGTCGGCCGAATCGTTGCCGTGCACAGCGATCATGATGCGCCGGTGTGGATTGCATATCCGCTAGCGTCTCGCCCATATCTCGATACTTATTCGCTACGGCCAGCGGAAGGCGCTGCAATCGGCCGAGCAAACGAGCTCGGCCCTATTTTCGGGGGCCCGGATGATCCCTACGGCGCAATTGGTGCAAACGGCCCACAAAACCTGGCATCCGTGATCCGCAGGCCCATTGACGGGCTATCAATGCCGGCGCTGAACCCAGGTGTGCACGCGCTCGATTGTACTAGTTTCGTGGCGGGTCATAGCGACGTCTGGAAGAGACAGTCAGCCTACATCATTGCGGCAGGTCTTTTGGATTCGGAATAGAAGAAGCTGCCCTGTCCGGACGATCTCGCTTCCGCTCACGCCGCGCTTTTTCGCCCCTCGCCTCACGCCATTTCCGCCAGCGAACCTTGTTCGCCTTTCGGCAGTGTTCGGACCACTCGGCGTCCGTCATCGAGGCGCGTGCCGCGCGGCCGCCGGCGCGTCCGAGTTTGCGCATGCGTGAGGTGCGCGACTCGTTCAGGTCTTTGACTTGACTCTCTTTTTCGCTGTCCCGACCGGCGCTCGGGACGAGCGCTATTGCTAATCCGAGGGCGGCCAGGGTGACGTCCAGGCTCATGTCCCCATATCGGCGGACGTTAGCTTCGAGTTTGCCCTGATATCCGCCGGGGAACCCGCAGATTTCGTCAAAAGCAATTTGACTGAGGCCCAATTCTTTGCGCCTGGCCGCAACAAGTTTTCTCAGCCCAGCGTAGGTGTGAGTCAGCCCGTACACCTTGTCGACCTTCACGGAAGGCGCAGAAGGTTCAGGAGTTGGCTCACCGTAACGGTGAGCTTGGCGAGCCTTGTGCAGGGCCCGGCGGAACACTTGGCTTTCAGCTTCGAGCGCTCGCGCGCGGCGCAGATGCACGCCCGCCAATCTCGCGGCGGCCCCCAAAGGCATCGGCTTCCCGGCTTCGAAGGTCTTGCCTTCGACCTCGATCTGATTCTTGGGGCCGAAAGCCATATACCGAACGAGATCGAGCTGCCGGTCGCTCAATTCGGTCACGTCTCTTGCCGCGATCTGGCGCCGCGGATTCGAGACGAAAGCCTCAAATGATTCGAGCGGCTCGGCGCCGTCACCAGTTGGCAAATCTTCTTTAAGCGGCGCCATCGGCTGCAACACCCTCTTTGGCTGGAGCCCGGACGATGCAGCCGGCCTTGTGCTGCACGAGATGACGAGCCGCGTTTTGCTTGGCCATCATCGCGCGCACCTGCTCTAAGGTCGGGCATAGGTGCGCGATATCGTCGCCGGCGAGGGCGCTATGATAGGCCTCGAGGAAGACCGGCGATTGCGCGAGGGCACGTGCGGCACGACGGTGATAGCCGACAGCCGCGGCTGCATCGTACAAACCGAACCGCACATGCCCGGGATCGTCCGGATGGCCGCTGACCATCAGCTCGATCATCCGCAACATTCGCTTGTTCAACTTGATCGGACCGCCCGGATGCTTGCGGGTCGCCGGTTTCGGCTTTGGTTTCGAGTCGTCGGCAGGAAGCATGGCGGCCCATCTATCGCGCGCGTCACTGGCCTGCACCGCACCAGCAAGTTAGGTGCGGTGCGCGGCCGACCTCGCTGGGCCTAACATGCCACGATAGGTCAGCTGATTAGGCAGCCACAATGTTTATCCCCGCATGTTTGAATCGCGCCGCAGCTGGCACCGCAGAAAGCATTGCGGACCGTGACGCGGCTGCGCTTTACGCATTCAGCGCGCAAGCCGCGATCTCAATGAGTCGATCCGCCGTGCGCAGCGCCAAGATACTTCCCTTCCGGCCGAGGGCGGCTAAGAGAGCGTGACATGGCAAAGGTTTACACAGTCTATTGGAAGAAGGCCGATGATGCAGATGACGACGAACTCGTTGTGTGGATCGATGTCTCCACGCTAGACGACGCTTGGCGATCGCACGCGAACGGCGCCTACTTGGCTCAGGGCAGCGGCGATGGCGAAACGTTCCAGTACCTACGCGAGGTGATCACGGGCCCAGGCGGCCCGCTCCTGCGCATGCCAAAGGTTGATGTTTACCGACCTACGTCACCCAAAGCATCGCATCGGCTTCCTCGACGGTCGCCACCGATTCACTTTCGTGCGCGACCACGGAAGCGCCGCCATGCCTGTAACAATCGCCCGGGAGGATGCGCCGAGGCTGAACGTCCTATTCGGCTCGGATGCCAGAACGTGCGTGGTGAGAATCTGAACTAAGCGGCCATTCCCGGCGACGACAAATTCAGGTGACCTCAAAAGAAATTCTGCTCCCATCGCGCCACATCGATGAAGCCGTCCTCTTTAATAAAATGGATCGGCCGGACTTTAATGATCTCAAGCCCGGCAATTGATTCGCCCTCAACCCCACTCGGATTGGGGCCCTGAATAATGACGCCGGCGGGGCGCCAACTGCGCATCGTCGCGCTCTGAACAATCGCGATCACCGGGCCGCCGCTGATTCCGCCGAAATCGTAGTCTTCTGGCATCGCTTCGTCGCCGAGGATCTGTTCCATGTTCTGGCGCTCGATCAGAATTGATAGACTGGTTTCCCGGCAATTGCTTGCCAAGCCGGCCATCGCCACGCATCCGAAGTTGATCTCTGCCGGCTTGAGCACGCGACGTCCTTTGCCAGGAAAACCGCAATAGAGAACTCCTCTGTCCTCCTGCGGGATGGGAGGCGGCCAAGTCGGGTAAGATCCTCTCAGCGCTCCGCGTCCGGTATAGGCGATTTCCTGCGCTGAGAAGTCGAGTGTCGCGATATCGATGTCGTGGTGGGCGTCGATTATTCGATCTCCAAGCATAAAGGGCAACGACACCTTTCCGTTACTGCCGATCATGCACTGTACAAATGCGCTGGACTTCGTGTCCTCCAGGCATGCCTCAACAACATGCGAGGCGGTAACTCCAAAAATGCGCCTGCTGGTGTCGAGGAAAAACAGTGAGCCTCCTCTAAATTCCTGGCAGCCATCACCGTAACGGAGCACCCAATAGAACGGCGTCGTGTATGAGGCGACAATCCCCAGCTCGGCCTCGCCGAGCCCCGCCCGAATCATTGCTACCGCAGCGGCTTTGAACGCTTCGTCAGGCTCGGAGTCGTACGGAATCATGACGAAGAGTGCCCTATCCCTATCACGGTATGTGCCCTCCAATCCGGTATCAAGCTAGCGCTCCTTCCACCGCATCGCAAACAGACGAAGCGCCCTGCGCGGGCGATCAATGGGAGGGCTGGTCATCGGCGAGGTGAGTGGGTGGGCGACGTCGGCGGCTCCGGCGCGGCCATCAAGGTAAGTCCGATTCGATCGGCTGGATCAGCAAGGGATCGTCGTCGCCGACGTCAGCCTTATTCACCCGCCGATCGATCGGCCATTCGCGCAAGGCGGTTTCGCTAACGGGGTGGAGCTCGTCGGCTCGCATCTGCGCGGAAAGCCAGCGGTCGATCTCCGCCTGCTGCAATAGCACGGGCATGCGGTCGTGATAGGGCAGCATCCACCTCGTCGGCTCAGTGACGATCAGTGTGCACGAGAGAACGTCTTCCCGGGTCTCAGGATTGCGCCAGCGCTCCCAAAGACCGGCGAGGGCAAGAATAGGCTGTCCCTGCGCATCGACGAAGATATGCGGCTGCTTGGCACCCTTGCCGCCTGTCCATTCATAGAAGCCCGATGCCGGCACGATGCAGCGCCGCCGCCGGTAGGCATCGCGGAACATCGGCTTTTCCGCGACGCTCTCGACGCGAGCGTTAAAGCTCGCAGGCAAGTCCTTCAGCGGCTTTTTCCACCAGTAAGGGATCAGGCCCCAACGAGCACGAGCTCACGGCGCCCCTCAGCGTCGTGGCGGATCATATCGACGAGTGTCGTCGGGGCGATGTTGTAGCGCGCACGAAGGTTCTGCGGCGCCCCGGTTACGCTCAGGAACTCGCGGATCTGCTGCCAGGTGTAATGCTGGGTGAAACGGCCGCACACACTCCTACATCATCCCCTCGCGCGTAAGCGCCCGGCGCATTTGTACGGTCGCTTCCTCGATGTCGCCCGGCTTGCCAGATGCCGCAGCCTCCATGAGCAGCCTGGCCGCATGCTGATACCACGGGCTTCGCTGACAGGCTTCGCCAAGCCCGAGAAGCAGGTCCGCAGCGTCCTTCAAACTGCGCAGAACGCTCTTGTTCTTGAGGCTGATCGGTTCTGTAATATTGAGAGACCAAGGCATAGCTCAGATATAAGCACGCGCTAGGATTGCCACACCGGCTCAAGACCCTTTCGGTGCTCGCCGCGAAGAACGGCCCGAGCCGGGATTTCTGCGGCTATCGGCAGCGAGCCCAATAGCTACCATGCAAATGTGCACTGGTTTGTTTTTCCATTCAATTGAACTAGGCCGAGGGCCATTACATCGCGGCCAACCAAGATATCGAAGGCAACATTGCCGAACCGAAATTCCAGGAAGCGCACATCTCGGAAAAAATGGTGGAAGCGGTCATGCGGGTCGTCGAATGGAATAAACAAGTCGCCTAAAAACACATCGGATTCGATCAGTTCGGTTGTGGAGGTAACTGGAGACTTTCCTATTTTCGGCAAACCAATTTTTTGAGCTGCTGTTGGCGTAATAGAAATCATTGAACACCCTGTGTCCAACAGGGCTTTCAACCAAACAATCTGCTGAACTGATGGATCACTGAGCGACGATAGAGGCAGCGCTACGCCAAATGTAAAGATAGGGCCGATGGCAGGATCAAATGGCAGTGTAACGCATGGCATGATAGCCCAATTCCGCCGGGCGGCTCGTAATATGCTGAATTGAATAATTGCCTACGCCAAATGCTCGATTCCCATACTTGACCGCGTCAGAGACGGTGTCAAACGTATCCGCCAAACTGCCGTTGTGCATGACGGCGTACTTCCCTGCATCGGTCTCTAGGAGTCCGCGTAAGATCGACTTGAACGCCGCGTAATTTGCGTCCACTTGGTCTGGCTTTCGGTTGACTTCGGTCATTGTTGTTACCCCAAAACGCTCTTTGGGATCGGGAGCATTTATAACGCACCGGACCGGGGTAGGTCCATTCATCTGCGAAAAGTTTACGCGGTGAGCCTTGCCGAAAGCTTATCTGGGGCTGTTCACGTCATGTTCCCCAACCTGCCCGGTGCCGTTCTTCCTCGGCCACGGTCCGCCGCGCCAGGACCCGGAACTCCTCGACCGGTATCCCGTGCTCCTTGCAATAGAGCGTGGCCACGCGCTTCTCGATCGAGCTCGTCCCGGCGAGCGCCATCATCAGCTTGTGAGCCTGCGCGCCGGTCAGTTCGGGCTTGCTCGGAATTGGCGCCCCAGCGCGCGGCTGTTGCGCGGGTTGCTGCGTGGGCTGTTGCGCCGGCAGCTGGCCCGCCTTCCACTTCTTCGCTTGGTCTGTCGCCCAATTGACGTCGACGCCGTTCCGCTGAAGCACGAGATTCGCGGCCCGGCGACTAATGGCGCTGCCGGCCGTCAGGTTCTTCGCGAGCACAGTCTGATATTTCGGGTCGTTCAGTTCCGCTTCCATCAGGCAATCCTCCTGCGCAGCAACCGCGGCTGCTTCGGCCTCGCCGCCACCTTGCGAGGCTTAACCTTTCGAAGAAGCGCCAGATTCACAAGCTCGCGCCAATTCGGCATCACAAACGGCTTGGTCTCGGCCGGCATCAGCGCCGTTTTCCATCGGGCCCGATGCGGACAACCGGCACCGGCTTGTTGCGAAGCGCAACGATATCGCGTGCGCGCTGCTGCTCCGCCCGGAGCGAAGCGGCAATCTGGTCAAACGCCGGCGCCGACTCGCAGCCCGCATGGCCGCCTCGCATGATTTCGTCGATCGCGCTTTGCTGTGCCGCGCCGCCTGCCGCCAGCTGCTTGAAGAGCCTCACACTCGTTTCGTCACTCATGACCCACGTCCTTTCGCGCGTCACAATGAGACGAAAGGACGACGAGGTCACCGCACCAGGCTACTGATCCGTGCCGCGGTCGTTGCAGTCCCAACCAGAATATGAGCCATCGGCGCACGGAAGAGCGGTATTGCCAGGGACCGGATCAGGCTCCGGAGGCCGTTGGTATGCGGGCGCCCCATGCAGATAATGATCGTCGCAGGGAGGACCGTTGTCAGGGCCGCTCGCGGCGTCACTGCATGCCATTGCGGGAACAGCCCATCCCCAGAAGCATCACAGCATAGATCAGTGCGCGCATACATCCCCTCCACATTGGTCGTCGACACTCTATGCCAAAAAATAATTTTGGGAGAGAACCGCGCGTGGCGATTAGGAGATCGTGCGAGACGGCCGATTTTCCCCCCGGCGCTCACTTGCGCCGATTTCTGCAAAAGGATGGTCGCGGGGCGCTCGGCTCTGAGCTCTGCACCGGCCGCCGGTCGCGCCATTGCCGTACGTTTGCCGTACGTTCGATGCGAGGCCGCGACTTTGCGAACTAGGCCATTGAAATCACTGGCGCGCCCAACGGGACTCGAACCCGTGTTTTTGCCGTGAAAGGGCAACGTCCTGGACCGCTAGACGATGGGCGCATGGGCGGGACGCGCGAGGTATAGAGACCGGGCACCGCCCTGGCAAGGTCGGCTCGGTGCCCCGCCCAGGGGCAAAGCGATCGGCCCCGCTCTCATAGGGCACGAGCGCAGCCGGCTTGGACTTAAATGTGCTGACCCAGCTTGCGCTTCAAGCGGGGAAGGCGCCCCTAGCCTTCTGCCGCCTCGCGCACGCGGAGTGCATGCTCGGATCGCGGGCGTTCCGCCGGCGCGAGGTCGAGAAGCCGCAGGGTGACCTTTTCGCGGCCGTTCCAGCGGTCGAGCGCCAAACTGCCGGCAAGATGCAGCGGCGCACCGCGCAGGCCTGTCAGCGCCTCGCCGATCGGCTCGCCCGCCGCGCGGAATATAATGCCCTCGATCTTGGCGCCGTCGCCCGCCTCCGCACGCCAGCGCATATGGCCCTGCCCCACCGGCATGACGTCGGTAATCCGATGTCCCGGAAAGACGAAAATGGGCTCGGGATTTCCCGCCCCGTAGGGCCCTGCTTTTTCGAGCGCCGCATAAAGCGCGGGGGTTGCGCCCGCCGCCGTGAGCGTCGCATCGATGAGCAGCGCTTCGCTCCGCGACGCGATCTTTTCGGCGAGCATGTCTTCAAGGAAGGCGCGAAAATCGGCAAGCTTGTCGCGCGCCAAAGTGATCCCTGCCGCCATCGCATGGCCGCCGCCCTTGAGGAGCAGCCCAGATTCGACCGCGCGGCGTACGATGCGGCCGAGATCAATGCCGAGGACCGAGCGGCCGGAGCCCGTGCCGATCGCGCCGTCGAAAGCAATCGCAAAGGCCGGCCGCCGATATCTTTCCTTGAGGCGCCCCGCAATCAAGCCGACTACGCCTTGATGCCAATCTTCGCCCGTGACGACGATTGCTCCTCGCGCATCATCGGCCATCGCCGAAGCGGCCTCGAGCATGGAAGCCTCGACCGCTTGGCGTTCCTTGTTGAGCCTGTCGAGCTCGCTTGCGATGCGCCGCGCCTCGGTCTCGTCGCGCGCAATGAGCAATTTCGCGCCGAGCGCCGCATCGCCAATTCTGCCGCCCGCGTTGATGCGTGGCCCGATCAAAAAGCCGAGGTGATAGACATTGGGCGGGCCGCCTGCGCCGGCGACATCGAACAAAGCCGTGAGCCCGGGACGGCCCCGGGCGCGCATCAACGCAAGGCCTTTGACGACAAAGGCGCGGTTGAGGCCGGTCAGAGGCGCGACATCGGCAATCGTCGCAAGCGCGACGAGATCGAGGCCCAAGAGAAGATCGGGCTCGGGGCGCGCCTTCCAAAATCCGCGGGCGCGCAACAGGCGGTTCGTCGCGACGAGCGTCATGAAGGTGACGCCCGCGGCGCAAAGCTGGCCGAGACCCGAGAGATCGTCCTGCCGGTTCGGATTGACGATGATCGCGTCCGGCAAGATTTCCGGCGCCTGGTGATGATCGAGAACGATCACCCCCAACCCGAGCTTGCGCGCCTCGGCGAGCGGCGCATGGCTCGTCGTGCCGCAATCGACGCAGACGAGCAGCCGCGCGCCGTCTGGGGCGAGCTCGCCGATGGCGGTCGCATTCGGCCCATAGCCTTCGAAAATGCGATCCGGAATACGCACGATATGCGGCACGCCGGCAGCGGTGAGAAATTCGGAGAGGAGCGCCGCGGATGCGGCGCCATCGACGTCATAGTCGCCGAAAATCGCGATCTTCACGCCGGCAATAATCGCCGCCGCCAGGCGTTCGGCGGCGCTTTCCATATCGCTTAACGTCGCCGGATCCGGCATCAGCCGGCGGAGCGTCGGATCGAGGTGCGGCTCGGCTCCTTCGGGCGTGACGCCGCGGGCGGCGAGAACCCGCGCGAGAAGATCCGGATGGCCGTGGATCTGGGCAATGGCGAGCGCCCGGCTTTGCCCTGCCTCGTCGAGCCGCTCGCGCCAGGGCCGGCCGAGCGCCGAACGTTCAATGCCGAGAAAAAAACGAGATTCGCCCACGCCCGAGCTTAGCCGAGCGGCAGGCAGAAATCAGCTTTCGTCGGCGGCCGATCAACAGCTGATCGGAAGGCGCTCGCGGCATAAACGAACGCCCGCGGAAGCCTACGCAGTACCTGTTGGCTTCCGCCGGCTTGGGACCTCTGCCCCTCAGCTGTGCGACTCAGCGTGATGCTTCGAGGCTTCTTCGGCGTGGTGCACGGCGTGGACCGTATGGCCATGCGCGACATGCGCATGGTGGCCGGCTTTCTCGTGGTCGCCCTCTTCGTGATGTTTCGCCGCTTCGCGATGATGGCGCGCCGCGTGTTCATGATGTTCGGCGGCCGCTTCGTGATGCTCGACCTTGGCTTTGCTCATGGTCATCTCCCCTCGCGCTCAAGCGCGAAGGCAAGTCTGCCGCGCTTGCGTGCAGGAGGCGTGACGCGCCGATGACGGGTTTGCGACGAGGAGTGAGCACCTTCTCCCCCTTCGCAAGAGGAATGAGGGAAACGGAATTCTCAGCGATTTGAGAACGTGTACCGTTGCAGCGAGCGCGCTAATCCCACGCGTTATATTGTTCATCAATCTTTTTGTTTGTCGGATATCGAGCAGCGGCCCCGTAGAGGCCCACGTAGTAACTAGTGTGTCTCTCAATGCCAAAGACGTCTTTGTATGTAATTTTGCAATAGAACCAGCTTCCGTGACCAGCTCCAATCGATAATTGCCGACCCTTAAACAAGAAACTTGCGTTAATCCCTGAAATTCTGGAATTTGCGGCGACGATGGGCTGAGTACTGATGTCTTTTCCGAAGATGAATGTTCCGTCTTTGCTAGACAACGGTGTTTCTGAGGAATCTCGAGACTCATTAGCCATGGGAGAGAGAGGGTCTGGTCCGTCGGCAATTATCACCTTGACATAGTAGGCTCAAATGGTAGATAGCAGCCGACAGGTCGGCGAAGTTGAAGCGTTCCTCGTTACGAAAGAGCAAATTGCTCGCGCGGTGCTATCGGAATCGAACGACTTTATTGACCCGCCGATGACGACGGGTTTAACCGTTCCACCAGACGAGCGTCGCGCGATAGCTCGTCGCGTAGCTGCCAGAGCCTATTCCCTGTCAGCCTGCACAAGCCGTGACATTTGTTGACTAAAGCAGCGAGCTCGATGAAGGTTTTGGCGTCCGCCTGTAAATCCCTAACTCTATAAATATAGATGTGTTCAAGCGTTATCCTATAGTCATCTGCGGTGAGTTGCTCGCTCCGTAATTGTTTATCCGCTATGCGCGCGTCTCGAATGAGAATGTCCTTTGGGTCGACGAGCACAAGGCCATCCTGGATTTGATCGGATATGCCCCAATACCAATGGGCAATCTTATCGCGCGTCTTTTGATGCGAATTGATGACTTTCAGTAGCGCGTCGATGAGTTGGTAATGGGCTGGCGCTAGCTTTGAGCGTGCCAGCACCTTAATGGCATTCTCTTTTAGGCTGGCTCCGCCAAACGAATTGTAAAGTTCCACTCCGGCTTCTATGTTCAGTCCAAGCAATAAGGAGAAAAGACGGCTCGTTTGCGTCTCGACCCATGACCAGCACGTGATACATTGCGCGATCCAACTCGCGACCTCTGGTCGCTCAATGGTTCGTTCAGGCGTGAAAGACACGCCAGCATCTGGGCAGATTGTTCGAAGTGACTGAGGCGGCATGATCAAGACTCCTCAAAAGCCAAACCCGCACCATACGAGCGACGAAGCCGAGCACTGGGCACGCTTTGAGCGCGCCGTTGATGCTGCAGTCAAAAGTGGCCCGAAGCATCGGGGAACCAAGCCGCCTAAAGACCTCAAAAAAAGTGATGCCAAATCCGCTCGGCCACAAAGAGAAAAACGATAAGTGTGGTTGCCCGGTAGAACTGTGCTTCGAATCGTAGTTCGTGCATCTCGACCTCCAATTTGGTGATTATGTTTTGCATGTCATTAGAGAGATCGTCGAACTCGACGGTCATGGCTAGGCTCCTTCGTTTTGAAAATGGTCCACGATGGCTGACACTCTTAGGGAGGCTGTTCGCGAATTTGATCGCTCAACCTACCAAAGCGAGTCATTTCTTCGTCAATTAAGGCTCGCAAACGAAGAAGGGCGGCTTTCTGAATTACTCCGAGCCGCCGGTTATCATCCCCCTCCAATTTCATTTGTAACTCGACCCATTCTGAAGCTTCGTCTTTGGTGGGGGCGTCTGCATAGAGCAAGCGCACTGTTTCGCCGCGAATTGCGGTCTCTCTAAGCTTCATAGGCGCTTCCTCCTCCAACGCAAAAAGGCGTGAGCTTGGATCTTAAAATTCCCTTGCTTCACCAGTCCGCCGATAAGTCAAACGCTTTCCGACAATGCCACTAACCGACGCGGTGAAGCGTTCCGCGTCGGTCATATCGCGAGTGTTATAGCGGTAATCGAATTCGAGCATGTAGCGATGCAAATGCGCTTCGCTTACATGATGGAACGAACCGACAATTCCGCGCTTCACAATCGAGAAGAAATTCTCGGCTGTGTTGATATGAATGAAACCGCCGAGACGCGCATATTCGTTCGCGCTGTGATTGACCGCGCCGTGATTGGCAAAGTCTTTGCCGATTGACGGATACACGGTGCTTTCGTCAGTCATGAGCATAGAAGCCATCTGGACATTCTTTGCGATGATCGGGCGAAGCGTGGTCGCGGTAACATTGGCGATGTGGAATGAGCGCACATGGCCTTCGCGCTCGACAAGCGAAAGAACGGCTTGCTTATGGGCCGGTTCGCGATGAGCGCGGTTCTTGGCTTTGCCGCCGATGTAAGTTTCGTCGGCTTCGACAACCTTGTTAGAGCCGCCGATGGGCGGCAACATATAATCGGCGCGAAGCGACTCGCGAATGCGATGGCAAAGAAACCAAGTCGTTTTGTAGCTTAAGCCGATCATGCGGCTGATCTGCAAAGCCGACATGCCTTTCTTTAACGCCATCATGAGATGAGTCACGGCAAGCCACTTGTGCAGCGGAACCTTGCTGCGCTCATAGAGCGTACCAACGGTGACGGTGAACGGCTCGCGGCACGAGTTGCACTGATAGAGGCCAGCGCGCGTCGTTTTGCCTTTCATGAGCGTCGCCTGATCGACCGTGCCGCAATGCGGGCAGACGGGACCATTCGGCCAAACCCGTGCCTCAAGCCACTCGCGGGCTTTGGCTTCGTCGTGAAAGATCGGGTTCGACAGATTGGACATGGCTAGCTCCTATGCCAGCCATCCTACATCTATGCCGTACTATGTCAAGGTGATAATTGCCGGTCCGTCAGTGAAGAACATAGAACCAGTGCTCACGAACAAATGAGTCTCGATGTTTGTGATGATTGCTGGCGTATGCCCTACGTTTGCGATGCTGAAGTTTAAGGAAATGGAGTTTCGAACAACTTGAGGGCCTTGGGGAACATCGTAGGACACAAATAACCACGCGCGACTTGAGGTTGCTTCTATTTCGATTGCTTTAGCAGAGGCTTTTTCCGCAGCGGCTTGGTCCTTGGCAGCCTGTGCAAGGGCATTATTGGCGTTAATGATCCTTTGCGTATCAGCCCCGGCACTCTTCATCTCTTCGAACTGCCGATAAAAGCAATAATCCCCAGCTCCGGCCGCAACTACAGTCCCAAGGATCAGAACAATACTGATACATTCGCGAATTGCCCTGCAACGGTCGCTTCGATTTTGTTGTTTTTCTGTAACAGTAAGCTCGTCAGCAACGCGATTGAGCGCACTGACTATTTTAATATTGTCTTCGTGTTTTTGGCGTTCCCGCGCTTCGCGGTACGAGTCTTGTTGTTGTGGTGGATGCGTCACGGCAGCCCCTCGCCTGGCCGGCATTCGCCGGCCACCCACTCCCACAAGGAGAGGGTCACTCCAGCCTGAACTTCCCCATCTCGCGGTGTTCGGCGGCGATCTTGCGCACGGTCCCGGTCACGGACCGATAGATCAGCGTTTCGGTGTGGATCACGTCCTTGCCGAATTTGACCCCGGCGAGCAGCGGCCCGTCGGTGACGCCGGTCAGCGAGACGATCACGTCGCCCGACGCAAGTTCTTTCATGTCATATTTGCGCTTCGGATCGGCGACCCCCATGCTCGCGGCGCGGGCGATCTTCTCGCCCGTATCGAGCACGAGCCGGCCCTGCATCTGCCCGCCGACGCAGCGGAGTGCGCCCGCCGCAAGCACGCCCTCCGGCGCGCCGCCGATACCGAGATAAAGATCGACGCCGGTGTCGTCCGGCCGCGTCGTGAAGATCACGCCGGCGACATCGCCATCCGGAATGATCCGCACCGCTGCGCCGACGCGCCGGCAATCCTCCAAGATCGCGCGATGCCGCGGCCGGTCGAGGAGAAGAACCGTAATCTCGCTCGGCTTCACGCCTTTCGCCTTCGCGAGCGCCCTTATGTTCTCCTCCGTGCTCATGTCGAGATCGACAATGCCCTTCGGATAGCCGGGGCCGATCGCGATCTTTTCCATATAGACATCGGGCGCATGCAGAAGCGAGCCGCCGGTCGCCATGGCCATAACGGCGATCGAGCCCGGCATGTCCTTGGCGCAAAGCGTCGTGCCTTCGAGCGGATCGACGGCAATATCGACCTTTGGCCCGAGCGACGTGCCGAGATTTTCGCCGATATAGAGCATCGGGGCTTCGTCGCGCTCGCCTTCGCCGATGACGACCGTGCCCTCGATCGGAAGGCGCTGCAATTCCCGCCGCATGGCATCGACCGCAGCCTGATCCGCCGCCTTCTCATCGCCGCGCCCGCGCAGGCGCGCAGCCGCGACCGCAGCGCGTTCGGTGACGCGCACGAGTTCGAGCGTCAATATGCGATCGATAATGTCCTGACTTTTGACGACGAGATCGACCACGTGCGCATTCCCCTTTTTGCCTGGAACCTATTCGCGCTCGATGCGGATGAGCTGCGGCGGCTCAGCCACGAAACCGTCGGCCATTACGGCCGCGAGCGCCTCGCGGATCAGTTTTTCGTAAGTGGCATGTGTGATGAGCACCACCGGCACGGCCGCCGGCTTGCGCTCGCCGGGACGGCGGCGCTGCATGATGCTTTCGAGCGAGATCGAGCGCTCCGCCATGCGCATGGCAATCGCCGCCGCTGCGCCCGGCCGGTCGTAGACCGAGAGCCGGATGTAATAGCCGCCCTCGTGCATCTGGAGCGGGGCTTGTTCGAGCGGGGCAAGTGCCGCGACCGGCAGGCCGAAAGGCGGTAGGCGCGCGCCCTTGGCAATATCGACAATATCGGCGACCACCGACGAGGCCGTCGCGAGCCCTCCTGCCCCCGGCCCGCTCAGCGTCAATTCATGCACGGCATCGGCGTCGATCGTCACCGCATTGGTGACGCCCATCACCTGCGCGATGGCCGAAGAACGCGGCACCATGGTCGGATGCACGCGCTGTTCGATTCCAGCGCTGGTGCGTTCGGCGACGCCGAGCAATTTGATACGATAGCCGAGCTCGCTCGCCGCCTCGATATCGGCGAGGCTGATGTCCTTGATGCCCTCGATCGCGATGGCGTCCGGATCGATGCGCGTACCGAAGGCAAGCGAAGTCAGGATCGCGAGCTTATGGGCCGTGTCCTCGCCGCCGATATCGAAGCTGGGATCTGCTTCGGCATAACCCAATCGCTGGGCCTCGGCGAGACATTCGGCAAAGGAGAGATGTTCGATCTCCATCCGCGAGAGGATGTAATTGCAGGTTCCGTTCAGGATCCCATAGACTCGGCTCAATGAATTGCCGGGCAGCGCTTCACGCAAAGTCTTGATGATCGGAATACCGCCGGCAACCGAGGCCTCGAAACCGAGCGCCACGCCCTTGGTCTCGGCAAGCTCCGCAAGCCGCATGCCATGTCTGGCGAGCAGCGCTTTATTGGCCGTGACGACCGACTTGCCGGTGCTCAAAGCGCGCTCGACGGCGGTGAGCGCCGTGCCCGCCGCACCGCCGATCAATTCGACGAAGAGGTCGATATCGGCGGCCGCCAGTTCAGCCGGGTCGTCGAACCAAGCGAAGCGCGAGACATCGAGCCCGCGCTCCTTGCGCGATTCCTTGGCCGAGACGCCCGTGACGACGATTTTGCGGCCGTAGCGCAAAGCCAAAGCCGCGGCCTGGCGGTCGAGGAGCTTGAGAACGGCGGCGCCCACCGTGCCGAGCCCGGCTATGCCGACGCGCAAAGGTTGCATGGGTGCGATGCCAATCGAGAGCGGAGAAGCCTTTTGCCCCATTTCGCCGGAGCGATCAACAAAGGGGCCGAGCTCTAGTTGGCGACCAGCCAGGCCGGATCGAACCAGCGGTCCGCCTCGCCATCATAAGGCAGGCGATTGATGTCCCAGAGCCTTACGAATCTGGCGTAAGCCGCATAGACCGGCGGGCCACCGCCGATGAAAACCACCCGCCCCGGAAATCGGGCGAGCACTTCTTCGGGCCTTTCGTTGCGGTGAATCTCGACGATGGTGCGATCTTCGAACGCGAATTTCGGCACCGAAATATAGGTGCGATGCCCCATTATGAGCACATGGCCGCGCGTCAGTTCGAAGAAGCGCTCGACGTCGGCCACGAATTCGCGATCCTTGCGACCCTGCCAAGGCAAATGTCCGTTGAGGCCGAACTGGCCACGCAGGCCGATGGCGACGACGGCGCGCACGTCGGGAAGCATGCAAATCTCCTCTTTCGTCCTCTATGGCGGGGGCTTGTCGGCAAGTCCAGCGTACTGAGGGGCTTAGCGTCTTCGGAACGCACCGCCTTGGGCGGAGTTGGCCGCGCTGTGACGCTCCGGCGTCAGAACGGGCTCGAGCTTCGCGGAGCGCGTGAAGTGGAGATCAAGCCGCTGATCGGGCTTGGCGGTGTCTTGCTGGCCGCGATCACGTCCGAGATCAATGACCAAGTGCCGAATATTGCGCTTGCCGACATTCGCGGCGCAATGGGGATCAGCTACGACCCCGGCACCTGGATTCAAAGCCTCTACATCTCAGGCGAGACGATCGGCATGGCGATCTCGCCCTGGATCGTGCCGGCGTTGACCTTGCGGCGCTGGAGCGTCTTCGGGATCGCGCTCTGCGCAATTACGAGCGTGCTCGTCCCGCTGAGCCCAAATCTCGAAGCGCTTTACGTGCTGAGATGCCTGCAAGGCTTCTCGGGCGGCCTCCTCATTCCGCTTCTGATGACGGCCGCTGTGCGCATTCTCACGCCGGACATCCGCCTCTACGGTCTCGCCATTTATGCGCTGACCGCGACCTTTACGCCGGCGCTCGCCACGACCCTCGCCGCGCTTTGGACCGACCTCGTGAATTGGCGCTTCATCTTTTTCGAAGCCGTGCCGCTCTGTGCGCTCGCGGCCGCTTGCGCCTGGTACGGCCTGCCGCAGGACGAGCCGAATTATCGTCCCCTCGAGCTTCTCGATTGGCGCGGCCTCTTGCTGCTCGTCATCGGAACGGGCGCGCTGAGCACCATGCTCTTCCAAGGAGACAGGATGGACTGGTTCAATTCGAAATTCATCTCCATCCTCGCTTTGATCAGCGCCGTCTCCATTCCGCTGCTTCTGCTCAACGAATGGTTTCACCCCTGGCCGCTCTTCAGGCTCCAGATGCTCGGCCGGCGCAATCTCGCCTATGGCGGCATTGCGCTCTTCACCTTCATCATCGTCAGCCAGGCCAGCACCACTGTCCCGTTGCAATTCCTCCAACAGGTCGCCGGCTACAGGCCGCTGCAGGCGCACCTCGTCACGCTCGAGATCGCCGCCTCGCAGCTCGTTCTCCTTCCCGCCATGTCGCCGCTTCTCAACCGCCCCCAGGTCGATTCCCGCTGGGTCACGCTCGTCGGGCTCGCATTGATGCTTGCCTCCTGCATCGGCTCGGCATTCCTGACGCCTTATTGGAATCGCGACCAATTTTATTTCTGGCAGGCGTTCCAGGCCGTGGGCCAGCCCATGGTCATCATGTCGCTCCTGCTGATGGCGACCAATTCGGTGCCGGACCCCTCGGACGGGCCCTTTGCGTCGGCGCTCGTCAATACGCCGCGCGCGCTTGCCGAGGCGACCGGCATCTGGCTTTTCCAGCTCATCGGCCGGTGGCGCGGCGCGCTCCATTCCAACCGGATCGTCGATCAGGTCGGGCTGGAGCGTTGGCAGGTGATCCAAGGCAATGGCGTGCTGCCGCATAATCTGCCGCCCTTGTTGCCGGACGGACGGCCGCGCGTGCCGAATGCGCTCGAAATGCTGAGCCGCGCCGTGCATCAGCAGGTCGCGACCCTGACAACAAGCGATACGTTCCTGATTTTGGGAGGATTGATCCTTTGCCTGATGGCGGTGGTCCTCGTGCTTCCCCGAAGGAGCCTGCCGCCGCGCATCGAGCTTGCGCAGCACTAGGAGTCTGAGCGTTGGACGAGGCGGCGACCTCCGAACATGCGGCCGAACAGAAAAAGACGAAGACCGAGGAGCCAAAACGGCCGCAGCAGGACGGAAAAGAGAAGCAGGAGAGCGAGAACCGGCCGGTCTGGCCCTTCCTCCTTGCCGGCTTGATTGCCGCGGCATTCTCCGCGGCCGTGCTCTATTACATCTTCCGCCCGCGGCCGGACGTCTGGACGGATGATGCCTATGTCCGGGTCCATTATGCAGCGATTGCGCCGCGGATCTCCGGCCAGGTCGCGACTGTCCCGGTCGAGGACAATCAGGAGGTGAACGCGGGAGAAGTTCTCGCCACATTGGACCCGCGCGATTACGAGACGGCGGTGGCCGGCGCCGAAGCGGCGCTCGCCCGCGATCAGGCCCGGCTTTCCGAAATAGCCGCCACTTTGGCCCGCCAGCCGGCGCTGATCGAAGAACAGCGCGCCGGACTTGCCGCAGCTTCGGCAAAACTTGCGCTCTCGCGCGCCAATGCGCAGCGCTACGGCAATCTTGCTGCGACCGGCGCCGGCACCGTGCAACAGCATCAGGACGCCGAGAGCACGCTGCATCAAGATCAAGCGGCCGTGGATAGCGCCAAAGCATCGGTTGACGCCGCGGTCAAAGAATTGGACGTGCAGAAAGCGCAAAAATCCGCCGCGGAGGCGAATGTGAAATCCGATCAGGCACAGCTCGACCGCGCCAAGCTCGAACTCTCCTATACGCGGATCCTCTCGCCGCTCGACGGAATGGTGGGCGAAAGATCGGTGGAGGTCGGAAATTACGTCGGTCCCGGTACGACCCTCATGACGGTCGTGCCGCTCGACCGCGTCTATATCGAGGCGAATTATCGCGAGGTGGACCTCGTTCACGTCCGCAGCGGCCAGCCGGCGACCATTCACGTCGACGCTTATGACATCGACCTGAAAGGAAAGGTCGATAGCGTCCCGCCGGCTTCGGGCGCGTCCTTCTCCCCGATTCCGCCCAACAACGCCACAGGAAATTTTACGAAGATTGTGCAGCGCCTGCCAGTTAAGATCGTCCTGACGCCAGGTCAGCCCCTCGCAAAGCTCCTGCGCGTCGGCTTTTCGGTGGAGACCACCATCCATACGGGACTTGAGAATGTCGTGGACGAACAGATGAGGTCGAGGCAGCGCGTGACGAGGCACTGATCATGCGGGTGTTCGCTCTCGCGGCGCGCCTCGCCGGCGCCATGCCGGCCCTTGCCCTCGGCGGATGTCTGGCCGGCCCCGATTATTTGGGACCGCCGGTCGGCACCGTCCCGGCGCGCTGGGAGCCGGCGCCGGCAGACGTCACAAGCCGGACCGTCCCCGGCTCGGTCGAGGTCGACTGGTGGAAGAGCTTTCACGACCGCGAGCTTTCTTCGCTCGTCGATAGGCTCGCAGCGCAAAACCTCGATCTCAAAAGCGCGGCCGAACGCGTCATCCAAGGCGTTGCGCAAAGACAGATCGCCTATTCTCAAGGTCTGCCCCATGTCGGCGGCCAAGCGCAGGATACGTACAACCGGCAGAGCCTCAACGGCACGCTGTCCCTCCTGACGCCGGCCCCGGGCGCGCCCGCCACTTACGGGCTCTTTCAGGACAGCCTGAACTCGTCCTGGGAATTGGATTTCTTCGGCCGCATCAGGCGCGCGGTCGAGGCGGCGGACGCAGCGACATTGGCCGCCATCGAAAACCGGCACGCGGTGGCGCTCGCTTCGCTCGCCGAACTTGCGCAAACCTATATGCAATTGCGCGGCACGCAGGTGCGGCTCGAGATCGCGGCGCGCAATCTCGAGCTCGCCAAAGAAAATGTCGACCTCGTCCAAGCGCGGTTCGGCAACGGCGTTGCGACGACGCTCGACCTTGCGCAAGCGCGCGCGCAACAGGCGACGATCGCCGCCACTCTGCCGCCGCTGCGCACCGAAGAAGCCGCGCTCATCAATGCTGAAGGATATTTGCTCGGCGAGACGCCGCATGCGCTCGATGGCGAATTGCACGGATCTGGATTAATGCCGCACATTCCGCGGCGCATTCCCATCGGCCTGCCGGCGACTTTGATCCGCCGCCGCCCGGATGTGCGCGAGGCGGAGGCGCGCCTCCACGAAGCGACCGCGCAAACGGGCGTCGCCGTCGCCAATTTCTATCCGGACGTCACCTTGAATGGAAACCTGAATGTCGAGAGCCTGCATCTCGCCAATCTCTTCACGCCGAATTCCATCGCCTATACGCTCGGCCCATCGGTCTCTCTTCCGATTTTCGAAGGCGGACAATTGCACGGCAATTTGGTCCTGCGCGAATCCGAGCAGCGCGAGGCGGCCATCGCCTTCCAAAGAACCGTGCTGCAGGCCTGGCGGGAGGTCGACGACGCTTTGACGGCCTTCAGCGAAGCGCAACACCGGCGCGCCGAGCTCGCCAAGGCCGTCGATCAGAACAAGATCGCGCTCGATGCGGCACGACAGCGCTATACGCAGGGCGCCGTGGATTTCTTGAACGTCATCGCGGCGCAAACGCAGCTCCTGCAGAGCGAGAACGATCTCGCCGACAGCGACACGCAGATTGCGGTCGATCTCGTCACGCTTTACCGCGCGCTCGGCGGGGGCTGGGAGATCGCCGATACGGCGGTTGCAATCGGCCCTCCGCCTCCTCCCCCGGCCGGCGTTCCGCCGCTCCCGCCGGAGTGAGGCTCGCCGCTAGGCACGAATCATTCGCCGGCTGCACGTCCCCTAGTCTATAATTACCCCCGCCGCTCCCAGCCGTGCGCGCCCTGGTTCCAATAGGAGAGCGCAAGGCCCTGCTCTTTCAGCCGCTTCCACTGCGCGCGGGCGGCCTGCAGTTGATCGGCATCATTGCCATCGAAGACGAGGATCAGCCGCTCGTAATCGCCGCCGAGTGCGCCGGTGACATCGGCACCGTCGAACAGCACACGCAGTTTGGCGCCGTTCGGATTGCCGGCATCCGTCGTCAGAAACACAGGCTGCATCTCGGCATCGCCGTCGCGCGCGCGCCCGTGCGGCAGAAAGCTCGCATCGTTGTAGGTCCAGAGAGCCTCGTCGAGCGCGTCGAGCCGCTCCTCGCTCCCGGCCTGCACGACGATGCGCGATCCTTGCGCGAGCCAATCTTCGATGAGCGGCGGCAGAGCCCGCTCGAGCGTCTGATTTTGAAGATGGTAGAATGCGATCTCCATCTTCCTTGGGTTCAGCCCTCGTAATATTCCGAGACGAGCCGGTCGAGCAGACGCACGCCGAATCCCGAGCCCCAGCTCTGATTGATGTCGTTCGCCGGCGAATTCATGCCTGTTCCGGCAATATCGAGATGCGCCCATGGCGTGCCATTGACGAAGCGCTGCAGGAATTGCGCGGCGGTGATCGAGCCGCCATGCCGGCCGCCCGTGTTCTTCATGTCGGCGAATTTGGAATCGATGAGCTTGTCGTAGGCCGGGCCCAGCGGAAGGCGCCAGACCTTCTCGTTCGTCTCCTTGCCGGCCTCGGTGATCCGCTCGGCGAGCGTGTCATCGTTCGAGAACAGCCCCGCATGTTCCTGGCCGAGCGCCACCATCACGGCGCCGGTCAGCGTTGCGAGGTCGATCATGAATTGCGGCTTGAACTTGTCCTGCACGTACCAGAGCACGTCGGCGAGCACGAGCCGGCCTTCGGCATCCGTATTGATGACTTCGATCGTCTGGCCGGACATGGATTTGATGATGTCGCCGGGGCGCTGCGCATTCGGCCCCGGCATGTTCTCGACAATGCCGATGGCGCCGATCGCATCGACCTTGGCCTTGCGGGCGGCAAGCGCATGCATGAGGCCGACGACGCAGGCGGCGCCCGCCATATCGCCCTTCATGTCCTCCATGCCGGCGGCCGGCTTGATCGAAATCCCGCCGGTATCGAAACATACGCCCTTGCCGATGAAGGCGATGGGTTTCGATTTTCCCTCCTTCTTGTCGCCGCCGCGCCAGCGCATGACGACAAAGCGGCTTTCGCGATCGGAACCTTGGCCGACCGCGAGCAGCGCGCCCATGCCGAGCTCTTTCATGGCGGCGACGTCGAGCACTTTGACCTCGACGCCGAGCTTTTCGAGCTCCTGCGCGCGCCTGGCGAATTCCTCCGGATAAAGCACGTTGGCGGGCTCGTTGACGAGCGTGCGAGCGAGGTTGACCCCTTCTGCGACCGCATCGCGGGACTTGGCCTCGCGCCGCGCAGCCGCCGGATCTTCGACCGCAATGGCGATTTCGGCGGGCTCGCTTTCCTCCTCGTCCTTCTTCTTGGTCTTGTACAGGTCGAATTTGTAATCGCGCAGCTTGATACCTTCGACGAGCTCGGCCGCGGCTGAGGAAGGCTCTCTCGGCGCGCGCGGGAGATCGAAAAAGATTGTCGCGTGAGAGCCAGCGCCGATCTTGCTCATCACGAAGCCGCCGAGCGCGAGATGATCCTCCGGCCTTGAGTCGGACTCGCGGTCCTTCTTCTTCGCATCGTCGCCGACCGGACCCGTGCCGATGACCAGCAGTCGCTCGAAACCTATCCCCGCAGGCGCGATAAGGTCGAGCGCGCTCGATGGCTTGCCTTTGAACTTGGCGGCTGCCGCGGCGCGCTTGATCAAGGCCTCACCTTCATCGCCGATCAGTTTGCGGGTCGCTTCGCCGAAATTGAAATCCTGGCCCATGAAGAGCACGAGCGTCTGCGGGGCCTTGTTCTTGCCGCGCTTGCCGGCGGGCGGGGCCTGAACGCTCACCGAATCCAGAGGAACGAAATCGATTTTCACGGGCTGCGACATTTCTCTCTCTTTCTGGAGCGGATCAGCCAGAGGCTCACGCGCGGCGATCGCGCGTGAGCCGGATAGCACCGCTCAAAGCCGAACGGCTAGCAAATTCGCCAATTCGGGCACGCACGCCGTGCCCTTGCCGAATATTGGGTGAAGCCGCGGGTAATCCAGCAGAGATTTCGCACAGGCGGGTAAATCACCGGGCCAAGATGTGAATTGTGGACTTCACCGATTTGTGCAAGCCGGTCAATCGCGGCGTGACGTCCGGGCCACGGGGGCCTCGGCATCGCGTGGGCTTTGCCCTCAAAAAGCCCGTACCCGCTTGCACCTATAGCTCGGAATAGGTAGCGAAAGGTGAGCTTCAGCGGCCGACCGATTCAGGCGGTCCGGAAGCGCGCCTAAGGGGATTCCGCTCGAGCCGGAAGTTGGAGGTCGCGGAGGCGGATCTGCGCGGCGCATAACGCATGCAACCTGCAGACCAGACCTGTGGGACCGGTCGGCCTACCCTCTACGGAAGCGTCATGCCGTTGGTCGAGCCCAATACGAGTCGCGGTCGCAAAGCTCCCTCCGAGCCGGCACATGACTTGCCGAGACCTCAGCGAGGGGCGTCATGATGATCGACTCGATCCTCGGCCGCTATTTGTCGCTGCGCTTTTTCAAGACCATCATGACGGTCTTCGCCGGAATCGTCGGCATGGTCTATGTCTTCGATTTCGTCGAAATGCTGCGCCGCTGCAATGGCATGCAGGGCGTCACCGCCGGTTTCGTCGCGGTTCTGTCGCTGCTGCGCACGCCTTCCGTCGCCGAGCAGATCCTGCCCTTTTGCGTGCTCTTCGGCACGATGATGGCCTTCCTCGATCTGACCCGCAAACTCGAACTCATCGTGGCGCGCGCGGCCGGCGTCTCGGTCTGGCAATTCCTGGTGCCGCCAGTCGGCATCGCCCTCCTCATCGGAATCCTCTCCGTCACTCTGTTCAACCCGCTGTCAGCCGTTATGAAGCAGCATGCCGACGCGATCGAGACGAGGCTCTTCGGACGCAGCGGCCAGGATAAGGGCGATACCACGCTCTGGATCCGCCAGAAGAGCGTCGACGGCGAAGCGATTCTGCGCGCCGCTCACGCCTCCGGTGCGGGAACCCAGCTCACCTCGGTTACCGCCTATGTTTACGAGCCGGACGGGCGCTTCGAAGAGCGCGTAGAGGCCAAGCACGCCGTGCTCCTGCCGGGGGTTTGGGAGCTGGAGAACGCCGAAATCTCGACGCCCGGCGAGGAAGCCCGGCAAGTCAACACCTACATGCTCGCCACCGATCTCTCGCCGGACAGGTTGGGCGAGAATTTCCTCACGCCCGATTCCGTTCCCTTCTGGTCGCTGCCGCGCCTGCGCGAAGAGAGCGACACGGCCGGCCTCGATTCGACCGGCTTCCGGCTGCAGTATCAGACGCTCTTGGCAAGGCCGCTGCTGCTCGTCGCCATGGTTTTGATCGCCGCTGCCTTTTCATTAAGATTTTTCCGATTTGGCGGGATCGGCCAGATGGTTGGCGGTGGCCTTGGCGCCGGCTTCGTGCTCTATCTGTTGACGAAAATGGTTGCCGATCTCGGCGGCTCCGGCGTCTTGAGCACGCCGGTGGCCGCCTGGTCGCCTGCGGTTGTCGGAAGTTTGCTCGGAGCTTTGGCTCTCCTCAACACGGAGGATGGTTGATGGGGCGCAGGTGTTGCCCCGCCGCTCACTCTGCCCGTTCCGAGCTCCGCGCAGTCGCCCGGCTGCGCGAGGAGGCTCGGCGCGTTCGCGCGACCGCTAGGCAACTCGCGGGCAATTTCGGCCGCCTCGCGCTCTGTCTCGCGCTCTCTCTCGCCTTGGTCATCCCCGCCGGCGCGCAGAACGCCAATCCGCCGCCCGCTCAGAAATCGAAAATGTTCGTCGAGGCGGACCAGCTCGTCTACAACAAGGACAAGAATACGGTCGCAGCCGAAGGCAATGCGCGCGCCTATTACGAAGGCCGCATTCTGCAGGCCGACCGCATCGTCTACGACCGCAATTCCGGCCGGGTTTACGCCGAGGGCCACGCCAAGCTCACCGAACCCGACGGCACGATTCTGCACGGCGCGCGCTTCGATCTCACCAAGGATTTCGCCAACGGATTCATCGAAAGCCTGCGCGCCGAAACCGCGTCAAAAACTTACGTGAGCGCGCCGCATACCGAAATCATCCAGGGCAATACGGAGGTCTACCAGAAGGGAACTTATACGGCCTGCGCCGTCTGCGCCGACGATCCTTCAAAACCGCCTCTTTGGCGGGTCCGTGCCAAGCGCATCGTCCATAAGAAGGACGAGAAGATGATCTATTATACCGACGCTTGGCTGGAATTCGTCGGCATTCCCGTGATGTGGGTGCCGTTCTTCTCGTCTCCCGACCCGAGCGTCAAACGCAAGTCCGGCGTCCTCTCCCCCAAATATCTCGACATGACCTATGCGGGGCCGGGCGTTGCGGTCCCGATCTTCTGGGCCATGGCGCCGAATTATGATCTCACCTTCACTCCCGCTTATTTTCTGAAAGAAGGTTTCTTCGGCACGCTCGAATGGCGCCACCGGCTCGCGAACGGCGAATATTTCATCCGCGGCAACGGAATCTTTCAGGAACAGCCCAATCTCTTTCCTTCGAGCCCCTACGGCCCGGGCGGGCGGGTGCTGCGCGGCAATTTCGAGAGCGGCGGCGAATTCAAGATCAACGATTTTTGGAAATACGGCTGGGACTTCACCCTGCTGACCGACAAATGGTTCCTGAGCGACTACAATGTCGCCAACAAGACGGTCTCATCCAATTATCTCAGCGAGGCGATCTCGACCGCCTATCTGACCGGACAGGGCGATCAAGGCTATTTCGACCTGCGCGGCTATCATTTCGAAGGCCTGACCGCCAACGACATACAGGCACAGCAGCCGAACGCCATTCCGGTCCTCGATTACAACAAGATGTTCAACGTCGATCCGGCCAAGACGAACGGAGTCGGCGGCAATGTCACCTTGGATTTCAACCTCACCAATCTCTCCGCCGGGCTCGCAAACTACCAGGCGGTCGGTGCGCAGGATCTCGACAAGGCTTACGGGCTTTATAACGTCTGCCCGAGCTATACGCCCGGCACGACGACCGGTTCTTGCCTTCTGCGCGGCATCGGCGGCGATTATTCGCGTGTGACGGCGGACGTGTCCTGGCAGCGCCAATATGTCGATCCGGTCGGCGAGGTCTGGACGCCCTTCGCTTTTGCCCGCGTCAACGGCCAATGGCTCGACCTCAACACGACCAATGCCGACGTCTTCACCTCGGCTTCCGGCGCCTCGATCATTCCGAACGCGGCGCAGACGAATTTCGTCACGAGCGGCACGAACGGCTATGTCGTTCCCGGCGCCGGACTCGAATATCGCTATCCGATCCTCGCCAATACGGACGCTGGCTCGTTGGTCGTCGAACCCATCGGCCAGCTCATCGCGCGGCCCAATAATCTGATCGGCGCCGACACGCTCGTAAATCTCGACTCGCAAAGCCTCGTCTTCGATACGACCAATCTCTTCACCTGGGATAAATATTCGGGCTACGATCGGTTCGAAACGGGTACGCGCGCCAATTACGGCGGCGAGGCGACGTTCAATTTCAAGAATGGCGGCTATATCAACGTCACGGCAGGCCAATCCGTTCAAGTCGCCGGAACGAACAGCTATGCCAGCCCGGATGCGGCCAATGTCGGTTTGAGCTCGGGGCTCGATACGCCTTGGTCGAACTACGTTGCTTCGTTGACCTTCGTGCCCGGGCCGCTGATCTCATTCACGACGCAGGAACAATTCGACCAGGCGACGCTGCAGCCGGTTCGCCTCGACGCCGTCACGAGCGTCAATCTCGGCTCCTGGACAGGCAGCGCGCAATTCGCCGATTACAAGTCGCAGCCCGTGCTCGGCTATTACGTGCGCCGCCAAGGACTTGCGCTGAGCTCTAAATACCAGATCAACGCCAATTATTTTGTCCAGGGCAACGTCACATTCGACATGAGCCGGCAGTTCTATCCGCCATCTTTGATCGGCTATAACAACCCCGGGCCGTTCGCCATCGCAGCGGTCGGCGCCGAAGCCGGTTACCAGAACGATTGCACGACGGTCACGGCGAGCTACACCTCGGTCTATCAGGACAATGGATATGGAACCTTCGTGCATAATCAAACGCTGCTATTCGAGATTCAGCTGCGCACGCTCGGCGATGCCTCGTTCAAACAGGCGAGCTACAATGGCGGCTCGCTCGACGGAATAAAATGAGCGGCGGCGCCGGCCACGATCACTAAAAAGCCATGCCGATGGGGGATTGAAACTCAAGGGAGAAAGGTCGCAATGTTTCTTGGCAACCCGACCCGGCGAAGCTTCTCGTCTCTGCTGCGAAGGGCAAACATCCTCGCCGGATTTCTATTAGGCATCGCATTTTTTCTGCCGGGATCGCCGGTGCATGCCCAAGCCATCATCGCCACGGTCAACGGCAATCCGATCACCGACATCGACGTAGACGAGCGGATGAAGCTGCTGCGCGTTCTGCATCAGCCCGCCAGCCGCGATGCCGCCTTGCAGAGCATGATCGACGATACTCTGAAGCTCGACGAGACGGGGAAATACAAGCTCAAGGCATCCGATGCCGAAATCGGCCAGCAGATATCCAGGGAGGCCGTTCAGCTCAAAATGGCGCCGGAGGCCCTCATGGTGGCTCTGGAGGGCGCCGGCATTCCCGAGCAGCACATCAAGGACCACTTCGCCGCCGATTATCAGTTCCTCACGCTCATCGAGGCTTATAACAAGGGCGTCGAGGCGAGCGAGACGCAGGTTCGCGAGGAGCTTGCCAGAAGCGGCGGCAAATCCGCCGCCGGAGTCGATTATAAGGTCAACCAGGTGATCTTCACGATATTCCCGAGCGCATCGCCCGCCGAGATTGCCGCGCGCATGAAGGCAGCCGAGCAGTTTCGAACGCGTTTTACCGATTGCGACAGCGGCCTCTCCGCTGCCCGCAGCATGGAAGACGTGGCGGTGCGCGAAACGATCACCCGCAATTCTCTGCAACTCAGCGAAGGCATGCGCCAGGTGCTCGACAAGACGCCGGTCGGCCATCTCACGGCGCCGCAGCGGACCGTCGACGGGATCGAAATGATCGCCGTCTGCAGCAAGGGCACGTCGTCGGACGACACAGCGCTGCGCGATCAGATCTCGCAAAAACTGCTCTCGGCCCAGATCGAAGCCGATGCCGCCAGAAAGCTGAAGGAGGTCCGCTCCTACGCGGTCATCGTCGTGAAGAAGTAATGGAAAGACCCGCCCTGCTTGCGCTCACGCGCGGCGATCCTTCCGGAGTGGGGCCAGAGCTCGCGCTGAAAGCTTGGCTCGCGCTCCATGCGGAAGAGGCCGCGCCTATTTTTTTCATCATCGCCGATCCCGATCATCTCGCCGGCCTCGCCCGCCGTTTCGATCTGCCGGTTCCGATCGAGACAGTCGAGGCGAGCGAGGCCGCAGGCGTCTTCGGCCGCGCACTGCCGGTTCTCCCTTTGGGCCATCCGGTCAAAGGGGTATTGGGCCGGCCTGACGCCACAGATTCAGAGGGGACGATCCGATCGATCGAGATCGGCGTCGAACGCGTTCACTCCGGGCAAGCCGATGCGATCGTCACCAGTCCAATCGCCAAAGAGGTCTTGAAGCGCGCCGGATTCAAACATCCGGGCCACACCGAATTTCTAGGGCAGTTGGCGCAGCGCTTCTACGGCGAGGCCGCAAGGCCGGTGATGTTGCTCTGGTCACCCGAATTGATGGTGGTGCCGGCGACCATCCACGTTCCGCTCAAACGCGTGCCGCAGCTCGTCGATATCGCGCTGCTCGTCGAAACCGGGAAGATCGTCGCGCGCGATCTGCAGAGACGGTTCGCCATCAAGGCGCCGCGACTTGCCTTTGCCGGACTCAATCCGCATGCCGGCGAAGGGGGCCACATGGGCCGCGAAGAGATCGCCGTCATCGCGCCGGCGGTTGCGGAACTGAAGCGCCTCGGCATAGATGCGCGCGGCCCCTACCCCGCAGACACTTTGTTCCATGCGGCGGCGCGCGCGAATTACGACGTCGCGATCGGCATGTACCACGATCAGGTCCTTGTTCCGATCAAGACGCTTGCCTTCGACAAGGCCGTCAACGTCACTTTGGGCCTGCCCTTCGTGCGCTGTTCGCCCGACCACGGCACGGCCTTCGACATCGCTGGCGAGGGCAGAGCCGATCCTTCGAGCCTGATCGCCGCCTTGCGCCTCGCCGGCCGGATGGCGCGCGTTCCAACCGGCGCTGCTGCGTGAAGGATAATCTGCCGCCGCTTCGCGAAGTCGTTGCCAAGCATGGCATCGCTGCGAAGAAATCGCTCGGGCAGAACTTTCTCTTCGACCTCAATCTGACGGCCCGCATCGCGCGCGCCGCAGGTCCGCTCGAAGGTGTAACGATGATCGAAATCGGGCCTGGCCCCGGAGGGCTGACGCGGGCGCTTCTGAGTGAAGGCGCGGCGCTGGTGATCGCGATCGAGCGCGACGCACGCGCGATCGAAGCGCTCGAGGAAATTGCGGCCCATTACCCCGGCCGGCTCGAAATCATCGAAGCAGACGCGCTCGAAGCCGATCTTTCGCAGCTCGCCGGCTCAAGGCGTCCGGCGCGGATCTGCGCCAATCTGCCCTACAATATCGGCACCGCTCTGCTGACGCGCTGGCTCGAAACCGAGCCATGGCCACCCTGGTTCGACCGGCTCGTGCTGATGTTCCAAAAGGAGGTCGCGGCCCGCATCGTCGCAACGCCCGCGGCGCGCGCCGATTACGGCCGTCTCGCCGTGCTCGCCAATTGGCGCTGCGCGACGCGCATTCTCTTCGACGTGCCACCCGCCGCCTTTACGCCGCCGCCGAAAGTCACCTCCTCATTGGTCGAGCTCGTGCCCCGTGCCGAACCTTTGCCCTGCGACGCCCAGCTCCTCGGCAAACTCGCTCAGGCGGCCTTCGGTCAGCGGCGCAAAATGCTGCGCCAGAGCCTGCGGACCCTCGGCCCCGATCCGGCTGCGCTGCTCGGTAGGGCAGGGATCGAGCCGCAAAAGCGCGCCGAGGAGATTGACGTCGAAGGCTTCGTTCGCCTCGCGCGAGCTTTGGCCGATCTGCAAGGCACCGCCCGATCGCCCTAGCATCCACGTCCGAAAACCGCCAGATCCGGCGCCGATTTGCGCTATCCTGGGACCATGAGATTGGACCCGGCCCTCTGCTATCGTGCCGTCCTCGCCCGCGATGCGCGCTACGACGGACAATTCTTCACCTGCGTGAAGACCACCGGCATCTATTGCCGGCCGATCTGTCCGGCGCGGCCGCCCAAGCTCGAAAATTGCGTCTTCGTCCCGACGGCGGCGGCGGCGCAGGAAGCAGGATTCAGGCCATGCCTGCGCTGCCGGCCAGAAAGTTCGCCTGATCTCGGCGCCTGGAAAGGTACCTCGGCCACGGTCTCGCGCGCCTTGGCGCTCATCGAGGGCGGTGCGCTCGACGATGATCGCGTCGATGCCTTGGCGAACCGGCTCGGCCTCGGCGAACGTCAATTGCGCCGCCTCTTTAAAAAGCACCTTGGCGCCTCGCCGATTGCCGTTGCGCAGACGCGCCGAATTCTGCTCGCCAAGCAGCTCATTCACGAGACGGACCTGTCACTGACGGAGATCGCCCTGGCAAGCGGCTTCGGCAGCGTGCGGCGTTTCAACGAGACGTTTCAGGATCTTTATCATCGCCCGCCCGGCGCTCTGCGCCGCGCCCGAGCCGGCACGAGCGGCGCGGCGATTTCGCTGCTTCTGCCCTATCGGCCGCCTTACGATTGGGAGGCGATGCTCGGATTTTTGGGCCGCCGGGCGATTGCAGGGATCGAAAGTGTGACCGACGGCGTCTATCGCCGCACAATTGAAATCGGCGAGGCGAGCGGATGGATCGAAGTCAAGCATGCGCCGGAGAAATCGGCTCTGCGAATAAAGGTGCATTTCACCCGCCTTTCGGCGCTGCCGACCATCATCGCCCGTATCCGGCGGATCTTCGATCTCGGCGCGGATCCGGCCGTCATCGCCAAGGAATTGAGCCGTGATCCGGTCCTCGCGCCGCTCGTCGCAGAGAGGCCCGGCCTGCGCGTGCCTGGAGCCTGGGATGGATTTGAAATCGCGGTTCGCGCGATTCTTGGACAGCAGATATCGGTCGAGGCGGCTCGCCGGCTGGCAGGTGCCCTTGCCAAGGCCTGTGGCAATCCGGTGCCCGGCACGCAGACGATCGGCCTCCTCTACGCCTTCCCGCAGCCGCCGGCCGTTTCTGACACCGCGCTCGCGACGCTGGGCATGCCGCGCGCACGCATGGCAACCATTCTGAGCCTCGCGCGTGCCGCGCAGGCGCACCACCTCTTCGACCCGCCTCGAGATCTCGAAAGCGCCGTCGCGCGTCTGACCGAACTGCCGGGCATCGGCGAATGGACGGCGCATTACATCGCGCTACGCGCCCTCAACCAGAGCGATGCCTTCCCCGCCTCGGATCTCGGCTTGCTGCGCGCTTTCGCCAGCCGCGCCGGCAGACGGGCGACGCCGGCCGAGCTCATCGCGCGCGCCGAAAATTGGCGTCCTTGGCGGGCCTATGCCGCGCTTCATCTTTGGACGGCGGATTCCGCCGAACCGCAAAAGGAGATCATTCATGCGCTTGCAATTTGATCGGCGGGCGAGCCCGCTTGGACCGATGCTCTTGGTGTTCGACGATGAAGCGCGCCTGCGCGCGCTCGATTTCGACGAATACGAGGCGCGCATGCATCGCCTGCTCAAACGCCAATATGGGGAGTGCGAAATTGGCGCCGCCACGGCCCCGCATTCGATCACACGCGCGCTGGATGAATATTTCGCCGGAAAACTTGCGGCGCTCGCCGAGATTGCGGTCGCAACCGGGGGCACGGAATTTCAACGCCAAGTCTGGAGCGGCCTGCGCCGGATCAAGCCCGGATCGACGACAACATACGGGCAATTGGCAGAGCGCGTCGGGCGCCGCGGCGCAAACCGTGCCATCGGGCTCGCCGTCGGATCCAACCCCGTCGGCATTGTCGTGCCCTGCCATAGAGTGATCGGCGCTGACGGCACGCTGACCGGCTATGCCGGCGGGCTGAAACGCAAGCAATGGCTGCTCGACCATGAGCGCAGCTGCGCTTGAGCGACGGGCGGCGCTAGCGTCCGGCTGCGTCCGTCTCCTTACCCGGCGATCTTCGCCCCTCGCTCCCGCACGCGGAAGAGGGATGAACCTGCGCTCGGGCCCGCGCGACCAATGACCAGGCTCGAAAAATGGAGTCTGGTCATGAAGAGAAAACACCTCCCCCTGGTCGCTTCCGCCCTCATCGCGAGCGCCGCTTTGCAGATGTTCCCCGGCACGCAGGCTTTCGCCTGGACCCGCGCGCTTAATCCCCAGCCCTTGCCTCCCGGCCTCTATTCGCCCTGGCACTCCGGCCGGATCATGCTCAATCCGCAACCCCTTCCGCCCGGCCTCTACGCGCCTGGCCATCCCGCCGCGATGACAACCGCATATCCTAAATATTCGGGACGCCACGTCTGCGTCGCATGGGGACGCGTCTGCACGAAGGTCGGCGAAGGCAGCCCGACACATGAGGCGCCGTGCGGTCAATATGTCTACGTCTGCCGGAAGTACGGATAAGCCGCGGATGACGCCGGAGACGAGACCGAGCATCTCTGGATGCCGGATACACGCCGGCCTATTCCTCGCGGAGCAGCCGCTCGACGAAATCGGCGATGAATTTCCTTTGCCTTATCGCGCGTTTGCGTTCGGACTTGAGGATTGCGACGAGATCTTCGAAGGTCGCCTGCAGATCGTCGTTGATCAGCACATAGTCGTAGAGCGTCCAGCGGGAGATTTCGTTGCGCGCATTGGCGAGCCTTTTGGCGATGGCTTCGCCGCTGTCCTCGGCGCGGCGTTCGAGCCGCGCCTTCAATTCGCGCATCGAGGGCGGCAGCACGAAGATTGTCACGACATCGTCGGCTGCCTTCTCCTTGAGCTGCTGCGTGCCCTGATAATCGATGTCGAAGAGCACGTCGCGGCCTTGCGCGAGCGTGCGCTCGACCGGCTCGCGCGGCGTGCCGTAGAAATTTCCGTGCACCTCCGCCCATTCGAGCAATTCGCCGCCGTCACGCATCGTTTCGAAGCGTTTGCCGGAAATGAACGAATAATGGATGCCGTCGACTTCGCTCGAGCGACGCGGCCGCGTGGTAACCGAGATCGATAGAGTAAGATCAAGCTCGCTTTTCTGCAGAAGCATGCGCGTCAGACTCGTCTTGCCGGCGCCCGAGGGCGACGACAGGATCAGCATGAGGCCGCGCCGGCCTTCTCCCTCTTTGGATATTGCCCCTTGGCTCATTCGATGTTCTGCACCTGCTCGCGCAATTGCTCGATCTCGATGCGCAATTCGAGGCCGATTTCCGTCAATGCCGCATCATTCGATTTCGCGCAGAGCGAATTGGCCTCGCGGCCGAGCTCCTGCGCGAGAAAATCGAGCCGCCGCCCTATGGGACCGCCGCGCGCCGCAAGATCGACAATGGCGCTGACGTGGGCGGCGAGCCGGTCGAGTTCCTCGCGCACGTCCGCTTTGCCGGCAAGCACGAGCGCCTCCTGATAGAGCCGGGTTTCATCGAAATTGGAATTGCCGGCGATGAGCGCGATGGTCTCGGCGAGCTTGGCACGAATGGCCTCGGGCTGACGCGCCGGACATTCCTCGGCAGCTTGACGCAGGCGCGCGATTTTCGCGAGCTTGGCATCGATGATCCGGGCCAAGGCCGCCCCTTCGCCTTGCCGCATGGCGACGAGCAGGTCGATCGCGGCCTCGAGCCCCGCGAGTGCCTCCTCCTGCGCGCGCGCCAACTCCGCCTCGTCCTCGCTGTCCCGAATCTCGACAATGCCCCGTACGGCGAGCAGGCCATCGAGCGAGGCCGGTCGCAAAGCCGGCGCATTTATTCCCGCCAAAGTCTCGGCAAGGCGGCGCAATGCGGTCTCATTGATCCTCACTTCCGGCGTGACGGATTCGCGTTGCACGCTCAGCGTGGCATAGCACGTGCCGCGATTGAGCTTGGCTGCAAGCCTTGCGCGCGCATCGGCCTCGATCGCATCGAAGCCCGGCGGCACGCGAAGCCGCAGATCGAGGCCTTTTGCATTGACGGATTTGAGCTCCCAGGCCCAACGCAGCGCGCCCGTCACCCCGGGATAGCGTGCAAAGCCGGTCATGCTGGCGATCGTCATCTCAACCTTGCCGGCCTTGGCCGCCTCTCATGCGGAGGCCTGATTATCCCAAAAGCTATTTGAAGTCAGCCGGCACGCTCTTGGGATAGTTGAGATCATAGGTCGTGTTGTGAAGCGGATCGTATGGCGTGCCCTCCGAAGCGTCCGAAACGGCCGGACCCTTCGTGGGCGCAGGCGCCGATTTCTCCGGGGGCAAGTCGGGGGTATCATCGGACTGCTCGGTGTCGGAGCCAGCGCTGGCACTGACTTGCGAGCCTTGCGGACCGCTCTGGTCGACCGGCCCGTCGAGAAGATTGGCGGCGGCGCGCGCCGAGCCGATGCCGCGCACGGAGATACCGAGATCGTCGAGGCTCGGCCCTCCGACATAGGCCGGCGCATCGGCCGCCGGTTTCGGCGCGGCAGTGGCGACCTTCGGCATGACAGGCGAGACCGCGGAAATCGCCGCCGCAGCCGCGTTGAGCCCTAACCGAGGCGGCACGGGACTGCCATCACTGAAAGACGTGGGTAAGGCGCCATAGACCGAGGTGTCGTCGAGCTCGCCATGCTGTTCCGAACGCGGCGCGGTCTGCGGCACATATTTGTCGACGTCCGCGCCGGCCTTATCCTTCTCTATCTGCCGCCAGCGCGCGACATTGTGCAAATGCTGTTCGAGCGTCTCGGCGAAGACATGTCCGCCCGTGCCATCGGCGACGAAATAAAGATCCAGCGTGCGCGAAGGATTGGCCACGGCTTCGAGCGCCGCACGGCCGGGATTGGCGATCGGCCCCGGCGGCAGGCCATCGATCAGATAAGTGTTGTATGGCGAAGGCGTTTCGACTTCCGAACGCTGGATCGGATGGCCGAGCGTCCCTTTGCCGCCCACGAGTCCATAGACGATGGTCGGGTCGGATTGCAGCCGCATGCCTCTCTGCAGGCGGTTGAGAAATACCGCCGCGACCATCGGCCGTTCATCGGCTTTGCCCGTCTCTTTCTCGACGATCGAGGCGAGCGTCACGAGCTCGTAGGGCGAATGCAGCGGCAGATTGCTCGCCCGATGCGCCCAGATTTGCGCGACGAGCTTCTTGTCGTCCTCCTGCATGCGCCGGATGAGATCGGCGCGCGGCATGCCGCGCGGAACTTTGTATGTCTCCGGCAAAAGGCTGCCTTCCGGCGGGATTTCGCGAATGTCGCCCAAGAGCACGTCATTGGCGCGTAGCCGGTCGACGATCTGCTCGCTAGTCAAACCTTCGGGAATGGTCACGGCATGCAGGATCTGTTTGCCGCTGACGAGCGTATCGATCACCTCGCGCAGGCTCGCGGCCTGTTTGAAAGAATATTCGCCCGCTTTGACGCGCGAGCGATTGCCCTCGATGAGCAGCGCGAGATTGAGCAGCAGCGGATTATCGATCACGCCTTCCTGTTCGAGCGTTGCGACGATGTCGGGAAGGTCGGTGCCCGGCGCGATATAGACCACTTTTTCCGCCGGCAGCGGTCCCGGCTCCTGCAGGCGATGTTCGCCCCAGACGATGCCGAACAAGCAGCCAACCGCGATGATGAGCAGAAAGGACAGAAGGCCGGAAAGCGCCGAAAGCGTCGGGCGCCGGCGCCGGGGCGTAGGCGGCGGAGGCGGCGTCTCCGGCTGCAAGGCTTCGTTCGGGCTTTGCAGCTTCGGGCGGCGGCCAAACAGACGCGCTGGCGGCTCGCCCTGGGCCTCGGAGTCCTTTTGAATCGGACCTGCCATGAAACTGATGTCCATTTGAGACGTAGGAACAATCCTACACGAAACGTGAGCGCGGCAAAATCGGTAACGCGGTCCGCCCGGCCGAGATTCCCCCGCAAGTGCCATTGATAATCAGCAATTTGCGGAAGAATTCAGGCTCGACCTTGGCCTTTGCCTTTGCCTTTGCCTATTGGGGCGCCCGCAGCACCAGGCAGGCATTGGTCCCGCCAAAGCCGAAAGAATTGGAGAGCGCGAATTCGACCTCGCGCTTGCGCGATTTATGCGGAACGAGATCGATCGGCGTCTCGACCGACGGATGATCGAGATTGAGAGTCGGAGGCACGATCTGATCGCGAATCGCCAACGTGCAGAAAATGGCCTCGACCGCGCCGGCCGCGCCGAGCAAATGGCCGATGGCAGACTTGGTCGAAGACATGGAAAGCCCGCTTGGGTCGGCATTGCCGAAAAGCTTGTGGACGGCGGTGAGCTCGATCTCGTCGCCGAGCGGCGTCGATGTCCCATGCGCATTGACATAGTCGACGTCCTGCGGCGTGATCCCGGCTCTTTTCACCGCCGCTTGCATGGCGCGCAGCGCGCCGTCGCCCGATCCTTCCGGCGCAGTAATGTGGAAGGCATCTCCCGACATGCCGTAGCCCACGACCTCGGCATAAATCTTGGCCCCGCGCGCCCTCGCGCGTTCGTAGGGCTCGAGAACGACGCACCCGGCGCCATCGCCCATCACGAACCCGTCGCGGTCCTTGTCATAGGGGCGCGACGCCTGTTTTGGCCGATCGTTGAAATTCGTGGACAAGGCGCGGCAGGCGGCAAATCCGGCGATGCCGATGCGGTTGATCGCCGATTCGGCGCCGCCCGCGACCATCACTTCGGCATCGCCGAGCGCAATGAGGCGCGCCGCATCGCCGATCGCATGTGTGCCGGTCGAACAGGCGGTCGAGACCGCGTGATTGGGCCCTTTGAGGCCATGCATGATCGAGACATAGCCGCTGGCGAGATTGATCAGGCGCCCGGAAATGAAGAAAGGAGAAACGCGCCGCGGCCCCTTCTCGTGCAAAATGACCGCGGTCTCGGAAATGCCGCCCAATCCGCCGACGCCCGAGCCGATGAGCACGCCCGTCTGGATCTGCTCCTCGTGCGTGCGCGGCTTCCAGCCGGCATCGTCGAGCGCCTGGGTCGCAGCAGCCACAGCATAGATGATGTAATCATCGACTTTGCGCTGATCCTTCGTATCCATCCATTGATCGGGATTGAAGGTCGCATTGGAGCCGTCGCCGCGCGGCACGTGCATCGCGATCTTGCAGGCGAGATCGGACGTATCGAAGCCGTGGATGGGGCCGGCACCGCTGCGCCCGGCAAGCAGCCGTTCCCAGCTTGCCTCCACGCCGCAAGCAAGCGGCGAGACCATACCAAGACCGGTGATCACCACTCTGCGCATTGACTGTTTCGCTTCCCGCGCTCGGCACGAGATCTATTCCATCCCCGCGCCGCTTTTGCAATGCGCGGAGAGGCTTTTGCCCTTGGGGGTTGAGAGAAGACTGGAAGGTCGGGCGTGAAGGCAGGCCGAGCCCACGTGACCTTCGGCTCTTTGAGAGCCGAACTCTAGCTCGCTGTCGCCTTGTCGAGAAAACGGATCGCGTCGCCAACGGTGACGATCGATTCCGCCGCATCGTCGGGGATCTCGACGCCGAATTCTTCCTCGAAGGCCATCACGAGTTCGACCGTATCGAGCGAATCGGCTCCAAGATCTTCAATGAAATTGGCGTCGTCGGTCACCTTGTCGGCGTCTACGCCGAGATGTTCTATTACAATTTTCTTCACGCGCTCGGCGACATCGCTCATGGTCGTTTGGTCCTCGTCCTATCCTTTGCAGCGCCGGCATGTGGGAGCCATCCGAATGCGGCGCTCGAATGATTCGATGCGCGGACGCCCAAGCGTCCTCATGATCCGTATGAACCCCTTGCGGTCAGGCGCAAAGCCGACTTGCGGCCTCGCCGGTGATCCGTCCGCCAGCTGACGCCCGGTTGGTAACACACTTCAAACGGGTTGGCGAGTACCCCGGAAAGAGTCCGCCGCCGCACATTAGGCGGTTCAAATCATTGCCATTCCACCGTTCACGTTCAAGGTTTGCCCGGTCACGTAAGAGGCCTCGGAACTCGCCAGATAAACCACGGCCGCCGCAACCTCCTCGGGAACGCCGAGGCGCGCTACGGGCACTCTCGCCAGCAGGAAGGCCTTCTGCTTTTCGTCGAGCTCGGCAGTCATCGGGCTTTCGATCAATCCGGGAGCCACGCAATTGACCGTTACATTGCGCCCCCCGACTTCCCATGCAACGCTCTTGTACATGCCGATCATCGCCGCTTTGGAAGCGGCGTAATTGCCCTGGCCGGGATTGCCGATGAGCCCGACGACCGAGGTGATCCCGATGATCCGGCCGTATTTGCGCCGAAGCATGCCTTTGACCGCGGCGCGCGTCAGCCGAAAGACGGCCGTCAGATTGACGGAAAGAACGACGTCCCATTCCTCATCCTTCATCCGCAGAAGGAGATTGTCGCGCGTGAGGCCGGCATTGTTGACCAGAATATCGAGCGAGCCCATCGCGCTTTCCGCCGCCGGCACCAATTGCTCGACCGCAATCGGATCGGCGAGATCGCAGGGCAGAATGCAGACCTTGTCGCGCAATTCCTCGGCGAGTTCGCCGAGCGCTTCTTTGCGCGTACCGGAGAGCGCAACCGATGCGCCACGGCTGTGCAAAGCGCGCGCGATCGCCTGGCCTATGCCGCCGCTGGCGCCGGTCACGAGAGCCGTTTTGCCGGAAAGATCGAACATTCTTCGCCTCGCTCAGCCGAGCGCCCTATAGGCCTCGACCTCGGCCGCCGTTCCGACCGATATGCCCGTGCCGCTTTCCACAATGCGCCTCAAAAGCCCGCTCAAAACCTTGCCCGATCCAAGTTCGACGAACAAGGAGACGCCCCGGGCCGCCATGAACAGAATGCTTTCGCGCCAGCGCACGGTTCCTGTGACCTGCTCGATAAGCCGCGTCCGGATTTCCTGCGGGTCTTCGATGGGCGCGGCAAGCACATTGGCGACGACCGGAACCTGCGGCCTTTTGATTTCAACTTCGGACAAGGCGGCCGCCATCGCCTCTGCCGCCGGTTGCATCAGCACACAGTGAAACGGCGCCGAGACGGGAAGCGGAACCGCGCGGCGGATGCCATTCGCCTTGGCGATTTCGATGGCGCGTTCGATTGCCGGTTTGGCGCCGGAAA
The DNA here is from genome assembly GCA_021324915.1 of Beijerinckiaceae bacterium. GTDB lineage: Bacteria > Pseudomonadota > Alphaproteobacteria > Rhizobiales > Beijerinckiaceae > Methylovirgula. Next base: position 37,901 of record JAJPIC010000023.1, on the reverse strand, counting down.
TCACGACTTGGCCGCCGCCATTATCGTTGGCGACCGCGCAGACACATTGCACGTCCGCCTGCGCCTCGGCGGCGATCGCTTTTGCCCTATTGTCGTCGATGCCGATCAAGGCTGCCATGGCGCCCTTGCCGACCGGGACGGCCTCCTGCATGGCTTGCCCGCGCCGGCGCAAGAGCCGCGCAGCCTCGGCAATGCTCAAAGAGCCGGCGGCGGCCAGCGCCGAATATTCGCCGAGCGAATGGCCGGCGACATAGGCCGCATCGCGAGCAAGGTCGAGGCCGGCTTCGGCCTCGAGCACACGGGTTACGGCAAGGCTCACGGCCATCAGCGCCGGCTGGGCATTTGCGGTCAGGGTGAGCTCGGCTTCCGGACCTTCGAACATCAGGGTCGAGAGCTTCTGGTTCAAGGCTGCGTCCACCTCTTCGAAAACGGCGCGCGCCGGCGCAAAATTTTCGGCCAAGTCCTTGCCCATGCCGACGGCTTGCGAACCCTGTCCCGGAAAAACGAATGCTTTCATGCCTGCTACTTGCCGACCCAAATTCGAACGCGTGCGAGTGACATTGCGGCGAGGTTCTGTCAAGCAGCGGGGCGAACAGCGGGAATGAGAACCGACGCGGCGATTTCGGTTGCTTCGCACGCGCATCATCGGCACGATCGCGAATCTTGGAAAGCCGACTTCGGCACGGGAGCTGCCTTATGGAAATTCCTGGAAAAGCCTGCGGTGCCTGCAGCCTCTGCTGCAAAATTCTCGAAATCGAGGAGTTGCAAAAGCCGGCAGGACCCGCTTGCGAGAACTGCGTCGCGGGTGGCGGCTGCGCCATTTATGAAATGCGCCCCGACGTCTGCCGCGACTTCGAATGCCTGTGGAAGAGCGACCGCAGCTTGAGTTCGCAGATGCGTCCCGACCGGGTCGGAACGCTGCTGATGGAAGACGAGGACACGGAGGAATATCGCGCCGTCTGCGATCCGGAGACGCCTTTTGCCTGGCGCACGCCGATCGTCTTCAAACATCTCGTGTCCGTGGCCAAAAGCGGGCGCGTCGTCGTCGCGAAGGCCGGGCTCAAGTCCTGGCGCATTCACCCCAGCGGCGAATGGGGTCCCTGCGTGTAGTCAAGTTGCTGCAATAGATTCGTGCGAAGAGCCGCGAGGATTGTTCGCTCCCGCGATTGCGGGTAAGAGGCTGGATGACGGTGGCTTTGGATCGGATCGATCCAAAGCATGAACGTGATCGATTCCAGGGATTCAGAGCGGGATTTGCGCGAAAAACGGTGTCCACTTTTTCGTATCCCGCTCCAGCGCTTGACCAAGGGAGGAGATGATGAAGAAACCTTTGCTTGCCCTGCTCGCCCTGCTCGGCTGCCTCAGCTTGAGCCCGGCCTTTGCGCAGACATCGTCGACGTCAGCGCCGCCCGCGACGTCCGCGCCCATGGCTAAGCAACATTCCCCGCAATCCATCGAATGTTCGAAAGAAGCCGATGCCAAAGGCCTGCACGGCAAAGAGCGCAAGAAATTCCGCAAGGATTGCATGCACAAGGCCGGCGGCAGCATGAAAAAGGGCGATGTTGATTAGTGCCGGATCGCACCCCCGGCGAAAGCGCCGGTGAACATGTGTAGACTGACGTGAAGGCCATTGTCGCCGGCGCTCCCCGCGCCGGCTTTTTCGTTCGGCCTCTGCGCCGATACGGCCAGACGCCCATTCGCGGTGCTCGAGAGTGCGTAAGCGCCGCCGCCGAACGAAAGGCCGTTCCAATGCGTCGAAGGCAGAGGCGGCGGGTCGAGCGCGAGGGACGGCAAGCTCACATCGCCGGCGTAGGCCACGAGAGGTAAGCCGCAGAAAAGAAGCGCCAGAATGAACCGCATGTCGCCGCCCCTTCAAGGAATCCATATTGAACGAAGAGAGGGCGGCGGCAAAAGGGCCATTCCTTCACGATCGGGCGACGGATCCTTGCGTTTGCGGCAATTCCACGTATAAAGCGCCCTTCCCGCGCAGGGTTGAGCCTGCGTGGCCCGGCTGGGGGCTGAACGGAAGGCGCGGCGCTGCCGCGCAAGGGTTTCCCCGTCTTCCCGTGTCTCCGCCTTCGTTCGTTCGAGCCTTTCCGGGCTCGAAGGGCTTTGCGCCGGGCCTCAAACAAGGAAAGGCAGAATATGGCTCTCTACGAGCACGTCTATCTCGCGCGCCAAGATATTTCCGCTCCGCAGGTCGAGGCCCTGAACGAGCAGTTCAAGGGCATCATCGAGGCGCAGGGCGGCAAGATCGAAAAGATCGAATATTGGGGCGTCAAATCGGTCGCCTATCGGATCAAGAAGAACCGCAAGGCGCATTTCACCCTTCTTAACATCGATGCGCCTCCCGCCGCCGTCGCCGAGATGGAGCGGCAGATGAGCATCAACGAAGACGTCCTGCGATTCCTCACCATAAGGGTCGAGGAATTGGAACAAGGCCCCTCCGCCATGATGCGCAAGCGCGACGATGATGATCGTGGCGAACGCGTCGGTGACCGCGGCGGCGACCGTGGACGCGGACGCTCCAGCCGGCGGCGTGACGAGGCCGCCCCCGAAGAAGGAGCATTTTGATGGCTACCCCTGCTGCAGCTCCGGCGCGCCGGCCTTTCTTTCGCCGCCGCAAGACCTGCCCCTTTTCCGGCCCCAATGCGCCGAAGATCGATTACAAGGATACGCGGCTTCTCTCTCGCTTCATCTCCGAGCGCGGCAAGATCGTGCCTTCGCGTATCACGGCTGTCTCCGCCAAGAAGCAACGGGAACTGGCCAAGGCGATCAAACGGGCGAGGTTCCTCGGGCTCTTGCCCTATGTAATCCGCTGATATTCCGCAGCGAAAAGACCGCTCGAGCATCAGTCGGATGCTCGAAGTCACGGCTTGGCTGGGATGACCTCCCTAACCGCATTGGCGGGACAGCTCGGCGATGGTGAAGATAAAGGCACTCGATCTTAGGCTTCCGGTTGCGCTCGGCAGCGGGCTTGCGACGACGCTTCTCCTCGTCAGCTTTCGACAAGGCACGCTGCCCGCGTTGATCGTCGCTTCTCTTTCGCCTCTGCCGCTGATGATTGCGACGCTCGGCTTCGGCCATGCAACGGGACTGGGTGCGGCAGCGATCGCCGCCCTCACCTTCACCGCCCTGATGGCGGCGGCTTTTCTGCCGCACAACCAATGGGTCGATGCGATCGTGACGGCAGGGCTCAGCGGCCTCGTATTCGCCATATGCCTGGCGCTGCCCGCCTGGTGGCTGGCGCGGCTCGCCGGGCTCAATCGACTCGACATTGCGCTACCCTGGACGGCGCGGCGCAACGGGAAATCTTCGGATTATTATCCGGTCGGCCTGATCGTCTGCCAAGCTGCGCTGATCGGATTTGCGATCGTTGCGCTTGCGACGCTCATCGTGAGCCTCGGCCAGACGAGTTTCGACAGCGCCGCCGCCAGAATGGCCCCATTGGTGGTCCAAGCCTTCTCCCCCTACGAATTGCCGAACCACTTCGATCCTGTCGTGCTGGCGCGGCTGATAATCAGAGCCATGCCGCCGCTTTTCGCCTCGCTGATCCTTCTCGTTTTCGTGCTCAATCTCTGGTTCGCCGGTCGGATCGTTCAAATCTCCGATCGCCTGACCCGCCCCTGGCCGGATATTCCGCATGAGCTGCGCGTGCCGCGTTTGCTGGGCCTCGTCCTTGCCGCCGCATGCGCGCTCTGCCTGCTCGGCGGCATCGCAGGATTGGTCGCGAGCGCGGCCACCGCAGTCCTCGTGATCCTCTTCGCCTTGCAGGGGCTCTGCGTGATCCACGATCTCTCGCGCGGCGCCAAATTTCGCGGCGCGCTGCTTTGTGGCGTCTACGTCACGTTCGTGCTCCTCACCCCCTGGCCGCTCGCGGTCTTCACAATCATCGGGCTCGTCGAAGCCGGTTTCTCCTTGCGCGATCGCAAAGCTGCGGCCGCCGCTTCTCACAATTGAACGAAGGATAAAGTCATGGAAGTCATTCTCCTCCAGCGCATCGCCAAGCTCGGCCAGATGGGCGACACGGTGCGCGTGAAAGACGGTTATGCCCGCAACTTTCTTCTGCCGACCGGCAAGGCCCTGCGCGCGACCGAATCCAACAAGAAGCGCTTCGCCGAGCAAAGGGTCGAGCTCGAAGCGCGCAATTTGGAGCGCAAGAACGAGGCCGCAGCGGTTGCCGAAAAGCTCGCCGGCCAGAGCTTCACGATCATCCGTCAGGCGGGCGAGAGCGGCCAGCTCTACGGCTCCGTGTCGGCGCGCGATATCGCCGAAGCGGTGACCGCCGGCGGTTTCAGGACGGCGCGCGAGCAGATCGCGCTTAGCCTGCCGATCAAGACAATCGGGCTTCATTCAGTGCCCGTGAATCTTCATCCCGAGGTCGAGTGCACGATCACGATCAATGTCGCGCGCTCGCCGGAAGAAGCCGAGCGGCAGGCGAGAGGTGAAACGCTGGCCGTCGAGCGAACCACGATGGAAGATCTCGGCCTTTCCGAGGTCGGCGCTGCAGCTGCCGAAGCCGCGGGCGAACAGGGCTAGCCCATACGCGCGGAGGATGACGCGGCTTGCGCGTTCATCCTCTGAGGGCCCAATCCGAGCGATGGATCAAGATCATCGCGAAGTCCAGACGCCAAAGCGCGACAGTGTTGGTATTTCTTGCCTTTGTGGATTTCGTGAAACGAGCCGCTCGCGGCAATATTTTCCTCCCCTTTGGGAAGGGCGCGTGTAAGAAGGGCTGGTCTTTCAGAATTTTTGGCCCTGTGATTCGCCCATGCCGGAACGTTCGACTGCTCTTGCCCCTCGCGAGGCGCGCGACGAGGCTGCGGGCTTTCGCACACCACCGCACAACGTAGAGGCGGAACAGGCGCTGCTCGGCGCGATCCTGGTCAACAACGACGCCTTCGATCGCGTCTCCGATTTTCTCAAGGCGGAACATTTCGCCGAAGAGCTGCATCGACGCATCTTCGATATTGCAGCGCAACTAATCCGCGCCGGCAAGCTCGCGACGCCAATTACGCTCAAGACTTTCCTCGGCGAGCACGATCTCGGCGGCATTACGATCGCCCAATATCTGGCCCGCCTTGCGGCCGAGGCGACGACCATCATCAATGCGCTCGATTATGGTCGCACCATTCACGATCTTGCCGTGCGCCGCGATCTCATCGCCATCGGCGAAAATATCGTCAACAGCGCCTATGACGCGCCGGTCACGGCTTCGCCGCGCGACCAGATCGAAGAGGCCGAGCGCAAGCTCTATTCAGTCGCCGAGACCGGGCGTTACGACGGCGGGTTCCAGCGCTTCTCCGATGCCTTGGCGACGGCCGTCGATATGGCGGCGAAAGCCTGGGAGCGCGACGGGCGCCTCTCGGGGATCGCGACGGGTCTCACCGATCTCGACAAGATGCTCGGCGGCCTGCAGGCGTCCGATCTCGTCATCATCGCGGGGCGCCCGGGCATGGGCAAGACAGCGCTTGCAACCAATATCGCCTTCAATGTGGCGCGCGCCTATGAATTCGAAACGCGGCCGGATGGCACGCATGCGACGGTCAATGGCGGGATCGTCGGCTTCTTCTCGCTCGAAATGTCGGCGGAGCAATTGGCGACGCGCATCATTTCCGAACAGGCCGGCGTGCCCTCTTACAAGGTCCGCCGCGGCGATATTACGGAAGCCGATTTCAGCCGCATCACGCAAGCCGTTCGCGAGATGCAGACGATCCCCTTCTATATCGATCAGACGGGCGGCATCTCGATCGCCCAGCTCACTGCGCGCGCCCGCCGACTGAAACGCCAGCGCGGCCTCGACCTGCTCGTGGTCGACTATCTGCAATTGCTCTCCGGCGCCAGAACGCGCGCCAGCGACAGCCGCGTGCAGGAACTCACCGAGATCACCACCGGATTGAAGGCGCTCGCCAAGGAACTCAACGTACCGATCCTCGCTCTCTCGCAGCTCTCGCGCCAGGTCGAGGGACGCGACGACAAGCGTCCGCTGCTCTCGGACCTGCGCGAATCGGGCTCGATCGAGCAGGACGCCGACGTCGTCATGTTCGTTTTCCGCGAGGAATATTATCTGAAGAACCGACAGCCGCACGAGGGAACCGAAGAATTCCTCGAATGGCAGCAGCAGATGGAACAGGTCCACGGAAAGGCCGAGATCATCATCGGCAAACAGCGCCACGGGCCGACCGGCACCGTGGAACTCGCCTTCGAGGCCGAAGTCACGCGTTTCGCCAATCTCGCGCGCGAGGAGGATCTGCCCGCGCGGATTTGAGATGTTGCCTCGCCCCCTTACGAAAGAGAGGGGCCGAGGGTGAAGTCAGCCACTTCCCCGGACGAGCCCGCAAAGCGGGCGACGATCCGGGGCCCAGCCGGAAAGCGCGAGGAGGTCGAAGCAGGGAAAGAAGCCAAAGAGACCAAGGAAAAACGAATGGCCAAAATCCGCACCTCTTTCGTCTGCCAAACCTGCGGCGCTGTGGCGCCGCGCTGGCAGGGGCGGTGCGACGCCTGCGGTAGCTGGAATTCGCTTGTGGAAGAGACGATCGGCGCGCCAACGCACGGCGGCAAAGGCCGGATCTTCGCGCTTTCGGATCTTGCCGCGCCCACCGTGGCGCCGCCGCGGATCACGACAGGCATCGGCGAATTCGACCGCGTGACGGGCGGCGGTTTCGTGCCCGGCTCCGTCTTGCTCCTCGGCGGCGAACCGGGGATCGGCAAATCGACCTTGCTCATCCAGGTTTGCGGCGCGCTCGCGCGCCGGCGTCAGCGCATCGTCTATATTTCGGGCGAGGAGGCGATCGACCAGGTGCGGCTGCGCGCCGAACGTCTCGGCCTCACCGAGGCCGGTATCGAATTCGCTGCAGAGACGAAAGTCGAGGATATTGTTGCCACCCTGCGCGACGATGTCCCTGCCCTGCTCGTCATCGATTCCATTCAGACCATGTGGACGCAGACCGTCGAAGCCGCGCCCGGCACGGTGACGCAAGTGCGCGGGGCGGCGCAAGCCCTGATCCGCTACGCCAAGACGACCGGCGCAAGCGTCATTCTCGTCGGTCACGTGACCAAGGACGGACAGATCGCGGGTCCGCGGGTCGTCGAACATATGGTCGATGCTGTGACGTCGTTCGACGGCGAAGGCGGGCGCGATTTCCGGATTCTGCGCGCCTTGAAGAACAGGTTCGGCCCGGGCAACGAGATCGGCGTTTTCGAGATGACCGGCCGCGGCCTCGCCGAGGTCGGCAATCCCTCGGCTTTGTTCTTGTCGGGCCATGCCGAGTCGACACCGGGCATCGCTGTTTTCGCCGGGATCGAGGGGACGCGGCCGCTGCTCACCGAAATCGAAGCGTTGACGGCGCCGAGCCCTTTGGGCATGCCGCGGCGCGCCGTCGTCGGCTGGGATCAGAACAGGCTCGCCATGGTGATCGCGGTGCTTGAAGCGCGCGCCGGGCTGCGGCTTGGCCAGCACGACGTTTTTCTCAATATCGCCGGCGGATTGCGGATCAACGAACCGGCGGCAGATCTTGCCGCCGCGGCCGCCCTCGTTTCGTCATTCACCGGCCGTAGCTTGCCGGCCCACAGCGTCTTTTTCGGCGAGATCGGGCTTTCGGGCGCGATTCGTCCGGTGCCACATTCGGCAACGCGATTGAAGGAGGCGGCAAAGCTCGGCTTTACCCGCGCGATCGTGCCTTCCGCATCGCAAGAGCCGAGAGAGGCGCGGCCCGAAAACATGACGCTCAAAGCCTGCTCCGATGTGGCCGATCTCGTCGCCCTCATCGCCGGAGGCCGGCGAGAGGGGCCATAATAGTGACGCGAAGCAGGTGCTTCGCTATAAGCCGCAATAATCTTGAGATTAATCAGACGCGTGAGGCTCCTATGCCCTCTTATCTCGATCTTGGCGTGATCGTCATTGTCCTCATTTCGGCGGTCCTTGCCATGGTCCGCGGCTTCACCCGTGAGGTCTTGGCGATCGCCTCCTGGGGCGCGGCCGCCATCGCCGCCGTTTATTTTCATCCCTATGTTATGCCTTACATAAAGCCTTACATCAGCAAGGAGGCCGTGGCGCTTGCAGCTTCGGCGGCTCTCGTCTTTTTCGTCACCCTCATTCTCGTCTCGCTGATCACGGTCAAAATCTCGGATGCCATTCTCGATTCGAAAGTCGGCCCGCTCGACCGTTCGCTTGGCTTCGTATTCGGCGCCGTACGCGGCGTCCTGCTCTGCGTCATCGCCTTCGTCTTTTTCAATTGGCTCGTACCCGAAAAGGCGCAGCCCGATTGGGTGAAGGACGCGCGGATGAAACCTGTCCTTCAATCGACGGGCGACGAGCTGATCGCCATGTTGCCGGACGACCCCGAAGGCCTGATCAACAAGCTGAAAAAGGCCAAACCGACCGATGAATCCGCGCCGGACAGCGATACGGCGCCTGCCCCGGCGAATGCGCCGGCCCCGTCCGCACCGAGCCCATCTGCGCCCCAGCCCGCTCCGGCTGCCCCGCCGGCGGCCCCTGCGCCGGGCAAGACCTAGGGGTTCGCTCTTTGGTCTCCCTACCGCCTGATTCGCTGTCCAGCCCGCGATTCCCTTGGCCTAACATTCTGGTGAAACGGGAAAAATTCTGGCATTTGGCCGATGTGATATTATGTCAGTTGCGCGAAGGCAGTCTGCCCGCCTGGCGCGGCAATGGAGGTAAAATCCTTTGAACTGCGATCCTCGGGACTCGACGGGTGCCGCTTCTTCCGAAGATACCTTCGATCTCGACGCCGACCGGCTACGCGAAGAGTGCGGCATTTTTGGCATTTTCGACCATCCCGCCGCCGCCGCCATCACAGCGCTGGGGCTGCACGCCCTGCAACACCGCGGCCAGGAAGCCGCCGGTATCGTCGCTTTCGACGGGCACAGGTTCAATTCCGAGCGCCGACTCGGCCTCGTGAGCGACCATTTCTCCCATAGTTCGACGATCGAGCGCCTACCCGGCCGCTCGGCCATCGGGCATGTCCGCTATTCGACGACCGGCGAGACGATCCTGCGCAACGTCCAGCCGCTCTTCGCCGAATTGAGCTCCGGGGGCTTTGCCGTCGCCCATAATGGCAATCTGACCAATGGCCTCACTCTGCGCCGCGAGCTCGTGAACGACGGCGCCATCTTCCAATCGACCACCGACACGGAAGTCATCCTCCATCTCGTGGCGAAGAGCCGGCGCACGAGGATCATCGAGCGCTTCATCGAAGCCTTGCGTCAGATCGAAGGCGCCTATGCGCTCGTTGCGCTCTCGCACAAGAAGCTCATCGGCGCGCGCGATCCTCTGGGAATTCGGCCGCTCGTCATCGGCGAGCTCGACGGGCGCTATATTCTCGCCTCCGAGACCTGCGCGCTCGACATCATCGGAGCGCGCTTCATCCGCGACGTCGAAAACGGCGAGATCGTCGTGATCTCGGAAGATGGGATCGAGAGCCTGCATCCCTTCCCGAAACGGCCGATGCGGCCCTGCATCTTCGAATATATTTATTTCTCCCGGCCGGACTCGGTCGTCCACGGCCACTCCATCTACGACGTGCGCAAGGCCATGGGCCGCGAGCTCGCGCGCGAGACCAAGATCGATGCCGACGTGGTCGTCCCCGTTCCCGATTCCGGCGTGCCTGCGGCGCTCGGTTTTGCACAGGAATCCGGTATTCCTTTCGAGCTCGGCATCATTCGCAATCATTATATCGGCCGCACCTTCATTCAGCCGACGCAATCCGTGCGCGAGCTCGGCGTGCGGCTCAAGCACAATGCCAATCGCGCCGCCGTTGCCGGCAAACGCATCGTGCTCATCGACGATTCGATCGTGCGCGGCACGACCTCGGTGAAGATCGTCCGAATGATGCGCGAAGCGGGCGCGCGCGAAGTTCATTTCCGCATCTCCTCGCCGCCGATTACCCATCCCGATTATTACGGGATCGATACGCCGGAACGCGAGAAGCTGCTCGCCGCCACCCATTCGCTGGAAGACATGCGCCGCTATATCGGCTCGGATTCGCTCGCGTTCCTGTCGGTCGACGGGCTCTACCGCGCAATGGGCGAGCCGGGCCGCGATCCGGCGCGCCCGCAATTCACCGATCACTGCTTTACCGGGGATTATCCGACGAGCCTCACCGACGTCAGCGGCGAGACGAAATCCCAGCTCTCTTTGCTTGCGGAGACGGGCTAGCGCCCGATCCCGCCCCGTCATGCTGCTGCCCGGCCGTATCGCTCTCGTGACCGGCGCTTCGCGCGGGATCGGCCGAGCGATCGCGCTCGAACTTGCCCGAGCCGGCGCGCATGTCATTGCACTCGCGCGCACCCAAGGCGCGCTCGAGGAGCTCGACGATCTCATCCGCGCGAAATCCGGCGAGGCGACGCTCGTTCCCTGCGATCTCAAGGATTTCGCGGCGCTCGACCGGCTCGGTGCCGCGATTTATGCGCGCTGGAAGAAACTCGATATTCTGATCGCCAATGGCGGAATCCTGGGCCCGCTTACTCCCCTCGCGCATCTCGATCCTGCCCAATGGGATGAGGTCATGGCGGTCAATGTCACCGCCAATTGGCGCCTCGTGCGCGCGCTCGATTTGCCCTTGCGTGCCTCGGATGCGGGCCGCGTCGTGCTGATCACCTCCGCGGCGGGTCACAGAGCGGACCTGCACCCTTATTGGGGACCTTACGCCGTCTCCAAGGCGGCGCTCGACGCGCTCGGGCGCACCTACGCGGCCGAGACGCAGGCCAGCGCGGTCAAGGTCATGTTGGTCAATCCAGGGCCTTTGCGCACGCGCCTGCGCGCCGCCGCCATGCCGGGCGAAGACCCGGGAATTTTACGCACGCCGGAGGAGCTCGCTCCCAAAATTCTCTCGCTCGTGAGCCCCGAATGGCAAGAGACGGGCAAGCTTTATGATTTTCCGACCGATGCGATCTTGAGCTTCCGCGCGCCGGAAATTTAGCCCGACTTGAGCTCGATCAATTCTGCGCCTGCTTATGATGTAAAGCTGCAGGCTTCGCAGTCAGCCTCTTCTTCGGCGCGGTTTTTGGCGGGACATGAAAATAATCGTTCTTGATTCCGGCGGCATGGTCGGCCGCCGCGCCGGCGCGTTCGAGCTCGTCTTCCATCGACTTGAGCTGTTCGGGCGTATCGGGCCTCGGGCGCGTGATATCCTTGCCGCCCGTCGATTGGTACTCGAGAGAGTCTTCAGGCGGCCGCGCCGCCTTCACGAAATCCTGGGCCTCCGGCACATCCGTCCAGAAGCGCGTATTGAGGATGACGTCGAGCGGCGTGCCGCCCCCGTAGGGCTGTGGCGGTTTCTGTTGCGTTTGGCTTTGTTGCGCGAGGAGAGGGCTTGCGCCGAAACACGCCACGAGTGCCGCGCAACAGAAAAATTGAATTCTCCGCTTCACGAACCACATCAATCTCATCCGAAATTCGGCATGATCGGCTCCCCCGGCAATATTCCTAGCTGGTGAATAAAGCCCTATCATGGCGCACAGAGCGGCAAAGGTGACCGATGAATGGCAAAGAAGCGCAAGCGCAAACGGCGGAGCGGCGGTGCTGAGATGCCGAATGCGCCGAATCCGCCTGCCGAAAAGCTCGAACTACAGGTCGCCGAACCCGCGACCCCGGATTTCGACAAGCTCTCGCATAATCTTGCGCTGCTCGTCGGAGAGGGAAGCAAGGCGCTCGCCGCCTTGGTCGAGCCGGCCGATATCGGTCGCTCGACGAGCGGGCTCGCCGACGCAGTGGTCGATGCGGTCAAAAGCTTCGGGCGCGTTGCCGAATATTGGCTTGCCGATCCGCAGCGCACGGTCGAGGCGCAGACGGCGATCTCGAGCGATTTTCTGAGCCTCTGGGCGCATACGTTGCGCCGCCTTTCGGGCGAGGCCGACGAGCCGGTCGTCCCCTATGATCCCAGCGACAAACGTTTTGCCGCGCCGCAATGGCGCGAGAGCCCGATCTTCGACTTCCTGCGCCAGGCGCATGCGATCTCGACCCAGTGGGCGGAAAACCTCGTCGCGCGCGCCGAAACGGCCGACCCGCATACGAGGCAGAAGGCGCAATTCTATCTGCGGCAGATTTCGAGCGCGCTCTCGCCGTCGAACTTCGTCGGCACCAATCCGGAATTGCTCCACGAGACCTTGAAGTCGAGCGGCGAAAATCTGGTGCGCGGCGCTTCGCTCCTGACGGAAGACATCAGGGCGGGCCATGGAACTCTGCGGATCAGGCAGAGCGATTCCTCGAAATTCGAGCTCGGCGTCAATGTGGCGGCGACGCCGGGCAAGGTGATCTATCGCAACGAGCTCATGGAACTCATTCAATATGCGCCGGCGACCGGGAAGGTCTATAAGCGCCCGCTGCTCGTGATCCCGCCCTGGATCAACAAATACTACATCCTCGACCTGAACCCGGAGAAGAGCTTCGTCCGCTTCGCGGTTGAGGCGGGCCTGACCGTCTTTCTGATCTCCTGGGTCAATCCGGACGAGCGCCATCGCGGCAAGGATTTCGAAGCCTACCTGAACGAAGCCGTGTTCACCGCGCTCGACGTGATCGACAAGGCGACAGGCGAAGAGCGCGTCAATGCGCTGGGCTATTGCGTCGGCGGCACATTGCTCTCGATCGCCCTCGCCCTGATGGCGCGTCGTAAAGACAAGCGCATCGCTTCCGCAACCTTCTTCACGACGCAGACGGATTTCAGCGACGCCGGCGATCTCAAGGTCTTCATCGACGAGGAGCAGATCGCGGCGGTCGAGAAAAGCATGGAGAAGAACGGCTATCTCGAAGGATCGAAAATGGCGGCGGTCTTCAACATGCTGCGGCCGAACGATCTCATCTGGTCTTTCGTCGTCAATAATTATATGCGCGGCCAAAATCCCCTGCCCTTCGATCTCCTCACCTGGAATTCGGACTCGACGCGCATGGCGGCGGCCAATCATTCCTTTTATTTGCGCAATTGCTATCTCGAGAACAGGCTCGCCAAGGGCGAGATGGTGATTGCTGGCGAGAAGCTGGACCTCTCGGAAGTCAAAGTGCCGGTCTATAGTCTTGCGACGCGCGAGGACCATATCGCGCCGGCGAGGTCCGTCTTCGCGAGCATGCAACTTTTCGGCGGCGAGGTTCGCTTTGTGCTTGCCGGCTCCGGCCATATTGCCGGCGTGATCAATCCGGCCTCGAAACCGAAATATCAATATTGGACCGGCCCCTGGTGGGCGCGCACATTCGAGGAATGGCTAAGCGCCGCAACCGAGCACAAAGGGAGCTGGTGGCCCGATTGGCTCGACTGGATCACGCAACATTCATCCGACAAAGTTTCGGCGCGCGAGCCGGGCGGCGGAAAATTCGCCCCGCTCTGCGACGCGCCCGGAGAATATGTACGGGTGAAGAGCTGAAGTCGACGCCAGCGCTTCACTCACCACTTTCCCCGCCGAGCGAAGCGAGAGCCGGGATCCAGGGTCCGGACACCGCACTTCGCCTGTCACAGCCGTGGCAAGCGCATGCTTTCCGGATCATGCATTTTGCTCGCGCATGATCTTGTCGGAAAACCGCTCCACACTTTTCCGGATCATGCATTTTGCTCGCGCATGATCTTGTCGGAAAACCGCTCCACACTTTTCCGGATCATGCATTTTGTTGGAGCATGATCTTGTCGGAAAACCGCTCCACACTTTTCCGGATCATGCTCGTCGCGCCCGGCAACCGTTGAGGAAAATGCGGATCGAACCCTTGAGCCTCCGCTCGAGCTGCGCCGGGTCTTCCGGGCCCAGGATAAAGGCGCGATGCTGCGCGCTGCGCACCGTGAGCACGCCAAAAATCTCGGCGAGCATATCCGGATCCTCGACAACGATCTCACCGCGGTCGGCGTAGATTTTGAGCACACGGGTGATTGCCGCCAGGCCCTTGTGCCGATTGCGCTCGGCATCGAGCCGCGCGAGCTGCGGAAACCGCGGTCCCTCGTTGATCAGCATTCGCACGAGCGCCATCGTTTGTGGCTTGAGCGCAATGTCGAGCAGGAGGCGGGCAAAGCCGAGCAGCCCTTCTTCGACTGGCGCATCGCCCACCTCATAGGCGGCAAGCGAACCGATCCGGTCTTCCATCAGCCGCTCGATCGCCGCGACGAAGAGTTCGCCCTTATCGGCATAACGCGCATAGATCGAGCGCTTGGCGACGCCGGCCGCCCGTGCGATGGCGTCGAGCGAAGCCCCTTGCAAACCATGCGCGATGAAAAGCTCCGCGGCCGTGCGCAAGAGCAGGTCGTGCCGGCGCTCAGCTTCGGCCTGTGTGGGCCGACCGCCCCGGCCGCGCCGGCTCTCGCCGGAAAGATCGCCGATTTCGGTCACTCGACCTCCAATCTACTTGCCAGGCACTTGATCGGGCTATAATGCAACGAAACGGTTTCGTTGCAAAGTGGTTTGGCCATGGCGCGCCGTTTCGCCCTCGCAATCCTGGCTTTGGCCTGCCTCGGCGGTGGCGTGGCCTGGTGGCTTATGTCCCGTCCCCCTGCCGGGACCGTTTGGCAGGGCTATGCCGAAGCCGATTATGTGAAGATCGGTCCGGTTCTGGAAGGCCGGCTCACCTCCGTTTCAGTCTCCCGCGGCAGTAAGGTCGAGGCCGGCAGCGCTCTCTTCACCCAGGACGACGTGAACGACCGCGCCGCCCGCGATCAGGCGGCGCGACAGCTCGCCCAAGCCAAAGAACAATTGGCCAATCTGATTGCTGGAGGAAAGCCGACCGAGATCCAACAGGCCGAGGGCAATCTCGCCGACGCCGAAGCAACGCTCACGCGCGCCAAGCTCGATTTCGAGCGCAGCGAAAAGCTCCTTGGCTCCGGCTTCGCCACGCAGCAAACCGTCGATCAATTGCGCGCCGCCTATTTGTCTGCCGAGGCCAAGGTCAATGTGAACGAGGCGGCCTTGCGGCAGCTGGAAAGGCCGATGGGCCGCGAAGGCGAGATCGAAGCGCAGCGCGCCGCTGCCGCGGCGGCGCAATCGGCGCTCGACATGGCCGAATGGCGCTTAGCGCAACGCACGGTCGTCGCGCCGAAGCATGGGCGCATCACCGACGTTATCGCCTTCCCCGGCGAGACGCTCGCGGCCGGCGCGCCGGTCGTCTCGCTGCTGCCGCCGGAAAATATCTTCGTGCGTTTCTTCGTGCCCGAGCCGCAGCTCTCTCAGGTTCACTACGGCCAAAAGGTCGCCTTCGCCTGCGACGGCTGCGGCAAAAATCTCGAAGGCACGATCTCCTTTATTTCGCCGACCGCCGAATATACCCCGCCGCTCATCTACAGCGAGGATACGCGGGCGAAATTCGTCTTCCTCGTCGAGGCGCGCCCGCCGCGCGATCAAGCCGCGCTATTCAATCCCGGTCAGCCGATCGAAGTGCGTCCGGAAAGCCCATGAACGATTTCGTCATCGACGTGCATGATCTGCGCAAGAGCTTCGGCGCGAACATTGTTGTCAACCGCCTGAATCTGCAGGTCGAATCCGGCGAGATCTGCGGCTTTCTCGGGGCCAACGGCAGCGGCAAGACGACGACGATCCGCATGCTCTGCGGGCTTCTCTCGCCCGATAGCGGCAGCGGCACCTGTCTCGGTTTCGATCTCATGCGCGAGCCGCACCGCATCCGCCGCGAAGTCGGCTACATGACCCAGCGCTTCAGCTTCTATGACGATCTCACCGTCGCCGAGACGCTCGAATTCGTCGCCTCGGTTTATCTTCTGCAGGATCCGCGCGGCACAGTCGCCGGCATCATTTCGCGCATGGAGCTGACGCCCTATGCCGACCGGCTGGCGGGCCAGCTTTCGGGCGGGTGGAAACAGAGGCTGGCGCTCGCAGCCTGCGTCCTCCATCAACCCAAATTGCTGCTGCTCGACGAGCCGACCGCGGGCGTCGATGCGGCAGCCCGGCGCGAATTCTGGGATTTGATCCACGACATGGCGAGCGAGGGGCTGACCGTGCTCGTCTCGACCCATTACATGGACGAAGCGGAGCGCTGCAAACGCATCGTCTATCTTTCCGATGGCCATATCGTCACCCAGGGCGCGCCCGATGACGTGCGGCGGGCCGCCAATCTCATCGTTTTCGAGGCCTCCGGGCGCGGCATCGACGAAGCGGCGCGCGCGCTGCGCCGCGCGCCCGGTGTCGAATCGGCCGCCGTCTTCGGGAGCACATTGCGCGTTGCGGGCACCGATCGGGAGGCGCTTTCACGCACAATCGCCGCCCATCCGCAACTTGCCTGGCAGGAAGTCGAACCACGGCTCGAAGACGTTTTCATTCATCTTCTGGCGGAGCGCGCGGCATGAATGGATTTTCCTTCCGCCGATTTGCGGCCGTTCTGCGCAAGGAATGGATCCAAGTGCGCCGCGATCCCCTCACCTTGCGTTTCATTATTCTGCTGCCTTTGATGCAGCTCTTCCTCTTCGCCTATGCGATCAATACCAATCCGAAGGACCTACCGACGGGCGTTCTCTCGGCCGACCATTCGAATTACGAGCGCCGGGTGATCGCGGCTCTGCAGGAATCGGGCTATTACGACACGCGCGCGATGAAGTCCGAGGCGGAGGCGGAGCGCGCGCTCGCCGAAGGCAGCGTTCTTTTTGTCGTCAATATCCCACCGAATTTCGCCCGTTCCGTCGATCGCGGCGAAAACCCCTCGATCCTCATGGATGCGGATGCGAGCGACCCGACGGCGATCAGCTATGCCACCGCGGCGCTTTCCGGTCTCACCAATGTACTCGATCGCGATCTGCCGCCCGCCCTGAAGACGGCGACGCCCAATCCCGCCTTCAATTTCGAGATCCATGCCCGCTATAATCCGGAGCAATTGACCGTGCTCAACACGGTGCCGGGCCTTATCTGCGTCGTGCTGATGTTTTCGACGCTTTTTCTCACAACCCTATCAATTACGCGTGAGCGCGAGCGCGGGACCATGGAAAATCTCCTGGCCATGCCCTTGCGGCCGATGGAAGTCATGCTCGCCAAGATCGTGCCCTATATCGTCATCGGCTATATCCAAGTCATTCTGATCATTGCAACCTCGGCGCTCGTCTTCCATTTGCCGATCCGCGGCTCTCTGCCGCTGCTCCTCCTCGCGCTCTTCTTTTTTATCGCCAGCAATCTCGTTCTCGGCCTCACCATTTCCACCTTGGCCGCCAGCCAGATGCAGGCGCTGCAGCTCGCGCAATTCACGCTGCTCCCCTCTTTCATGCTCTCAGGCTTCATGTTCCCTTTCGCCGGCATGCCGTTCTGGGCGCAATGGGCCGGCGAGATCTTCCCCGTCACCCACATGTTGCGGATTTCCCGCGGCGTGCTGCTCAAGGGGAATAATCTCGCCGAGATCCTGCCGCAGCTCTGGCCGATCGCCCTTTTTACCTTGGTCGTGACGATGATCGGGCTCTGGTTCTATCGCGAAACTTTGGATTAGGCCGCTCGACGGCGCTTGCCCAACCGGTTAAGGGTCACGATCCACCGCCAGGTTGCGTGAAGGGGGAACGCATGAAACTCGTCCGCTACGGACAGAAAGGCAGAGAGAAACCGGGTCTGATCGATGCCGAAGGCCGGCTGCACGATGCGAGCGCCATCGTACCGGATTTCGCCGGCGAATATCTGGGCCGCAAGCACATCCGCAAGCTCGCGCGGACGAAGCCAGCCGGCCTGCCGCTGGTGCGCGGCAAGCCGCGGATCGGGGCGCCCGTCGGCCGGCCGGTCAATTTCATCGGCATCGGGCTCAATTACAGCGACCACGCCAAAGAAACCGGCGCCCCCATTCCGAAAGAGCCGATCCTTTTCAGCAAGGCTCCGAACTGCGTCAGCGGGCCGACCGATCCGGTGATCATTCCGAAGGGAAGCGAAAAGCTCGATTTCGAAGTCGAGCTCGCCATCATCATCGGCGATTATGCTTCTTATGTCGCGGACCATGAAGCGCTGGACTACGTCGCAGGTTTCTGCCTCGCCAATGATGTGTCGGAACGCGCCTTCCAGGTCGAACGCTGCGGCCAGTGGATGAAGGGCAAGAGCGCCCCGACCTTCGGCCCACTTGGCCCCTGGCTGGTGACGCCCGAGGACATTCCCGACGTCCAGGCGCTCGATCTCTGGCTCGATGTGAACGGCGAACGGATGCAGACCGGCAATACGAAGACCATGATCTTCGACGTCAAACAGCTCGTCTCCTATGTCTCGCATTTCATTGCGCTCGAGCCGGGCGACGTCATCGTCACGGGTACGCCGCCAGGTGTCGGCATGGCACGCAAGCCGCCTGTTTTCTTGAAACCCGGCGACGTTGTCACGCTCGGCGCCACCCATCTCGGCGAGCAGCGGCAGGAGATCGTCGCCTGGGAGCCGTAACGCACGCACTTCGCGGCCCGAGCGGAGCGAGGGGGCGGGATCCAAGCCGAGTGAGCCTCAAAACCGGACCGTGGATCTGCGCCCGCTTCGCGGGCTCGTCCGCCGATTTCGTCAGCTCGGGAACTCCCGCGAGGCCGGGGCCCGATCAGCAGCACGACCGTGAAGCGGGCGGTCGCGCCGAGCTTTTCCGCGAAATGAGCCTCAACCAGGGCACTGAATGGAAGAGACTCATTATGACGTACATCGCGGCCATGCCTGAAAGCGCGGATGCATCTCGCGACATCGAACACATGGCGGACGGCCCGCAAAGGATGCCTGTCACGATCGCCATGATCGCGAAAACCGGCGTGGCTGCGAAACATAGAAAATCCGCGATGCGCGCCGCGCCTCCGGCTCCGGCTCCGGCGCCATTTTGCGCAATAGGGTTTTGATCGATAGCCATCGCGATTTTTCCTGCGCGGTCGCTCAGCGCTGATATCGGTCGTGATGACGCCACCAGATGCTCGTCTCGTTGCGCCCCTTGGGCGCGCGGTCGAGCCACTGGAACATGCCCCAAAGGGCATCGAGCCCGCGGGCGTAAGTGGAATAGGTGTGATAGACGACGCCATCTTCGAGCACGAAAGCGCTGAGGCCCGGCCTTTCGCGCACATAGGCCGCGGCTTCGGCTCCGGCCATGGAAGCATTCTCGAGAACAGGCTTTGGAAAGGTCGTGGCGACCATCGCATGGCCGCCACGCCGGTAATTATATTCGACCTCGCCCTGTCGCTGCTGCTCCTCGGTGATCGAGACGTTGAAATCGAAGTTGAAATCGCTGCCGAAGGAGGATGCCCAGGGAAAGGTCCAGCCCATCCGTTGCCTGAACGCCTGCAATTTCGCGAGTGGTGCTCGCGAAACCGCCCAGAGCATGACGTCATGATTGGCAAGGTGAACCGCTATGCCGTCGAACCCGTCCGCGATCGCCGAACAGGATGGACAGCCCGCCGCGTAGCCCGGCCCGAACATGAAATGGTAGACGAGGAGCTGCGAGCGCCCACGAAAAAGGTCTGCGAGTGTGGCGCTCCCCTCGTCGGTTTCGAATTTATAGTCCTTCTGCATTCGCACCCAAGGCAGCTCCTGGCGCCGGCGCGCCAGCTCGTCGCCGCGCCGCGTGTGCTCCTTCTCCGCTTCGAGCAGATCGAGCCGTTCGGCGAGCCATTCCTCCCGTGTCGCGGTTCTGTGTAGCGTCACCCTTCTCTCCCTGGTTCGTGTTCCTGCACAACCTGCTGGTTGGCGGTCATGAGATAGATTAGGACCCGCAAGGGGTGGGAGTGACAAGTGTGGCGGGATTTGAATGGACTCGCTTATCACGGCTGCGGCGCGCGCGCTCGCGGCGGGTGATCCGCTGGGCGCGCTGAACCGCGTCGCCTTGCGCGACGATGCCGCTGCGCGCGCACTTCGCGGTATTGCAATGGCGCAGCTCGGCGATCTTGTTCGTGCGCGGGCTCTTGTGCGGAGCGCGGGGCGCGCTTTCGGTCCGAAAGAGACCCTAGCCCGCGCGAGATGCGCGCTCGCCGAGGCCGAGATCGCGCTCGCTTCGCGCGATCTCGCCTGGCCCGCGAAGGCGCTCGATGCGGCGCGCGCGATCCTCGAAAAGCATGGCGACCGCGTGAATGCCGCCTATGCGCGGCATCTCGAAATCCGGCGCTTGCTCCTGATCGGACGTCTCGATGACGCCGAGACTAGACTCGCCGAGTTCGACCCTGCCGCCTTGCCGCCCGCATCGAGGGCTGCGCATGAACTCGTGATTGCTCAACTCGCCATGCGGCGCTTCAGGACGAGGCCGGCGCGCGTTGCGCTCGCCCGGGCCGAGCGCGCCGCGCGTGGCGCCGCCATTCCGGCGCTGACGGCGGAGGTCGAAGGCGCGTTGCGCGCCTTCAATATGCCGGTCGCGCGCCTGATTGCGCGCGGCAAGGAGCGGCTCCTCTTACTCGGTCAGGTCGAGAAATTACTGGCTTCGAAAGCGCTGGTCGTGGACGCATGCCGCCACGCCGCGCATGATGCAGGCAAGACAATTTCGCTCGCGAAGCGTCCAACCTTGTTCTCGCTCGCCCGCGCGCTGGCCGAAGCATGGCCGGAAGATGCATCGAGAGATGCGCTCGTTGCGCGCGCGTTCGGGGCCAAACGCGCCGACGACTCGCATCGCGCGCGGCTGCGGGTCGAAATCGGACGGCTCCGGACATTGTTACGGACCATCGCTCACATCAATGCGACGAAGCGCGGGTTTGTCCTGGCGCCGCGCCGCGCGAGAGAAGTCGTCGTGCTGGCACGACCGATTGAGGAGAAATATGCGGCGGTGCTCGCCTTACTGGCCGATGGCGAATCCTGGTCAAGCTCGGCCCTGGCGCTCGCGCTCGGAAAGAGCCAGCGCAGCGTGCAGCGCGCGCTCGACGAGCTCGCGGCCGCCGGCAAGGCGCAATCATTCGGACGCGGCCGGGCACGCCGCTGGAGCTCTCTGATCGTGCCGCAATTCGCGACGTCCTTGTTACTCCCGTTGCCCCCGCTCAGGAGATAAGATGGAAGACATGAGAAGAGCGGCCGAAATCCTGCGTGAATATGGGCCCTTTCCCGGCGTCGACCACGTGCATGGGGTCACCTTTGACGGCCGGCACGTCTGGTTTGCCTCCGGAGACAGGCTGAACGCGCTGGATCCGGCGCGCGGAACGATCGTCCGGACGGTCGGCGTCCAGGGCCATGCGGGAACGGCCTTCGACGGCGAACATATCTACCAACTTGTCGAAGATCGTATCGAGAAGATCGATCTGAAGACCGGCCGCGTGCTCTCGACGATCCCCGCACCGGGCCTCGGCGCCGATTCAGGCCTCGCGTGGGGCGAAGGTACGCTCTGGGTCGGGCAGTATCGCGAACGCAAGATCCATCAGATCGATCCGAAAACCGGAGACATCCTTCGCACCATCGAGTCGAACCGCTTCGTTACCGGAGTGACATGGGTTGACGGCGAACTCTGGCACGGCACTTGGGAAGGCGAGGAAAGCGAAGTACGGCGCATCGATCCGCGAACGGGCAAGGTTCTGGAACAGGTTGAAATGCCACAAGGCGCGGGCGTATCCGGACTCGAATCCGACGGCGGCGACCGGTTCTTCTGCGGTGGAGGAGATAGCGGCAAGCTGAGAGCCGTGCGCAGGCCGAGACCGCGATGATCCTGGACCAACAAGGATCGCCGCACTCATGTCCCTGCCCTATAGCGATCGGGCTATCCGACGAAATCGCTCCCGCGCCGCTTCCAGCGGGCCCTTGTCCGGAAAAGGGTGAAGATATGAATTGACTGCTTCTGAAATGCCGTTAGAACATATAGTGAACACATGGGCGGGCCAACGCTCAATCGTGGGCGACATGGCGGGGGACCGACGCCAATGAGCTATAGTCTGGAATTCGATTTTAAGCCGGCGGTCCAACTGGCGCGGGTTCTTCAATATTTTATCGGGCGGGCTCACTACGAGATCGATGATGCCGGCGCCTTCTATCGAAATGCGGATACCGGCGTCTATTTCAGTTTCGAGTTCCGGCACGCCAGCCGCATCCTGTTCCGTCGAAACGTGCGCGGCGTAGAATTCGAGCTCAATTATCATCGCCCCAGCTTTTTTGGCATCGAAGCGGAAAGGGAACTGTCGACCTTCGCGGCGACGTTCCGGCCGCGGATTCATGATCCGCAAATCCGAGGCATGGAAAACGGGCCTTATTCACCCGAAGGATTTCTACGCGGCTGGAATTTCGGAAACACATTCGGTATCCGTGCAGGCCTTCTGAAGAAGCCCGATGTCAGCGCCGCGTCTCTGCCGACCGCGGAGCTGAACGCGGCATGGGCTTGGAACTATCATCGCGCCGAGCGCAGCGATGCGCTCAAGGATCGCTGTTTCGTCCCGTCAGTCGATTTCTTCCGTATCGAGGGACGCACAAGCCGCGTCGCCCTCTGGCCTCCCGGAATGCCGATCTGGCTGCCGAGAGTTGATTACGTCCTGGTGGGCTCAACCATTTCGGGCCAAAAGCGCTATGGCCTCGCGCCCTGGCGCGACGTACTGGATGTTGTTCGGCGCGCCGGGTTCGATACGACGAAAGACCCGCTCAGGCTCGAATATCGCGTCACGCCTCCCGCGATCGCGAACTGGGTCGAAAATATTCCTTGCACGGACCTCGACGCACTTCGGCGCGAATATCTGCGCCCGGATCAGATCCTCGATCGCGAACTTCTTGCAGCTGCTCGCGAGAGCATCGATGAAAACGAAGGTGAATTCCGGATCGTGCGCGAAATCCTCAACCCGGAGACAGGCTCCTGATCGAACGGCGCGGCGCCCGAGCCGATTTGTATGGGCTCGATCAGTTTGGTCGATCAGTCTTGCGCTTTCGACTTGTTGAGACTCACGGCAGCGCGAACGAGGCTCATCAGCGCGTCCTCGTCGATCTCCTCGCCCTCGCGGAAGTCGATCGCGCGCCTGACATTCCCCTCGAGACTCGAGTTGAAGAGCCGCGAAGGATCCTTCAGAGCCGCGCCTTTGGCGAAGGTCAATTTCACGGCGTTCTTGTAAGTCTCTCCCGTGCAGACCATTCCGTCGTGGTACCACACCGGAACCCCTCTCCACTTCCACTCTTCGACGATTTCGGGATCGGCTTGCCGGATCAAATCGCGAAGCCGGCGGAGCATCTGACCGCGCCAGTCGCCCAGTTCCTCGATTCTTTCGTCGATCAGTTCGGATGGGGATTTAGCCTTTAGCGACGAGCTCTTCTTCATTGGTGCCTTTCTCCGCCTCGTTCTTCTTTACGGGAGTTGCGCCGAGACGATGAGGTCGAACGGCTTCACTGCGTCCTCCCCAACAGCTGCTCCAGTTTTGCGAGGAAACGGTGCCATCCGACCTTGGCGCCGAGATAGCCTTGTTTCTGATCGGGCCGGAAGCCCGTCTGCTCCATGCGCAAACGGGTCCCGGTGCTCGTCGGCGTGAGGGTAAAGGTGACGATACTCTTCAGATTGAAGGCTGGGTCCTCATGCGCAAAAACCCACGTATAGGACAGGGTCTTGTTCGGCTCGACGGCAAGGACCTCGCACTCCAGCACGCCGCCCCACTCGGCGCGAAGGTTGAAACGGTGGCCGACGAGAGGCACGAAGTCGTTCTTCATGAGCCATTCCGCGATGAGATGCGGTTGCGTGAGCGCGCGCCAGATCTTTTCCGGCGGGAAAGGCATCTCGCGTTCGACGACGACGGAGCGCGTTTCGGCCAACGTTTCGTTCATCTATCTGTCCTTCGATGCGGCCCTACCAGCGCGCCAATTGGGTGATTTGAATGAGATTGCCGCAACCGTCGCTCAGTCGCGCGATGGTAGAGCCCGGCACTTCGGTCGGCGCCATGGTGAACTCGCCACCCGCCGCCTTGATGCGCTCGTAGTCGCCCTTGGCATCATCGGTGAAGAACATGGCCGCGGGCTGGCCCTGCTGGAACAAGGCTTGCTGATACGTCTTTGCCGCCGGGTTGTCGTTGAGCGCAAGCTGCAGCTGCGTTCCATCCGGCTCTTCGGGCGAGGTAACCGTCAGCCACCGAAACGGCCCCTGGCTGACATCGGCCTTCTTCGTAAAGCCGAGCACGTCGGTATAGAACCGCAGAGCCTTTTCCTGGTCGTCCACATAAACCGTCGTCAGCTTGATCTTCATTCGTCGCCTCCCTTCCTCGACACCGCGCCATCTCGCTGACGCCTTATTGGTCCATCCTTTTGAGCAGGTCTTCGAGCTCGTCGAACCGGCTTTGCCAGAAACCGGTCATTCGGCTTGTCCAGTCGATCAGCGGGGCCAAGGCGCCGAGCTGCGCGCGATAATGGGTTTGGCGTCCTTCGTGACGGTCGCATACCAGCCCGGCCTGCTTGAGCACGCCGAGATGTTTGGAGACGGCGGGCTGCGAGACACCGGACTGAGCCGTCAACAGGCCTACCGTCTGCTCGCCTTCGCGGCACAATCGCTCGAAGATCGCACGCCTGGTCGGATCGGCGAGCGTCCGGAAGAGAATATCGTGCGCTTTTGGCATGTTGATCAATAACCCGCCGGCTATCGATCAGACGTATAACCGCTGAGATATACGTTGGTCAAGCGCGAATGTGTTCGCTCGCTCATCCATTGCGTTCACGCCGTGCCAGTTTCGCCAGAAACGCACGTGTGTGCGGCGCGGCGCCTATTCCCGGTTCGAAGCGCAATTCATCAAAGCTCAGCGCGCGGCCATTCGCCTGGAGCGTGATCGAATCAATCTTACGGCCCTCATGATCTGTGACCACGACGGGCGGGCGGCTCTTGGACACCCAGACGTCACCCCACTGCATCAGCGCAATCAGCGCCGGCGCCAATGCGCGGCCCTTCTCGCTCGGGCGGTAGAGCGGCCGTCGCTCGGATCCTTCACGAATGAGCACGCCATCTTCCACGAGACGCCGCAGCCGATCCGCCAGAATATTCCGCGCCAAGCCAAGGCTCTGCTTGAACTCACTGAATCGGCGCACGCCCATGAGGGCATCGCGCAAAATGAGCAGCGACCACCAATCCCCGACAATGTTCAAGGCGCCGGCGACTGAACAATTGAGCTTCGAAAGATCGGCTTTTCCGGGCAATTTGGTTGCAATCTAGGACCAATTGTGATTGGTTTAACTTTGAGACCATTCGGGCCAGAATGCAAGGGAGATGCAGATGGCACAAGCCCATGCCGAAGCCCTTCAGCACCACGGACGTCGCGTTTCGATCGACCCGCTCACTGCCGGCGGGGCACTTTCAGTCCTGGGAGCCTTGCTGGTTGTCGTCACTAGCCTGTTCTATGTGGTCTCGCCGCCCGCCGCGGCCGGGCCGGTCCAGCCGCTGGACCTCGGCGCTGCCGTTGCGGCGGCTGTGCGGGGCTCGGCCACCTTGCGCGTTGCCGGCACGGTCGGAATCTTCGGCGATCTGATCTGGACCGCAGCCGTGATGCTCGTCGCCCAGGCGCTCATCCGGCGCGGCCAGGGACTGGCGGCCTTCGGCTGGACCCTCTTCTCCCTTTCGATCCTTTTCTTCGTCTTTGTGGACGGGATGACGGGTTATGTACTTCCCGCATTGGCCGCCAAAGGCGAGATCGGAGCCTTCGAGGGTTTCAAACGGCTGTGGGACATGCTGTTCCTCTTGGGCGCCGCCGCCTATGGCGCGGGTATCGCGATCGCAATGGGTGCGGAGGCTGTCGGCGCGCACCTCGGCATAGGTCGCCGGTTGGCTGGCGCAGCGGCGCTTGTCGCAACAATAGGCGGCCTTGCCTCAGTTGCGGGTCTCACCGGCGCCACCGGCCTGCCGGTGGATAAGATTGCCGGCGCGAGCATCGGCCTGGGCGCCATCCTCCTCGTACCGATCAGCCTGAAGATCGCCCAGAACGCGGCTCGTTAACTACGCTTGACATGCAAGGATTTACTTGCATATTGTCAGGCAAGTAATTTCTTGCCTATCCCTATGGCAGAGCGCCGCGACCCCGATCTCCTCTTCAAGGCACTGGCCGATCCCAGCCGGCGCAAGCTGCTCGACCTGTTGCATACGCATGACGGGCGCACGCTCAACGAATTGTGCGAACACCTCGACATGACGCGGCAGGGCGTGACGCAACATCTGGATGTGCTGGAGGCGGCGAATCTCGTCGCCAGCGTGCGGCGCGGCCGCGAAAAGCTGCACTTCCTCAATCCGGTGCCGCTGCAGGAGATCTACGAGCGCTGGATCGCAAAGTTCGAAAAGCCGCGCCTCAAGGCGCTCTCGGATTTGAAACGGCGACTGGAGAAAACCAATGGCTAGATCGACCTTTATCTATGTCACCTATATCCGCACGACACCTGAGAAGCTGTGGTCGGCACTGACCGATGCAGAATTCATGAAGCAATATTGGTTCGGCATGCATTGCAAAAGCCAGTGGACGGCGGGCTCGCCCTGGGAACTCGTGTCCGGCGAGGGTCAGATCTTCGATGCCGGCGAGATTGTCGAGGCCGAGCCGCCAAGGCGCCTCGTGATCCGCTGGCAGCATCAGAACAAGCCTGAGCTCAAAGCGGAAGGGCCATCGCTCTGTACGATGGAACTGGAGCCGAGTGGCACGGCGGTCAAGCTCTCCATACCCACACCATCGAGCGCGAACCCTCTAAATTGATCGAGGCGGTGTCCGGCGGTTGGCCGAAGGTCATCTCCAACCTGAAGTCTTTGCTCGAGACCGGCTCGACTGTTCTGAAGGACCCCTATCCCAATGAGTGCACGCGCTCCTGACGCAGTGAACGCCTCGATTCCCGAGCCGTCGGCCTAGGTTTGTCGCAACACCGAGCCGCGGCGCCGCTGAGCCGATACCCACCAGGGCGCATCGCATCGCTAAATATGCCGCCAAATGACGCGCACCTTTATTCCAAGCGCCGCCTCAACCTCGCGGCGCTCTTCCGGTTCGAGATCGGGACCGGGGTTCATCAACTCGATGCCGATGCAGGCAAGTCCCTGCGGCCACACATAATCGAGATCATTGAGAGACGTCGTGCGCCCGCAACAGGGCACCTCGACCGAGAGCGAGCTTTCGTCCTCGCTCTGAGACCATCTATTCAGTGCACCGCCCCACCAGTCTTGAATGTCGGCCTGACAAAAGGGACAGAATACGCCCTCGAAATTGCCGCCGCAGTCAAAAAACTGCGGCGTGTCCGACAGACAAAGCTCGATCTCCTCCGCTTTGGGCCGCAATGCAGTGAGCACTTCAAGCGCGGCATCCGCACGCTCTCGTGATGGCTTGGCAAAAGGGTCTGCCGCAATTACGATCATCCAGTTGTCGGACATGGGTGTCTCGCCGAAGTTGGAGCACGTTTAGCTTTGATGTGCCATTCGTGATGGCACCGTCGCGAGGGTACGGCTTGGCTCCTTATTTATATTACAGGGCGATGGAACACGCGGCCGGAAGATCCTGCGGTGATCGCCGGACGGCTCGCTTGCTGGCTGTCTCGGCTGGCGGAAATCGATCCGCGGCTGGGCCGCTGGTCTCGGCTCGGAATACGCCATCGCTCGGCCGTTCCGCGGATCGTGACCATGCCGCCGGATCACGCAGAACTCAACAGCTGGATCACTGAAAACACCGTCTTCGAAAAAAGGATGGACGAAGGACCGCGACCGGCTATGCGATAGAGGCCGAAATCTTGAGCGACATAAGCATCAGCGGTCGCTTCCTGCTCCGGGTGAACACCGAGGGCCCGCCAAGCTTCTATCTCGACCCGATCGGTATTCACTGGTTTCCGCCCCCCGGTAAGGTGCAGGATTTGATCGCGATCGTTCGCGCCGTTGTTCTGGCAACTGCGACTGCATGGGATTGCGAATGGGCAGGCGCGCAACCAGGCGACTACGCGAGGCGCCCGCTCGAAAAGACGTTTTCAAAAATTCGGAGCAACGGAGCGGTTTTGCTGACCACCGTCCAGAGCGAAATTTTCAGCAATGAGATTGCCGGGCACCATTCTGCCGCGAAGCGGCTTCAAACCGCACTCAATCGACTGTTCGAGGCCGATCCGCCGTCAGCCGGTAGCGGCACTTACCAAATACCCGGTATGAGCCGATAACGCGTCCGGCGTGCATAATCGGCATAGCCGGTGAGCTCCGCCTGGAGCAGGCGATCCTCCAGCCCTGTCCGGACGACCAGCAGCGCGATGGCCGACGCCGCCGGCAGCAGGGCCCACCAGGATGCGAGCGCGAGCGGAAATCCGATGAACATTGCCATTGCCGCAATGTATCCCGGGTGGCGCACGATAGTGTACGGCCCGCAAGTGATCACCCGCTGCCCCCGCTCATTCTGAATGCGGACACCGGGCTCGAAGAACGGGTTGACGGCTTGAGCCCAGGCGGTGATCGCAATGCCCGCGACAAGCAGGATATAGCCTATGAGGACGGCCCAGAGCGGTACGTCGGACCATCCCATCCGGCCGGCATCGAGCGTCGCAAGA
Source organism: Beijerinckiaceae bacterium (assembly GCA_021324915.1). Lineage (GTDB taxonomy): Bacteria > Pseudomonadota > Alphaproteobacteria > Rhizobiales > Beijerinckiaceae > Methylovirgula. The sequence goes on along the minus strand of JAJPIC010000023.1, from coordinate 9,602 downwards.
GGGATTTCGGCGAACGCAGCAGCGAGTATGACCGCGACCAAGATCAGGTCCCATTTCTTGGTGCCCGGCTGGAAGCGGCTGCGGGCGCGGAAGATCACCGGATTGACGCGTGCCACAAGGAATGCAGAGAGGCCGAAGCCCACGACCAGAACCGCGACGAATATCCAGCCGGGAGTCCAATCGATCTTACCGACCGGCAGGAAGACCAGCGCAAGAAGGGCAAGCGGCGAACCTATCGCATAGAGGATCGCCGAGGCGCGGGACATTGGTTTTGGATCGCTCATCCGCTATCCCTTTCAAACTGCGCGCCTTGCGGAGCTTGGATGATGAGGCAGCTTCGCGGCATTCCCCGCAATTGGATCAAGCCGATCGCCGCTTGCGGAAGAACCAGCCGAAATAAAGACACACAAGAAAGAGGAGGAAGTGGATCGTGCCGCGCACGGCGCTGAGCCGAGGCGATTGGACCGCGGTCGTCCACAAAAGCGGGATCGGGATATTCGCCAAATAGAAATAGAATTGCATTCCGCTGCTGACGAAGAAGGCGCCGGCAAGAAACTTGCGATATTCGCGGTATCGCACCGCGACGTAGATCGTCGGTAATCCAATCAGAATAATTGCCGAGACGAGATAGGGAAGCACGGCCCTTCTCCTGGCTTTTGCTTGCCACCATTCATAAATTCATTATATTCGGAATATGCCGAATATGTCAAAAGGCCGGTCCGGCAACGAGCGGCGCTTCGTGGAAGAAGTGACTCGCCTGCTCGTGCCTTGGGGCGTGCCGCCCGCTGCCGCCCGGCTGTACGGCTATTTGCTGCTATGCCCTCGCCCCGTCAGCCTCGACCAGATCAGCGAGGAGCTCGGGATCAGCAAGAGCAGCGCCAGCGTGGCGGCGAAACTGCTGGAGAGCTACACGCTGGCGCGTCGGCACCGCGAGCCGGGAACGAAACGGGCGCTCTACGCAGTGACCGAGGATTACGAGAGTATGATCCGCCAGCAAAACCGTCTGCTTGAAGCTTTTGCCGAGCAACTGAACGCCGGTGTCCGGATCGCCGCGTCCAAGGGCGTGAGCGCGCGCCTCGGCGAGATGGCGGACTTCTATCTGACTTTGCGCAGCGCCATGGAGGACGCCATGCGGCGCTGGAAGCGAAGCCGGGCATGACACGAGGTGCCGCGGAGGAGGCCCCGACGCCCGGTTTGCGGATGCGCGTCCAATAGACCCATGTTGGTTCCCTCCCCTACCTGGGCGACATATCGATCCGGCCGGATCAGGACGGGCGGTCTTGTTCAGGCGGCGGCCCGATGTCGCCGCCCAAGCCATCGGTCGACCGAGAACGGGCCGGCGCCTCCCAGCACCAATGCGATAAGACCCGCGAGATAAAGAAGGTCGGTCTCGTATCCCGGTTGGCCGAAGTGCGCGCCTTGGGCGGTCACCGACTGTAGTTTGATCGAGCTGAATCCATTGGGCCAATGGACGGTGACGATCGCCACGACAAGAACGAAGGCCATCGGCCAACTGACCAGCGGCAATAGCGCGCCGATCAAAACTGCGGGACCTCCGACCAACTCGGTCAGGATGGTGGCCCAGGCCAACACGTGTGGCGCGGGCATGTGCAAGGCAGCCAAGATACTCGCGAAATTGTCCGGGCCGCGCGCGAGCTTGGCCCAGCCATGTTCCATGAAACCATAGCCAATAATGGCGCGAAGCGGCAGAGACCACCAGGAGCCCCCGCCGAAGGATTGGCGCACGGCGCGCAGAGATGCTTCGATCATACGCATTCGTACGATCCGTCAGCCTGCTCTGTTACAATCACAAAATCGTTGCTGTTTGCGCCTGCCATCATTCGAGCTAAGCCGGCACGGCGGAGATCGGAAGGCTCGGCGCGAACCGCTTTCTCCATTGCCTGCGATCACGGAAATTCTATGCCCTCCACCGGCTCTTGATCGAACCGGCGCATCAGCGACACCAATTCCTCGCGTGTCGGTCGACGGCCATCTTTGGTGAGTTCGGCGAGTCCGGCAAAATATCTCTCTCTCGTATCCGCCGGGCAGAACATGATCAGCAGGGTCGCCGGGGCGTTCGCAGTATTGGCAAAACCATGGACCGCAGTCGGCGGCACAAGCAGTAGGGTTCCGCGCGTGCCGGTGACGCGCTCCTCACCCGCAAGCAGTTCGACTTCCCCCTCGACGACGTAGAAGATCTCGGTGAGATGATGGTGCACATGCGGATGGGCACCCATCGCTCCAGGATCCATTTCGAATTCGAAGAGCCCAAAATGATTGTCGGTGTTGCGTCCGGTGACTTTGAAGGTGCAGCGCGTGTTGCCGCCGATCACGACATATTCGCCTTCGTGAGGATGCAGCACGAGCGGATTGGCATGACCTGGATATGTCATCATCACGCTCCGATTTGTCCGCAGCCGAGGAAACTGCCGACTGGAACGCGCTCAAGCCGGCAGGGTTCTTGCGAAGACGGATGGAAAGCCAGGTCGGCGCCGTCAGCACTATCTGCCCGGCCCCATTGATCGGAAGCCGCGCGGCGCACCGGCGTCCAGGATCTTGAAAATCATTCAGAACCCGGTGGATCTTCGGCGCGCCTCGACGGAGCCTTCTTCGCTTGCCAAGTTGCGTGAGGCTCTTGCATGAACGACGCGGAACCGGAGAAAATCGCCGGTGGGCGGGCGGTTTTCTCTCGACGAGGCGGCGGGCGCGCCTGCATAAGCGCGTCGCAGAAGGCAACTAGGGAGATCTTAATGCTCATCGGTCGGCTTATGACAGCCTCAATTGCGACTTTTGCGGCTTTTGCCGTTCTTCTCCCGATCGGCGGCATAGCTTACGCTGCCTCCTGTGGCACGTCGGAAGCGGGCTTCGAGGCCTGGAAGAGCGAATTCGCCAATGAAGCCAGGGCGAAAGGCATTGGGCCGGCCGGCATCGCCGGTCTCATGGCGACGCACTACAATTATGCGACCATTGCCGCCGATCGCGGGCTCAAGAGCTTTCGCTTATCCCTGCCGGCATTTATGGCCAAGCGCGGCTCCTCGGTGATTGTGGCGCGCGGCCGCGCGATCAAGCGCTCGCAGGCTGCGCTCTTTGATTCGATCGAGCAGCGCTATGGGGTCCCGCCTGGGCCGCTCATCGCCATCTGGGGCATGGAGACGGGTTTCGGCACTCAGCACGGCAATCAGAATGCCATCTCGGCCATAGCGACTCTCGCCTATGATTGCCGCCGGCCCGAATATTTCACCGATCAGCTCTACGCGGCGCTGAAACTGATCGATGACGGACGTCTGTCGCCGAATGCCCACGGCTCCATGCATGGCGAGATCGGCCAGACGCAATTCCTTCCGAAGACGATGCTGGGCTATGGCGTCGGAAATCTCGACAGCGCGGCGGGGGCGCTCGCCTCGACGGCCAATTTCCTCAAGGCGCATGGCTGGCAGCCCGGCGCCGGATATCAGCCGGGCGAGCCGAATTTCGCGGCGATCCAGGCTTGGAATGCGGCGACCGTCTATGAAGAGGCCATCGCGATTATGGGCAAAGAGATCGACGGAGGCGATCGCTGAAGGACACGGCCGGGTGAACACCATGGCGAGGATGTCAGAAAAGTCGCCCAAGGCCGCAAAGAAGATCGCGGCCAAAGAGGCCACGACAAAGCCGGTCCTGCTCTCGGGCGGCAACCCTCGGATCCCCAAAGGCGACGGCGACGCCTGCGTGCAGGCTTATATCGCGGCCATGCCGGGCTGGAAGCGCGATGTCGGTCGCCGTCTCGACGCGCTCATCGCACGGGCCGTCCCCGGCGTGCGCAAGGCCATCAAGTGGAACTCGCCACTTTATGGAGTCGAGGGTCTGGGCTGGTTCCTCGGCATCCATTGCTTTGCGAAATACGTCAAAGTGGCTTTCTTCCGCGGCGCGTCGCTGCGTCCTATGCCGCCCGGCGAGTCAAAGCAAAAGGATCTGCGTTATCTCGACATCCGCAAAGACGACCAGCTCGATGAGGCTCAACTCGCCGCCTGGGTGATGCAAGCGAGCCGACTTCCCGGCAAACAAATGTGAGCCGTCTTCGTTCGATAGCGTTCGATAGGAGGGCTCATGCCGAGCCACACCTACACCCTGTTCCAACAAGCCATGCGTCGTCGCAAGCAAATCCTTTGCACATACGACGGCTATCTCCGCGAGCTCTGCCCGATAATCCTCGGCCATTCGCAGGGCCAGGAGAAAGCCTTGACCTATCAGTTTGCCGGCCAAAGCAGCCGGCGCCTGCCGCCAGGCGGACAGTGGCGCTGTCTCTGGCTGTCGAAGGTCAGCGATGTGCACCTCCGAAATGGGCCTTGGCATGAGGGCGGCAGTCACACCCGACCGCAAGGCTGCGTCGAGGAGGTCGATCTCGATGTCAATCCTGAAAGCCCCTACGGTCCCAAACGTCGGTGCTGAGTCACCCGGGCCTGAGTTTGCTGAAGTCGCCGTCTCGCCGATCCGCCAGAAATTTGCGCTCTTGATTTTAAAGCGGAATTTGGCGGTCCGCGATTTGCCTGTTTCAGCGACTGTCGATATCGATTGGTCGATTTTCGGATTAGCGACGAAAGCCGCCGCCGCCAGTCAGCCTCGCGAGAAAGACCGCCAGCTATGATAGACAACCCTGTCTGATACAACGGCTCGGAGGCTAGTGTCCCACAATCGCGTCCGGATGCCGCGCCAGATACTTTTCTCTCATCTTTCGGAACGATCGCATCCTCCGCAGCGTCACCGAGTAGACGAGGCTAGGCACAAACCGATGCAAGCGCCAGTATACCCGCCCTATCCACGGAAAGACGATCATTGCTCGGTTGTGAGCTACACCTGCAAGGATCTCTTGAGCCGCACGGGCCGCGCTCCACTGCGGCAGCAAGAAATGTGTGCGCCTGCTGTCGCGCTCGATCGTCGCCAAATCCATATTCATGACCGTCATGTTCTTGTAGATGTCTGTCTTCATATCACCCGGGCATACGCAGCTGACCTTCACGCCCAGATCCGCTCCCTCGTATCGCAATGCAAGTGAAAATCCCACCAACCCCCACTTCGCCGTCGAGTAGGGCGTATTGCCTGGCTGCGGAATGAGTCCGCTAAGAGATGATACATTGACAATATGTCCATGCCCCTGCCCAACCATAACGCGGTAAGCGGCGAGTGCGCCATAGACAACGCCATGAAGATTGACTCCAAGCACTCGGTCGTATTGCTCGATAGAGAGGTCACGTGTGTCACCGCCAATCACAATGGCTGCGTTATTGAAAATGTAGTCGAGGCCACCGAACTCCGATACGACGGTATCAATCAGCCGGACCACGTCATCGCGCCGAGAGACATCAACCTGGAACGCTCGCGCTCTTCCGCCTTCCCCGACGATCTCGTCCACCGCATTCCTGGCGGCCTCGCCGTCGATGTCAGCGACGACGACAGCCGCTCCGCGCTTGGAAAGCTCAACGCATAGGGCCCTGCCGAGGCCCATTCCGCCTCCGGTGACGATCGCGACCTTGTCGGCGAACTCGTTCATGGCTACCGCCTCTTGCGCTCGACGATGTGCTGCGCCCCGCGGTCCGTCGTATCGAGCAAACCGAGGGCATGAAGGACCCGCAGGACGTAGTCGCGAAGCTTGATTTTGGAACGATTTCCTTGCTGCACCAACATGTAGTGCATAATAGCGCCAGCAATCAGATCGAGCAGAATTTCCGGTTCTGCACCGCTTGAAAGAAGTCCCTCAGCTCTGGCCTTTTCCAAGACTGCAGCCGCCAGACGTCGCCTCGGGAGAAGATAATTCTCCCGGTATGTCGACATCAGTTCTGGATAATCCGGAACCGATCCCACGAGCCTCGCAATGATCTTCTGATAATCCGGCGCAGCAAAAATCTCGACGACGGCACCCGTGACCTCGTCCAAGATAGTGGCCGGCGAAACACGCTTCTTGAGAACATTCTCATCAGAAGCGCCCCTATACTGGGCTATCGCCGCGCTTATCAGCGCTTCTTTTGAAGACCATCGTCTGTACACCGTCGTTCGGGCGACACCGGCGGCCTCGGCAACCTGCTCTATTCCCACACCATGAAACCCGCGTTCGGCAAACAGCTTGAGGGCGGCGGACAAAATAGCCTTCTCGGCTGCGGAACTCCTCGGCCGCCCCGGCCCTGCCTGAGCTGGCGGCGCGCGCTTTTGCGTCGGCGTCATTTCGCCAAATAAGAAACACGGCTGTAGCGTAATTGCAAGAGGAAAGTCGTCAGAGGTGCAGCCGCGAATGGTGCTAGCCGGCTATGGGATTACAGAACCTTCGGAGCATAAGGCGCCTCGCGAGGCAACGCGCGCCACTTCTTTAAGCGGGGACGTCGCGCTGACTTGTAAACGCAACTATCTGCATCGATTGGCCGACTTTCGCCATCGCTTATCGATCCGCTCAGCAGGCGGAAAGACCATCAATGTCGACTGCCGCCGGAGGCCGACCATATTGACGCCGGCAGAGAGCTCTCATCCTGCGACCGGAGGCGATCGCCTGCGTCAATTCGGGGCAGGCGCTCCCCCGCGATTTCCCACTGCGACGCATAATTCATGATCGGGCGCTCGAAGGTCGCGCCCTTGCTCACGAATATTTTGCCAAGATCAAGCATAGGTTGGAACGTGTCTAACTGCTTCGCATCGTCCAACGTGCGCCACACACTGACATTGACGAGCGAGTTCACTGCCTCATCTTCGCCCGCGTAGAAGTGGATGAGACCGCGCATCTGGCGGATGCCAGGTTCGAGCACAGCAACCGACTCCGCCATCATTTTCTTGATTTCGGCGAAGTGCTGCGGTTGGCAGCGTATGACTGACACACGAACGATCGGCATCTTCGTCTCATTCCCTCCTACAATTCTACAGGACGCGGCTTATTCCCACTCGATTGTTCTGAGGCATGACGCGCTGATTTGTGCAACCCCAAAAAACCGTCCCTCGCTCTACGTCAGCGGCCATATCTCGACGACGCCATGCGCGACGGCGCACGGAACGCGCGAGACTTTTTCGATGGCCTCGGCCAGATCGGCAGCTTCGATTATCGCGAACCCGGCGATTGGCAAGGCGGCGGACATGAACGGGCGTTCGAGAATTTCAAGACCGCCCGCGTCCGGATTGCGCACCTGTACCGGTTTGCCGGCAATCCCCATCAGGGCGCCTTCTAACCGCAGCCTGGCGTCCTGTTCATGCGCAGCATCTCTGACGGCGCGCGGCGTGCGGTCGTATCCAGCTTGATCGCCATATCCGATCGTGACGAACTTGGGCATTCCGGTCTCCGTTTCTGTGATCAGACTGGGACGTAGGTCAGCCTGACCGCATCCTCGCCGATATGGTCGGTTGCGACGAGGCGAAGCGGCGGCCGTGGGCCGGCGAAGAACGGCTTGCCTCGGCCAAGCACGAAGGGGCGGAAGTACAGTCGATACTCATCGATGAGGCCAACGTCGCCCAGGCTTCGCGCCAAGTCCGGTCCGGCGACTTCAATCTCGCCGCCATGCCGGGCCTTCAGCTCGCGGGCCGCCTCGATACCATCCGCGAAAAGTGTGGCGTTGGGGCCGACCGACCTCAACGAGCGCGAGACCACCCACTTCGGCTTGCTCCGCCATACCGTCGCGTAATCGCGTTCTGCAGCGTCCCAGTCCGGCTGGTCTTCATCCCAATACCGCATTACCTCGTACATGCGGCGACCGTACACCATGCCGGTCACGCCGCGCACCTGCTCGATGAAGTGACGAAAGAGCGTCGGACCTGGCCCAAACGCCGTGTGGTCGACGTAGCCATCCAGGGATAGATTCAATTCGTAAACGACCTTCGCCATCCCCTCACACTTTCGTACAGCTTCCGTCGAGGATTACTGAAGAAGAGTCATTTTATCACTGTCGAAGACGATTGATCTTCCTCCGCCGTTCCGTCCTACTCTATCCGAACCTGGCCGGTTCTACGCCTCGTCACTTCCACTCGATCGTTCCGCGCAAATGGTAACAAGCTGATTTTCAAGAGCAAAATTTTTCTTCTGAAGGGCAAAGTCCGACGGTCAAGCCATCAAATTTTTCGCTTATGATTTCAAATGAAAATTCGCGCGATTTCAATTTGGTATGGCTTCGACAACTATCGCCAACGATCCCGGCGCTGAGCCCGCAGGTGTGGTCACCGGCTTTAACGAGGCCGAGGCGTGTGCGCCTCGGATGCCCCAGACTTTCCCGCAGGGACTTAACGCGCGCTTGAGCTTCAATGAGGCCGAGGCGTGTGCGCCTCGGATGCGCGAAGACGGATGGTGCCCGACGACGTGCCGGTCGCGGCTTCAATGTGGCCGAGGCGTGTGCGCCTCGGATGCCTCGGATATAGGCTCCAGCTGACCAATTCTAGGTCAGGCTTCAATGAGGCCGAGGCGTGTGCGCCTCGGATGCTGATGGCGAAGGGCTGCGTGCTCAAGAATTATGTCAAGCTTCAATGAGGCCGAGGCGTGTGCGCCTCGGATGCCGCGCGCCGGGAAGAGATCGAACGTAAATACGCCGGCGGCGCTTCAATGAGGCCGAGGCGTGTGCGCCTCGGATGCCCTGCACAATCAAAAACAGGCGATGGTGTTCCAGGGCAAGCTTCAATGAGGCCGAGGCGTGTGCGCCTCGGATGCGCTATGGCATGGGCGAGCTCGGCGCGATCACCGTCGGGCTTCAATGAGGCCGAGGCGTGTGCGCCTCGGATGCGCGGCATCCTCCTCCCGCCGCCGTTCCTCGGATCTTCGCTTCAATGAGGCCGAGGCGTGTGCGCCTCGGATGCGAAGACCATGCCGAATTTTAGGCCCGATGCCCCCGGGCTTCAATGAGGCCGAGGCGTGTGCGCCTCGGATGCATGCGCGCGATGTTCTCGACGGGGAGCAAGCTCCCGGCGGGCTTCAATGAGGCCGAGGCGTGTGCGCCTCGGATGCCTGGAGGGTCTTATTTCACCGCTCGCGAGATTGCCAAGGCTTCAATGAGGCCGAGGCGTGTGCGCCTCGGATGCCGGCCGGTCCTGATCGTCATGAACCCACTGGGTGTGTTGCTTCAATGAGGCCAAGGCGTGTGCGCCTCGGATGCATCGCCCATTACGCCAAGGGCGACTGCCTCATTCATTGCTTCAATGAGGCCGAGGCGTGTGCGCCTCGGATGCCCTGCCGCAGGCGGATATTTCCGACGATGTACAGAAGCTTCAATGAGGCCGAGGCGTGTGCGCCTCGGATGCTTCACGCCCGAAGGGCGTGACAAGCGTTCGGGTCATTTGCTTCAATGAGGCCGAGGCGTGTGCGCCTCGGATGCTCGAGGTGAGCGCGTCGTGCAGATGTTGGCGCGGCATGCTTCAATGAGGCCGAGGCGTGTGCGCCTCGGATGCCTCACGCACAGTGGAAGGAGAGCCTCATTTGAGAGAAGGCTTCAATGAGGCCGAGGCGTGTGCGCCTCGGATGCTGCGCGGCCTCGCGAACGATCCAATCTCCAAGATCCGCGGCTTCAATGAGGCCGAGGCGTGTGCGCCTCGGATGCTATTGCAGGCGCGCTGACGTTAGACTGGTGACGGTGGTTGCTTCAATGAGGCCGAGGCGTGTGCGCCTCGGATGC
>JAJPIC010000017.1 GCA_021324915.1 Beijerinckiaceae bacterium | reverse complement strand
CGATGAATCTTTCTCCTCGCGGACGTATCCGGTATTAGCTCAAGTTTCCCTGAGTTATTCCGAACCGAAGGGCATGTTCCCACGTGTTACTCACCCGTCTGCCACTCCGTATTGCTACGGCGTTCGACTTGCATGTGTTAGGCCTGCCGCCAGCGTTCGTTCTGAGCCAGGATCAAACTCTCAAGTTGATTGAGAATTGAAGCTGGCCGGTCACTGAGCACATCGGCCACCCTCGCGGGTCTCCAATGTGCCATCTGACGAGTCCCAAGCACATCTGCTCAGGGCCGAAGCCCCGAACGCGATGAACTTGATAACGTGACCGCCAAAGTCTTTCTCCGGCGCGCATGAGCGCGCCGCGCAAGGACTTCGCCGTCCACGTTTCTCTTTCTTCCGATTCAATTGTCAAACAGCGGTCCGGCGACCCCAAACGGCGAAACATCCTCTCCCCGGCCTTACAGTCGGGTGGCTTTTGGCCCGAGAAACTCGAGAGAAATGTCCGCGTCTGCCGCATGAAGCGGCGTCGCCAGCGGAGGCCGGTTATAAGTCCGGCCCGATTGAACTGTCAACACGGTTTTGAAAAAAACCGCGCCGCTCAACCTGGCCGGCATTCGGCCGCGCCGCAGATGTCGAAATGCCACCCGCGACGCATCCGGCGATATGGGGAACATTGCTGCCCCCTTCAAGATCGCAAACGTGACGGCAGCGAAAAATTCGAGGCGGAGCAAAATGCGCAGCAAATAAAGTTCTCTTGCGTCCACGCGCCGTCTCGCCGCCGCACGGAGTTCCTTCGCCTCGCAGTGCGGAGGCGTTCCAGTCGCCGGGAACTCCGGGTCGGCCAAACACGGGTGCCGGCACTCTCGCAGCATCGAAGCAAGGGCCGCGCCGCTATCATCGCAGGGCGGCCGGCGAGACGAAGCCTCGCGCGTGCCACGCCTGTGTTGTGCGCTCGCCTCGGCAAAGAAGCTGCTGGCTGACCGGCGCCGCCGCCGCCGCCGCGATCGCCGGCCGCAAAGCTAGAACGTGAAGGCGTAGATCTTGCCGTCGCCACCGAGATAAAGATGGTCCTTGGTGGCGATCATGGTCACAAAGCGGTGCAGGCCAGCGAGCCCCGTCCCGCTGAAGAGAACTTCGCCCGTATCGCCCTTGAAGGCGTGGAGCTGGTTGTCGCCTTCGGCCCCGACGTCCCAGACGATCGGGTTGGATTTCCCGTCCGTGGTCGTCACGATCGGCGCGCCGAGGCCGGTGACTTGCGCGCACCAAGCGGTCGAAAGCGTCGGCGGAGACCCGGGATGGACGGCGAGTGCCGCAAGCCCCCGCTGCCCATCCGAGCAGCCGGTGCCCGCCGCCGGGAAGACGACGTAGACGGAATCGCCGACCGGATAGGCGGCGGCCGCGGCATAGACCCCGTGCGCCGACACTTTCGTGACCGCGAGCGCGCCGCCGATGCCGCCGAGATTGGTGCGGTCGAGCAGATAGGCCTTCCCGTCCTTGCCGAGCGCGACGACGAGCGGTTTCTGCCCGTCGCCATCGGGAAGATCGATCAGGACCGGCGCGATGCCGCCGAGATCGGAATCTTCCGCATCGAGATCGCGCCAATCCTCAGGCGTGAAATAATCGACGTCCTCGGTCGGGCCTTGCAGATCGAGCGGCAGGCGAATGACGGCTTCGCCATCGGCCCAGTCCGCCGTGTCGAACGTATTGCCGGTCGCCACAAAGAGCGACGTCCCGTCCGACGTGATTCCGCCCGGCGCCCAAACGCCGCCGCCCATGGCGCGCGAGACCCAGCGCTTCATGTTGTGCGGGTCGGAGATCGGAATCCCGATCACCGTGCCATGATAGGGCTTGCAATCGAAGAAACTGCCGAAGGGCACATAGACCGTACCGCCGGCGACCGCCAAAGCGCCGCGCTGGTTGTACCCGGTCGGCACAAAGGGCGGATCCTGGCCGGCAAGCGCCGCGCCGACGGCGACTGGCCAGCCCGGCAGGATCGATCCGTCTTTCAGCGACAGCGCGAAGACGAGATGGTCGGGTCCCGTGCTCTGCGTCACCGCCGCATCGAGAAAAAGCGTCTCGCTCGCCGCATCGATCACCGGAGTGCCGGTGACGCCGAGCGGGGCAATGTCGCCACACGGCAGCAAGGCGCGCGCGACGGGCTGGCCGAGCGAACGGCTCCAAACCGTCTTGCCGGTCTTGGCGTCGAGCGCATAGACGATATTGTTTTCGGTCACTGCTATGAGGAGCGCCGCCTCCGACCCCGGCTCGTGCCAGTAGAGAGGCTGGGCATAAAGCTGTCCGGAAATCTCGGCGTGAAAGGCCGGATCGAAGTGAAGCGAACGCGCTCGATCCCAAGTGAGGTTCGGAACGACGAAATGCCCGCTGCGCTCAGGACCCCCGTGATAACTCAGAACCGGAGTGGCGTGGGTGGAACAGGTAACCGCCATCAAGACGGCCGCGACAAGGACAGGTACGATACGCATTGCAGACCGTGGGGAAGGGTGGAGTCTGCATCAATAGCGCCAACGCTGCGCGTTCGTCACTAGGAAATCGCGGAAAACCTGAACGCGCGCCACATTCTTCATTTCTTCCGCATAGACAAGATAACATTCGAGTTCCGGCATCGGGGCCTGCGGCAAGAGCTGAACGAGGGCCGGTTCGTTCAAATAATCGGGCAAAATTGCGATTCCGACGCCGTTTTCGACGGCTCGCCAGAGCGCAGTGATGTTGTTAACCGATAAAACCGGCTCGCGCGGACTTTTGGCATCGCGCCCGAGAAGGAGCAGCGCGTTCAAATCATCGAGAAAACCGGAAGTCGAATAGCTGAGCAGCCGGTGGTGGTCGAGATCCTCGAGGCTTTGCGGCTGTCCATGGCGCTTGAGATAATCGGCCGAGGCGAACATGTGGTAATGCACGGTGAACAGGCGCCGGCGGATGAGATCGGGCTGCAAAGGTTCGCGCAGCCGCAAGGCCAAATCCGCTTCGCGCATCGCCAGGTCGAGCTCGTCGTCGCATAGGATGAGCTTTACTTTGACGTCCGGATAAAGTTCGAGGAATTGGCCGAGGCGGGGCGCGAGCCAATTCGTGCCGATTCCGAATGTCGCGGTGATGCGCAATTCTCCATGCGGCTTTTCGCGATTGTCGACCAAGCTCGTCTGCACGGATTCGAGCTTGCCCATCACCTCGCGCACGGTCCGAAAGAGAAGCTCGCCCTGTTCGGTGAGGATGAGGCCGCGGGCGTGCCGGTGAAACAGCGGCGCCGCCAGTTCGTTTTCCAAGGCGCTGACTTGGCGGCTCACCGCCGATTGGCTGAGCCCAAGCACCGCGCCGGCGCGCGTGAAGGATCCGGCTTCCGCCGCCGCGTGGAAAATCCGCAGCTTGTCCCAATCCATGAGTTCAGTCCGCGGGCGGCCAAAGCGAGAGGCGGATGGCCGGTTAGAGGATACGATGGTGCAATCTTAAACGATTGTAACCCCGTACCCGCTTATGCGCGAACAGCGAAGCCCGTTCTTCGATAGACTTTTGAAATTCTATTCTGCTGCGGCGCGGTGATGAGCTTGCGCGGCAAGCCAGCGCTCGGCCTCGAGCGCCGCCATGCAGCCCATTCCGGCAGCGGTGACAGCCTGGCGATAGATCTCGTCCGCCACGTCGCCGGCCGCGAACACGCCCGGCACATTTGTGGCGGTCGAGAAGGGCGCGGTCTTCAAATAGCCGTTCGCTTTAGCTTCGACCTGGCCGACAAAGAGCTCGGTTGCCGGAGCATGGCCGATGGCGATGAAGACGCCGTCGGCCGGAACTTCGGTGAAGATTCCGGTCTTCACGTTCTTCAACCGGACATGCGTCACGCGCGTCGGGCCGTCTTCGGAGCCGCAGATCTCATCGACGACGCTGTCCCAGATCACCTCGACATTGGGCGTCTTGAAGAGGCGATCCTGCAGGATCTTTTCGTTACGCAGCCCCTCGCGCCGATGGACGAGCGTCACTTTGCTGGCGATCTGGCTGAGGTAAAGCGCCTCTTCGACGGCCGTATTGCCGCCGCCGACCACGATCACCGGCATGCCGCGGTAAAAGAAGCCGTCGCATGTCGCGCAGGCCGAGACGCCATAGCCTTTGAACCTCGTCTCGGAAGGAATCTCGAGCCACTTCGCCTTGGCGCCCGTCGCAATGATCAAAGCATCGCACGAATAGGTTTCGCCGCTGTCGCCCTCGATGAGAAAGGGCCGCACGCCGAGGTCGACCTTGACGATATGATCCGCGACGAGCCGGGCCCCGACATGTTCGGCTTGCAGCCGCATCTGGTCCATGAGCCAAGGCCCTTGGATCGGTTTGGCGAAACCCGGATAATTCTCGACATCCGTTGTGATCATCAATTGGCCGCCGGCGTCGAAGCCGGCGATCAGAACGGGCTCGAGCAGGGCGCGGGCGGCATAGATCGCCGCGGTATAGCCGGCGGGACCCGACCCGATGATGATCAGTTTGGAATGAAGGGCGCCCAACTCGAGCCTTTCCGCAGGGCGCGAACTCGCCCTCGCTACGTGCTGCCCAATCTATGGGCGGGGCGGATGCGTCGCAACCCGGCGCTCTGCCCCGGGTTCGGACCGCACGCGGCGCTCAGCGCGGTGCCGGTTGCAGAACGAGGCTGCCGATGCCGGCGGTCACATTCAATCCGGTCTGCGCATTGACCGAGACGGGCTGCAGGCCGATCGAGTTTCCATTTCCGCCGACAAGCGCATTGGCGCCGAGCCCCGGACCGAAGGAAGCGTTGGCCGTCGCGCCTCCGTAGGATCCGGCGAGTGCATAGGGCTCCAAGGTGGGCGTGGCGGCGAAAACGGCCCAGACGAGCCGCCCCGGTCCCGTGAATCCGAGCGCCACCCCGAATGTATTGATCCCGCCGACGTAAAATTCGGGCGGATAATTGTGCCGGCTGAACCGGCAGGCGATCGTCCGGTTCGACGTGACGATGAAGCCGACGGATGGCGAGACATTGCAGCGGAGCAATCCGACTTGCGCCGCATCCGCGCGACCTGTCGGGCTGAGACATAGGGACGCCAGAAGCGCCAGGAATGCCAAGTGCGATGCGCGCAAAACCATGGACCGCCTCTCCCTCTTGCCCGTTTCCGCGCCGCGCCCAAGGCCCTGCGCCCAAGCTGCAGCGGAGCCGCTCGCCCAGGCATAGGCCGAAACCGCCGCGCCGGCAAGGCGCAGCGTTCGGATAGGGGTAAAGGGGCCGTCAGCGGCGCGGCGCCGGCTCCAAGGTCAAGCCCGAGACGCCGGCCGTTATGTCGACGCCGACCTGCGCATTGACCGAGAGGGGCTGCAGGCCGATCGAATTGGCGTTGCCGCCGACGAGCGCATTGGCGCCGAAGCCAGGACCGAAGGACACATTCGCCGAGGCACCGCCGTAATGGCCGGCGAGCGCAAAGCGGCCGATTTCGGGGGTCGCCGCGAAGACGGCCCAGACGAGCCGGCCGGGTCCCGTCGCGCCGAGGTTCAGCCCGAAATTGGTGATCGTGCCATAGTAGAATTCAGGCGGTCCATAGGAGCGGGTGAAGCGGCAGGCGAGCGCCCGGCTCGAGGTGATGATCAGGCCGACGCCCGGCGAGACATTGCATCTCAAAAGGCCGATCTGATTTGCCCCCGCCACGTCGACCGATGCGAGCCAGATGGGGAGAATGAGCGCCAAAAGCTTCAAAAAACGCATGATAATCCCTCCATGCCCGACAACGGTCGAGGTGAGGCTTAGGTTCCAAGCCGGAGCGGCCTATGCCGAGAAAGGCCTGGCCCGAATGGCAGATGACGCATTCGGAATGCCTCGGAAGTGCTTCGCTTGCGCTCCCCCGGCAGAGCCCCTCAAGGCCATTTCACGAGCGGCGGCATGGAAGAGAGGATGGAATCGACATTGCCGCCGGTCTTCAGCCCGAAGATCGTGCCGCGGTCGTAGAGAAGGTTGAACTCGACGTAACGGCCGCGCCGCACGAGCTGCGCGTCGCGCTCGGCCTCGGCCCAGGGCGTTGCAAAATTGCGCCGCACGATCTTCGGATAGATCGCAAGAAAGCTTTCGCCGACGTCGCGCACAAAGGCGAGCTCGGCATCGAAGCCCGCCGGTGTTGAAACATAATCGAAAAATATGCCGCCGATTCCGCGCGGCTCCTTGCGGTGCTTCAAATAGAAATAATCATCGCACCATTGTTTGAAGCGTGCGTAATCGGCAACTTCGCGATGGCGCAGGCAGGCGCCCTTCATTGCGGCGTGGAAGTCGATCGCGTCGGCATCTTCTTGCTGCCGGCGCGCGTCCAACATCGGCGTCAGATCGGCGCCGCCGCCGAACCAAGCCTTGCTGGTCGCGACATAGCGGCAGTTCATGTGCACGGTCGGCACATGCGGATTGAAGGGATGGACGATCAGGGAAATGCCGGAGGCCCAGAACTGCGGATCCTCTTCGGCGCCGGGAATTTGGGCAGCGAATTCGGGCGGGAAAGAACCATAGACCGTCGAGCAGTGAACGCCTGCCTTTTCGAACAGCCGGCCATTCAAAAGCGCCATCCGGCCGCCCCCGCCGTCGCCGCCCAGGTGATCGGCGCGCACCCAATCCGTCTCGACGAATCGGCCGGGCTGCTGGTCCGGTTCGGCAAAAGGACCGGGGCATTCTGCTTCCAGGGCCTCGAGCGCGGCGAGAATCTTCCTCCGCAGCTCTTCGAATGCGGCGCGCGCCTCCGTCTGGCGCATTTCGAGGTCTTTGGCTTCGCTCATCGGCCTGTCTTCGCTCATCGGGCCCGGCTTTTACTCCTGATCCAATGCCATTTGGCACAAAAGCCAATCGTTTCCGGCATAGGTTTGCCACGAGTGGCGAAAGGCCGCATTGCGGCGACATTCAAGTTCCGAATAAGGCGATTGCAAAGCTTTATAATCAATGGGTGAGGAACGACTTTGGCAGATAGCGCAAGCCTGCAACCCTCGCGCAGAGATTTCTTGTTCATTGCGACGGGTGCCGCGGGCGCTGTGGCGGTCGGCGCTTCGATTTGGCCGCTCATCGATCAAATGAATCCAGACGCTTCGACGCTCGCGGCCTCGACCACCGAGGTCGACTTGAGCGGCATTGCCGAGGGCCAGATCGTCACCGTGAAATGGCGTGGCAAGCCGATCTTCGTGCGCCACAGGACGGCGAAGGAAATCGCCGCGGCTCGCGCCGTTCCCCTGAACGAGTTGCGGGATCCGGCAAGTGATCAATCGCGCGTGCAAAAGCCCGAGTGGCTTGTCGTCATCGGCATTTGCACGCATCTCGGCTGCGTGCCGCTCGGCCATCAAGGTCCTTATGACGGCTGGTTTTGCCCTTGTCACGGCTCGGTCTACGACACGGCCGCGCGCATTCGGCAAGGGCCGGCACCGGCCAATCTCGCCATTCCGCCCTACAAATTCGTTTCCGACACGAAGATCCAGATCGGGTGAGCGCGCGCCGCCCTATCGCGAGATGAGTTGAGATCATGAGCGGCCAACCAATCTACGTTCCAAAGAGCGGCCTCGCCAAATGGTTCGAGACGAGGCTCCCCCTCTTCGGCTTCCTGCACCATTCCTTCGTCGCGATCCCCAATCCCCGTAATCTCAATTATTGGTGGACCTTCGGCGGCATTCTCGCCTTCATGCTGGGTTTTCAGATCGCGACCGGCGTGGTGCTCGCGATGCATTACACGCCGGATTCCAAGCTCGCCTTCCTCTCCGTCGAACACATCATGCGCGACGTGAACTACGGCTGGCTCTTGCGCTATGCACATGCCAATGGCGCATCGATGTTCTTCGCGGTCGTCTATATCCATATGCTGCGCGGGCTCTATTACGGCTCCTATAAGGCGCCGCGCGAAGTGCTCTGGATTCTCGGCGTCATCATCTATCTTCTGATGATGGCCACCGGCTTTCTCGGCTACACGCTGCCCTGGGGACAGATGAGCTTTTGGGGCGCGACCGTCATCACGAGCCTCTTCGGCGCCATTCCGCTCGTCGGCAGCACGATCACGACCTGGCTCTGGGGCGGCTATGCAGTCGATAATGCCACGCTCAATCGCTTCTATGCGCTCCATTATCTTCTGCCGTTCATGATCCTGGGCGTCGTCTTCCTCCACATCTGGGCGCTGCATGTGGTGGGCTCGAACAATCCGCTCGGCGTCGAAAAGAAGACGGAAAAGGACACGCTGCCGTTCCATCCTTATTTCACGGCGAAGGATGGATTTGCGCTCGTCGTCTTTCTCATCGTCTTCGCCTGGTTCGTCTTCTATATCCCGAGTTATCTCGGCGACGCCGATAATTATATTCAGGCCAATCCGCTGCAGACGCCGGCGGAGATCGTGCCCGAATGGTATTATCTGCCCTATTACGCGATCCTGCGTTCGATTCCCTCGAAGATCTTGGGCGTCACGGCGCTCTTCAGTGCGATCCTTCTTTTCGCCTTTCTGCCTTGGCTCGACCGCTCGCCGGTGCGCTCCGCATCGTTCAGGCCGCTCTATCGGATCTTCTTCTGGCTCTTCGTCGCCACAGTCGTCGGGCTCGGCTATATCGGAGCCAATCGGCCGGAAGGCGCCTATGTGATCGCCGGACGGATTCTGACGATCTGCTATTTCTCTTTCTTCCTCATCGTTCTGCCGCTTCTGCCTCTGATCGAAAAGACGAAGCCTTTGCCCGCATCGATTGCGGACGCGGTCCTCGGCAGGCCGGCGCGGCCGTCTCTCAACCCAGGGCATTCGAGCGCAAGCGAGGTTCGGTAGGACCATGACCTTTCGCAAATCCTATCTCGTGCTGGCCCTTGTCGGCGGGCTTGCCCTCTCGCTGGGCGCGGCGCGCGCCGATACGAGCCAGAGCAGTGCGCCGGAAATGCAGCCGCAGGTGGCGCGTCAGTCCTGGTCCTTTGCCGGCCCGTTCGGAAAATTCGATCCCGAACAATTGCAGCGCGGCTTCAAGGTTTATCACGACGTCTGCTCGGCTTGTCATTCGCTGAATCTCGTCTCCTTCCGCGATCTCGCCGATCCGACCGGCCCCGCCTTCTCCGAGGCGCAAGTCAAGGCGCTCGCCGCGACCTACAAGATCGAGGATGGGCCGAATGATTCCGGCCAGATGTTCCAGCGACCGGGCCGGCCTTCCGATCATTTCCCCTGGACTTTCCCCAATCCGGAAGCTGCCAAAGCGGCGCTCGGCGCGGTGCCGCCGGACATGTCCGATCTCGCCAAGGCACGCACCTATCCGCGGCCGTTCCCGCTCTTCATCTTCGACGCCTTCACCCAATATCAGGAGCAGGGGCCGGATTATATCGTTGCGCTGCTCAACGGCTTCACGCGGCCGGACGATCCGCATTGGAATCTCTATTTCCCCGGCCACAAGATCGCGATGCCCAAGCCGCTCACCGACGGACAGGTGAAATATACCGACGGATCGCCCGAAACACTCGCTCAATATTCGCGCGACGTCGCGGCCTTCCTTTATTGGGCCGCCGAACCCAAGCTCGACGAACGCAAGGAAATGGGTCTGCGCGTGATCGCCTTCCTCCTTGTCTTCGCCGCCCTTCTCTATTTCACCAAGCGCCGGATTTGGGAGGGCGTCCGCCACTAACCCGGACGTGCCGCGGACCTGCCGCACTCTCCCAAGATGCTGGCGTTTTGCACACAATCCGATGCTCAACCAAAGAGCATCGTGATGCACTTCGCATCCCCTCTATTAAAATCGCCTCTTGCCTGTTGCGGCCGGCGCGTCGAGACTGGCGCCCTGCAGCAAAGGGGAACACATGGCCAAAGCCATTGTCGGAATTATCGGCGGTTCAGGCGTCTACGATCTGCCGGGGCTCGAAGATCTGCACGAGGAATTGGTCGCAACCCCCTGGGGTGAGCCGTCCGACGCGCTGCGTTTCGGCAGGATCGGGACGACCGAGGCCGTATTCCTGCCCCGCCATGGCCGCGGCCACCGCCTTTCGCCCTCCGGCATCAATTATCGCGCCAATATCGATGCTCTGAAACGGGTCGGGGTCACCGACATTCTTTCGGTCTCCGCCTGCGGCTCGTTCAAGCAGGAGCTTTATCCGGGTCTCTTCGTTCTCATCGATCAATTCGTCGATCGCACATTCGCGCGCGAGTCCTCCTTCTTCGGCAATGGCTGCGTGGCGCATGTCTCCATGGCGCATCCGATCGCACCGCTCCTGCAGGCGCGGATCGCCGCCGCCGCGGACGCGGAGGACATCGCCTATGTGAAGGGCGGGACTTATGTCGCAATGGAGGGCCCGCAATTCTCCTCGCTCGCCGAATCGCTCACCTATAAGAACCACGGCTACGACGTAATCGGCATGACCGCCATGCCGGAAGCCAAG
The DNA here is from genome assembly GCA_021324915.1 of Beijerinckiaceae bacterium. Classification (GTDB taxonomy): domain Bacteria; phylum Pseudomonadota; class Alphaproteobacteria; order Rhizobiales; family Beijerinckiaceae; genus Methylovirgula. Next base: position 181,767 of record JAJPIC010000017.1, on the reverse strand, counting down.
CTCGCCCGCGAAGCCGAAATCTCTTATGCGACGATTGCGATGGTGACGGATTACGACTGCTGGCATCCGCATCACGACAATGTGGACATCGCCTCGGTGCTTGCCGTTGTCGCGGCCAATGCGGGCAAGGCGGCGCGGCTCTTGGCGAGGGTATTGAAAGATTTTCCTGCCGAACACGAACCTTGCCCGATCGGCTCCGATCGGGCGCTCGACACGGCGCTGATCACGGCGCCCGCCGCGCGCGATCCGGCGCTCCTCAAAAAGCTGGACGCAGTGCTGAAACGAGTGACGCATGATCGATCTTAAAGACGCCATCCGCAGCATTCCCGATTATCCGAAGCCGGGCATCATTTTCCGCGACATCACCACACTGCTCGGCGACGCGCGCGCCTTCCGCCGCGCGGTCGACGAATTGGTGCAGCCCTGGTCGGGCGCCAAGATCGACAAGATTGCCGGCATCGAGGCGCGCGGATTCATTTTGGGCGGGGCAGTGGCGCATCAGCTCTCGGCCGGCTTCGTGCCGATTCGCAAAAAAGGGAAGCTGCCGCACAAAGTCGTCTCGATCGGCTATTCGCTCGAATATGGCATCGACGAAATGGAAATGCATGTCGATGCCTTGCTGCCGCACGAGCGCGTGATCCTGGTCGATGACCTCATCGCTACGGGCGGGACGGCCGAGGCGGCCGTCAAGCTGATGCAGAAGCTCGGCGCCGATGTCGCCGCCGCCTGTTTCGTCATCGATCTGCCCGATCTCGGCGGCGCGAGGAAAATCGAGGCGCTCGGTGTGCCCGTGCGCAGCCTCATCGCCTTTGAAGGCCATTGAAGGCCATTGAAGGCGCCGTCTCAGGCGGTCTTCGCGGCGACCGAGAATTTCGACACGTACCAGCGCACGTACCAGCGAAGCGTCCACGGGATTGGAATGATGAAGATCACCGTGAGAATGAAGACCCATGTTCGCCAGAGGATTTGCCAGCCGGTCGCATGGAATGAGGCCGTTCGCGTCGCATCTGCAATGTTGCGGCAGATCCAGCGCATGAAGGCGGTCATCACCCAGGCCCAGCCGATGATCGTGACGAACGAGAGCACCAGCAACAATCTCCAGCCGAGATAGGCCCACACGCTGCCGGTGAAGCTCAACCCCAGCGGCCGGCCTTCCGACGTAATATTGGCGAGCGTCCAGCGCAGGATCACCCAGGACAAGATGGGGAGGACCACCAACACGAGCAGCGAAAGAGCCGGTTTGCGCGCCATGCCTGCATATTCCAGCAAAGCGATGAGCACGAAGGCCCACCAGATGTCGCCGCCCTTTCCGGAAAAACCGATATGAGGCACCGTCGGCACGCGCAGATGCGAGATGAACCAGCGATAATAGCTGGTCATAGCCCAGGGCGCGGGAATGACGAGGATAAGCCCGAGGCCGGCGAGAAGGATGCGGCCGAGCAGGGGCCAGACGCCGAAATCGGCTTGCACGGCCTGCGAGCCGGCGAGCGCGGGCTCAGGCCACGCCGGGCCGCCGGGCAGCGGCACGGGAGGCGGTGCCCGGCCCATCCCCATCAGGCCCGGAATGTCGCCTGCCTTCTGCCAAGCCGACATGCCGCTCGTCCAGACGAGCGTCTCCGCACTGACGCGGCCGGTTGCGATGAATTCGCGAAACTGCGCTTCCGCGAACGGCCCCTCTTGCCGGCCTTCGTTGGCGATATACCAGGTCCGCTCGGCCATCCGGTGCGCATCCCCCTGCTCGGAGGATGCTAACCCAAGCTAGGCGGAGCGCAACTAGCTGTCGCGTAGAATCTCTCGCGCCGCATTATGTCCCGGCAGGCCGGTGACGCCGCCGCCCGGATGCGTGCCGGCGCCGCACATGTAGAGACCAGGGATCGGAGCGCGATAATCGGCATGGCCGAGCACCGGGCGCGCAGAGAAGATCTGTCCGAGATCGAGGCGCCCATGAAATATGTCGCCGCCGACAAGCCCGAAGGTCCGTTCGAGATCGAGCGGGCTGAAGATCTGCCGTGCGATCACCGAAGCTTTGAAATTCGGCGCGTAGGCATTGACGGTGGCGATCATGAGATCGGCGACCTCTTCGCGGTGCGCGTCCCAGGATTCGCCATTCGGCAGGCTAGGGGCGACATGCTGGCAAAAGAGGCTCGCGACATGCCCGCCCTTCGGTGCCAACGTGTCGTCGAGCGTCGAAGGAATGAGCATTTCGATGACCGGCTTCTTCGACCAGCCGAAGCGGCGCGCGTCGAAATAGGCGTGCTCCATATAGGCGAGCGAAGGCGCGACGATGATTCCGGCTGTGTGATGTTCGGCGAGATCGCGGCCGGGCAGGGCAGTGAAATCCGGCAATTCGGAAAGTGCGACATTCATCCGGAACGTTCCCGAGCCGCAGCGATATTTCTCCATTCGCTCCTGGAAGTCGTTGGACAGCGCGCCTCGCGCCACGAGATCGGAAAAGAGCAGTTTCGGATTGACGTTCGCCGCAACGACGCGTGCGCGGATAAGTTCGCCCGATTGTGTGACGACGCCCGCGGCGCGGCCCTTCTCGATCAGCACTTCCTTGACTGCACATGAAACGCGGATTTCGGCTCCGCGCGCTTTGGCGGCGCGCGCCATGGCCTCGCTGATCGCGCCCATGCCGCCGATCGCATGACCCCATTGTCCCTTGCGTCCATTGACCTCGCCGAAACAATGATGGAGCAGGACATAGGCCGTCCCCGGCGCATAGGGCGAAGCGTAGGTGCCGACAATCGCGTCGAAACCGAACGCCGCCTTGATCGGATCGCTTTCGAACCAATGGTCGAGATAATCGCCGGCCGAGGCAGTAAAGATTTCGAGGAGATCGCGCTGCCTCTCTATGCCGAGCCTGCGTAGCCTATTGCCGAGCCGGCCGGACTTAAAGATTTCTCCGATTATTTTGAGCGGCGAACCGGTCGCCAGATTGGGCGGCGCCTCGAGGGCGAGTTCGCGCAGGATATCGGCGAGCACGTCGAGGCGCGCTTCATAAGCATCGAGCCGCTCGGCATCGCGCGCCGAAAATTTGGCGACTTCGTCCTTTGTTCGCCCGGCGCCGAACTTGAGATAGCGGCGATCGCCGAGCGGCAGGAAATTGGCGAGGGCGCGCTCGACGATCTTGAGCCCATGGCCTGCGAGGTCGAGATCGCGGATGACTTTCGGATTGAGCAGCGAAACTGTGTAAGCGGCGAGCGAATTGCGAAAGCCTGGATGAAATTCCTCCGTGACCGCCGCGCCGCCGACTTTGTCGCGCTTTTCGAGCACGGCGACTTTCCAACCGGCGGCGGCGAGATAGAAGGCGCAGACGAGGCCATTGTGGCCGCCGCCGATGATTACAGCGTCATGCATCATCTTATTGGTTGAGCATCGATTGAACCCGAACCGGCACCCGCTTGGGCCCGATGCCTACATAAGCATGCCGGAGGCATCGCCCGCCAGATGCGGCGGAAGCCCAAGATGCGTCGCGCAGGCGGCGCCGATGTCGGCGAAGCTCTCACGCGCGCCGAGGAAGCCCGGCTTCAGGTCCGGCGCATAGGCGAGAACCGGCACCAATTCGCGGGTATGATCCGTGCCCGGCCAAGTGGGATCGCAGCCATGGTCGGCTGTGACGATCAGAAGATCGCCGGCTTTTAGGAGCGCGATGAGCGCGGCCAATTCCCGATCGAAGGATTCGAGCGCCTGCGCATAGCCTTCCGGATCGCGGCGGTGACCGTAAAGCGTGTCGAAATCGATGAGATTGGTGAAGATCAGCCCGCCATCGGCAAGGTCCGGCAAGGCTTCGCGCGTCGCTTTCATCAATTCGGCGTTGCCGCTCGCCTTCACTTCGCGCCCGCATCCGACATGCGCGAAAATATCGCCGATCTTGCCGACCGAGATCACCTCGCGTCCTTCGCCGCTGGCGAGCGACAGGAGATTTGGCCCCGGCGGAGGGACCGAATAATCGCGCCTATTTGCCGTCCGCACGAAAGAGCCCGGCGCGCCGGTAAAAGGCCGGGCAATCACCCGGCCGATCATCAGCGGATCGACGAGTTCGCGCGCGATGGCGCAGATGGCATAGAGGCGCTCCAGCCCAAAATGTCCTTCATGCGCGGCGATCTGAAAGACGCTGTCGGCGGACGTGTAGCAAATGGGTTTGCCGCTCGCCAAATGTTCGGCACCGAGGCGCTCGATGATCTGCGTACCCGATGCATGGCAATTGCCGAGAATGCCCGGCAGATCGGCACGCCGGCAGAATTCGCCGATCAGGGCATCGGGGAAACAGGGCTCGACTTCGGGAAAATAGCCCCAGGCGAAAGGCACAGGCAGGCCGGCGATCTCCCAATGACCGGAGGGGGTGTCCTTGCCGGGCGAAATCTCTCTCGCGAAACCGTAGCGGCCGCTCGGCGGCGCTCTGTGCACTAAACCGGGCAAGGTGCGGCCCGTTGCGCGCACGGCTTCGCTCAGCCCGAGCGCGGCGAGATGCGGGATATCGAGCGGCCGGCGGCACGAATTGAACCGATATGCGGCGATATGGCCGAGCGTATCGGCGCCCTCGTCGCCGAAACGGCGCGCGTCGGGCGCCGAGCCGATCCCGACAGAATCCATCACCAGAAGAATGGCCCGCGTCATGCTCGCCTCATGCTCGCTCGAGCTGGAACAAGGCGCCATCCCAGAGCCGCAAGTTCTGCTCGCTGTCGCGCACGATTCGCAAGCCTATGGCGCGCGCGAGCGCGGCAAGATCCCGGCGGTCGGCTTCGATCGCGCCACGATAAGAATAATTGAAGATCGCCAGCGTGCCGCCGCTACGCAGGACACGGTGCGCCTCGCGCATATTTCGCTCTATGACATCTTCGCCCGAAGCGACGAGATAGGGGAATGTATCGATCGCCAAGACAAGGTCAAAAGACCGATCCGCGAAACCGAAATCCCGCCCATTGCCCTTGACAAGGTGCACATTCGGCAGACCGGCGCAGCGCCGGCGCGCTTCTTCGAGCATGCCGCTCGAAATATCCAATCCGACGATCTGTTTCACCTGCGGCGCAAGCGCCTCGACAAAACGGCCGATGCCGCAGCCGATTTCGAGAACGATCCTGTCGCTGCCGAGCAACCGATAGCGATCGAGCAGCTCGACGACTTCCCGCGTCGCATCAGAAAGAAGGTCCCGGCGTCCGAGGCTGTAGAGCGCAACACTCGCTTCAGGGGATATTTTCGCCGCGGCGTCGAAGACTTCCGCCCAGGCGGCGGGCTCTTTGCCTTCGCGCGCGGTGATTGTCTTGATCAGCGGGAAAGCGCCTGGCGTTTCCTCCCAGAGCTTGGCGAGCGCTACGAGATTTCCGCGCCCGGACATTTCGCTGGTCCTGATGGCATGGGCGAGCGCCGCGCGTGCCGCCGGCTCGTCATGCGCCTCGAGACAGAGCTGCATGAGCGCCAAGCCCGGCGCCAAGGCTCCTTCAGCGCAGCGCAAGAGAACGGACAAGGGCCGGCCGGAAAACCCGCCTGATGTTTCTTTGCTCACGAGCGCCCCATTCATATTTATAGGTCTCATTGCCGCGCAGAAAATGAAACTCCTCGGCCCCGCCCTCGATCGCATCCTCGATCGCAGCGCCGATCAAGAGCGTTCCCGGACTGAAAAACGCGAAGGCTGGATCGAATCCCGAAAGGTAAGCATAGGCGCATCGCCGGGCGGCAAGGCCATGATAGATTCCCGCGAGCCGTCCGCCGATACGGCAGACGAGGAGCCTGAGAAGCCCGGCGCGATCAAGCCGCGGCAGAGACTCCAGATGAAATTCACACACCCGGTCGTCGGCCAGTACCCCATGTTCGCGCCATCGGGCCGCGTGCATATCGGCGAGCGCTGCGAAGATCTCGCAAAACGAAGGTTCGCGGCATCTCTCGATTTCATAGCCGCCGGCCCGGTCTGCGCGATGGCGGGCCATACGCAGCTTGCGCAACTTAGGCTGCGGAACGATCGCCGCCATGCGCCTCCTCTTGGGAATGCGAAGCACCGGCGAGATTTCCGCCGGGTGGCTCTCGATCATGGCATCGGGCTGGAGCGCATGGGCCTGCGCCTGCGCATCGAGGTCAGGCATTTCCCATTCTTCGAGGCCGGAGGCCAAGCACTCTTCTATGCCTTCGCTCAAAAGCGGGGCGGCTTCGTCGAATCTTTGCGGATCGATCAGGACGTCGAGATAATCGCTGAGGGAAATGCCGATCGGCAGGGCGCGCCTGCCTTCGATATAGAAGGGCGCGAGCCCGGCGAGACGCTCTGCATCCCAAACCGCCAAGACATTCAACCGGCCCGGATGAAACGCCTGCCACCAGGGGATGAGCCAGGCAGGCGATTGGAACGGCGTCGCGCTCGGCGTCCGTGCCCAAAGATCCCACCATTCAGGTTCGAGCGCCCGGAATTCTGCCTCTTGCTCGACGAGCTCGAGCCTCACGCCGCGTCTCCGAACTGAGGCGCGTCGCAGCAGGCGAGGCGCTGGTAAAGATCGAGATAGCGCGCGATCATGTCGCGATCCGAGAAGCGCCGCCGCGCCAAGGCGCGGCACGTCTGCGGGTCGATCTCGCGCGTTCGGCCGATTGCTGCCGCCATTTCGGCGACGTCGTCGACGAGAAAGCCTGTCCCTTCCTCGATCGTATCGATCAGCGCGCCGCGCCGGAAGGCGATGACCGGCGTTCCCGCGGCGAGCGCCTCGCGCGCGGCGAGTGAGCTCGTCTCCGGCACCGTCGAAGCGATGAGCACACAGCAGGCGGCCTTCAGCAGCCGCCGCTTGTGCGCCGGCCCGACAGGGCCGAGATAGCGCCGCGCGCCGTCGAGACGCGGCACGATTTCCGTCTCGAAATAATCGCGATGCTCGGCGTAGCGGAAGACCTGTCCGGCGATGATGAGCGGGATGCCGGCAAGCCGCGCGGCATCGAGCGCGAGATGCACCCCTTTCTCCGGACAGATGCGTGAAAGCATCAGTGCGAATCCGCGCTTTTGCTCCTGCCCGGCAAAGGCTTCGATATCTATGCCGTTCTCGATGGGCGGCAAAAGGTTCACGCCCGCAGCCTCCCGATGCTGGGAAGCCGAGACGCAATGGAGAAAGGTTCGCGGGCGCTTGGGCCGAAGATCGGCGTACCAGGAGATCGGCAGGTGCAGCGTTACGAGCACGGGGGGGCCCGGCGGCGGCAGATAGGCGTCGAAATCGACGCCATGCATATGGATCACATCGGCCTTTGCCGCCTCTTGCCGGAGCGCTGCGGCATAGGCCGCATGGACGCGCTGTTTCGCCCGCGTATCGATCACGTCTGCGCGCGGCATGGCGATCAGGTTTCCCGCCAGTTGCGAACCTTCTTCAGCCATCACGTGTGAGACGTGACCCGCAGCGACGAGCGCACGGTCGAGAGTTAAGAGAATCTGTTCCGCCCCGCCGGCCGTATCGGGTCCGACCGGCGCAAAGGGATAGGCGACATTCAGAACTTTCAGGCGCACGCGTAGCCCCGCATTCCGAGCTTTTGCCAGGCTGCGTGCGCGAGTTGCGGCCATTCGGCCGGCGCAAGCCCCCAATCGAAGCTGGCGTAAAGCACGCGTCCGAAATTGGGCGGAGCCACGAAATTATACGTCGGCGCCGCGCGATAGCGCTCCGCCTCGAGCGAGAAGGCGCTCAAGGTCCGCGTCTGCGTCTTGTGACAGCGCAGAAGTCTCTGTTTCAGACATTCTTCGCCGGTTTCGAGCCGCAGCACTGTTCCTTCATCGCCGTCGCAAAAGGCCTGCACGCGCATGCCGCGCTCGCCGAGGTGATAGAAGGGCATTTCGATGATTCGCGGCGCTTCCTCGCCGAGCAATGCAGCGGCGGCGTGAACGCAGAAAGCCGTGGCATCGTGATCGGGATGGCCCCCTTCATAGGCATGTGTGAGAACGGTCGTGATGCGTCGCGCCGCAAAGAAACGCGCCAGTCTCTGCGCGACATCGGCGAGCTGACGGCAGGTCTCCTGATCCGGCACGTCGAGCATGGTGACGGAGCGAACGTCGGCGAGCCGCATCGCGTCGGCGAGTTCCGTGGCGCGCCGATGCCGATAATGTTCGGCGTCCTCGAAGCCGTAGAGGGTCGCATCAGCGAGATTGCGCGGTGCGCCGTCGGTCACAACAATAAGGTGGGCGTCGCGCAGGCGCAGGAGCAGCGCGCCGCAGCCGACACTCTCGTCATCGGGATGTGCGACGACGATCGCGACGTCAGAGGCGTCCATTACCGCGCGCTGCGGATCGGCAACGCTCGGCAGCGTGAATTTCTTGCTCTCTATCGTCATGGTCATGGCCTGACCTCCCCCCGTTGCGGAACAAGCGTCTCGCGTGCACCGCGCCACGACGGCGGCGCCTCGCGCGTTTCGGCAAGCAGCTCCATTGCGGCGCGATAGCCGTTGAACGTGCCGACATCGACGTAGGATTGGCCGGCCTTGACACCGAATGCCCGGCCGCCCGAGGCGATATAGGCATTGACGAGGCTGCCGATGAATTCGTCGGACCGATTGCGCCGCTGCCAGAGCGCATGGAGATCGTGAAAGATCACGCCGGAGAGCTTGAACGCGCCCCAAATCCAATTCGACGCGGCATCCTTCTGCTTCACCTCGATCTCTTTCACGCGATTTTCGGCATCGAGCACGACCGAATCGAAAAATTCCGGATGTTCGACCGGAAAGAGCAGGAAAGAGAGTTGCCGCGCCGGCAGGGTCTTGAATCCCTCTTTCGGGAACCAGACCGTATCGGGAAGGCCGACGAGCACATCCTCGTCCGGCCCGATCAAGGGCGCTGCACGAAAGATCGCGTCGCAAAGGCCGGCGGCGGAAGGCTGGACCACAAAGACCGTCGCCGCGCCGCGCTGGCCCGCGCCATAATATTCGAGGATATCGGATTTTCCCGGCGAAATCACAAAGGCGATCTTGCGCGCGCCGCCGGTGATCATCCGCTCGATCAGATATTCGCTCACTGCGCGCGGGCGTTCGACCCCGGCTTCGATGCAACTGCCGACCGGCAGCAGCTCCTTGGAGAAGGCGAGGGGCTGAATCCGGCTGCCGCGTCCGGCGGCGGGAACGATGCCCCACATCACGATGCCTCCGCGGGTTCGCGGCGCGCGGTCGCAGCAAGCAGCGCTTCGAGCTCGGCCGCGCGATGGTCCGACGTATGTTGCGCAAGCACGCGTGCGCGTGCCCGTGCCGCAATGCGCGCAAGCTCTTCGGGAGAGCGGTCGAGCGCCGCGAGCACGTCTTCGCAGTCGCGCGCCAGCAGGATTTCAGAGCCCGGTTCAAAGAAGTCTTCGATCCCCGGCCAGATGTCGCTGACGATCGGGACGCCGCAGGCTGCGGCCTCGAACAAGCGCCCGGAGGGGCACCAGCCCATCTGCGCCATGGCGCGGCGCGTCACGTTCAGAGTTAGGCGCGATGACGAGAAGAAGGCGGGATGATCGCAGGGCGGCAGGTGGCGCACGAAATAGACATTCTCGGTCCAGGGGAATTCCTTCGGATAAAGCGCGCCGCCGATGATGAAACGTGCGTGCGGGCGCCGCCGCGCCGCTTCGATGAAAAGAGCCTGCAGCGTTTCCTGTCGGTCCGCCGCATAAGTGCCGAGATAAGAGAGGTCGCCGGCAAAGGCGGCGCGCGGCTCAGCCGGCGCATGGACCGCAGGATCGACGTGGCCATAAAGGGGCGCGGCGCGGCGCGCCCCAAGCTGGCTTGAAAGCTCGCCGAGCGCGGCGCCTCCCGTGTAACTCAAGACGAGATCGAAATCGGCGAGCCCCCGCGGGCCGATATAAAAGGGCGTCTCGCCGCATTCGAGGGAAGCTAGAGTGACCGGCGTATCGAGATCGTAAAAGATACTCAATTGCGATTCGTTCGTCGCAAGTTCGGCGGCTTCGATCGCATCGGGACAATAAGAGGTGACGATGACGACATCGGCCTCGCGCGCTTCCCGGCGCGCACGGGGCTGCGCCTCGGCCCAGCTCTCGTAAAGCACGAGCTCGCCGTCGATCCCGTCGCAATCGCGCGTCTCGGCGTAATAGGGAACATCGCGTTCGAAGAAGACAATGCGCCAGCCGCGTCGCGCCAGCGCACTCGTGAGCCCGCGCCACAAGGTCGCGTGACCATTGCCCCAAGACGAACTGATGGTCAGGCCGAAGATCAGGATCTTCATCGATATCGCCGGATCGGGAGCCTTGCGCGTCAAGCTCAAGCGGTGGAACTCGAGATCGATCCGGCAACTCAAGCTCATCTGATTGGTTCCAGGATCTTACGAGGTCTCGATGCTGGTCTATGGCGATCGTTCGCGGCAGACGGAAGTCCGCGGCGAACTCGAAAGTCTCGCGAGCTTGAACGAAACGCTTGCTCTGATGCCGGCCGGCATCGAGCGGCACGCCTGGCTCGCCGACCTCTTCATCCGCGCCGCCGAACTCGCGCAGGGAATTGCGGATGCAGAATTCGAGCAATGGGGAGAGGATCGTCTCACGTTCGCCCAGCAGGTCTCGATGAGACTCGTGCGTGCTACGGCGAGCTCGCTTTGCCAGTCCTGGCAGAATGGATTTGCCGCCGCGCCGCTAAACATTGATGCACAGCTGCGCCTGTTGAGTTCCGCCGAGGGGGCGATCCACTGCCGCCGTCAAGAAGGCTTCGCATTTTACGCGCTCTATCCGGAGGCCTATTTCGCCGCGGCGCGGCGGTGCGGTCTCCAATTCCATAGCGTGCTCGGCATTCGAAGCATCGGCCTCGGCCTCGCCGCAATCGTGGCCGAGGCGACGGCGGCTCGCACTTGCATCTCCGTGCGGCCGATCGGCCATCCCTTTCGGCGAAAATTGGCGCTCGGCGCCGATTTTAAATCCACGCTCGGGGCGGAACCTGTCGCCGTGGTCGATGAAGGCCCGGGCCTATCGGGCAGTTCGTTCCTCGCAGCCGCCGAGACTTTGGAGCAGCTCGGCCTCGAGCGCATTCACTTGTTTCCCTCGCATCGAAATCCGCCGGGCTTCGCCGCGAGCGAAGCGACGCGCAAGCGCTGGAATTGCTTTGCCAAGCACGTGGAGGATTTCGACGCGCTCTTCATCGAGTCGCAGGAGCCGCGCCATCAACTCGCAGATTGGTGCGCTGACGTCACCGGTCCGGCGCTCGCGCCGCTTGAAGATTTGGGCGGCGGACAATGGCGGCGCTATCGTCCGGGCGCGCCGGCGCTCCCTCGGTGGGAGCGACGCAAATTTCTCCTGAGAAGCACGCGCGGTTCATTCCTTCTGCGCTTTGTCGGTCTTGGCCGCTACGGAAGCGACTCATTGCGCCGGGCGCGGCAATTGGCCGGCGCAGGATTTACGCCGCCTGTGCTCGGCCTGCGGCATGGATTTCTGATCGAGGAATGGCTCGACGCGCGCCCTATCGAGACGGCTCCCCGTTCTGCGCTCCTGGCGCGCCTTGCCTCCTATCTTGCTTTTCGCGCGAGGCATATGCCCGCGCCGCCAGCCTCGGGCGCCTCGCTCTCGGAACTTGCCGCAATGCTCGTGCATAACGCGGGGGAAATAGGACTTGCTCCCAACGCCTGGAAGGCGCGCGCGCGGGCTCTCGAAGCGCGCGTCAGGCCGATCGAGACCGACAACAAGCTGCAGCTCTGGGAATGGCTGCACACGCCCTGTGGGATCGTCAAAGCCGATGCTTATGATCATTGCGCCGGCCACGATCTCGTCGGCTGTCAGGATATAGCTTGGGATATTGCCGGCGCGATCTGCGAATTCGATCTTGCGAGCCTTGAACTCGACGAGCTGCTGCAGCGTCTCGAGCATGACGGCATTCGCGCCGATCGCGCCCTGATCGATTTTCTGCGTCCCTGCTATGCCGCTTTCCAGCTCGGCACGTTCACGCTCGCAACCGAGAACGTCACGGCGCAAGACGATGCGGCCGCGCTTAGCGCGCGGGAGAACTATAGGCGCAGGCTCGAGCAGGAAACCAGAGTTCTGGAACCATCTTTGTAGCCTATCGTTCCAGCCCTCAAGGGAAGTGGAGAGAAGCATGTCGCAAGCAAAGGCGACGGATTACGACGAATTTCGACGACAGGCGCTAGAGCGCGAGGAACTGCCGGCAGGCTTAACCGGCAGGTGCAGTCGTCGCGAAATTCTGCGCCTCGACTTCCGCTCGTCTGAGGAAGGGCCGGCGCAACTGTGCGCCGATACGTTTTTCGACAAATTGCACCCGCTCCAACTCGCTTTGCTTTCTCAAAACGCGCAACCGCACCGCGCGAAAGCGTCCACCGAAACGAGGGCTCGGCAGAAATGATGCCAATGGTATTGGTCACCGGCGGTGCCGGATTTATCGGCTGTCACGTCTGCAAAGCTTTGCTCGCGCGCGGCTATCGCGTTCGCGTGCTCGACCTTCTCGTCGAACAGGTGCACCGCGGCGCATTGCCTGTCGGTCTGCCCGCCGCGGCCGAGTTCATCAAGGGCGACGTTCGCGATGAGAATACCCTCGCGCGCGCGCTGCGCGGCGTCGATTTCGTCATTCATCTCGCGGCCGAGGTCGGCGTCGGCCAAAGCATGTACCAGATCGACCGCTATGTCTCGGTCAATGATCTGGGCACGGCTATGCTCTTTCAGCAAATGCTCGAGCGGCCGGTCGCCCGCGTCGTTGTCGCCTCGTCGATGAGCGTTTATGGCGAGGGCCTCTATCGCGGTGCTGACGGCGAGAACGTCGAAGATGCCGAACGCGAAAGCGGCATGTGGGACCCGCTGGATGCGCGCGGGCGCCCGCTTGTGCCGATCGCGACGCCCGAGTGGAAACGCCCGGCTCTCGCTTCGGTCTATGCGCTGACGAAATTCGTGCAGGAGCGACTGACGCTCAACGTCTGCGCCGCTTACGGCATCGAGGCCGTGGCGCTGCGGCTCTTCAATACCTATGGGTCCGGACAGGCGCTCTCCAACCCCTATACCGGCGTGCTCGCCATTTTCGCTTCGCGGCTGCTGAACGGCAAGGCGCCGCTCGTCTTCGAAGACGGCGAGCAGCGGCGCGATTTCGTCCATGTGTCGGACGTCGCCGAGGCTTTCGTCACCGCCCTCGAACATCCGCGCGCGGCGGGCAATGTCTACAACATCGGCAGCGGCGAATCCCGGTCGATCCTCGACGTCGCCGCGGCACTCGCCGCCGCGATGGGGCGCGACATTGCGCCGGAAATCACCGGCCAGGCGCGCGCCGGCGATATCCGGCATTGTTTCGCCGACATTTCGAAAGCCGAACGGGAGCTCGGCTTCGTTCCGCGCAAGAATTTCGGCGAAGGCCTCGCCGAACTTGCCCAATGGGTCGCGCAGCAAGAAGCGGTCGATCGTGCCGATCAAGCGCGGCGCGAATTGGAAATGCGAGGGCTCGTCGCATGACATCGGCGGTTCGTAAAATCCGCCCGGTTCTCGTGACCGGCGGCGCGGGCTTTATCGGCTCCAATCTCGCCGACCGTCTGGCGAGCGAGGGCGAACATGTCCTCATCTACGACGCTCTGGTTCGCCCCGGCGTCGAACGCAATGTCGCTTGGCTCAGGGCGCGCCACGGCGCGAAGATCGCGCTCGCCGTCGCCGACGTGCGCGATGCCGCGGCTCTCGGCGATGCCGTGAAAGAAGCAAGCGCCATTTTTCATTTCGCCGCGCAAGTCGCGGTGACGAGCAGCCTCCTCGATCCGCTCGAAGATTGCTCGGTCAATCTCGAAGCCACGATCCGGCTGCTCGAATCCATTCGCAAAAGCGGTGCGCGCGCCCCCCTCATCTTTGCCAGCACCAATAAGGTCTATGGCGATCTCGCCGATATCGAGCTCGCGGCCAATGAAGAGGCATATCAGCCGCGCGACGAAATCTTGGGCGGCCGCGGCATTTCGGAAGAACGCTCGCTCGAGTTTCACACGCCCTACGGCTGTTCGAAAGGTGCAGCCGAGCAATATGTGCTCGACTATGCGCGCTCTTTCGGCTTGCCGACCGCGGTGATGCGGATGAGCTGCATCTATGGTCCCCGCCAGATGGGCACCGAGGATCAGGGCTGGGTCGCCCATTTTCTCCTGCGTGTTCTGGCGGGCGAACCGATCACGATCTTCGGCGACGGGCGGCAGGTGCGCGATCTGCTCTTCGTCGACGATGCGGTCGAAGCTTATGTTCGCGCCCGCAGACATATCGGCAAGATCGGTGGCCGCGCATTCAATCTCGGCGGCGGCCCCGCCAATGCGGTGAGCCTGATGCAGCTTATCGCCTATGCCGAGCGGCTTGCCGGCCGCAAGATCGAACTCGACTTTCAGCCGTGGCGGGCCGGCGATCAGCGCTATTACGTCTCCGATACGCGCCGCATTGCGCGCGAGCTCGGGCTCGCCCCGCCGCTCGCTTGGCGCGCCGGTGTCGAGCGCCTGTTCCTTTGGCTTTCGGCCGAGCATGGCGATCTGCCCGCCAGACGCAAAATGGGAGCCTGAGATGCGCGTCGCGCTCGTCAATCCGACCTGGCATTTCGACGGTTCGATCTATTTCGGCTGTCGCGAGCCGCATCTTCCGATCGAACTCGGTTGCGCCAAGGTTCTGCTCGAGCGCGCCGGGCACGAGGCACGGATTTTCGACGGTCACATCACGGGTACGCCGATCGCGCGGCTCGCCAAGCAGGTCGCGGAATTCGGACCGGAGATGACGGTTGTGACCACGGCGCCGACCTATCTCTTCTGGCGCTGTGCGCCGCCGGAGCTGCGCGTTCCGCGTGAATTCCTCGTCGCTCTCGGGAATCGCGGCGGGGTGACGATCGCGGTCGGCCCGCACGGATCGGTCACGCCTGAACCCACGTTGCGCAAGCTTGGCGTCGATGCCGTCGTTAGGGGCGAATCCGAAGAAGCGCTCGTCGAAATCGCCAGCGGGGGCAGGCTCGCTGCAATTCCCGGCCTTGCGCTTCGCGACGGACCCGCGGTCATTGTCACGGGCGAGCCGCGGATGACGCAGTTTACCGACCTTCCGCCGCTCGCCTGGCCGGACGAATGGGTGAAGGCGCATCACCACCATCACCATCGCTTCGACATCGTGCCGGATGGACCGGGCGCCGAGGTCGAAGCCTCGCGCGGCTGTCCCTATTCGTGCAGCTTCTGCGCCAAGCTCGATTATCGCGATAAATATCGCCGCCGTGAACTCGATCCGCTCTTGCACGAGATCGATCGGCTGATCGCGCAAGGCGTCGTCTATTTCTATTTCATCGACGAGATCTTCCTGCCGCAGAAGCCGCTGCTCGAGGCGCTCGTGTCGCGTCAGATTCCGTTCGGCATTCAGACGCGCATCGATCTCTGGCGGCCGGATATGCTCGATCTTTTGGGCGAGGCGCGCTGCGTCTCGATCGAGGCGGGAGTCGAAAGCCTCACACCGGAAGGACGGGCAGCGCTCGACAAGAACTGCCGCATGAGCACCGACGATCTTGCCGAGCGCCTCATCTATGCGCGCCGGCGCGTGCCCTTCGTGCAGGCCAATCTCATCAAGCTCGCCGACGACGACCCGGCGCTCGTTGCGCAATGGCGAGAGAAATTGCAGCGCGCCGGCGTCTGGGCGAACGATCCTGTGCCGCTCTATCCTTATCCGTCATCCCCCGATTATCGGCGCCTGTGGGGCGCGCCCGATGCGCATGCCTGGGAGCGCGCGCATGAACATTATCTGATGCAATTCGGGTCGTTCAGCGACATTCAGGACGAACATCCGCGCCCCCTCGGGGAGTTGGAGGCGGCATGCGAACGCGCTTGAGACCGCTGCGCCTCTTCATGACGGCCGATGCGGTGGGCGGCGTCTTTCAATATGCGGTCGATCTCGCGGCGGCTTTGGCTGCGCATGGGATCGAGACGACGCTCGCTCTGCTCGGGCCGCGGGTGAGCGCAGCGCAGCGCGCGGCTCTCGTTGGGGTGGACGGCCTCAAATTCATCGAAACAGGCTTGCCGCTCGACTGGCTTGCGGCGGACGAAGGGAGCGCTATGGCGACGGCATCGGCTGTTGCTGCGCTCGCCGCCCTCAACGAGGCGGATGCCGTCCACTTGAACACGCCCGCTTTGGCGATTGCGCGCTATCCAGCGCCAGTCGTAGCGGTGGCGCATTCCTGCCTTGCCAGCTGGTGGGCTGCGGTCAAAAGCACGGCGCTTCCGCCGGACTTTGCCTGGCGCACGCGACTTATGGCGCGCGGGATGGCGGGCGCCGACGTCGTGATTTGTCCGAGTCGATCTTTCGCGCAGACGCTCGCCGAACTCTACGGGCGCATGCCGATCGTCGTGCATAACGGGCGGCCTTCGTGTGCGACCTCGACTGCAGAAGCGGATAAGGCACCCTCTGCCTTCACCGCCGGACGTCTCTGGGACGAGGGCAAGAATATTGCCGTGCTCGACGCCGCGGCCGGACTTATCGATATTCCGCTCTTTGCGGCGGGGCCCGTCGAGGGGCCGAATGGCACGCGGTTCACGCCGCGACATCTCAAGTGCCTCGGCAGTCTCGATGCGGCGCAGATGCGTGCCGAGCTCGCGCGCCGGCCGATGTTCGTCTCGGCTGCGCTTTACGAACCTTTCGGTCTTGCGGTTCTCGAAGCGGCGCAAGCGGGCTGCGCGCTGATCCTTTCCGATATTCCGACCTTCCGCGAGCTATGGGACGGCGCCGCGCTCTTCGTCGGCGCGCGCGATCCGCGCGCTTTCGCCGACGCACTGAAATGGCTCGATCCGGTGCGACGCGCCGAAATGGGCGAGGCAGCGCGCCTGCGCGCCGAGCGCTATTGCGTCGATCGTGTCGCTGCGACAATGGCTTCGATCTATGACGGGCTGCGCCAGCCAATGCGAGGCGCGGCATGAAGATCGTCTATTTCACGCATTCGCTGCGCTCCTGCTGGAATCACGGCAATGCGCATTTCCTGCGCGGCATTCTGCGCGAGCTGATCGCTTTGGGCCACGACGTGCGCGCCTTCGAACCGAAAGAGTCCTGGAGTCTCAGAAACCTGCTCGAGGATCACGGACCAAAGGGCCTCGAGCCATTCCGCCAAGCCTATCCGGAGCTCAGCTCGGAGAGCTTCACCAATGAAGAGGAGATCGAGGCTGCAATCGACGGCGCCGATCTCGTCATCGTGCACGAATGGAACGAGCCTTGGCTCGTGGCCAATCTCGGCGCGCAACGTAAAAGAGGCGCGCGCTTCCTGCTCCTCTTCCACGATACGCATCACCGTGCGGTAAGCGAGCCCGAGACGATTCATGGCTTCGATCTTACGGCCTATGACGGCGTACTGGCCTTCGGCGCGGCGCTTGCCGAGGTCTACCGGCGCTTCGGTCATCGCGTCTTCGTCTGGCATGAGGCTGCGGATGCGCGGCTCTTCCGGCCGCCATCCGACGAAGGTCCGCGCTCGGGCCTCGTCTGGATCGGGAATTGGGGGGACGACGAGCGCTCCGCCGAACTCGAAGAATTTTTGCTTCGTCCGGCCGCGCGGGCAAATCTGCCGCTCGACGTCCATGGCGTGCGCTATCCTGAAGCAGCGCGGCGCGCGCTCGAGGCGCATGGAGCAATCTATCGCGGCTGGCTTGCCAATCCGCAAGCGCCGCTTGTCTATGCGCGCCATCTTGCGACCGTACACGTCCCGCGCCGCTATTATGCGGCTCTTCTGCCCGGCATTCCGACGATCCGCGTCTTCGAGGCCCTTGCTTGCGGCATTCCGCTCGTCTGCGCGCCGTGGGACGATAGCGAACGTCTCTTTACATCCGGTCGGGATTATCTTGTGGCGCGTAACGAAGCGGAGATGACACGCCACTTGCGTGCGCTCAAAGAGGATAAAGGCTTGCGCGCCGTCCTCGCCGAAGCCGGGCTCGCGACAATCCGCGCTCGCCACACGTGCGCGCATCGCGCCGCCGAACTCCTCGCCATCGTCGCCAAGCTCAAAGCGCCGGAAGTGGAGGCCGCATGAATATCGCCTTTTATGGCTCGAGCCTCCTCTCTTCGTATTGGAACGGAGCGGCCACTTATTATCGGGGGCTCCTCGAAGAGCTCGCGCGTCGCGGACACGCGATCACGTTCTACGAGCCCGACGCCTTCGAGCGCCAAAGCCATCGCGATATCGATCCGCCGGATTGGGCGGATGTCGTCGTCTATCCTGCGACGGAATCGGGTGTTCGCCGGGTGATCGCCGAAGCGGCCTCTGCCGATGTGGTCGTCAAGGCCAGCGGTGTCGGCGTTTTCGACGATGTCCTGCTCGCCGGCGTCATCGATGCTTCGCGCCCGCATGCGATCCGCATTTTCTGGGACGTCGATGCTCCGGCGACGCTCGCGGAGCTTGCGGTAGATCCGCGCCATCCGCTGCACCAGGCCATGCCGGCGCTCGACATGGTCTTCACCTATGGCGGCGGGCCGCCGGTCGTCGCGGGTTATGAGCGATTTGGCGCGGCGCGCTGCGTTCCGATCTATAATGCGCTCGATCCCAAGACGCATCATCCGGTCGAGCCCGATCCGCGCTTTGCCTGCGATCTTGCTTTTCTCGGCAATCGGCTGCCGGATCGGGAAGCGCGGGTCGGCGAATTCTTTTTCGTCCCTGCGATGCTTGCGACCGAGAAGTCGTTCCTGATCGGCGGCAATGGCTGGGAGACACTCACCATGCCGTCGAACGTGCGTGCGCTCGGTCATGTCTATACGCGCGAACACAATGCCTTCAATGCGACGCCGCTGGCGGTTCTCAATATCGCGCGCGACAGTATGGCGAACATCGGCTTTTCGCCGGCGACCCGCGTGTTCGAGGCAGCTGGCGCGAGCGCCTGTCTCATCACCGACGCTTGGGAAGGGATCGAACTCTTCCTTCACCCGGACAAGGAAGTGCTTGTAGCGCGCGACGGCCAGGACGTTGCGGATCTCCTCGAGGCGCTCACGCCCGAAACGGCGCGCGCGATCGGCGAGGCCGCACGCCGGCGCATCCTTGCCGAACACACTTATGCGCGGCGTGGCGCGGAAGTGGACGGGGCGCTGCGCGAGCTCGCCGCCTTGAAGCGCGAGAGGGCGCTCGCATGAGCTATGATCTCGTCGTCCTCGGGCTCTCGCTCTCCTCGTCCTGGGGCAATGGACATGCGACGACCTATCGGGCTCTGCTCAAGGCCTATGCCGCGCGCGGACACGAGATTCTCTTTCTCGAGCGCGATCAGCCTTGGTATGCAACGCATCGCGATCTCGAAGAACCCGAATTTTGCCGGCTCGTCCTCTACCGTTCGCTCGCCGAGCTTGAGCGGTTTTGCCCGGAAATCGCGCAAGCCAGAGCCGTAATCGTCGGGTCCTATGTGCCGGAAGGAATCGCGGTCGGACGCTTCGTGCAGAAACATGCGCGAGGTGTCGTCGCCTTCTACGACATCGATACGCCCGTGACGCTCGGCGATCTCGACCGCTGCAAATATTTGAGCCGCGATCTCATCGACGGTTACGACCTTTATCTCTCGTTCACCGGCGGGCCCATTCTCGAGCGATTGACGCATGATTTCGGCGCACGTGCCGCCGTCGCCCTCTACTGCTCGGTCGATCCATCGGTCTATCGGCCGACCGGCGCCAAGCCCCGCTATGACCTCGGCTATCTCGGCACGTATTCGCCCGATCGGCAGCCGGCGCTCGAACGCCTGCTGATCGAGCCCGCGCGCCGTGCGCCCCATCTCTCTTTCATTGTCGGAGGACCGCTCTATCCGGAAGGTATCGACTGGCCGCCGAATGTCACGCGGCAGAACCATGTCGCGCCCGCTCAACATCCGGCCTTTTACGGCGCCTGCCGTTTTGCGCTGAACCTCACGCGCGCCGACATGTTGCGGACCGGATTCAGCCCCAGCGTTCGCCTCTTCGAAGCGGCCGCTTGCGGTACGCCCCTGATTTCCGACGCTTGGCCGGGGCTCGAGACCTTCTTCGCAATTCAGGAGGAAATTCTGTTGGCCGCGCGCACGCAAGACATTCTGAGCTTTCTCGAAGCTACGCCGGAGCCTGTCCGGCGCCGCTTGGCGCAGCGCGTGCGCCGCCGTGTGCTCGGCACGCATACTGCCGCGCAGCGGGCACGAGAGCTCGAGCTCCATATCGATGCGGCGCAGCCGCATGCGCGTCGCAACAAGAGCGAACAGGCACGCAACGATCCCTTAGCCGCGGCGTTCGTCTCATAGCTGACGAGGTGATGAATCATGGATCGCAGGAACGACAGCCTTGTGCTCATCGCGGGAGGAGCGGGCTTCATCGGCTCGCATCTCGCCGATGCTTTGCTTGCCGAGGGGTGTCGGGTGCTGTGCATCGACAATTTTCAGACCGGGCGCTACGCCAATATCCGGCATTTGGAGCGTGAGCCAGGCTTCGATGCGATCGATGCGGACGTGATCGATCCATTGCCGGCGCGACTGACGCGCTCCGGTTGCGTTATTTCGCAGATCTACAATCTCGCTTGCGCCGCCTCTCCGCCGCATTACCAGGCCAATCCCGAACATACGCTGCTGACGAACGTGCTCGGTACGCGCCATTTGCTGCAGCTCGCCGAGCTCCACAAAGCCCGCTTCCTGCTCGCTTCGACGAGCGAAGTTTATGGCGACCCGGAAATTCATCCGCAGCGCGAAAGCTATTGGGGCAATGTCAATCCCACCGGACCGCGCGCTTGCTACGACGAAGGCAAGCGTGCGGCCGAGACCTTGACCTTCGATTTCCAGCGCGGCGGACGCGTCGACGTGCGCGTCGCGCGCATCTTCAACACCTATGGTCCGCGCATGCGCGCCGACGATGGGCGCGTCGTATCGAATGTGGTGACGCAGGCGCTCGCCGGCGACGACATCACGATCTATGGAAGCGGCGATCAGACGCGCTCGTTTTGTTATATCGACGATCTCGTCCAGGGCCTCATCCGGCTCATGGAGTACGAGCATGCTTATCGGGGTGCGGTCAATCTTGGTAATCCCACCGAGATGAAAGTCCGCGAACTCGCCGAGCGGGTGATGGAATTGACCGGCACGCATTCGAACATCATCTTCCGGCCGCTGCCGGTGGATGATCCGCGCCGCAGACGTCCCGATATTTCCATCGCGCGCAAAATCCTCGACTGGGCGCCCCGCGTTCCGCTCGAAACAGGCCTTCGCCAGACGATCGCCTATTTCACGGCCGCAGCCCGCGCCGCGGCGGAATTGTCGATCCAACGGCAGCCGCGCCATCGCCGCAAGGCCGATACCCCGCGCGTCGCGGCCCAATAGCATCGGACCCAAAAGTGGAAACCGGTTTTTGGATCATCCGATGCTGAGACAAGCGAGCATCGGAAAATGCGTGTCTACGCGCCGAGCGATGCGGCTTCGGCTTCGCGCGAGCGCGCCGTTCCTGCATAGCGCCGGACCATCCTCGCGCAAAATTCCGCGAATTCGCCTGCCTCGCGCGGCGGGCTCGTGTGATGCGCGGCAAGGCCGAGATGTTCCGGCGTGAAGCAGAAAGTGACGGTCACGTCGAAATCTTCGAGCGCCGCCATCATCCGGTCGAACCAGGCTTGCGCATTGGGCCGGAAACTATCCGCCCAGGAAAGCCCGGTGCGTAGATAAGTGACGCCGAGCCGTTTCATCCAGGCGACGGCGTCGTCGAGGCGCGGGTCTTCGAAATGGAACCATTGCACGAGGCCCAGCTGCGGCGTGTAGCGCGGGAAGAGCTCGAGCGCCGGCTTCGGCGTGCCGTCGGCATTGATGAGCCCCATGTGGAAATGGCGATAATAGGCGGAGCCTTCCGCCTCCTTGTGGCGCGTCGTGGCACCCCAAGCGGCGGGCAGATCGTAAAGACTGTACCAATGGATTCGCGGCGCTTTGCCGATCAAGAGTTCCGCCGTGCGCTCCAATCCCCAGACTTGGACTTCATCCGCGCCGAACGTCGAAACGCCCACTTCGCTCACCCAGATCGGCAATTCGGTAACGGCACGGATCTCGTCGATCTTGGCGGGCCATTCGTGGATCTGCCAATGATTCCAGTCGAGCGGGAAACCGTGCACGGCGACAGCCTCGACATGATCGAGTACGCCGCGCCCTTTCATATTGGAAATGAAGCCCGGATCGATCGGCGAAATGCCGCCGAGCACGCGCGGCAGACCGGCGTTCTCGGCGCGGATCGCCTCTCCGGCCAGAATGGCCATTTCGCCGAACAAGCGCCAATCGGGATCGAGCTCCGCGTCCCAATGCGACTTGTTGTTCGGTTCGTTCCAGAGCATTGCGGCTTCGATCATGCGCCTCTCGCCGGATAGACGGCGCCTTCTCCGCCGGGCCTGCCGGAGCAGCGGCAAAGGTAGACCTCGTTTTCGGGACGCGCGAGAATCTCGAAGCCGGAGGAGCGCAACATCGCTTCGACGCAAGCGCGATTGGGCACCCACCAATTCGTCGGGTCTCCGGCATAGGCGTGTTCGACGAAATAGAGCCGCGGGAACCCGGGCCGCTCGAACAAACGGGTGTCCCAAAAATCGCAATCTTCGACTTCCTCGATGTCCTCACTGCCGCGCTGCATCGATTGGAAGACGAGGAGATCGCCGACGACATGATCGCGGATCAGATCGAGCGCCAGCAGCGGATGGCGCAGGTGATAAAGCACGCCCATGAAGAGGACGATATCGAAGCGCTCCTTGAGAAGGCCGAGATCATAGACGGAGAGCTGCGCGAACTCGATGTCGAGCCCATTGACCTCGGCCGCGAAGCGCGCCTGCTCGAGGTAGCCTTCGTCCGAGTCTACGCCCAGCACGCGCGCGGCGCCGCGCCGTTTCATCTCCATGGAATAGAAGCCGCCGTTGCAGCCGATGTCGAGCACGCTTCTGCCGGAAAGATCGGCGGGAATGGCTTGCGCAAAGCGCCGCCATTTGACGCGCGGATAGTCACCCAGAAAATGGTTGGGCGCCGTCTTCACCCCGCTCAGTTCCAGATTGTGGAACCAGGGGCCGAGCGCGTGCACACGCTGCTCGATCTCCTTGCTCGTCAGTTTCATCTGCACCTCCGGAGAGCATGATCCGGAAAATGGGAGACCGCTTTTCCGGAAAGGTCATGCTCGCACAAAGCCAAATGGCAGGTCTACCAGATGACTTCGTTGAGACTCTTGAGTTCCGCTCCTGTTTCGGAAAGGATAAGAGACGTGATGGACGCCGGGCTGATCTCGAAACGGCTCCAGCTATCGATAGGCAGGCCGAGGCAATAGGAAACGGCCGCCTTGATCACGTCGGCATGGCTGACGAGAACCAGGATGCCGGCACGCGGCTTGGCGCCGATTCTCTGCATCAGGCGCAGCACGCGGCTCTGCACGTCGAGCATTCCCTCCCCGGAGGGCGTGCGCGCAAGACTGCGAATCTCGTTCCAGCGCCGGAAGGCTGGGTCCTTCGTCAGATCGTCGAATGTGCGCCCCGACCAAGCGCCGAAATCGATCTCGTCGAGCTCTTCGGCAAGCGTGGGGGCCGGCAGGTTCTTCGCGCTCGCGATCGCCTCTGCGGTTTCCTGAGTTCGTTCGCGCGGGCTCGTCCAGATCTGTTCGATCGGCTCGCGTTTCAGCCGCTCCGCGAGGCGTGCGGCCTGGGCGCGCCCGGCTTGCCCGAGGCGAATTCCCGGCGTTCGCCCGGCGAGGTATTTGCCGACATTGTCGTGTGCCGCATGGCGCACGAGCAAAAAGGCCGTCACGCCGCCGCCTCGTCTTCGATCCCGGCGATGAAGCGGCGCGTCAATTCGCGTGCCTCGTCGTCGGTGAATTGTTGCGGCGGCGATTTCATGAAATAGCTCGAAGGACCGATCAGCGCGCCGCTCAGACCGCGATCCATCGCGAGTTTCGCGCAGCGCACCGCGTCGATGACGATGCCGGCAGAATTGGGCGAGTCCCAGACTTCGAGCTTCACTTCGGCATTGAGAGGCACGCCGCCGAAGGCCGTGCCCTCGAGCCGGATATAAGCGATCTTGCGGTCGGTCAGCCAAGGCACGAAATCGCTCGGCCCCACGTGCACGTCGCCCTCCGGAAGCGGCACGTCCATCTGGCTCGTCACCGCGCGCGTCTTCGAAATCTTCTTCGAGGTGAGCCGCTCGCGTTCCAACATGTTCTCGAAATCGGTATTGCCGCCGAAATTGAGCTGATAGGTGTGATCGATGCGCACGCCGCGCTCGCGAAAGAGGTTGGTGAGGACGCGATGGACGATCGTCGCGCCGACCTGGCTCTTGACGTCGTCTCCGATGATCGGCAAGCCGCGCTCTTCGAAGCGGGCGCGCCATTTGGGATTGGAGGCGATGAAGACCGGCAGACAATTGACGACGCCGCAGCGCGCCTCCAAGGCGCGGTCCATGTACCATTCGCTCGCCCGCTGCGAGCCGACCGGCAGGTAGGAGACGAGCACGTCGGTGCGTGTCTCATCGAGAATACGCGTCACGTCGGCTACGGGCGCGTCGGATTCTTTTATTTCGGATGCGAGATATTTTCCGATCCCGTCGAGCGTGATGCCGCGCGAAACCTTGACGCCAGTGGGCGCGACGCGGGCGAAGACGTGGGTGTTGTTGGGCTCGGCGTAAATCGCCTCGGATACGTCCTTGCCGACTTTCGACGCGTTGATGTCAAAGGCGGCGGAAATCTCGATGTCGGAAACGCGGTAGCCGCCGAGCACGGCGTTCATCAACCCGGGCACCGGCGCGTTGGCACGGCTATCGCGATAATGGCTCAGCCCCTGTACGAATGAGGATGCGCAATTGCCTATGCCCACGAGGCCGACTCGGAGCTTCTTTGCGGCCAAGACTTTCCTCCGCTCCTGCTAATAAGCGGTTGAACGTAAAGGCGGGACCTTTGTTCCTGACGGCCTCATTCCTGCCGCTTCTGATCGTCGGCTTCCCGAGCCTGCTCGTCGAGTTTGTCGAGCATGGTCTCGGGCGCGACGTCGCGCTTGATTTCCTCGAGCTCCTGGGGATCGATCTCCACCTTGACGTTGAGCTTTTCCGCGATGGCCGAGACCAAGCTCACGGTCTTGGTGAGTTCATGCTCGGCGAGCAGGCTCACCTGGAGGTCAAGCTCGGCGCGCTTATCCTCGAACGAGACCATGCGATTCTGACTGATGAGAATGAACGTCGAGAGAAAAATCGCTTCGACCGAAACCGTCGTGCCGAGGAAAACCAAATGCGGATCCCAACGCGGTACGACGGGTAAAAGGCCGACATTAATGAGGACCCAGATGCCGACGGCGGCCAGTTGAAGATAGACGAAGGTCATGCTGCCGGTGATTTTGGTGATCTGCCGAGCCAGGCGATCTTCCCAACCGACGGCTGCCTGTTCCTGCTGGCGGCGTGCGCTGAGCGCCGCGATATTGCGTGAGAGAACCGAGGGGGTCTGACTCTCCGCCATTGCGTCCTCCTGCCAAACCGAAGCCTTGGGCAATCAGGACGCAACGAGAGACGCCGATGCGGGTTCCGGGGCCCGCTGGCGGTCGTCTCTCGCCGCCTTCGTCTTGAATCGCCCCGGGCGTGTGGCTATCTCGCTCTGGCGCGTGATTGTGGAGTGTCGATGCGCTCCCAGGTTCCGGTCCAAGCGAGCGCGAAACAACGGCTCGATAAGTGGCTTTGGTTCGCCCGCCTCGTCAGAACGCGCGAGGCGGCCGCGCGGCTCGTCGCCGAGGGTCATGTGCGCATCGACGCACGGCGAACCGATGTTCCGGCAAAATCGGTCGGTCCGGGCGATGTCCTGACGATCGCCTTTGCGCGTGAAGTCCGGGTGCTGCGCATTCTGGCGATTGCCGAGAGGCGCGGCCCGAGCCGCGAGGCGCAACTCCTGTTCGAGGACTTGAGCCCCAAGGGCGGCATCGGACCGGGGCGGGAAGCCGACAACGCGGCAAGTTGAAGCCCCAGGTTGCGCCAGCGGAACAAAGGCGATAGCAACGCTGGATTGATCGATCGCGGGTGTTGAGAGGGCCCGCGCGGAGGAAATAATGACCTACGTCGTCGTCGAAAATTGCATCAAGTGCAAATACACGGACTGCGTGGAGGTCTGCCCCGTGGATTGCTTCTACGAGGGCGCCAACATGCTCGTCATCCATCCGGATGAATGTATCGACTGCGGCGTCTGCGAGCCCGAATGCCCGGCCAATGCCATCAAGCCCGATACCGAAAAAGGGCTCGAAAAATGGCTGAAGCTGAATATGGAAATGGCCAAGGTTTGGCCGAATATTTCCCATAAGAAAGCGCCGCCGCCGGATGCCAAGGAATTCGACGGCAAGCCGGATAAATTCGACGCCTATTTCTCCGCAGATCCCGGCGAGGGCGATTAGCAATTATAAGGATTAATTGCGAAGAAATCTGCGCCGCTGGTTGTGGTTAACCGGCGGGGCGGAGCCTTCGCATAGATGTAATTCTTTGATTTTCGCCGGTCGATATGATATTTTTTACAAATGGTCGGCCCGGCGCGATCGTTCGAAATACGCAGCTAATGCTTGGCGGATGCATTGGCGCGTCTTTCTCCTATATAATTCAAAGTGGCGTTTGACGGACTAGGTTTTGCGCCACCAGGGATGATCTTTGTCGGGCAGCGTCGCGTCCCAATCGGAGCGTGGCGCAGTAGCAGCGGAGATATCTCTGTTGCCATTATGTTCCGTCTCCAACGCGGAACCTAACAGGAGTGCGACGCGTATGTCGTCCGTCAAAAAAGTGAGAAAGGCCCGCAAGACCAAAACCGCCGCCCGGGACGTGGAGAGCACAAGGCGCAAGGCTCTGGCCAAGGCCAGAAAGGCGCGAACCGCATCCATGCCGCGTAAAGCATCGGCCAAAACGCTCAAACGGGCCGGGGCCAAGACAAAGCAGCGTAAACCCGCGCGGACGGCGCGCGGAAGGAGCACGGCCGCTCGCGCCGCGGCTTCGACGCGGCTGAAGAAGGCCGTAAAGCCGATTTCGACGCGCAAGCCAACCGCTCGTCCGGCCAAGGGGCGGGTGAAGGCGGCGCAAGTTTCCAGATTGAAGGAAAAAGAGGCAGCTACTGCCCAGGTCAAGGTTGTGAAGACCCCTGTAACGCCACGCGAAAACCACGAAATCCCCGCGCAGAAGCTCGCCTCCGAGCGCCGCGCCCACGCCGAAGCGGTGCTGGCGCTGCGCGCCCGGGCCGCAAAGCCCGTTTCGTCCGAGCCGAAAGCAGCGAAAAAGGCGCCGGACACGGTGTCGCAGCCGCCTGTGGCCCAGCGGAGCGCGCCTGCGGCGCCCGCCCCGGCACAGAAGCCCGAGGCCAAGCCGGCCGAGACGGGGCTGGCCAAGCCTGCTCCCAAGCCGCCCGTTCCGCCCAAACATGGGTTCAAGCCGGCGGAATTCATTGTTTATCCGGCACATGGCGTCGGTCAGATCCTGGCGATCGAGGAACAGGAAGTGGCGGGCTTCAAGCTCGAGCTTTTTGTCATCAGCTTTGCCAAGGACAAGATGATCCTGAAAGTACCGACGCCGAAGACGGTGAGCGTCGGCATGCGCAAGCTTGCGAATGCCGATGTCGTCAAACAGGCGCTCAACACGCTGACCGGCCGCGCCAGGATCAAGCGGACCATGTGGTCGCGCCGCGCGCAGGAATATGAAGCCAAGATCAATTCCGGTGATCTTGTCGCCATCGCCGAGGTCGTCCGCGACCTCTATCGTTCCGAAGCGCAGCCCGAGCAATCCTATTCCGAGCGCCAGCTCTACGAGGCGGCGCTCGACCGGATCGCGCGCGAAATCGCCGTCGTCCAGAAGCTGACCGAGACCGAGGCGCTGAAGCTCATCGATGCCCAATTGCAGAAGGGCCCGCGGCGCGGCAAGGCCGAGGAAGCCGAAGGCGAGGCCGAGGTGGGCGCCGAAGCGGAAGAAGGCGGCATCGACGAAGCTGCCTGATCCGGCGGTCTTGCCCCGGCATGATCGTTTGGATCAAACGCTGGCGTCAGTAATGCAGAGGCCCGGCCGCAACGCCGGGCCTTTTGCTTGTCGCCGGCGCCTTGGCGGTCTCGGGGTGGCGTTCGATCAGCGCACGACGCAGTTTATCGAGCGCCCGACTCTCGATCTGCCGCACCCGCTCCTTGGAGATGCCGAGCCGGTCGCCGAGAGATTCCAGCGTGGCGGCATTTTCGGCAAGACGGCGCTGGCGTAGGATGTCGAGCTCACGCGCGGTCAAACTCTTTAGCGCATCCTCGAGCCAGATTGCCCGCCGGTCGGCATCGATCGCATCTTCGACGATCTCGTCCGGCAGGGGGCTATCGTCCGGCAGAAGGTCCAACCGCTGCGTCTGGGTCGGTGCATCGCTCTCGGAAACCGCGGCATTGAGCGAAACGTCGGGACCTGCAAAGCGCGCGTCCATGAGCTCGACGTCGGCGCGATGCACCCCGAGCGTCGCGGCAATCTGATCGAAAACCGCGGCGGATCCACTGCCGCCGATCGCCAATTTGGCGCGCAGCCTGCGCAAATTGAAAAACAATGCCTTCTGGGTGGAGCTGGTGCCGCCGCGCACGATCGACCAATTGCGCAGGATGTAATCCTGAATGGCGGCGCGGATCCACCAGGTCGCGTAGGTGGAAAAGCGCACGTCCCGGTCGGGATCGAACCGCGAGGCGGCCTGCAGCAGGCCAACATGGCCCTCCTGGATCAAGTCGTTGATCGGCAGACCATAATGGCGAAAGCGAATCGACATGGCGATGACAAGCCGCATATGCGCGCGGGTGAGGTCATGCAGGGCTCTTTCGTCGCCGTTATTTTTCCAGCGCACCGCGAGTTCGTGTTCTTCGTCTCGGTCGAGAAAAGGCGCCGCCTTCGCCGCTGCCGCCAATTGCCGTCCCAGTCCGATATATTGCGCCATGTCTCTACCTTTGATCGGTCTGCTCTCTACCTTTGATCGGTCTGCTCTCTACCTTTGATCGGTCTGCGAAAAAGGCCGTCGTTGCATCAACCGTTTGGCGACCAACTCGTTGAAGCTGCCGATTGCTTCATTATTCGGCAATCGCGTGACCTTTCGCCGCTCTTCAGCCCGACGCGATCTGCGCAGCCTCGGTCATCGGCTAAACGTGCCGAAGAGGCCGCGAGTTCCTTGCTCTACCGCGACGCAGCAGCTTACTCGGTCACGATTTTGTAATGCTCGCCAACCGGCAGAGGACCCGTCTGCTGCAGACCATTAATCAATTCGAAATGTTCGAGCGGCCGATCGAGCACGCTCATTTTGGAGCCAAGCGATTCGGCCGTATCGCCGGCTTTCGACGTCACAATGACAATGCGCAGCGGCTTCACATTGTCCGCTTCTTCAGGCGACAAATGACGGAAGGACTCGATCGACGCACGAAAACGGCGTTCGGCATCTTCGTTGAGATTGCGGATGGCGAAAATCAGACGATAGACCTCGTCCGTGTCGAAGCGGATGACCGCCACGCGAAAATTCCATTCGCCGGCTCGCGCGCTCGCGACAACCGCCGGCATTCCGTTGACCTGGGCCGATTCGACTGAACTCGGCAGCAGGCCCTCGATCCAGCCCGAAGCAATATAGGCTTGCAGCGAAGCGCCTTGGTCGAGCCGCACGCTGTCGAGCCGCAGCGCCTCCTGTCCGCCGGCCTTGACGCCGAGCACTGCTTGCGCCGAATTCTCGAGCACGAAACCATCCGGCGCCACGAAGAGGAATCCGAGCCGCGGATGAATGAACGTGCGCCCCCGGATCGTTCCGTCGGCCGGATCGTCGCCGTACATGATGCCATCGATCGCGGCGAGATAGGCGGTCCGGTCGGTCGTTCCCGTGCCGGGCGGTCCGATCTGGCGCGCCAGGGCCAGGGCGTGCGCGACGCGTTCCGGGGTCGACGGATGCGTCGCTAAAAGGTCGGGCTTGCCGACGTCGCCCGTCTGGCCGAGGGAGCTTGCACGCAATTGCGCATCGCGGCCGAGCGTCGAAAGGAAGCGCGCCGCCGCGTAAGGATCATAGCCGGCCTTGGCCATGTTCCTGATGCCGATCTCGTCGGCCTCGAGCTCCTGCTGGCGCGAGAAGCTCGCGAGCGACAGGCGTTCGGAAGCTTCGACTTCCGCACCGCGCTGCTTGCTTTCGATCACATTCGCCGCCTGGCTGATGAGCGCGGCGCGCTTCTCCTGCTCGGCGCGCAGCGCCGCATGATGGGCAGTGATGTGCCCGATCTCGTGCGCCATAACGGCCGCAAGCTCGGATGCATCATTGGCGAGCGCCAAGAGTCCGCGCGTGATGTAGATCCTGTCGGGCGCGAGAGCGAAAGCATTGATGACCGGCGAGTTGAGGATCGTGACCTTATAGGGCTGGCCGGGATTGTCGCTCGCGTTGGCGAGCTTCACCAGCACGTCGTCGACGAATTGTTCGGCCGAGGGATAATGATATTCCCCGCCGAACAGCGCGACCATCTTCTGGTTTTCGGCGGCATCGGGGCTCTCGACACCCATGGTGCGCGGCGCTGCAATCGGCACGTCGGCCGAGATCGGCTTCGAGCCCTGCTGTTCCATCATCGAACAGGAGGCGAGAACGAGCGCCGCGAGGCCGATGAGGTTGCGGCCGCGGCATTGGCGCAGGAGAGGGGAGAGGAAGATTTTCATTGAGGCTTGGGCGCGTCGGGCCCCATGGCCCTATCCGTCTGGGCTTCCGGGATCAATTCCATTCCATCGGCATCGGAGATTTCGATTTGCGGCCCAAAGCGCAGATCGAGGAGGCCGCGCACGCGCAGCACCCTGCCGATCAGAGCATGAAAATCCCATCCTGCGCGCTCAAATATCTTCACGTTGCGTTGCAGTATCGTGACCGAAAACCCATGCTCTCCGCGCGGGGTGAAGGCCAGAGTGATGCGTCTTGGCCCATTGATCACCGCCTGAAGCCGGCCTTCGACAATGACATTGGTCGCCGCCCGCTCGGTAAAGGCCTCGCGCTCATCCGGCGCCAGCACTTCATAGAACGGGTCGCGCCAGAGCCCGAGCTTTGCTGCCCGCGCGCCGCTCTCGGCGCCAAGAAAGCCGATCCGGCAAGGACGTGCCGCAGCCTCCGGCATATAGCGGGCAAAGCCATGCGCAAGCAGAAATACGCCGGCCGACTGCGATTCCGCCGGTTGCCGGTCAAAAAAAGCGAAAACGGGAATTCGGCCCCAGCGGTCCGGCCGGTCGAGCGGGACGAAGGAGATTTCGTCCCCCGCCTGCGCCTTCAATGCGTCGCGCGCTTGCGTCTCGAAGTCGGGAGCATCGGGCGTGGGCCGCGGCGGCTCGAGGCCCGCGAGCCGCAGCCGGCGTCCGTCCCGCAACGTGATCTCGAGGCGTTCGTCGATATCGGCGATCGTCGCGTGGCTGGTGCCCGAGGCCGGGCAGCCGGATTGGGCCGAAGCGCCGAGCGGCAACAGGAGCAGGAGAGCCAGAAGGCCGGCCTGAACCTGGCGTTCAAATCCGCGCATGAGCCCCGCCGCTGGCACGCATCCTCGGCTCATGCTATGGCAATTGGCCCTGAAACGCAGATGAACGGCGCATCAAGCTGCGGTTCATGTCCCGGTAGCTCAGCAGGATAGAGCAACGGTTTCCTAAACCGTAGGTCAGGGGTTCGACTCCCTTCCGGGACGCCAGCGGTCCGTCAAAACGGACATGGCCTCATTGACGCGGCCCGGACGTTATCATCCCACGCTTCTCGCTTCAGGGAAGAGGCTTTCTTTCTATTGGCGGCCGAGCCAAGGCGGAAACGAGATCGCGCTACGAAATCAGTTCCTCGCCTGCGTGATCCATGCGCGCCCATCCCAAGTCCGCACGCGCACCTGGGGCTCACCGTCGGCCGGGATGGTGATGTCATTATATGCATTCGGCTCGCCGCGCAGACGCACCGAAGTTGCGGTACCCCCTTGCAGGATCAACGGCGGTCCGTTGCTCGGCGAAGCGAGCCGCGCAAAGCCGCGATGCAAATGGCCGGCAAGCACCAGACGCACGTTGCGGAGCGCAAGCGCCCGCAGTGCGCCAGCAGCCCCAAAGACGACCGGAGTTGCGGGCGCGGCCTCGGGCGCGACCAGCGGGTGATGCATGACCACGACCTTCACCAGGTCGGCTGGCAGAGAATCCAACCGTGCGAGCAATCTGGCAAGACGCAGGCGCGTGACCCTGCCGCGCGACCAGTCCCAATGCAGGCCCATGCGCCGCGCCGAGTTCAGGCCAAGCACGGCTACCCGACCATTGCTCCATGTTGGTGACGTGTCGGGCGATATCGCGCGGCGCCAGCGCGCATAGGGGTCGGTGAAGCGCTCCAGCAGATTATAAGGGGAGATGTCGTGGTTGCCGGGCACCGCCAGGCTGGGTGCCGGCAGCTTGTCGATGAAAGCGCGCGCGGCGCGGAATTCGCTCAAGCGCGCCCCTTGCGTGAGATCGCCGCTTATCGCCACGAGATCCGGCGGCTCGGCCTTCAATTCGTCGAGCAGGGCTGCGACGACGCTCGGGTCCTCCGCGCCGAAGTGCAAATCCGTGAGGTGCGCAATGCGGGTCGCGGTCATGGTGCCACGACCCGCAAAGCACCGCGCCATATGCGATAATGCAGCGGTGGAACGAGCAGGAAGAGCTCGCCATCGTTCATGACTCGCATCGCGCGACTGCGCCCGACAATGTCGATTTCGCTGGCCACGTGTTCCCGCACCCTGGCGTTGCGGCGCCCGAAAAGGATACGCCCGGCGAGGGCCAGCAAGACGCCTATCCCGAATGTATCCAAAATGTAGATGCCGAACTGGCCGCTGCCGAGCTGAGCGCGTCCGAACGCACGGCCCGCCGAGCGGGTGAATGGATTGACGGTTATCGTCAGCGCCGCCGCCCGTGCCGGCATTGGGCGCCCGTCCGCGACAAGCGTCACGCGCAAGCGCTGTGTCCGAAGCATCTGTTTCCAAATCGCGCGCGCCATTCGCACCCAAGCGCGCCAGGCCGCGCCGCGACTGTCTTCGCGCGTCCTGCCGAGCCAAGCCGGCACGCCGAGCATGGACGCACATAGAAAGAAATGACCGTTCACCTCACCGACATCGAGATCGCGAAGCGAGCCATTGCCAATAATAGCGATCGCCGCCTCGAGATCATCGGTCGGAATTGACAGGTCTCTTGCAAGCAGGTTCATGGTTCCGCAGGGTAAAATCGCAAGCGGAATGCCACGGCTCACCAGCGCCGAGGCAGCGCAGGCGATCGTGCCGTCGCCGCCGCCGACCGCGACCGCGTCGGGATTCGACTTCACGGCTATCGCCATGCGCTGCGAGAGCGAGCCGGCGCTTGCCGGGATGAACCAGGCCTCGAGCCCTGCGTGAGCGAAGGCGCGCCGCAAGTCCTCTTCCGCCGTGGCGAAACCGAGCAGTGCCCCAGCGCTGCTATTCAGCACGACCGCAACCCGTCGAATCTCTTTTCCCATGGCGATGCATGCAATATGCAGAGTCAGCGGAAAGTTTCGCTGGAGGGCATCGGGGCGGGGTCAAATACGCCATTGCGAGCAGGCATTGCTCCAGGACGAGCGCAGCTTTATCGGCAAAGAGGGTCTTATATGCATCTTGGCCTGAGCTTTGCGACCTTTCTTCTGGTCTCGGCAGTTCCAATCGCCGAGTCGCCGCTGTCCATCGAACAGCTCCTCTCTCAGGGATGGGAGATCGCCGGATATGCGAGCGGCTACGACAACCGCACGTCGCTGATCCTGTTTCGGCATGCGGGGACGAACGAACTCGTTCAGTGCGGAGTGCTTTACGACGCAACGCGAAATCCGCACACGATCATCAACTGCTATGCATTGCGCTGAAGCCGGGCTCGCCCAGCGCGTGCCCCGCTGATGTCAATTGATTGACGGGCTGTCTTTGCCTTGGCGGCGTCGCTGCGCGGCCGATCGCACCCCAAGCCCATTGGAACCCCAAGCTTATGGGTGCTCGCGCCGGCTTGAAGGAGTCTCGGCGCTTTCGCCCAATTGTCCCGGCGCGGTTGCGCGCCAAATGATGCGCGAATTCGGCGCGCGACTTTCGCGCCGCCTATAGCCGGTTCAGAGGAACTTGCAGATGATCCAACGCATCGCTGGCGCCGGCGTGCTCGGCGCCGTCCTTGTTCTTGCCTTGCTGCTGCTCGGTGCGCTTGCGGGACGCGCACAGCCGGGCGCTACGAACGACGCCTGCGACGAAGGCAATGGCGGCATCACGCTCTCGCCCGGCTTCTGCGCGACCGTCTTCGCCGACAATATCGGCCATGCCCGCCATCTCGTTGTCGCGCCGAATGGCGTCGTCTACGTCAATACGTGGAGCGGACGCTATTATCATTTCGACAAAGTGCCGTCGGGCGGATTCATCGTCGCCCTGAAGGACAGCAAGGGAACGGGCCACGCCGACATCATCGAGCGCTTCGGCCCCGGCATTGCGCAAGGCGGCGCCGGAGGCACAGGCATCGCCTTCTACGACAATGCGATCTATGTCGAGGAGAAGGACAAGATCCTGCGCTATCCCCTGGAGGCCGGTGAGATCGTCCCGAAGGCTCGCCCTGAGATCGTCCTCTCCGGCCTGCCGTTGACGGGCGATCATCCGATGCATCCTTTCGTGATCGATCCGCAGGGCAAGCTTTACGTCGATCTCGGCTCGGCGACGAATTCCTGCCAGGTGCGCAACCGGATGTACGAATCGCCCGGCCGCAAACCCTGTACCGAACTTAGGACACGCGCCGGAACCTGGGTTTACGACGCCAGGAAGCTCGATCAAAAATTCTCGCCGGAGCAGCGCTTCGTCACGGGCCTGCGCAATGGAGAGGGCTTTGCTTTCGATAGCAGCGGGCGCCTCTTTGCGACCCAACACGGGCGCGATCAGCTCTCGCAGAACTTTCCGCAATTCTTCAACGCCAAGCAGGGCGCCGATCTTCCGGCAGAGGAGCTCGTGGTCGAGACCCGGGGCGCCGATTTCGGCTGGCCGGAATGCTATTTCGACGGGCTCGCTCAGAAGAAGCTCGTGCTGGCGCCCGAATATGGCGGCGACGGCAAGAAGATCGGCATCTGCGCGCAGAAAGTTGAACCCGTCGCCTTCTTCCCAGCCCATTGGGCGCCGAACGATCTCCTCATCGACAATTACGAAAGCTTCCCCGCCGCCTATCGCGGCGGCGCGTTCATCGCCTTTCACGGATCCTGGAACCGCGCGCCGGAGCCGCAGGGCGGCTATAATGTCGTTTTCCAGCCGCTTGCCGATGGGAAGGCGTCGGGCGATTTCATTGTTTTTGCCGACGGCTTTGCAGGCCGCGTCAAAGATCCCGGGCTTGCCCGTTTCCGCCCCTCGGGCCTTGCGGCGGGGCCGGACGGGGCGCTCTACATCGCCGACGATATGCACGGGCGCATCTGGCGCGTCGTCTATAAGGGCGGCGCTTCCGGTATCGCGCCGGCGCCGGAAGCCAAGGTCGCCCGTTCGAGCTCAGGCGAGCCTCTGCCGCCGGAAGGGATCCATGCAAATGCCGGCATGGAGGATCTCGCCGATCTGCCCACTCCTCCCGGCGCGACGAAGGATCAGGTCGCCGAAGGCGGCCGGATTTTCCATGGCGAAATCGCCAATGGCACATGCGCCGGCTGTCATGGAGCCAATGCCAACGGCACGTCGGTCGGCCCTGACCTGACGACGAGCAAATGGATATGGGGAGACGGCAGCCTCGCCTCGATCGAGCGGATCATTACCGATGGCGTGCCCAACCCCAAGGAATATCAGGGCGCCATGCCGCCGAAGGGCGGCGCGCCGCTCTCGAAGGGGCAAATCGATGCGGTCGCCGCCTATGTCTGGGCCATCAGCCACCGAGAGGCGCAGAAATAGCTCGTCATTGAAACCGAGGAGTTCTATCCCTCGCTCGCAAGCGCCGCGGCGATCCGCCGGCGGCATTCCAGCGCGATCGCTTTGCGGTCGAGGCCCGCATCGAGCTCGATCGGCGGACAGAAGATCAGATCGCAGGTGATCGCAGGTCCGCTGAAGAGCCCGATCACATGCGGCAGCAGCAAGGCATCGCCGATCCAGGCGGCATGCGGCGCCGAATAGCGGATCGCTACGGGATGAATGCGCAGCCGCGCGCCGGATGAGTTGAGGATATCCGGCGCAACCGCAAAATGTGCCGAGCGGAAGCCGCCGAGCTCGGTCCCATCGTAAGTCGTGCCCTCCGGAAAGAGGGCGACGCAGAGCCCCGAGCGGATCAGATCCGCCATCGTCCGGTTGGCAGCTTGAATCGACTTCGGCTTGCCGCGATCGATGAAGATCGAGCGCTGCAAACGCGCGAACGTGCCGACGATCGGCCAGGTTGCGACTTCGATCTTCGCGACAAAACTGGTGAAACGGAGGGTTCCGAGCGCCGGAATATCGGTCCAGGAAACATGATTGGCGGCGATGAGCTGCGGCACCTCGTCCTGCCTCAGGCCGTGGACTTTGACGCGGATCTTCGAAAGCCACAGCACCAGGCTGTAGAAGAGGCGTGGCAGAACATTCGAGTTCGGCGCAACGAACCGCAGAATTGCCCATTGGATCGGGGCGGCGATCAGAAACGAGAAGCCCAGCAGCAGGACGAGGCCCGTCGCGCGCAGCGCAACTTCCGGGCGAAAGTCCAAGCTTAATTTGGGGTTCGAAATCGGATAGGACATTGCCGGATTAAGGCGCTGCGCGTCATGAAATTTTCGTCCGCCGCATCTATGCGGTCATTATCGCATGGCGTGATTCGTCAAAGCAAATGTGACCTTTCCTTATGCCCTTCGGCTTCGGCGCAATCGTCGAACTTCCCCGCGAAATCTTGCCGGCCAAGCCCGGCCTGCCGGCAGTGCTCGGCCGGTCGGGCCCGTTTGAGATTCGCCTCTCGACCGCTCAAAAAGACATCCGTGCGGCGCAAAGGCTGCGCTACAAGGTTTTCTACGAACAAGGCCAGGCGGTCGCCGCGCCGCCCGCGGCCATGGTCAGGCGCGATCTCTGCCCTTTCGACAAATTCTGCGACCATCTGCTCATCGTCGATACCGAAGCGCGAAAGTCTTTCGGCCGAGCGAAGCCCAAGGTGGTCGGAACCTATCGCCTGTTGCGCGGCGAGGTCGCCGCCCGTCACGGTGGGTTTTACAGCCAGGGCGAGTTCGAGCTCGCGCCGCTGCTCGCCCGTCACGCAGACAAGAAATTTCTCGAAGTCGGGCGCTCGTGCGTCCATCCGGATTACCGCTCGAAACGGGTGATCGAGCTTCTCTGGCGCGGGCTCTGGATCTACGCCAAACATTATAAGATCGACGTCATGATCGGCTGCGCGAGCCTGCCGGGCAATAATCCGCTGGCGCTCGCACTGCCCCTGAGCTTTCTTCACTATCAGGCCGCCGCCGAGCCCGAATGGCAGGTGCGCCCGCGCGAAGGCCGCGCCTGTTCCTTGACGATTCTCGATAAGACCGGCGTCGATCTGCGCAAGGGTATTGCGGCGCTGCCGCCGCTGATCAAGGCCTATCTGAGACTCGGCGCTCAATTCGCCGACGGCGCCGTGATCGACCGGTCCTTCGGTACGATCGACGTGTTTACCGTCATGCCGGTTTGCGACATCGAAGAGCGCTATATCGCCTATTTCGGCGCGCCGGGCGACGGCAAGCACCGCGAAGCGGCCTGAAAGATCAGGCGAATCGGCTATTCGCATTTGGTTCCAGGTCCGGCGGATTTTAACGGATCAACTCATTGGACCTTTAGAAACGAGGGCTAATGATGGGTTAGTTCGAGAAAGGAATAACCCATGTATGCCTTTAACGAATTCGCCGGCGGTCAGCTCAACGGCACACCGGATTTCTACTGCCGCGATCTCGATAGATTTTGCGAGCAGCACATCCCCCTGGCGAGCGAAGCTGCGCAGGCGCGCAAGCGGCAGACGCAGCAGCGTCTCAAATGGGTTACCGAGCTCTGGGACAATCCCGAGCGCTTCGACGCCGTGGTCGCGACCGGACGCTACGACCGGCTTTGCAAATTAACCGAAATGCTGAGCGAATCCGACGAGCGTGCCTGGCAGCGCCTCAGGAATGAAATTCTCGCCGTGCGCGCCCGCGAATTCCTCTGCGCCGAGGCGGCCTGACCTCATCTTTGTCGGCTGCCCTTTGCTACGAGCGATAATCTCCGTTAATTGCCACATATTCCTTTGTTAAATCGCAGGTGAAGACCGTCGCCGCGCCTTTGCCCAGCCCCAGATCGACGCGGATCGTGATCTCGGGCTCGCGCATCACGGCGGCGACTTTTTCTTCGTCATAGGACGGATCGCGCGCTCCTTTGTGCGCGACGCGTATGTCGCCGAACCAAATGGCGAGGCGATCGCGGTCGGCCGGCTCGCCCGCCTTGCCCACGGCCATGACGATCCGTCCCCAATTGGCGTCCTCGCCCGCAATCGCGGTCTTGACGAGAGGCGAATTGGCGATCGACCGGGCGATCTTCTTGGCGGAAATTTTTGAAGTCGCGCCTTCGACCGTAATGCTCACGAATTTGCGCGCGCCCTCGCCATCCTTCACGACCTGAAAGGCGAGATCGCGGAGCACCTCGTCGAGTGCCGTGCGAAAAGCTTTCAGCCTGCGATCGCCGGGAGCGGTGATTTTGGGGGCGCCATGCGCCGTCGCCGCGCCGGTCGCAAAGAGAAGCAATGTGTCGGAGGTCGAAGTATCCCCATCGACGGTGATCGCATTGAACGAGCTCTCGACGCCGCGCTTCAACATGTGCTGCAGCGGCAGGGCCTCGATCGGCGCGTCGGTGAAGACGAAGGCGAGCATGGTCGCCATGTCGGGCGCGATCATCCCGGCGCCTTTTGCCATGCCGGCAATCGAAATTTCGGCCTCGCCGAGCCGCGCCTTGGCGGAGGCGACCTTCGGATAGGTATCCGTGGTCATGATCGCCTTGGCAGCCGCGAGAAGCCCATTGGGCGCGGCCTGAGCGACCAGCTTTTCGAAAAGGCCTGAGAATTTCGCCGCATCGAGCGGCTCCCCGATCACGCCGGTCGAAGCGAGAAAGATTTCCGGCGCGCTGATGCCGGCGGCTTGCGCCGCCTGGGCGGCGACCCGGCGAACCGCATCCGTGCCGGTTCGGCCGGTAAATGCATTGGCATTGCCGGAATTCACGACGAGCGCACGCGCCTTGCCGCGCTTGAGCTGCGTTCGACACCAATCGACCGGGGCCGACGGACATTTCGATCGGGTGAAGACGCCGGCGACTTTGGTTCCTTTGTCGAAGAGCGCCAGCATGACATCGGTGCGATCCCGATATTTGATCCCGGCCATGCCGGTTGCGAAGCGCACGCCTTCGATCGACGGCGTGTCGGAAATATTTTTCGGTGCGAGAGGCGAAAGGGTCACGGGCCTGTCCTGGTTCGAATTCACGATCGCTTGATCCGCCGACGGCTGAACGCGCGCTAGCCGTATAATGCAAAGCTTGGCGGGGCAACATGCGCGGGAGGCGAGCGCGCCATTGGCTCGATCGCCGGCTTTTCAGGCTGCGTTCAGCCAGCGCGCCCTAGGCTCGGATGAAATCGGAGTGACGCTTGCGCGCCGCAACTCTTCCCATTCTTTTCGCTTCCGTGGCGGTCTTGGGCACGCAGGCTCTGGGGGATGCCCGCGGGTCCTATGATCCGCGCACCCTGCGCCTCCTCGACCGCCTGACTTTCGGGGTCACGGCTTCCGAGGCCGACCGCTTCAAGCAAATGGGCCTCGAGCGCTGGCTCGATTACGAGCTTCGGCCGCCCCTCGCGGACGATTTGCCGGCGCCCGCCGAGCAGGAGATCGACGCGCTCGCCATATCGCAAAAGCCGATGGCGGCGCTCGTTGCGGATTTTACCGCGAAGAGCAAAGCGCTGAGGACGATCACGGATCCCGATCTCAAGACGGCCGCCGCGCATGCTTTCGGGCAGGAGTTCAACGATCTCGCCAAACAGGCCGCAGCCCGCGAGATTCTGCGCGACCTCTATTCGCCCTATCAGCTGCGCGAAGTGATGACCTGGTTCTGGCTCAATCATTTCAACGTCTTTCAGGCGAAGGGCGACATTCGCGCAACGATCGCCGATTACGAGGACAAGGCCATTCGCCCGCACGCGCTCGGCCGGTTTCGCGATCTCATCGAAGCAACGCTGCGCCATCCGGCCATGCTGCGCTATCTCGACAATTTCCAGAATGCCGCGGGCCACATCAACGAGAACTATGCGCGGGAAATCATGGAGCTTCACACGATGGGCGTCGGCTCCGGCTATACGCAGCAGGACGTGCAAGAGCTTGCGCGTATTCTGACCGGCGTCGGCATAGACGAAAATCCAGAAAGCCCGCATTTGAGGCCCGATCTGCAAGGCGAGCTCGTGCGCGACGGGCTTTTCGAATTCAATCCCGCGCGCCACGATTATGGCGACAAGATCTTCCTCGGCCATCGCATCAAGGGCCGGGGTTTTGCGGAAGTCGAGGAAGCGCTCGACATTTTGACGCGCAGCCCTGCGACCGCGCGGCACATCTCGCGCGAGCTTGCGATGTACTTCGTGGCCGATGATCCGCCCCAACCTCTCGTCGACAAAATGAGCGCGGCCTTCTTGAGCACGGACGGCGACATCGCCGCCGTGCTGCGTGCCATGATCGAAGCGCCGGAATTCGACTCTTCGGCGCCCAAATTCAAGGATCCCGTGCGCTACGTGCTTTCTGCCGTGCGGCTTGCTTACGACAAGGTGATCCTGAATACGACACCCATTCAAAATTGGCTGAGCCGCTTGGGCGAGAGCCCCTGTGGTCATGAAACGCCCGACGGCTATTCGATGATTTCGGCGTCGTGGGACGGGCCGGGTCAATTGGCCGTTCGCTTCGAAATCGCACGGCAGATCGGCTGGGGTTCCGCCGGGCTCTTCAAGCCGGATGAGCCGGGCGCAAGCGATCGCCCGGCGTTCCCCTTGCTCGAGAATGCGCTTTATTTCGATGGGCTGAAACAGATCCTCAAACCCGCAACGCTCAGTGCGCTCGCCGAGGCGCAATCGCCACAGGAATGGAACGCGCTCTTTCTCTCTTCGCCCGAGTTCATGCGCTAGAGCATGATCCGGAAAAGTGGGAACCGGTTTTTCGACAAGATCATGCTCAAACGAAGAGCATGATCCGGAAAAGGGGGAACCGGTTTTTCGACAAGATCATGCTCAAAGGAAGAAGCATGATCCGGAAAAGTGGGAACCGGTTTTTCGACAAGATCATGCTCAAACGAAGAAGCATGATGCGGAAAAGTGGAAACGGTTTTTCGACAAGATCATGCTCAAACGAAGAAGCACGATCCCCAAGGAGTCCGCCATGCCGATGCCGATCGATCGCCGCAGTCTGATCCAGGGGCTCGCCGCGCTAGGGCCTCTGACCATGGCCGGTCGCGTCTGGGCCGCGCCGCAGACGGATTCGCGCCTCCTCGTCGTCTTCTTGCGCGGTGCCTATGACGCCGCCAACGTCATCGTGCCCATCGGCAGCGATTTTTATTACCAGGCGCGGCCCAAGCTCGCGATCGCGAAGCCCAGCACCGGTTCGGCCAATGCGGGGCTCGAAGCCGCGGCTCTCGATTCGGACTGGGGCCTCCATCCGGCGTTGCGCGACGCGCTCCTTCCGCTCTGGCAGAAGAAGGAGATCGCCTTCATTCCTTTCGCCGGCACGGACGATTTAACGCGCAGCCATTTCGAGACGCAGGATACGATCGAGCTCGGCCAGCCGATTCACGCGACCCGCAATTATCAATCGGGCTTCATGGCGCGGCTCGCGGCGGCGCTGACGCGGACGCGACCGATCTCCTTTACCAATCAATTGCCGCTCATCTTCCATGGCGAAGGGGCACCCATCCCCAATGTCGCGCTCAATAATGTCGGCAAGCCGGCCATCGACGAGCGGATGATGGGCCTCATCGGCGAAATGTATAAGGACGATGCGCTCGCAGCCGCAGTCGCGGAAGGCTTCCACGCGCGCGACGACGTCTACCGGTCGATCTCGAAGGAGAGCGACATGGCCAATCGCGGCGCCGTGTCGCCCAAAGGATTCGAGCTTTCCGGGCGACGCATCGCCCGGGTGATGAAGAGCGGCTATAATCTCGGCTTCGTCGATGTCGGTGGTTGGGACACGCATATCAACCAGGGCGCTGCGAGCGGCTATCTCGCCAATCGGCTCAGCGAGCTTGGACGCGGGCTTGCCGCCTTCGCCGACGAGCTCGGGCCCGCAGCCTGGCATGATACAGTCGTGGTGGTGATCTCGGAATTCGGCCGCACCTTCCGCGAAAACGGCGACAGAGGGACCGACCATGGCCACGGCAGCACCTATTGGGTGCTCGGCGGAGCGGTCAATGGCGGGCGCTTCCTTGGCGAGCAGGTAAAAGTCGATGAGGCTCACCTCTTCCAGAACCGCGATTTTCCGGTTCTGACCGATTATCGCAGTCTCTTCGGCGGCTTGTTCAAAAACATCTACGGCCTCAACGAAGCTGCCCTTGCGACAATCTTTCCGGCAGTGAAGCCGCTCGACCTTTCCCTCGTCTGAGCTGCACCAGAGGCAGGGCCTTGGCGCCACGCCTCCTCGAAAGGCGCTTGCGCCACCCCTCCTTTCGGGTTGATCATGTCGTTCCAATGACGAGGGGCGACATCGATCACCCCCGGGAAGGAGGAGCGGCGCATGACAAGATCCTCATGGAAGGCGGAACCCGCGGGCCCACGCTCCGTCGCTCTTGTAGGGCCCTATGGCAGCGGTAAATCGGCTTTATTCGACGCCCTGATGGCGGCTGCGGGCGTCCCCGCCAAGCGTGCGCACAACGTTTCCGGCCGGACCATGAGTTCCGAACTGCGGCTCGGCCATTGTACTTTCATGGATGAGCCGTGGTCGATCATCGATTGTCCCGGATCGGTGGAATTTTCCTATGAGGCTTGGGCCGCGCTTGCTGCCGTCGACTTTGCGATAATCGTCTGCGAGCCTTCGCCGGATCGGCTATCCAACTTGCCGGCGCTCTTGCGGTCGATCGAAGAGTTCGGTCTGCCGCATCTCGTCTTCATTAATAAAATCGACTCGCTGGCCGGCGCGGTGCGCGAGACGGTCGAGGCACTGCAGCCCTATTCGAAATCGCCGCTGGTCCTGCGGCAAATGCCGATCCGCGAGGGAGACGCGGTGACTGGCTATGTCGATGTCGTGAGCGAGCGTGCCTATCGCTATTGCGGGCAGGATTCGGAGCTCGTCACGCTGCCGAACGAGATGCGCGAGCCCGAACAGAAGGCGCTCGCGGGCTTGACCGAAGTGCTCGCCGATCACGACGACGCGCTCCTCGTCAAGGTGCTCGAAGACGTGGTGCCGACGTCCGACGAAATTTTCGCGACGCTGCACAAGGACCAGGCGAGCGGCACGATCGTCCAGGTTCTGATCGGCGCGGCCCAGCGCGGGCACGGACTCTTGCGCCTCTGGAAGGCGCTGCGCCACGATGTGCCGCCGGCGGCCGAGACGGCGCGCCGTCGCGGGATCACGCCTTCCGATCAGCCGCTCGTGCAAGTGTTCAAGACCGTCAATGCCGGCCAGGCCTATGCCGGTAAGCTCTCTTATGCCCGCATTTGGCGCGGCAGCTTGCGCGACGGAGCGCCGCTCGATGGAGCGCGCGTCGGCGGGCTTTATCATTTCGCCAGCGGCGAGCCGGTGCGGGTGCAGGCTGCGCAGGCGGGCGAACTCGTCGCCATCGGCCGGCTCGAAGGTGTGGCGACCGGCGCTGTTCTGGGTGCTGCAGGCGAGGCGCTCCTGCCTTTCCCCGAACCCGTCGCGCCCGTCTATGCTTTTGCGATTGCCGCCAAGGACCGCAAGGACGACGTCAAACTCTCAGGCGCCTTGCACAAGCTCGTCGAGGAAGATCCCTCGATCAGCATCGAGCATAATCGCGAGACGGGGGAGACACTCTTG
The DNA here is from genome assembly GCA_021324915.1 of Beijerinckiaceae bacterium. Lineage (GTDB taxonomy): Bacteria > Pseudomonadota > Alphaproteobacteria > Rhizobiales > Beijerinckiaceae > Methylovirgula. The sequence goes on along the minus strand of JAJPIC010000017.1, from coordinate 138,013 downwards.
CGCGGCCAAGGCGAGATCCATCTCAATGTCGCGCTCGAACGCCTCGCCAATGTCTATAATTGCCAGATCAACGTTGCCTCGCCCAAGGTCGCCTATAAGGAGACGATCAGAAAGCGCGTGACGCAACATTCGCGGCTGAAGCGCCAGACCGGCGGCCACGGCCAATTCGCCGATGTGGTCTTGGAACTTGCACCGCGTCCGCGCGGCGCCGGTTTCGAGTTCGTCGACAAGATCGTCGGCGGCGCGGTGCCGCGCCAATATATTCCGGCGGTCGGCGAAGCGGCTGAAGAGGCAATGCAGAAGGGCCCCTTCGGCTATCCTGTGGTCGATATCGAAGTCACCTTGGCCGATGGTTCGTTCCATACAGTGGATAGTTCCGACATGGCCTTCCGCACCGCGACGCGCAATGGCGTCGCCGAAGCGCTGCCCAAGGCCGACCCCGTGCTGCTCGAGCCTATCGACCATGTCACGGTCTCTGTGCCGAACAAGTTTACGGCAGCGGCGCAGCGGCTTCTGACGGGACGGCGCGGCCAGATTCTCGGCTATGCCGAGCGCGAAGGCTGGCCCGGCTGGGACGATGTAGAGGCGCTCGTGCCCGCCGCCGAGCTCAACGACTTCATCTTGCAGCTCCGGGCTGAGACGACCGGACTAGGCTCCTATGCGCATCACTTCGATCATCTCGCCGAGGTGCGCGCCGGCCCGGGACAGAAGAGTCATTAGAGCGAACCGCGCCATCCAGCCAATCCGTCGCCAATAACGGGGCCTATTTTCGCGATATATGCCCGGCCTGAAATCGGATGGGCTGAATGAAATTCAGCCCGCGCCTACCAGCAGACGTAGCCGGGCGGGGAAGCGAACCAGATCCGCTGGCGCCAGGGGCGGCTGCATTCGACACCGCAAGGTGTGCCGTTTACCGCCCTGACGAGACTCGATACCGAGTCGTAAGTCCCGTCCGGATCCTGATAGCCGCTGCTCTGCAAGATGAGGCCGGGGTAAACCGGCCGGCAGCGCGGACCTGGTTGAGCCGCCGCAGGCGTCAGGGTCACGGCCAAGGCAAGCGTTGCCAATGGAACGAGCCTGGATTGCATTGGAGCCTCCCTGTCACGTTCACGCTTGAAGGAAATCGTAGCGGGCCGCACGCCCGCAGTTCCACGATTTGGAGCCATACGAATCTTAGCATTCGGGCTCGGGCTGGTCCATTCGCGCAGTTCACGAAAGTTTGTGTTCGGTTGCCGAGTTTGATGGCGCGCGGCCCATGGTTTGCCGTATTAGCCGGCCTGATCCTTCGATGCGAGCCATTCTAAAGCGAAGCTTGGCCGCTGGCCTCCGCCTTTGGCTCGGCAGGCCGCCATGTTTCATCGGGAGCAACATCCGACCGAAATGTTTGAAGACCGTAGCGATCCCCGCCGCGACGCCGACCGCGCGACGCGCTTGCGCGAGCTCGCGGAGACCGTTTCCCGCAAGGATGCGCAAATCGCGCAATTGGCACATGACCTGGCGCTGATCGAACATAAGCAGCGGCAGACGACCGCGCGCCTTTTGCGGCAGATCGACATGGCGGTGGCGCTGAAGGAATCGCAGATTGCGCAATGCACTTATCATCTGCGCCGTTACAACGCTTCGCCGTGGTGGAAACTCGGTCGGCGGCTCGAGAAATTCATCACGAGCCCGTTCAGATATGCGGGGCGGCTGCTGCCGAAAGCGGCCTGTCATACCGACTGCGGCGCGATCGCGGAGCGTTCCTATGAGAGGTGGATCGATCTTTACGACACTTTGAACGACCGGGACCGCCGTCAGATCGCAGATCATATCCGCGCGCTCGAGTACCAGCCGCTGGTCTCGATCATCGTGCCGCAAGCGCAGGAGATGTTTCGCGAGACACTCGAGCGGATCTGTGCCCAGCTCTATCCCAATTGGGAATTGTGTATCGGCCAGGCGTCGCCGGCCGTGAGCGCTCTGCTCGACGAAAGGTCCGATTCTCGAATCAAGGTCTCGACGGGAAAAGCCGACGGCATAGAAGCGGCCAATGCAGCACTCGCCTCGGCGAAAGGCGACTTCATCGCTCTCTTGGAGGAAGGCACACTGCTGGCCGAACAGGCAATTTACGGATTCGTCGTCGAGCTGAACGATTTCCCGGAAGCCGATCTTCTCTATTGCGACGAGGACAGGTTAGAGAACGGACGCAGGCGCAAGCCCTATTTCAAGACGGATTGGAACCCCGAGCTTTTTGCCGCGCTGGATCTTCTTGCTCCCCTTAGCCTCTGCCGGCGTGCGCTTGTCGAGGAAGTCGGAGGCTTTCGCGACGGCTTCGATGGCAGCGAAGCCTATGATCTCGCCTTGCGCCTCGTCCGCGCGACGAGCGCGGAGAAGATCCGGCACATTCCCGCCGTGTTCTGCCACAGGCGCACCATCGACAAATCGGGCGAGCGAAAGATGTCCGACCGGCGCGCCAAGCAAGATGATTTCGCAGCGCGAGGAGAAAAAGTCGAAATCCTGGATCATCCGCTCCTGCCTGGTTTCGATCGCATCCGGCGTCCGCTTCCCGCGCATCCGCCGCTCGTGTCGCTCGTCGTGCCGACGCGCAATCGGCCCGATCTTCTCGGGCCATGCATGGATGGCCTGCTCAATCGCACGTCCTATCGGCCGCTCGAGATCATCCTCATCGATCATCAGAGCGACGATCCCAGCGCAATCGCTCTAATCGATCGGCTGCGGACGGACAGACGCGTGCGCGTCCTTCGCTACGAGGGCCCGTTCAATTATTCCGAAATGAACAACCGCGCCGTCGCCGAGGCGAAAGGAGAGATCATCGGCCTCGTCAACAATGACATCGACGTCATCGAGCCGGATTGGCTGAGTGAAATGGTCTCGCTCGCTCTCGTTCCGGAGAACGGCGCGATCGGCGCGAAGCTTCTCTATCCTGATGGCAGCGTCCAGCACGGCGGTGTGATCCTCGGCGCTCCCTGGGGGCCCGATCACGTGCATGCGCAGGCGGAGAGAAATGATCCGGGTTATTTCGGTCGGCTGATGCTGACGACCAATGTCTCGGCGGTCACGGGTGCCTGCCTCGTTTTGCGCAAATCCGTGTTCCTCGAGGTCGGTGGTCTGAATGCCACGGATCTCGCGGTCGCTTACAACGATGTCGACCTCTGCCTCAAGATTCGTGCGAAAGGCTATCGCAACGTTTGGACGCCGTTTGCGCTTCTTTACCATCACGAATGGGCGACGCGCGGAGACGATCAAAGCGCAGAAAAGATCGAGCGGGCGGATCGCGAGCTTGCTTATATGCGACGGACCTGGGGCTTGGGGCTCGACCGCGATCCCTATTTCAACGTGAACCTCTGGTTCCAGAATCCGGCGTTCGTGCTCGCATTTCCGCCGCGCCGAATCAAGCCTTGGCGCGCCCACGCCGCTCACGCCGCGCAGCAGGCGCTGCTCGCGGAAATCTAAGGCATGCCGAGTTGCGCTTCGGAGCGCTCTCGACACGCAGTCCCGGCTTGCGATCGTTCTCGGGAGCGAATCCCGTTGCGTCATACAGAGATCAAATGATGAGCGTCACGACGCAGCAAATTATCGCCGGACAAGCCGCCTACACGAAACAAGCGCTGCGAATGTACGATCTTCTGGTGCTTGGCGCGTCCAATCGAATGATCTGGAAATGCCCGAGCAGCCGAATCCTGGCGCATTTCAATAAGCACATCACGTCCAATCATTTGGATGTCGGCGTAGGGACCGGATATTTTCTCGATTTTTGCACGTTTCCCAGCCTGTCGCCGCGTGTCGCGTTGATGGATCTCAATCCAAATACAATCGAATTCGCCTCGCACAGAATCGCGAGATACAAGCCCGAAACCTACATAAGGAACGTTTTGGAGCCGATCTCGATCGACGCGCAGAAGTTCGATTCGATCAGCACGAACTATCTGCTTCACTGTCTTCCGGGGACGATCGCCTCCAAATCGATCGTCTTTGACCATCTCAAGGACCTGATGAATCCCGGGGCCGTTCTCTTCGGCTCGACATTGCTGCAGGGCGATGTCCGCAGGAGTTGGCCTGCGCGGGGCCTCATGGAATTCTACAATAGCAAAGGGATCTTCTCGAACGAGGCAGACGATGCTAGCGGGCTGCGGCAGGAACTTTGTCGCCGATTTGACAGTGTGTCGCTAGAGGTGATCGGCTGCGCCGCGCTGTTTTCAGCGCGAATCCCACTCTAAAGTTCAGAATCGATCACCTTCGTGCTTTGGATCGATTCGATCCAAAAGCATCGTGATCTGCAGCGCTCCTCAGTCGAAGGGCGATTTGAGATCGGCAAGACGGGGATGGCGGCGATCCCGGTCCGAAAGGATGGCCGATTGGGCATCGACCGGCCAGGCGATCGCGAGCGCCGGATCATCCCAGGCGAGCCCGAGATCGTGCTGCGGCGAATAATAATTCGAGACTTTGTAGAGAACTTCCGTCTCCGGCTCGAGCGTGCAGAAGCCATGCGCGAAACCGACAGGCACGAACATTTGCCTCATGTTTTCGGCCGAGAGCTCGATCGCGAAAGACTGGCCATAGGTCGGGGAAGACAGCCGCAGATCGACCGCCACGTCGAAAATTCGGCCCCTGATCACGCGCACCAGCTTGTCCTGAGCGAAGGGGGACGATTGGAAATGCAGACCGCGAACGGTGCCGGGCTTTGCGGAATAGGATTGGTTGTCCTGAATGAAGTCGGCCTCTATGCCGGCGCGCCAAAAATTCTCGCGATGATAGGTTTCGCAGAACGAGCCGCGCAGATCCCCGAGCCTCTTGGGCACGATCACTTTAATGCCGTCGAGTGGCGCAGCCTCGATGATCACGGGAGATCCTTTGATGAAGTCAAGCGCAAAGGCCTAAGCGCTCGCCGCGATATTTCTCGCGCACCGCGGTCCACCAGGGCACGTTGGCGAGATACCAGTCAATCGTCTTGCGCAGTCCGGATTCGAAATTCTCGCGCGGGCGCCAGCCGAGTTCTCTTTCCATTTTGCTGCAATCGATCGCGTAGCGCAGGTCATGGCCAGGCCTGTCGGTGACGAACGTGACGAGCGCGCGCCGCGAAGGACCGTTCGGCGCGAGCTCATCCATGATGTCGCAAATCCGATGCACGACATCGATGTTGCGCCGTTCGCTCCGGCCGCCGATGTTGTAAGTCTCGCCGATCTTGCCTCTGCCCGCGACGAGCAGCAAAGCCTCCGCGTGATCCTCGACGAACAGCCAGTCTCTGACATTCTCGCCGCGCCCATAAACAGGCAAAGGCTTTCCTTCGAGCGCGTTGAGAAGGGTGAGCGGAATGAGCTTTTCCGGAAATTGGCACGGTCCATAATTGTTCGAGCAATTGGTCACGATGGTCGGCAAGCCGAACGTATGATGCCAGGCGCGCACCAGATGATTGGAGCCGGCCTTGCTCGCCGAATAGGGTGAGTTCGGCGCATAGGCGGTTGCTTCGCAAAAGGCGCCATCCGCTCCGAGCGAGCCATAGACTTCGTCCGTCGAGACATGGATGAAGCGGAATTGCTCGCGCGCGCTTGCCTTCAATTCGCTCCAATAGGCGCGCGCGGTTTCCAGCAAAGTATAAGTGCCGACGACATTGGTCTTGATGAATTCGGCCGGACCGTCGATCGAGCGATCGACGTGGCTTTCTGCGGCGAGATGAAGAATATGGTCGGGGCGGAATTCGGCGAGAAGCGCAGAGATCGCGCGCCCGTCGCAAATGTCGCCCTGCCGGAACGTCAACCGCGGATCGGCGATCACCGAGGCCAGAGATTCGAGATTGCCCGCGTAAGTCAGCTTGTCGAGAACGCAAACGAGATGATTCGTATCCGCGATGATTTTGCGAACGACGGCGGATCCGATAAAGCCGGCGCCACCCGTCACGAGATAGCGAAGCTGCACCGCAAATACCTCATCTTGCTCGACAATTTGGTTCTATACGAGCGCCGGGCACGGCGCAAGCACAGGGGCGTTCCGCTCGCGGCGAAGAGCAGCCGGCGCACGGAGCAAATCCAAGCGAAAAATTTGCTACGCGATATTCGCCGTTCACAGCAAACGATGCGCGGCATTCGTGCTCGCTGCGACGATCACATTTTATAGCAAGGCTTTAAGATAATGTGCGCCTCGCTCGACAAAGTTGCTGGAAAGCTTTGCGCGCGACTTTAAAACGCTGCGTGTTGCGTGTTGCGCCCCGTTGCGGGTGTGAATTCTTTCAGGTAATCAGCCCCTTGCCGACTGCGAGAAATGGAGCGTTGCGGCATGGGGGCACTGCGGCTGAAGGCCGAGGACGGCGACCAATTTGAACGCGAGGTCGCTGCCCATTATTCGGCTCGAGAGACAATCGAAAATATTCCAGCCAACACATCGGTGCAATCGACGGCGGGGACGGTTTGGGACATCCCTGCTCCTTGGAACGAGCTGCTGCAGACCTATGCGCGTCATTCGGACGTTGCCGGCGCGCATATTTCCGTGCTGCGGCTGATGAAGGGCAACCCCGAAGCGGTCGCGAGCGCGTTGATGGAGCGCGCCGCGCAATTGCGCGCCGGCGACGTCCTGGCGCTCGAAATCGGCGGCAAGACGCGGCGCTTTCCTGATCGCATGACGCGCGAGGAACTCGGGCGCGCGCTCTTCCTCGCGGGATTCGAGAACACGCTCGTCTGGGCAGGACGCGCCGTTCTGATAGCCGAGACGCGCCATGCGCGCGTGCTGGGCGCGCTTCTGCCGAGTTCGGCGTTAGGGGCGGGCGAACTGCGCATTCCGGGCGTCAGCGGCAGGCTGATTCCGCCGAGCGATCGCATTCTATGTCTCGCGCGGCGCAGCTCCTTGCCGAAACCGGCCGAGCGGCGCCTGAAGCTCTCGGTCGTGCTGCCGGTCTATAATGAAAGGTCGACCTTTTGCGATCTGATGGAAAGATTGCTTGCCAAGCAGATGGACGGCATCGACATGGAAATCTGCCTCGTCGAATCGAATTCGACGGACGGCACGCGCGACGACGTTCTCTCTTATCGCGATGAGCCGCGCGTGCGCCTCCTCCTGGAGGATAAACCTTCGGGCAAAGGACATGCGGTGCGCAAGGGCCTTGCCATGGCGACGGGCGACATCGTTCTGATCCAGGACGCCGATCTCGAATATGATCTCGACGATTACGAACGCTTGATCGCCCCCATCCGCGCCGGACAGGCGAGCTTCGTTTTGGGCTCGCGGCACTCGGCGGAAGAGGGCGGCGGCTGGAGAATCCGGCGCTTCGAAGGTGCGAGCCAGATTTCCGATCTGCTCAATCTCGGCCATCTGTTCTTCACCTGGTTCCTGAACGCCATCTTCATGCAGCGCTTGCGCGACCCGTTCACCATGTACAAGGTGTTTCGGCGCGATTGCATCTATGCGATGCGCTTCGAATGCAATAGATTCGATTTCGATCATGAGCTGGTCGGCAAGCTGGTGCGCAACGGGTTTTCCCCGATCGAGCTCGACGTCAACTACAAGTCGCGTTCCTTTGACGAGGGCAAGAAAGTGTCGATCCTCGGCGATCCGCCGACCTGGATTCGCGCCTGCCTCAAGCATCGTTTCTCGAAGTTGCGCGACTGGCCGATCGCGGCGCCGTATATCGCCTCGAGCTCGGCGGGAAGCGACTGAACCATGATCTTCGTGACGGGCGCTGCCGGTTTCATCGGCAGCAATCTCGTCGATCGTTTATTGAGCGATGGCGAGCAAGTCGTAGGCTACGACGATTTCAGCACGGGAATGGCTGAATTCGTGGCGCCTGCGCGGAACCATAAGAATTTCAGCCTGATCGAAGGCGATCTGCTCGATACCGGCAAGCTGACGCAGGCCATGCGGGGCGCGAGGCGCGTCTTTCATTTCGCCGCCAATGCCGACGTGCGCTTCGGCCTCGAACATCCGCGCAAGGACCTCGAACAAAATACGATAGCCACGTTCAACGTGCTCGAGGCGATGCGCGCCAACGACATCAAGGAAATCGCCTTTGCTTCGACCGGGTCGATCTACGGCGAAGCGCGGCTCGTGCCGACGCCGGAAGACGCGCCCTTTCCGATCCAGACCTCGCTCTATGGCGCTTCCAAGCTCGCCGGCGAGGGTCTCATTGCAGCCTATGTCGAAGGCTTCGGCTTCAAGGCGCGGATCTATCGGTTCGTCTCGATACTCGGCGAGCGCTATAGTCACGGCCATATCTTCGATTTCATGCTGCAGCTTTCCAAACACCCCGAGAAGCTTCACGTTCTAGGCGACGGCAAACAGCGCAAATCCTACCTTTACGTGGGCGATTGCATCGAGGCCGTGCTGCTCGGCTTTGCGGCGAGCGACGCCCCGATCGAGATTTTCAATCTTGGCACGGACGAAATCTGCCAAGTCCTCGATAGTATCGGCTGGATTGCCGGCAGGCTTAAGCTTAGCCCGCAGCTCACCTTCTCCGGAGGCGAGCGCGGCTGGATCGGCGATAATCCGCTGATCTTTCTTGCAACGGATCGCATTCGCGCGCTGGGGTGGCGACCGAAGCAATCGATCCGGCAAGCGGTCGAACTGACCGTCGACTGGCTCGATGCGAACCGCTGGGTATTCGAGAAACGCAAATGAGCGATCCTGTCGATCGGCCGCTCGCTCTGGTAACAGGCGCAAGCCGGGGCCTTGGCCGGCTTTGCGCGCTCGAGCTCGCGAAAGCCGGCGCGCGCGTCCTACTCGTCGGGCGCGACGAAGCCGCGCTTGCCTCGGTTGCGCAAGAGATCGCGGGCTTGATGCCGCAAGCCGAGACCTTTCTGCTGGCATGCGATCTCGGCGAGGGGGATGCCGCGCAACGCCTGAATGATGCCGCGCTCGAGCGGGGGGGCGCCGATATCCTGGTCAATAACGCGGCGGTCCAAGGTCCGATCGGCCCTGCCTGGGAAGTGCCGACGCGCGACTTCGAGGAGACGATATGCCTCGATTTTCTTGTGCCGGTGCGTCTCTGCCGCGCCCTGATGTTGCCGATGACGGCGAAAGGGCGCGGCTGGATCGTCAACATTTCCGGAGGCGGGGCGACCGGACCGCGACCCATGTTTGCGGCCTATGGCGCGGCGAAAACCGCGCTCGTCCGGTTCAGCGAGAGTCTTGCGGCGGAAGCAGCGCCTTTCGGGGTTCGGGTCAATGCCGTGGCGCCGGGCGCCTTTACGTCCGGCATGACGCGCGCTGTGAAGATCGCCGCAGCTCAGGCTGGCGCCAGTGAAGCGGCGCTCGCCGACAAGCTTCTTGCGAAAAAAGACGAGGCGAATGCGGAAAAGGCGGCGCGCCTCGTCGCCTATCTGACCTTGGGTCCGGGCCGGGACGTCTCGGGCAAATTGATCAGTGCGGTTTGGGATCGCTGGGATCTGCTCCATTGCCGGCCGGAGGTCGCCAAGCATAAGGATGTCTTTACGTTGCGCCGGATCGTTCCGGAGGAACGCAATCTGAAACTGAGCGATTGACATGCGCTTTGCCATCATCGGATGCGGCTTCATCGGCCAGAAACGCGCCGCGGCCATAGGCAAGCTCGGGCACGAGATTGCGCTTGCGATCGATATATCGGAACCGCGCGCAAGGGAGCTTGCCGAACGGGTCAATGCGACTGCGGCCAGCGATTATCGGCGCGCCCAGGATACCGATATCGATGCGGCGGTGATTGCCACCTCGCATGCCGAGCTTTCGCCGATCGCCACAGCCTTGCTTTCGGCCGGCAAGCACGTGCTCGTCGAAAAGCCCGGCGGGCGCAATCTCACCGAAGTGCGGGCGATTGCGGAAGCCGCCAAATCGGCAGGCCGCATTGCCAAGATCGGCTATAATCATCGCTTTCACCCGGCGGTTCTCGAAGCGCGTGCGATCGTCGATGCCGGCGACTTGGGGACGCTCATGTTCATCCGCGGCCGCTACGGCCATGGCGGACGGCCGGGTTACGAGAAGGAATGGCGCTTCCGCAGAGAAGTTTCGGGCGGCGGCGAGCTGATCGATCAAGGCTCGCATCTCGTCGATCTCGCCCATTGGTTCCTCGGCGATTTCGAACATGTGCAGGGAACGCTCAGAACCTTTTTCTGGAACGCGGACGTCGAGGACAACGCGTTCCTGACCCTTTCGACGCGCGCGGGCCAGGTCGCTTGGTTGCACGCGACCTGGACCGAATGGAAGAACATGTTCTGCCTCGAAATCTATGGCCGCGACGGCAAGCTGCAGATCGACGGACTTGGCGGCTCTTATGGGCTCGAGAGCCTGACCCATTACCGCATGTTGCCGGGCATGGGACCGCCGGAGACCACCCGCTGGGAATATCCCTTTCCCGACCGCTCCTGGGAAGCGGAAACGGCCGAGTTCATTTCTGCGATTGCGGAAAAACGCCGGCCGATCGGCGATGCGCTCGAGGCTGTCGGCAGCATGTCGGTCATCGAACGCATCTATAAGGGTGAGCCGTCATGATCATCGTCCGCAGTCCGTTGCGCATCACTTTGGGGGGCGGCGGAACCGATCTTCCCTCCTATTATCGCGACCATGGCGGCTTTCTGATCGCCGCGGCCATCGACAAATACGTCTATATAACCCTGCATCAGATGTTCCAGCCGGGCTTCATCGTGAAATATTCCGAGATGGAGCGCGTCGACCATGCCGAGGACATCAGACATCCGATCGTGCGAACGGCCATCAAGCTCGTCGGCTGTCCGGATCGTATCGAGGTCGCCAGCATGGCGGATATTCCGGCCGGCACCGGCCTAGGCTCGTCCGGCAGTTTCACCACGGCGCTCCTGCGGGCGCTGCACACGCGCCAGCGCAACGTCATCAGTCCTCATACGATCGCCGAACAGGCATGCCATATCGAGATCGATCTCCTCAGCGAGCCGATCGGTAAGCAGGATCAATATATCGCGGCCTTCGGCGGCGTCACGTGCTTCGCCTTCAACAAGGACGATACGGTCGATGTAAAGCCCGCGCCGATCTCGCAAGAGGTCCTCGACAATCTCGAGGACGGGCTCTGTCTCTTCTTCACCGGGTTCAGTCGATCGGCTTCCGCGATCCTGAAGGATCAGAACGAGCGTTCGAAATCCTCCGATCCCGCGGTGCTCGACAATCTTCATTACGTCAAGGATCTCGGCCAGAGCAGCCTCAAGGCCCTGATCGCGGCCGACCTGCCGCGCTTTGCCGCGCTGATGGACGAGCATTGGCAACACAAGAAGAAGCGCTCGGGCGGCATGTCGAATCCGAAGATCGACGAATGGTATGACATTGCCATGCGCAATGGCGCGCTCGGCGGCAAGCTGATCGGTGCCGGCGGCGGCGGATTTCTGATGTTCTATACCGAAAACAAGCGCAGGCTTCTGCACGCGATGATCGAGCAGGGATTGCAAGAAGTGCGCTTCCGCTTCGACTTCGAGGGCTCGAAGACGATGATCCAATGATGCCGCCGATTGCGATTCTCGCCGGGGGGACCGCGACGCGATTGCGCCCGCTGACCGAGAACATGCCCAAGGCCATGTTGGAAGTCGCCGGCGAACCCTTCATTGCGCATCAGCTGCGCCTCTTCGCGCGCGAAGGAATAAAAGACGTCAAATTGCTCGTCGGCCATTGCTGGGAGCAGATCGCAGACTTCGTGGGCGACGGGAGCCGGTTCGGCCTGCGCGTGGATTATATTCCTGACGGGCCGAAATTGCTCGGCACGGGCGGCTCTATTCGACGCGCGCTCGACCGGCTAGGGCCGGAATTCCTCGTCATCTACGGCGATTCCTGGCTCGATTCTTCCTATGGGCCGATCGTCTCGGCCTTCCGCGCGAGCGGCCAGCCGGCGCTGATGTGCGTTTTTCACAACGAGAATCGCTGGGACAAAAGCAATATCGTCTTCGAAAACGGCCTCATCCGCTGCTATTCGAAAAAATTGCGTCTTCCCGAGATGGGTTACATCGATTGGGGGCTCTCCATGCTCAGCGCATCGGCGCTCGCTCCCTATTCGCCGGACGAAGCCTGGGATCTCGGGGAGCTCTATGAAAAATTGTCGCTCGCAGGCCGCCTCGCCGGTTACGAAGTCACGCAGCGCTTTTATGAGATCGGCTCCTTCGATGGCCTCGCGGAAACGGATGAATTGCTGCGCGCTACGCAAGCCGCGCGTTGAGAATTTCACCTGCCAGCCTTGGGCCTGATCGTGGCGAACGGCAGAGCGCAGCCGAAAAGCGCAAAGATCAGTCCGATCGCCATTGCACGCGGCGCATTCGCCCAGTAAGCGGGCGCAAATTCGAAATCGATATCGAACGTGCCGGCGCGATCGATCGCGATGCCTCGATACATATGATCGACACGCAGAACCGGGACAGGCTTGCCGTCGACCGTCGCGATCACGCCCGGCGCCAATGTCTCGGCGAGCACGACGAGGCCCGGCCCCGGCGCATCGACGTGGAACTCGGTGCCGTTTGTGCGCAAGCGATAGTCGCGCGCCGCAATGACACGCGCCGGCGCTTGCGCTTGCGCTTGCTGGGTTTGTGCCGATGACTGGAGGGCGGCGAAAGGGCCGCTCGCACGACGAATGCGGGCGACGAGATCTTCGAGTTTCGCATAATGCTCGATCCGATCGGTGAAAAAGGCGCGCGGCCAAGCGGAAGTGCGCTCGTAAACGTCGAGATCGGCGTGAAGCCTCAAGTCGCCGGGGGCTGGCGAGGCTCCGGGCCAGGCGAGAAGCCAGCGGACGTTGAGGAAATCGAGGATCGGCGCGAAGCGCTGAATCGCACCTGGATCGTCGAAGTGGATGCGCCATCCCCATTCCATCGGCAGGCCAAAGGCCGCGATCAGATCCATAACGTCCTTTGGTCGCAAGGGATCGGGACCATTGATCGACTCGAGGCCGAGCGTTGCGCCAAATCCAGGAAACAGCACGCCGCCGATGCCAATCGCGCGCGCCGGCGCTTGCCGCGTCTGTTTCAACAGCCACGCAATGCTGTCGGACGGAACTGAATAATCGGGTCGTGGGCCGGGCGTGAGGAGATAAAAATGTTCGAGCCGCGCCGCGCCTGTCGCGTAATGCAAACCTTGGCGCACGTGCAGGGCCAAAAGGATGATGCCGATGAACAGACCGGCGAAAAGCGGCCGGGGATTTGTGAAAAATCGAACGGCAAGCAGCGGCAGAGCAAGAGTGAGGAGGGTTAGGACCGAAATGATAATCGGAATGGTGACGCTCGTCGCATCATAGCTCCTGAGCTCGGGATCGATCGTCTTGACGTCGGGATGGCTCAGAATGGCGGAGCCGACGATCGCCATGAGCAGAACTGCGCAAATCGCGAACGGCAGGCGCCAACGGCCCGTCCTGATGTCGTCGATCATTGCGGCGAGCCCGAAGCCCGAGACGGCGATTGCCAATACGATCAGCGGACAGGAGAAAGCTTCGTGAATATGTTCGATATGGCCGAGGAAAGGGATCTTGACGACGAGGCTTGGTGGGATCAGCCCATAGACGAATGCCCAGGCGAGGCCCATTCCGGCGAGAAGGGGAATAAAGCCTGAGCGAGACGCCAAGCGCGGGGCGCGCGCCAGAGCCCAGAGAAGACAAAGCCCGAGCGCAAAATTCAGCGAGGGAAATCCCTGGATCCAAACTCTGAAATAGAGAAAGTCATCCAGAAATCCGCCGGCAAGATCGAGGGGAAGCGCATAGGCGCGGGCCAAGTCCGATTTGGTATTCGAATTTTTCAGCGTTTCGAGGAAGGCGCTCGCCAGCGGATATTCAAAAAAAGCTCCGGCCGCGGCGAAGAACAAGAGGATGACCAGCCTGCGCAGCTTGTCGTTCTTCGTCATTGGGGCGCAGACGAATAAGAGCGCGCCGGTAACCTGTAGAATAATGAGGACGGCCACACCCTCCTTGATCGCGCCCGCGTTCAAAACGGCAAGGCTTGCCAAACAAAGGAGAAGCGCAGACGCGACAAGCGTCAGCCGTCGCGTCGCGCGAATGAATTCGAGCCATGCGACGAGGATGAAGGGCGCATAGCAGACGGTGAAATAGGCCGCATGATTGATACGGAACAGAAAGAATCCGATGAAGGCGGAGGAACATCCGATAGCGGCTGCAATCCGTGGCGCATCGAGGAATCGCAAAACCGCCCAGAAACAGCCGAGGGCGAACAATATGCGTGCGAGGCCGAATTGCACATCCCAGGAAAGAGCCGAACTTTTGCCGAGGAGCGGAATGAGATGCAGAGGATCGCCGATCTGCGAAATTCCCTGTCCGATGAGCGCGAGCCCGGCATAGGAATAGCGGTTCCAGAGCGGCATTTCGCCGGCCTCAAACGCTCGAGCCTCGACCGCGGTCCAGGGCTGCCATGCCCAGGCAAAGGCACCGAGATCGGAATTGCGCTCGAAGGCGGGTCGCATCATGGAGCCGCCGGGCAGATAGGGCGGCCGATCATAGAGGAGGTCCACCCCGCCCATCTGTGGCGCGGCGAGGCTGCGGCCGAGGAACAGCGGATAAATGCTGATGAGCCCGGCAAGGACAACGAGGAGAGGCCAGAGGAGCCGTAGATGCGCGCGGCTCGACTGCGGAATGATCTGCGTATCGGGCAGCGGCTTAATCCTTTCCGCACACGAGCGAGCAGCGGATTCCAACCGGGAGATAGACGAATTTGCGCAGGAGATCCTCCGACGACATGGCGACATCGCCCAGTTTATTGAAATAGGCGGACCATTCGATCGAGCGTTCGACGACACCGAGCTTCGCGCCTTTTCCGCTCTGCCGCTTGCTCAATTTTTTGGAGAGGAGGAAGGCGGGATAAAGCAGGAATCCGGTATGCGATCGCGACAGGATCTTGAATCCCTGACGCGCACACATTGCGCTGAGCTCCGCTATTCTATAGCGGCGGAAATGCATGAGCTCACGATCGTAATCGTCGAAGAGCTCGGGCCCGTGCGGCACTTCGAGCACCGGAATGCCAGCCGGGCGAAGCGCGCGATAGCAATGGGCGAGCGCAGCCTCGTCCGCCTCGATATGTTCGAGAACATTCAAGGCAACGATCGCGTCCGCGCAAGAGTCAGGCAGCGGGCATTTCGAAAGATCGAAGCGCAGCAGTGGAATGTCTTTCATCGCATCGCCGACCCGCATCAATGTCGCGAGCGTATAATCGGCGCCGAAGAGCTCGGCTTGCGGCAATTGGCTTTCAGGTCGCGCAAAAGATGGCCGCCCGAAACGCCGATCTCGATGATCGTCGGCCGCGAATTGGCGAGACATCGTTTCAGCAGGGAGACAGCCAGACGCCGCGAGGCTTTGTCGACAAAATGTGTGCCGGCGCCGTGCGTCTCGTGCAAATCGGTCAGCTCATCCGTCCAGCCGGATGCCTCGACCGGATAGGTGAGGATACGCATCCTCCCGCCTTCGCTGAGAAAGGCCGAACCGTCCCAGGTGGGCGCAGCCGAAGCGCCGAGGGGAGGGAGACAATGCATGGTTCCCTTCAGCGCGGCGCGCGCGGCCCGCGCGGCTCGACGATCTTCATGCCGATGGCGTGATCGACGATATATTGCGGGCGCTCGCGCACTTCCTCGTAGATCCGGCCGATATATTCGCCGAGAATTCCCGCCGCCGCGAGTTGAACGCCGCCCATGAACAGCACCAATATGGTGATCGTCGGAACGCCGACCGGATAGCGGTGACCGTAAATGAGCTTCAAGGCGAAGACGATGGCAACGCCGAGAACGCTCAAGAGAGCGATGGAAAATCCGGTCCACATCATGATCTGGAGCGGCACCACGGAAAATCCGAAAATGCCGTTGAAGCCGATCTTCAGAGATCCGATGTAGCGATTGTAATTGCTGCGCCCCTGATGGCGGATGTCGCGGTCGTAGAGGACTTCGCCCTGTTTGAATCCGACAAAAGAGACAAGCCCGCGCAAGAAGCCGTGCCCCTCTTTCAAGAGCCGCAATTCCTCCACCACGCGCCGACTGATGAGGCGGAAGTCGCCCGTGTCGCGGGGGATGCCGACTTCCGCTATTGAATTGATGAGAGAATAGCCGGCGCCGGCGATCGTTCTCTTGATCGCCGTTTCGCCTGCGCGCGTGCGCCGGCGGGCTGTAACGACTTCGAGATCCTCCTCGGCGGCTTTGCGCCAAAGATCGGCGATGAGCTCCGGGGGATCCTGCAGGTCGACGTCGATCACGACGACCCGCTCGCCATGGGCATTCAAAATGCCGGCGAGCGTGGCGGCAGGCTGGCCGAACCTGCGGCTGAATACGAGCGCCCGTATGCGCGGATCCCTTTCGGCTTCCTCGCGGATCAGCTGTTCCGTCTTGTCGGGAGAGGGATCGAGGCAAAAGATGATTTCGAACGGCCCGAGCCCTTCGACGACCGGAACCACGCGTTTGAGAAAGGACTGGATATTCGCTTCTTCCCTATAAACGGGGACGATGACGGAGAGCGCGCAGGAAGCAGAGTGACTAACCGGCGCCGTTCTCATCACGCACACCGTCCTTTGTGCGGCGCACGTACGCCGAGCATTTCGCGCAAGCTAAGCCGATTGCTAATAAGCTTCGCGGCGGAACCGGAGAAACTGACGCATAGGAACCCGATCAGGAGCTCCGCCGATTTTGAGTTCATGAAACCTCGCTTCGAACTCAGCTCAAAAAAGACTTGATTGCATTCGCATTAGGCGCATTTTTCTGGATTTAGGACCCGAATTTCGGGTAAAAATTATCACTTCCTGTGACTTGGATCGCCCGATGGACACATCTGTTCCCCGCTATGAAGAGTTTAAATGGCCCAAGAGCGTACCACCGCTTGATCAAGAACAAAGGCGCATCTCCGACGACTTTATGCGCCATTGGCATGAGGTACTACCTAATCGCTATGGCGCAATCGAGCGGTTCAATCACACGTACCCACTTCGACACCTGCCTAAAACAACTACAAAATTCAAAACCTTAGAACTCGGCGCTGGGCTGGGGGGCCATATTGCCTTTGAAGAGCTATCGCTGCAGGAATATCACTGCGTTGAATTGCGGCAAAAAATGGCAGATACCATCACGGAGCGCTTTCCCAATGTAAATGCGACAGTCGCAGATTGTCAGAAACAACTGCCTTATGGCGACTCCTTTTTCGACCGGGTTGTCGTTGTCCACGTATTAGAGCACCTGCCAGATCTTCCGGGCTGTCTCAACGAGGTTGAGCGCGTGCTAAAGCCAGGCGGTTTATTTTCTGTGGTATTGCCTTGTGATCCGGGGATTGCGTACGAGTTTGCCCGCAAAATATCTTCAGAACGGATTTTTAGGCGACGGTATGGGGTGCCCTATGGATGGCTTATCCGTCGAGAACATATCAACACCTGGCGCGAAATACTTGCCCTACTTGACGAGAAATTCAACGAGATCAATCGAACGTACTATCCTTTGCGCGTTCCCGTTGCCAATTTAAATCTCTGTATCGGGACTACGCGGCGTAAACCACTTGCCTAGTCGCACTCCTCTCATTGGATTACGACAGCCCAACTCTTTAGAGAAGCTAGAGCGATTCATGGCTAGGCTGAATCGGGGGGGATTCCCCTGATCGGCGGTTTGTGATTCAAGATGCTGGCTGGGCTGGGGCCAGCATCCGATGGGCCGACCTCTTTCCAATGATCTGCGAGAGCGAGTGGTGGCGGCGGTGGCGGCGGGCGAGAGCTGCCGTTCGGTCGCCGCACGGTTTGGTGTTGCGGTGTCCTCGGTGGTGAAGTGGTCGCAGCGCTATCGAGCGACTGGCTCGGTGAGCCCGGGCAAGATGGGCGGCCACCGCAAGCCAGTACTGGAACCGCACCGCGCTTTCATCAAAGAGCGGATCCGCCAGACACCGCATCTGACGCTGCACAAGCTGAAGGACGAACTCGCTTCGTGCGGGGTCAAGGTCTCGCATAATGCAGTCTGGACATTCCTGCGGCGTGAAGGACTGCGATTCAAAAAAACGCTGTTCGCCCTCGAGCAAGCCCGCGCTGACGTTGCGCGTCGGCGGCGACGTTGGCGGTCATGGCAGGCCAGTTTAGATCCCCAGCGCCTGGTTTTCATCGATGAGACCTGGATCAAAACCAGCATGGCCCCGCTACGCGGATGGGGGCCGAAGGGCGAGCGCGTGCGAGGTTTTGCCCCGCACGGCCACTGGCGAACGCTGACTTTTCTCGGCGCTCTGCGCTGCGATGGCCTCACGGCCCCTTGCGTCTTCGACGGGCCGATCAACGGCGAGTGCTTCCGAGCTTATGTCGAACAGCAGCTCATCCCCGTTCTCAAGCCCGACGACATCGTCATCATGGACAATCTCGGCAGCCATAAATCGGCCGCTCTGCGCCGCATCATCCGCGACGCTGGCGCCCGGCTCTGGTACCTGCCGCCTTACTCACCAGACCTCAATCCGATCGAGCAGGCCTTTGCCAAAATCAAGCATTGGATGCGCATCGCCCAGAAGCGCACCCTCCAAGACACTTGGCGTCACATCGGCGACCTTGTCACAACCATCCAGCCCCGCGAGTGCAGCAACTATTTCACCAACACAGGTTATGCTTCCGCCAAATCGTGAAACGCTCCCCCTTAATCCGTTCTGGCCCGGTCTTTATGCGAGTATGTATGGTCGATCGGTTCAGCTTTTTGAGAAATTCGCGCGTTGGCTAAACGAAAGCTCACGAATTCAGTTTCGTACTGCCTTTTGATGGCAAAGAACTCGCCTTGAGTCGGAAGGGCATCGGGCAGATTGCTCGGAAAGAAGTGGTAGAAGCTGAGGACATCCGCGCCAATCGGAATTATCGTCAACGCTATGACACCGTGTAGGAATGAAGTCCTTGAATAGTGATAAATGCGGCAGAACTCGGCGGTACAAAATGCTTCAATGGTGACGTGAAAGCCGTCGCCTTTTGCAATGCGCACACTGACAGCCGCCCAGTTATCCGCGCTGCATGCGCCATTGCGGCAAAGCTTAGCAATGACGTTGCGGAACCGCGCAAAATATGCCTGGGGATCGGTGGGACGTGTCATCGGTCTGGTCAACCAAGCGACGTCGACTCCGACCATTTGACTATCTTCGACAGCAGATAAAGTTTTGCAAGGAGCGCTCGTTGCCATTGGTAATGCGGTCCAGGGCAAGTCGCTTACCGGGATATCTTGAAAGTAATAAAGGGCCCTTGGCGAAAGAGGGCAGCGACCAAGACTGATAGGCAAACGGTAGCCAGTCGGTTCGTTTTCCACGAAAAGCTCGCCTGCAGCGTTAACGACTTGCGTTCTCATTGAGTCGTGCGGATTCGTGAGAAAGCGGTAAGCAAGATTAGGACCGTCAAGATTCATGGCCGCTATGGTGGAGGGCGTCCCGACGCCGCTCGCGTAGAGATCGTCCAAAGACTTATCGGCTTCCATAAAGTACCATCGAGTGAACTGAGGCGAAATACCCCAAACATATTGCCCTTGAAAACGAAGTGCGGCCGCAAATTGGAAGAGGCAAGCAAAACCGAGCCCCCAAACAGCTAAAATTCTGCGCCGAGCCATTCGGGCGATGAGCAGTGCGGCTATGGCTGTCGGTAATAGCATTGCTGGCACCAGCTCCAGACTATAGCGGAAGGTGACGCCGATAAACATTAACGCTGGCAGGAACTCTGATGCTGCGACTAACGCGATGAGACCGAACGAACTCAGTAGGCTGCGCGCAAACCTGCTCGACGTCGCACAGAGAAAGAGCAAAATCGGACCGAAAAGGAGAGGAACAACACCGAGATAAGGTTCTATAATATCGGAAATAGCGCTGTCGTTAGTCGTCGAGTTAAAGTCGACGTAAGGAAAGCTCAATGTGAAAGGCGGAAATATTTGGCCGAAATATTGATACAAACGATCAGGAATATTGGAAATATGAATCGTACCACCGCCTGAATGAGCTATTCGCTCAATCGGATAACCGTAATGCCATTCTATCGGAAGGAAGGCAAAAAAGTTTTGAAATCGAATGAAGTTTATGGCGCAGAGGCAGGCGAGTGTCAGACAAACTCCCAACGCCCCCACAAACAGCGCGCGCAGACGCGGATCCTCCAAGCGGAACGCGCGCTTCCAATTTCCATTTGCCAAGAGATCGCGTCGGCTGAGCAGCACGAAACAGCCGGTCGCGCCCAGCATCAAGCCTATTCCGGTAATGGAAGAAAAACGGCTTAGGCCAGCGACCGCTGTCGCCGCCGCGAACCCGAAACCGGCCGGAAGCTCGCCTCGATTGAGGATGCGGACGAGGCAATAAATCGCGCCGGTCTCGCCGAGGAGCGACCAATAAATCGCTTCATGATAGATGTAGCTGCGGCCGACAAAGACGAGAAGGCCCGTGGCGACGCTCGTTCCGACGATGGCGAACGCGGTGGCTCGATCAATCATGTCGGCATCGGCGCCCGGCGTGACCTTCGGCGCGAGCTCACGGACGGTTGCCACGACAAGGGCGAGATATCCGGCGGAAAGCAAAATAAAGATAGGCTGTGCGATGAACCTGTCCAATTGAAACAGAGGCAGGATCAACAGCCTGAAGAGCGCGGGCCAGAGCCCGAAATAAACATATTCCCGCCCGCCATGCAGGATTGCTTCGCCGCCGAAGACACGCCGCGGCACGTCCAAATGACCGTTGATCAGGGCCTGTGCCACATAGTTGAACTGTTCGCTGAAAGGCTCCCACGACATGGCGAAGGAGAAATGTCCGATCACGAAGGCCATAGTCGCAAGCGAAATGCCATAGGTGAAGATCGTCCAATGATTGCGCCAAAGCGCAATCCACGCGCGCCGAAGATCGAACCCGCCGAGCCGGCGCCAAGCAAGATGACCTAGGGTCCAGACGAGTGTGAACCAGAGGACGCCGAGAGCACCCATCAAAAGCCGCGCGGCGATCGGCTCGTGCAGATCGAATCGGTCGGCCAACTTGAACGACGGATCGGAACTGCTAATGAAAGCGGCTACCGTCCCCGGCGGCATTGCGACGAATGACACGACATTGCCCGCAGAACCAACACGAAAGATCGAGGTGGAGTTTGTATATTGTGTTGGATCGAAGCCATGGACAACGATGCCGAGAGAATCAGTCACGAGGATCGGCCCGAGCTGAAAGCTCGTGAACGGCCTTTGATCGGGCGCGAATTGAACTGCAAACCACAGTCCGCCATAGACTAGGTGCGGGATGCGAAGCCGCACGACTTGCGCGTCCGATCGCGCATTCAATGCGATACCAATCGACCAGCTCTTATCGAGAGTTTCCCCATCATCAATGGAGAATCTGCAAAGGAGCCGAGTATCGGCACCGATCGGTGCATTAATGGCATAGCGATCGGCCCAGCCGAGCCCAGCGAAAAACACTAGAAAGACAATAAGCGCCCAATTCCAATAGGCCTTGCGGAGCAGCTTTGGCCGAAAGGAAGATTCCATCATCGCTCGGTCGAGTATGTTCATGCGAGAATCTATTCCGCGGTCGTGAGCGTGAGCGGCACCTCCATCGGCTTGCGCATCGAAGGCCGGAGCAGCCAAAGCACGGCACCCGGCAGCGCGGTGAGAAAGACGACAACGCCATAAGCGGCCGAGAGCGCCAAAGCGTCGGCCGTAGCCAGATGCGCCACGGTCCCGAGCGTCATGATCACCGCGGCCTCGCGACCGCCCCAGCCCATGTAAAAGATGGGCAGCGACGAGATGAAAATGATGAAGGGTGTAAAGATGTAAATAAGACCCGGCGGGACAGGCAGAGCCATTCCCTTTGCGAGCAGCGCGAAAGTCCCGGCATTGAGTGCGATCTGCGCGAGGCCGCAAAGGAAGAGCTCTGCGAAGCTGCGCGGATCGTGATAGAGATTGCCAACGCGCACGATCGCCCCGATCAGCCGATCGAGCTTCTCTTTCCCCGTCGCGACCGGCCGCCTTGCCATGAACATGATCGCCGCAAGCAGGATCCCGCCGCCGAGCCAGATAAGCGCCGGAGCCAGGATAAGCCAGAAAGGCATGCGGAAAGAGAAGAAAAAGGGCATCGCCAGGATGCCGACCATCATATAGCCGACCGCGGTGCAAACCCGCTCGTAGACGACATATTTCAGCGCCCGCGCGATTTGGATCTCATAGCGCAGCTTCACCATGGTTCCCTTCGCGATATCGGCAAAGCCGGGCACGATCGCGCAATGGCCGGCGAAAAGCGAAACGAGCTGAATGCGCAGGTTGGCGAGCGTCATGCTCGCTGCGGTCAGGCCATCGCCTTCGTAAATGATGCGGCAGCGCCAGGCGATGGTGAGCTGAGCGAGAAAGGTGAGGACGATCGCGCCAGCAAGATCTGCGGCATCGATCCGCCCCCAGGCCTTCGCGATCGCCGTAAACTGGCTGTGCCTCAGGCCGAGATAGAGGATGGCGGTGGCGAGCAGGACCAGGCTAATGATGGCCGGCAAATTGCGCTTGATGAACCTCATTCCTGCTCCAGATCAATTTACGTGCCATACCCTTCGAACACTCGCGCCCTCCTCAGAGCGTAAACCCGGCAGCCTTTCCGTCATTGTAAAACATCTTGACCGTCTCGAGCGAATAGTCGCTGAGATCTTTCCCCACATTGGAAAGTTTCTTTAAAATGTCATTGGTGACCGTAATCACGTGGCAGCCGATGGCGTCGGCTTGAAATATGTTGAGAAGCTCGCGCGGCGACGCCCAGATGAGCTCGGTGTTTGGCGCGGGCGCAAGACGGCGCACGGCTTCGGCCATCAGCGGCACCGGATCAAGACCCGTATCGGCAATGCGCCCGGCGAAGACAGAGACATAGGTCGGCGCGCCGCCCTTGACCGCATCGACGACGTCTTTCACCTGGTCGAGCGTGAAGATCGCGGTCACATTGAGTGCAATGCCGTCTTGCGCCAAGCGCCGAATGAGGTCGAGTGCGCTTTCGCGCCGCGTGTTGGTGATCGGGATTTTTACCGAGACGTTCGGACCCCAGGCCGCGATCTTGCGGGCCTGGCGTTCCATTTCGACGAATTCATCGGCGAAGACTTCGAAGGAAATCGGCCGGTCGGGAATGGCGGCGAGGATGTCGCGCGCAAACGCCTCATAGTCGCGGATCCCGGCTTTATTCATCAGCGTCGGATTGGTGGTGAAGCCCTTGATGTAGGGCTTCGCATACATCTCCAGCATGCCCGCCTTTTCGGCGCCGTCGGCAAAAATCGCGATCTTGAGATCCTGTAAGTTGGGCATGGGGAATCTGTGCGCCTCGTCTTGCTGCATGATCCAGGAGGCTGCCGCGGTCAGCGAATCGACCTTGGCCGCCGGGTCGGAAGGAAAGGGTTCGCCGTAGCCGTCGCCGATCAAGATCGTGCGACAGCCGGCGCGACGGCCGGCTTCTATGTCGCGCCAACGATCGCCTACCATGAAGCTTTGCGACAGATCGATCCGGAATCGTTCAGCGGCAGAAAGGATCATGCCCGGCTTGGGCTTGCGGCAGTCGCATCCCGCGGCATCATCGTGATCGCAGATTTCGATGGCATCGAGAGGCAGCGCGCGGGCGAGGTTCTCGTTGATCGCATCGACCTCGGCGCGCGAGAGGGTGCCGCGCCCGACATCCGGCTGGTTGCTCACGCAGACCAGCACGAAGCCTTTCTCTTTCAGGCGATCGAGGGCGGAGCGTGCGTCGTCCACGAGGACGAGCTCGTCGAGATTGCGCGGGGGATAGGGTTTGCCATCGCGAATGACGGCTCGGTTGAGCACGCCGTCCCGGTCCAAGAAGACGGCGCGCCTCACCGCGCGCCCCCCTCAAGACCCTCCCATTTGGTCTGCTTGGTCTTCAAGAGCGGATGGCTGACAAGAAGATGCCAGACGACGGCTTGGAAGGCTTCGGAATGCGGTGTGATCGCATCGGGATTGACGGTCGGGACGATGACCACCGCATCGCCGACCTTGGCGGTGTAACCGCCGTCGCGGCCCACGACGCCCAGCACTTTCGCGCCGACCTCCTTGGCATATTGAATTGCGCGAACGAGATTGGGGCTCACGTTCTTCTCGAGATTGCCGCCGCCGACGGAGAAGACGAACAAGGCGTCCTGCGGTTTGAGGCGGCTCACCCGCAGCCATTCGGAAAAGATCGTCTCCCAGCCTTCGTCATTGGTCCGGGCGGTCAGCTCAGAGACGTTGTCGGTCGGAGCATAGGATTCGATGCCGACGATTTTACGGAAATCGTTCACCGCATGACCGCAATTGCCGGCGCTGCCGCCGACGCCGAGAAAGAAGAGCCGGCCGCCCTTTTCACGTAGCTCGGCGAGCAAATTAGCCATCTGCTCGATCACGGTCACGTCGATGCCGTCGATAATCCGGCGGGCTTCGTCAAGGTGACGCGCCGAAAAATTCATCATGCCCCCGAGCCGCTTTTGTTGTTGGCTGATGCGTTCTCTTCGTGACGGGACCGCATGGGTCAGAACGCAAACGTTGATGCGACTTATCTAATTCAGTGTGCCACAAATATGTCAACGGGATCGCGCTGCGCCGATCAACACGCGCGGATTCATGAAACTGAAATAATGCGCGAAGACAGCGCCAAGCCTCATCCTCCGCTACGGCGGGTTCAGCCGCCGCAGTCCGTCCGGAGATCCGGACTTCCTTTAGGTAAGGCTTGCGAAACCGCTGCAATTTCTTAGCGCTGCGATATGCATCCAAGAATGCGTCCCGCCAGGTTCGCTTTAGTTCGGCAAAAGAGGGGAGTTTTTCTCTGAAGCGAATGGCTCGTGCGCGTTGCAGTTTTGTAAAAGAAATTGATGCTGAAAAATCCGGTGAACCGCGAGGGCTGCAACGGTTCGGCACAGCGGCTCGCGCGCTGCTGTGGGCGAGCGATGAGCAGAAGCGCGGCAGTTTCAGGCGAAGGACCGCCGAGCGCGGCCCTCGCTTATTTCTTTACGACTTGGAAGCCGTTCACCGGCGTCAGCATTGCCCAGAGGACTCCGAGACCTTCCATGGCCGCGAAGACGGGCAGCAACACCAAGAGCAGGACCGTCGTGACCGTGCGCCGGTTCCAGTCTTTCACGCCGTGCTCGTCCATATTGGCCTTCAGCCCGGTGACGTAAAGCGTCGCAAACATGGCGAAGGAATAGCTCGCGAGAAATCGGATGACCGGGTTGATCCCGACGTTGTGGAGCAAATTGCCGAACGTATAGAGCATGGCGAAGGGCGCGAGACCCCAGAGAAACGTGTTCACGCCGAGGCAGAAGCGCCAGCGCAGACGGACGGGCGCGTGCAACGCGACCTTGACGAGGCCCTGGAACCAGCGGCGGCGCTGACGAAAGAAGTCCATCAGCGACATGCAGGATTGCTCTTCGAGGTAGCCCTCGATCCAGGCGCAGCGCCGGCCATTCTCCATGGCCTTGACGGCCCAGAATGCATCCTCGGTGATGTCACCCTGCGGGCCGAAATCGAAACCTCCCGTTGCCTTCTCGACGTCGTTGCGCACGACGATGAAGGATCCGTGCAACCCGAACAGCGTGACGCCTAGCCGGTGTTGGAGGTGGAAACGGGCAAAATCATCGCCCGTCCGTCCGACGTCCGCGAGAGTGAGGAAAGGATATTTCTTCCATTCGCGGTGATAGAGCAGCGCGCCCTGGCCGATCCGGAGGCGCTGCGTTCGCTCTTCTTCGCGAATGAATTTGCAAATTCCCTTGATGCCGGAGGAGGTCGGCTGCGTCTCTTCGTCGAGGTGCACGATCCAGGTTTTGTCGGAGATCGTCGAATGGGAGAGCGCATAGTGGAGCGCCCTCGCCTTGAAGCGGGAATTATTCGGCGTGCGATAGTCCTCCGGCACGATGATGACGCGCACGTCCTTATCGTGTTGCGGTAGGAGCAGGATATTGTCGCCGTAATCCATCACGACTTCGATCACGTAGGGTGCGAGCGGCGTCTTGGCCATCTCGTTCTGGCATCGACGGATCGTGCGCAGAACCACGTTGATATTCTTGCCCGCCGTAACGATGCGCCAGCAAATCGGCTGACTTATCGGTTCGGCGTCATCGAGCCTCGTCGGATGGCGATAGAGCAGGGCGCCGACGAGCCCGACCGAGCCCGGCAACAGGCCGCTGAGCCAAAGCAGACTCGACCAGGACCAAAGCTTATCGATGACGCTCGCCGGCGGCTTGGCGGCCGGAGAGACGAAATACCAAATCGAAGAAATGACCATGAGCGACAGGATGCTGACAATGATGCGCGTCCTGTGCCCGGTTATGAAACCGAAGCTCCAATCTCGAACGGGCTCTTCCGGAACCCGAGTGAGTTCGGCTTCCTGCACTAAGTCCAAATTATACAAGGCGTGCTCCCAAAATAATTCTTGAACTCTGCCATTAATCCAAAAGGTGATCCAGAGACCAGATGCGGGGGGCATTGCGCCCGATCGCAGCATTGGGGCTGGCCGATGGTGGCCCGACTGAAGAAAGGGCCCGGCGATGCTCCGCGCCGGGCCTAGATATTGCCAAGGCTTAGAAGTCATGTCGCCCCGTTCGGCCCCGCTTCCGGAGGCCGAGGGGGCCCATTTTTGGGTTTCTCCGGCATCGAACTCAATGATGATGCTGCGGCGGGGGCGCGCGATGCGGCGGTGGCGCGTGATGCGGCGGCGGAGGACGGCGGGGTGGCGGAGCGCGGTGTGGCGGGGGCGCGCGATGCGGCGGTGGAGCATGCGGTTTCGGTGCTTCATGCCGCGCGTTCGATGCCGGGGGATGTGATGGCGCGTGCTCCGGCCGTTCGGTTTTTGCCGGATGCGGGGTCTCCTTTGGCTTTATCTCGGCCGTCGGGGGCTTGTGTTCCGTGCCTGCAGAGGGCGGACGATGCGCGTGTTCCGTTCCAGCCGACGCGGGCAGGCGTTCTGTTTCCTTCGGCGGCTCCTTGTGAGCCGCAGGCTGGGGGCCGTGCTCCTTGCCCGAGATATTCTCAGGAGCTTTCTCAGGAGCTTTCTGATTGCCTTCTGCCGGATGCCCCGTTCCAACCGGCGTATAGGCGCCCCCCGCAGCTTTTGCGCCGACCGTGCCGGAGCCTGAGAAATGCGCCGGAGTGGCCGTTGCGGCCACGGGAGGCTTGCCGCGATTATTCGATGCATAGAGCGAGGGGCTCATGCTCGCCGTGCGCGCGTGTTCGACTTGAGCGCGCGTGGGTGCGAGGTGATGCTCTTTGGCTACGGCTATTTCCTCGGCGCTCGGTCTCAGCGTCGTTCCGCCCGGACCGCCGTTGTAGCTCACGTTGTTGGTCGCGCGATTGACGATGACGGTCTTATTGTAGACGTTGGTGATGTTGACGTTCGTGATGTTGTTGACCGTGCGATTGTAGAAAAATCGTCCGCCGTTCCAATAGCCGCCTTCATAACCGTGACCGATATAGCCGAAGCCGTAGTCGATCCCGCCGTAGAAGCCGATGTGGATGCCCCAATAGCCGGGATTGAAAACATAAGCGCCGTCGCTGTAACCCCAATAGCCCGGCGTCCACAGCAGTCCCGGTTGGGGCGGCTCGATCCAGGTGCCAGGCACCCAGTAATAGTCGTAGCCGTTCCAATTCCAGTAACCGGGCGTCCAGATGTAACCCGGCGCGGGAATTGGCGGCTGATCATAGACCGGCAAAGGCGGGGGCGCCTCCTCGGCGCGAATTCCGGCGCTGGGGCAAGTGCAGGTCTGCGCTGCGGCAGATGATGCGAACAAGGGCGCAAGGCCCGTCCACCCCAAGAACATGGAAAGCGCGAGATAGGATATTTTCATCGCGAATTCTCCCCTCGTGGATACGGCGAAATCCGAAAGTCATGTCGGAATCGACCGCATCGGCGCGACACATCGAAACGAGGCGATGCAAACAAACGACGCCTGAACCATCGATGAAGACCGGTTTCAACTGAGGTTCATCGAAGCGGTTCACGCCTGCGTTACTGCAGAGGAGAAAGATATTCTTTTGAAAGTGCGTGTTACTGGATTCCCCTTCAAGGAGAAGCCGACGAGCAGAAGCCGAAGTGAAGACCATGCCACCGCGATCATCAACTTGCGCAAAGGCTAATCATCGGCCGCAGAAGACGCTCTCGGCAGGTGATCGTTCCAATCACGCCACGCCTTCCCGGCGCTTGGTTGCGGCATGTGCATCCGCATTTTTCTCCCCGGTCTCGGGCAGGAGCCAGTAGAGAATGCCCAATCCGAGCAAGGCGACGACAAGGAGCGCCAGGAAGCCGATCGTATAGCCGAAAAGCTGTGCGATATAGCCCGTCGCTCCCGTGCTGATTGCCGCGCCGATGCCGGTTGCCGTTCCGGCCGCGCCTTGCGCGAGATTATACCGGCCGGAGCCGCGCGTTACATCGGCGATCACCAGTGGCGTCATGATGCCGATGACGGCCGCGGTGATGCCGCCGAGAACCTGGATACCGAGGAGATACCAAGGATTTGGAGCGAGCGCGAAGAGGACGATGCGCAATGGAAGCGCGCCAAAGCCGGCAAGAAGAAGCGGCTTGCGGCCCCAGTCTTCGGCACGACGCGCGATCCAGAGCGCAATCAGCGCGGTTACGACCTGCGGCACCGCGATCAGAGCCGACGTGATGAGTTCGGATTCGTGCTGATGCTGCTGCCCCAATTGCTCGCTTGTGAGCGGCATGACGGACGCGTCGGCGAATTGAAACAGGAATAGCGCGACGATGAAGACGACGAGCCTGCGATTCCTGAAGAGACGCCTAAACTGCGTCACGTCGCGCGGCTTGTCGGGCGCCCGTGCGGAGCGTGCACGCGCGTAGTCGATCTCCTCGCCGCGGATTCTGCTGAGACTGTAAGCTGCCGGCAAGCAAAGCGCAGCGGCGAAGATGAAGGTTGCGTTCTTCGCCAGGAAATAACCGAATGCGCCCATCAGCGCGGCCGTCGCGGCGTTCCCGAATGATTTGTAGCGGTGGTTGCGCCCGAGCCGATGGCTGAACTTCTGATGCCCGACAAGACCCAGTCCGATGGCGGCGAGAGCGGGAACCGCTACGCCCTGCGTGCCCCCGTGTAACGTTTCAGCGATGAAAATCATCGTGGGGCTGGGGGCGAAGGCAAAGATCAGCGCGCCGATTGCAATGATGACGAGAGCCGCCAGAACGAGGAGGCGTTTGCTGTGTACGGCGTCGACCAATGCGCCACCGGGAACCTGGCTCAGGATCGCGGCCAGGCTGCCGACGGTCAGCGCCAATCCGATTCGTCCTTGCTTCCAGCCTAGTGTCGCGAGATAGAGCGAGACGAACGGGCCGAAACCCGTCTGCACATCGGCAATGAAGAAATTGAGCCAGTCAAGTCCGCGCTCGCTGGCGGAAGATGGCCGCGCGGCGTGGCGATCATCGCCTGGAGAGTGGTCGCCAGACGACAAATTGCGACTCCGATTTCTCTAATCGGGACGACATTCGGCGGGGCTCTTGCACTTCGGGCTTCCAATGTATCGCCCGCGCTTTTGCAATCACCGGCGAGCGCTTTAGTTGCAGGCGAATGGCCGCTCGCGGCGCTGTGAAAACTTGAAGCGCTCGCGTCGGGCCAGCCGGCTCTGAAAAGGAGGACAAGCCATGGCGACTGCCAAGAACACGATCTGCCTGTGGTACGATAAGGACGCCGAAGCGGCAGCCCGCTTCTACACCGAGATCTTTCCGAACAGCTCGATGGGCGCCGTCTATCGTGCACCTGGCGACTATCCGTCCGGGAAGGCGGGTGACGTGCTGATGGTCGAGTTCACGGTCGCCGGCATTCCCTGTCTTGGCCTCAATGGCGGACCCGCTTTCAGACATAGCGAAGCCTTCTCGTTTCAGATCGCCACTGACAACCAACAAGAGACCGACCTCTACTGGAACGCCATCGTCGGCAATGGCGGCCAGGAAAGCGCGTGCGGTTGGTGCAAGGACAAGTGGGGCATCTCCTGGCAGATCACGCCGCGCACGCTGATCGACGCGCTGGCTGCAAGCGGTGATGAAGCGAAACGCGCATTTGCGGCGATGATGGATATGAGGAAAATTGACGTCGCCGCGATCGACGCAGCTCGGCGTGGCCGGTGACCTTAGGTTGACGCGGCAGACGCGACCGCCGATCAGGACTTGCGCGTGCCGCCCAGCAATCACTTCGAGAAGCTGCGCGGCAATCTGGCGGGGTTCCATTCGATCCGCGTCAACAGTCAGTGGCGGCTAATCTTCCAGTGGGACGGCAGCCGCGGCGAGGCGGAAGGCGTCTATCTCGACGACCACAGCTACAGATGAGGCGAACCATGCGAATGATCCCCGCGAGCGCGAGCGGATCGAACGCGCGCATCCTGTTGGTACCGTTGCGTGACGCTTGTCACAGGGAGGTTAAGGCTGCCGCCCGGCGTTCGCACTTCCGTTCTGACTGGCGGAGAGGGGGGATTAAAGCGACACAAAACGAGCCGATTTATCAATTGCTTAGGAGCAGGCGACCGTCCCCGTCCACGATTGCATCCACAAAGGTTGTGTTTGAGCGCTGCGACTGCCGGTCGGAGGTGACCGGCAGGGTCCCGTGGAAAACATCGAAGCGTCACAGTTGAACTGTGCCGGTTTGCCTGCTGCGGCGCCATGGTAGAATTTCATCCGGCTGCGCGCAGGTGGCAGGGGGACGGATATGTCAGCGAATAAGAGTCCGAAAACGATCGCGACCATTAATTTCAAGGGAGGAGTGGGTAAGACGACCGTGACATGGTGCTTGGCGGATACGCTTTCCACCTACTCGAACGCGTCCGTCCTTATGTTCGATCTGGATGCACAGATGTCGCTGACCCAAGCCATTGGCCTGAATGAAGACAAGGGCACACTCTATCCCGCATTTGGAAATTGGTATGAGAAAAGCCTCAAGGATCGTAAAACGATCTTTGACGCGATAGACCAGTACACCAAGCCGGGTGCCGCGCATTTTGACTTCCCTATTGGCTACGATTTTATCTATCAGATCAGTAACACGCTGCATTTCATTCCATCGGTCGAAGACTTGTACTGGTTGGAGTTAGAGGTCTTCGATCGCGACCAAATGAAGGATTTCATGAGGCGCCTTCTCGGAAAGATCGCACATTCGGGAAAGGTGGCCGATTACGATTACGTTCTCTTTGACTGCCCTCCTTCATTCACGTTGCTATCCTACAGCGTGCTCTCGTGCTGTGATCTCGTGCTCATTCCGGTCAATCCGGACTTTTTTGCGTCACGCGGCGTGAGCTTGCTGCTGAACTCGCTCAAAATGCGGATCGAGCCGCATCCGACCCCTCAGATCGCCGTGTTCATGAATAAGACCAAGACCTATGCGAATACGCCGACCAAGGAAACCGCGTTCTACATGCGACAGATCGATCAGATTTGCCAGCGGACGAGCGAGTCGCAAGGCATCCGTGCCACGTTCTTTAACGACGCTTGGGTGCGCGAGAGAGTAGGGATCAAGCGAGCGATCACGGGGGGTGGCGTGCCGCCCGAACTGGTCAAGGACTTCCAAGGACTGTGGCAGGCTTGTTTGGGAGTGCTGAAGTGAGCAATGATTCAGAATTTCGTACAGCGGAGCAGGAAGTCGTCAAGCTCCTGGAGGAATGTGCGGAATTAAGGAGAACACTGAAAACCATCAGCGCCCAGATTGGCCGCATGGAGAATCGCGTAGAGCGCGCATTCCCTGCGGCCGTGGCAAAAATGCGTGAACGGAAAGTTGGCCCCCAATCCAGCAACGCGACGATTACGCCGGAACAGGCGCTTGCAGAGTTCGACAAAGTCGTGGGACTCGCTGCATCAGGGGCCAACGATGAGGCCGAGCGCGTTCTAGAAGCCAAGTCGGCACCCGACCTTCTCGTCATTGCAAAGGAGCTCGGTGTCACCTTCCCAAAGAGCAAGCCCTCAATTAAGGCGATGCGTGAAGCCATTTTTGGCAAGGTTCGCGAAAGTGTGTTGTTGAGCAGGCATAACACGCGCGCCTGAATTGCGCGGTTACAGCTGGACAACGATTTCCTCGACCGGAACACCGATCTCCTGCGCGACTGGCGTCCAAATGTCGGCGCCCTCTGCGTCGGTTTCGATGCTAATCACGAGCGCGTATCGAGCACCCGCCTCGCTCCGATCGCGCCGGGGTTGATCCTTCCACCAACCGGAAACAGGGTATACGCCTACCCAACCCCGTTCCGCCAAATCAGCAGCCGTTCCAACCCAGATGTCTGAGTGAATTGATCCCTTGTTTCGTGCGACCTCACCCAGGAACCATGCGGCCGCGTCCCCACCCGCCGCAGGCTTATCTTCGTCCTCATCAAGTGCCCGCTGGTTAAGGCGCTTCCGAAACTCATCCACCGTTTCAGTTGGGTATTTCAATTCGAAGCGGAGACCGTGGGAAGCGTAACGGTGCCGGCGACGCCATCCGCGCCGACCAGGATTGGGCTCAATAAAGTATGACAGAGTTACACGAAGCCGGACGGCGGTCTCGCCCAACTCTTCCAATGCATCCTTGGGCCCGGGAGCTGATGTACATGCATCTCTCGCATCTTCCTTTCGGCGAAAGGCTGAATAATGGATTGAGCGATGAGCGTCAGAGCATCGTTTGCACTTCGCAACGCACGATCGAGATGGGGAACGCCGAACCCATATCGGCGGACTAATTTCGCTCGACCGCGCTTGCCGCCTGCACCCCGCAGATGGGCCTCCATCGCCCTTGTCCATCGAGCAGAGTGGACGATCAGCCCCCGAACAGCCTCTGGCCAGAGATCGGGATAGTCAGCTCTAACGATGGCGGCCATGCGTGCGACCTGGGCCGTCGCCGCACTCGTCGCCCACGACAATACAAACGGCCGCCGGTCGGGCCTGTAGTAGGTCGACAGCAGGCAGAGATCGGGGACACCTTGATCAAAGTTGCCACCGTTTTCTGCAACATTGCCGCCCTCAAACACGACCTCAGGCTTTATCGGCCATACATCCTGAAAAGTTACCGACGTCGTGCTCCAGGGCGAAAGATCACCTGCGGGGGCTATGGGCGACCAGCTATTCCATGCCGTGTCTGCGATCGCCGCCTTTTCGGCGGAGGCACCGACGGTCAATGCGTTCCAAGCCTGCGCCGGGTCATGAACGGCCTCGACGTCACTACGGTCAAGATGGTTCGTGTCGAGTTGATCGAGCCCTACGTTGCCGGCGCTGAGGATGAATAGCCGGCGCGCAGCGTCCGCACCCTGATCCAGATAAATCAGACCGTGAGTGGCTGGATCGAACGTTCGACCAGCGGCCAGCGCGTCGACCGCTGCTGACCAGGACGTGGGCTGTCCTCGGTCACGCTCGTCAGTTGCCGTTACGGCGAGAGAGAAGACACGCGTCCGTTCCGGGGCATTGATCTCCGGGCGGGCGACAGCTTGCGCGGTAATCGCGCCGTAGAGTTCAGGCGCATTTGTGCCCGTCGGAGGTAGAATTTTTACCGACTCGAGCCGATGCCGCATGTTGACAGGCGCGGCCGAGGCGAGAGCCTGAGAAAGGTCGCCATAGCCAGCGAGTCCAGCCATCTCGGTCCCGTGTCCCATGCTACCGGGGCCGCCTCCGTCATCGTGACGACCCCAGGCAGGGTCCACCGACATCGCGTCGCTGGCAGCAATGAGGTCTTCGAGGAGCGGATGACCGTGCGTGACGCCGGTGTCGAGAACACAAACGGCTGGCGCACCAGTCCCAGGAGAATTTGTTCGGCCCTTCAGATCATCAAGCCATTGTGCTTGTTCTTCCGCCGGCGCGTCGGCGAAAAACGCGCTGCTCACCTTTGCCTTGCGGACCTCCGCGAGATCGTTCAGTACATCGAGCGATTCTGAGAGATCCGCGGCTGTGCCTTTTACGAGGACCACAATACGATCGTCGAAACCCAGTCGCCGCTCGCCGATCTGAAGATTGGACTGATCAGCAAATTCCAACAGGCGATGAAGCTCGTTGCCATCCTGGCGACGCAGCCAAACCTCCCACGAAATCTTTTCGTCTTCATCCGGGTAGGCGTCAGTTGCGTCAGTCCAGAGGGCACGCAGCGTCGCTTTTCGAAGGGCCGCAATCCGATCCACCATGTCTTTGTGTCGCGGCTCGTCTTTCTTCGTTCTCTCACGCTCGTATTGCTCGAAGCGACTAAAGAAATGCTTCAATGACCCATCGGGAATGAACACGGTTGCCAGTTGAACGATAGGCTCCTCAGGTCCGGCCGCGATCCGCTGCACGGCGACGAGCTCAATTCCTTGTCTGCGGTCTTCCAGGGATTCGAGTTTCATCTCGACGCCGGGAGCACTTTCGAACTGGATGTAAACGCCGGGCTCTGCTCCATGAACCGACACGCCGAGTTGCTCCCGAGCCTGCTGGGCTTCACGCTCCGCGATCGTTAGCGCGCGTCGAAGTGCTCTCGCGTGACGGCGGCGATCTGGTGGCCCGGCAAACGTCAGCTGTTCGATCTTTCGTGTATGGGGCGTATACGGCTCAGTCGACGGCGGATTTGGAACTAGGAGATGCTTCCGGTTTCGGGGAGCGGGCATTGTGTACCACTCGAACGATCAAATTCTAACGATGGGTTGAGCGGCGCTCGCTCAAGGCTTCGATGAGTTCCGATGTATCGATGCGTGTGTGGTGCTGCAGAATGGCGTTCTTGGCGGCGTGCTCGCACGCGCGCGTAACATCAGAATGACTCAGCCCCTTTGCAGCCTCGACGACATCCGACCACTGAACGCCGGACGTATCGAGAAGGGCCAACCGAGCTCGCATGACATCCTCAATGAGCCCTTGTGAGGGCAGCCGATATTCGATCACTGAATCGAATCTGCGAAACAACGCCTTGTCCAAAATTTGCGGATGATTCGTCGCCGCGACAATAATGCTATCCGAGTCGTCCTGCTCGAGGAACTGAAGAAAGGAGTTTAGAACACGACGGATTTCTCCGACTTCGTTCTTGGCGGCACGCTCTCCGCCTAGAGCATCGAATTCGTCGAACAGATAGACCGCACGGGTCTGGCGAATTGCCTCGAAAATGAGACGCAGCTTTGCTGCGGTTTCGCCGAGATACTTCGTAATCAATCCATCCAGCTGGATCGTAAAGAGCGGCAGGCTCAGCTCACCAGCCAAAGCTGCGGCGGTCATCGTCTTGCCCGTTCCCGGCGGCCCCACCAAAAGGAGCTTTCGCAACGGAGCCAACCCGTGTGCCAGGATCGTCTCGCGTTGGCGCTGTTCCAGAAGCACTCGGTCGATGCGACTGCGGATCGGTTCGTCCAGTGCCATCTCCGACAGCCGGGTCTTGGGAAAGGCCGCAGTGAGCAGGCCAGCAAGCTCCCCACGAGGTTGGACTATCGGAACCGGCCTGGTTCGCTGACCCGTGGAAACGGCTTTCGGCCGGGCTTTCGCCTGGTCGACTAGGTCGCGCAGCTCCTGAGCGAACTTGGTGTGGCCTTGCCGGGCCGCCTGCGCCGCGACCTGCAGGGCAATTGCAAAGAAGCGCTCGTCATCGCCCTCAGCATGGCTTCGAATCAGAGCCTTCAGGTGGTCCGCCGTGGCCATCTAGCTTTCCCCGCACGTCATCGGATCACCCTATATCGCGAGTTATTTAAGAATGTCTCTGTTCGGCTGAGAAGCGGGCTCCACCAATGCAGACCGTCCAGTCCACAGACTTCTATCGCCGCTCGATTCGGCCGTCGAGGATCGCTCGTTGGCCGTCCCCCGGCAGAGTGCGCGACCGCATCTGGGCATCGAAGCTTCCTGCTATTGTTAGGCCAGCCAAGGCTCTGCATGCGTCACAGTGGAGGCCGGTGCCGATATGGCGTGCTGTTGGGGCAATCCTATTTCCCTCCGAAAGGCTGTCACTACCAGGTAAAAGATCTAATGAAAACGCATACGTGCACCTCGTTGTCGAGCACGTGAGGTGCGTCAAGTCTTCGCAAGATCAAACAAACCAACCGAGCGCACCTCGCGCCTTTTATCTTGCCATCGCGGTCGGCCGTCTTCCCGCGCTCCTGCACGCAATCACCTTGCCTATCCAGAGCTATCCGATGGCTCGATTATCTGCACGATCACGCGCCACGTGACATGAACAAATATTTCGCATACGCACGGCCAAAAACGAGCGACTTAGGTCTGCAGTCAGTTCGCAAGGCTCGTGCGAATAGCCCATGCGCAAGTGCTTGACAGTTCGTGCACGCGAAGCCGCCAACCGTTACATCGAGGCTCGCGCGTCATGGGTGCGTGCCGCAACCTTCGCGGTGCCGCAGAACGTCGACCACGCCGTCATCAGGCGCCGGCGCCGCTCGAAGAGGTCGCCGCGGCGGTAGGCGGCTTCGACCTTGCTGCTGACCGTGTGGGGGAGCGCCATCTCGGCGACCTCGCTCGGAAAATTCGTGCGCTCGGCCGCCCAATCTCGAAACGACGAGCAGAATCCGTGCGCCGTCAGATCGTCGCGCTTCATGCGCCGCAGCAGCATCAGGAACGCCATGTTGCTGAGCGATTGGCCGCGCTTTCCGCCGGGGAACACGAACGGGTATTCCTCATCCCGGCCGTCATTCACGTGGCAGAGCGGCCGCATTTCCTCGAGGATGGCGATGGCCCTCGCACTGAGCGGCACACGGTGTTCCTTGCCGGCTTTCATCCGTTCCGGAGGGATCGTCCACAGCTTCTCGCCCAAGTCGATCTCGCTCCATCGGGCGCCGATCACCTCGCCGGTCCGCGCGGCGGTCAGGATGGCGAACTCCAGCGCCCCCGCTGCAACGCCCTCGTGAGTCCGAAGCGTCGCCATGAACTCGGGCAGCTCATCGTATGGCAGCGCCGCGTGGTGCTGCACCTTGCGAACCTTGGCGCGCGCCGGCAGCAGCTTGTCGAGATGGCCGCGCCACCGTGCCGGGTTCTCGCCGTCGCGATAGCCCCGCACGCGCGCCCAATCGAGGATCGATTCGATGCGGCCACGCAGGCGTCCCGCCGTCTCCGGCCGTGCGGTCCAAAGCGGCGCAGCGGGCTTATCCGGTGCATCATGCACCTCCTGCTCCAGCACCTTCATGACGACCGCGGTGTCGATCGCCTGGACGGGAAGGCCGCCGATGATCGGCTCGGCGTAGGTTGCGAGCGTCGCCTCCCATTGCGCGGCGTGCTTGGCGTTCCGCCAGCCCGCGCGGTGCGCCTTGATGTAACGCTCGGCGCATTGCTTGAACGTCATCGCTCTCGCCGTTCGGAGCCGCTCCTGCTCGCGGACGGCGCGGCGCGCGTCGATGGGGTCGATCCTCTGGTGATGCAGCCGACGCGCGTCCAGCGCCTTTCCGCGGGCCTCGTGCAGGCCAACCAGCGCAAATGGACCGAGGCCCATCCAGCGCGGCCGTCCATGAGCATGAAGCGGAACACCCAGCTCTTGGTGCCTTCCTTGGTGATACGCAGATACAGGCCGGCGCCGTCGGCGTACATGCCGGGCTTATTTGCTTTGTCCACCTTGATCGCGGTGAGCCGGCCGACCGTTCGGGCCATTTTGGTCCACAATCCAGTCCACAATGATCGAACCGAGTATGACCGGCAGGTGGCGACACGTCCAGTCACTAAGCGCCGATTTATTGAGTTTTCGTAGTGCTCTATCGCAGGATCGGATAGCGCGGAAAACAGAGACTGGCGGAGAGGGGGGGATTCGAACCCCCGATAGGCTTGCGCCTATGCCGCATTTCGAGTGCGGTGCATTCAACCGCTCTGCCACCTCTCCCTGCCGCGCGGCAGGCGCGGATAGCATGCGGGCGAAGGCCGCACAAGCGCCTGCGCGCGCCGCGCTATTCCTCTTCCGAAAAGAGCCCGAACTGCGCCGGGGCTGCCGGGGCCTCGACCCCGAGATGGCGGAAGGCGTGTGCCGTGAGCAGCCGCCCGCGCGGCGTTCGCTGCAGGAAGCCCTGCTGGATCAGATAGGGCTCGATAATATCCTCGATCGCGTCGCGCGGCTCGGAAAGCGCCGCGGCGAGCGTATCGATCCCGACCGGACCGCCGCCGAAGGCTTGCGCGATCAGGCCGAGATAGCGCCGATCCATCGAATCGAGCCCGATCGCATCGACATCGAGCTCGGCGAGCGCCCGGTCGGCGATCGCGCGCGTGACCATGATCGGTCCGCCCGACGCCCCGACTTCGGCGAAGTCGCGCACGCGCCGCAGGAGTCTTCCCGCTACGCGCGGCGTGCCGCGTGCGCGTTTGGCTACTTCATTGGCGCCGTCTTCGCTGATTTCGACTCCGAGAATGCGCGCGCCCCGCCGTACGATGAGTTCGAGCTCCGGCACGGAATAGAAATCGAGCCGGATCGGAATGCCGAAACGGTCGCGCAAAGGCGTGGTGATGAGCCCGGCGCGAGTCGTAGCGCCGATCAATGTGAAGCGCGCGAGATCGATCTTCACCGAGCGCGCGCCCGGTCCCTCGCCGATCATGAGGTCGAGCTGGAAATCCTCCATCGCCGGATAGAGAATCTCTTCGACCGCCGGGTTCAACCGATGGATCTCGTCGATGAAGAGAACGTCGCGCTCTTCGAGGGCCGTCAGTTGCGCGGCGAGATCGCCGGCCTTGGCGATGACCGGCCCCGACGTCGCGCGGAAGTTGGCGCCGAGCTCGCGTGCGACGATCTGAGCGAGCGTTGTCTTGCCGAGCCCCGGCGGGCCGACGAGGAGGACGTGATCGAGAACGTCCCGGCGCCCCTTGGCGGCCTCGATGAAGACGCGCAGGTTCTTGCGCGCCGCCTCCTGCCCGGTGAAATCGGCGAGCGTCAGCGGCCGCAGCGAGAGGTCGCGGTCATCGTCGCGCTTCTCCAAAGTCACAAGCCGCTGGCTGTTCAAACCTGTCCCCGGGCGGGCCCTCGCCCTCGCGAATCTCGGTCTATCCTACCACGACCCTATCGCGGCGCCGCCTCGTTTTCCCGATTTGAGTTCGAGATGGAGCGGTCGAACAAGGGGCAGGGCAAGGGCCGGCGGCGCTTGCCAAGATGAGCAAGGGGCCGGCGGAATTCGCGATTTTCGGACCTTAGAACGCGGGCTAGCGGATGGACCCGCGTCCGGCCGCTCGATAGGGGCAGCCCGCCGTTGCCGAACGGAGGGCTGCCTCAAGGACCTGCCCTCTTAGCGGGAGCCGGCTCCGAACAAGTCGTCCATGACCTGCGAGGTCGAATCGCAAGCGTGGTTCAGACAGCGCAGACCGAATCCGGCTTCCAGCGTGCGCAGCAGCGAGAAATGATCATAGGGCTGGCTGCTGGCGTTGCCGCCTTTCGCGTAATTGGGATCGACGAGCATCACGACGCGGTTGGCCGCATTGGAATAATCGTTCTCGTCCCACACGAGCACGATGGCATTGCGGCCCTGGCGCCATACCGGCGAGGCCTTGATCCCATTTACGAGCTTGGCGACTTCCGCATCGCCCTGGAGCATCAGGAAGCCGGCTTCCTGAGCGGTCGAAGCCGAACAGATCGGCGTGCCGCCGGAGACGAAACCGTGCATGTCATGGCACTGGTTCGGCACGATCACCGAGAGATTCGGTGTATTCGAAGATTGCAAGTCCGCCCATAACCCATTGGGCCCATCGAAGTCGACGACCCGCGCGAGGCTCAAGGAATTGCGTTCGCCGACCTCGATATTGTTGAAATAGGCGAATGGGTTGTGCTTCACCGCGTAGAGCTTCTGGATCGGCCCGGGAGCGAATACGGAAGCCGGGCTGAGGTTCGAATAGGCGCCATCGGAATAATTGAGGCCGAAGACCCCCGGCTGCACTGTCGGAAGGCTTTCTTCATAGGCCTTCCAGGTCTTGTGATCCTCGACCAACTGGTCGGCGATCGATTTGGGCGTGAATTGCCTGGCCGGGTAATTATAGAGCGCGCAATTGTTCGGCGCTGGCGTGCCGGTGATCGTCACCTGGCCGTTACATTGGGATGAAGTTGTCGCGGTCGCGACCACCGGATTGTCGAGGCCGGGCGCGGCAATCGGCGTAAACGCATTGTTGCACCCGGTGCTGCCTGGCGCATTATCGACACAGCCCGTGTTGACCCAGTTCGGCCAATAATCGTTGGTCAGACCGAAATTCGACCCGCCGACGATCTCGAGATAATTCGGCGCGCTCGGATGGCCGACCGCAAAGTAATTGGTGGCCTGATTGGCGGTTTTCGCATAGGCATTGATGAAGGGCGCATTCGGATTGCCGAGAATGTCGGTATTGGTCTGGTTTTCCATGATGATCAGGAAAACATGATCGAGATTGCCGAAATGGCCTTGCGGCTGGCTCAATTCGGCGCCATGGGCGGTGAGGCTCACCAACGCGGTCGCGGCGGCAAGCGCAATGATCGTCTTGCGCATTGTCATTCCTTTGTCAGATTGGAAAAGATTTGTCGGAATGGGATACGCCGCGCGGGTTAGCACGCGCGAATGACAGCCATGTCACAGCTTGATTCGCATCGCCATCACGCCAGAGGCGCCGGGCAGGTGCGCTGAATTCGTTTATTTAGCGGCGCTTGTCCGCTTTGACCGTCTTCTTCGGCCAGCGGCAAAGGTCGTTGATAATGCACGCGCCGCAATTGGGCTTGAGCGCCTTGCAGGTATAGCGCCCGTGCAGGATCAGCCAATGATGCGCGTTGCGTTTGTATTCTTCGGGGACGATGTTCTCGAGCCCGTCCTCGACTTCGCGCGGCGTCTTGCCGGGCGCAATCGGCACGCGATTTGAGACTCGGAAGACATGCGTGTCGACCGCGATCGTCGGCTCGCCGAAAGCAGTATTGAGGACCACATTGGCGGTCTTGCGGCCGACGCCGGGGAGCTCTTCGAGCGCCTCTCGATTGTCCGGCACCTTGCCCCCATATTCATTTACGAGGCGCTCCGAAAGAGCGAGAACGTTTTTCGCTTTGGCGCGATAAAGACCGATGGTCTTGATCGTATCGGTGAGCTTGGCCTCGCCGAGCGCCAGCATTTTCTGCGGCGTATCGGCAAGCGCAAAGAGCTTCTCGGTCGCCTTGTTGACGCCGGCGTCGGTCGCCTGCGCCGAGAGCACGACGGCGACGAGCAGGGTATAGGGGTTGCGGTAATGAAGTTCTGTGCGCGGCTCCGGCAGGGCGGCTTTGAAGCGGGCGAAGATCTCGCGTACGCTCGCCGCATCGCGCAGCTTTGCGCGTACCGGCTTGGCCGTAGGCTGGCGTCCGGGAACTTTTCGCCCTCCGGCAAGCTTGCCTCTGGTCTTGATTGCCATCTCGGCCTTATAAAGTTCTATCGGGTTTGAGAGAAGACCAATGAGCCCGCTCAGAGAAGAGAATGATCCTGCGACGCGGCGGATCTTCGCGGTGCGCCTCCATCCTCACCGGTCTCTGACCAAGCGCAATTTCCGCATCCTGCTTCTCATTTTCTCGGCCATCAGCCTGGTTACGACACTGCCCTTCGTCTTCATCGGCGCTTGGCCGGTGGCCGGCTTCATGGGGCTCGACGTCGCGTTGTTCTATTTCGCCTTCCGCGCCAATTTCCGCGCCGCGCGCGCCTATGAGGACGTGCGCGTCACGCCGATCGAACTCATGCTCGCCAAGGTCTCGCCGAAGGGTGCCAAGGCCGAATGGCACTTTCATCCCTCCTGGGTCCGCCTGCAGAAGGAAGATCACGAGGAATTCGGCGTCCAAAGCTTGGCGCTCGTCTCGCGCGGCGAGAGCGTGGAAGTCGGCAACTTCCTCGGGCCGGAAGAAAAGGCCGATTTCGCCAACGGTCTGTCTCGCGCGCTCGCCGAGGCCAGGCGCGGGCCGCGCTTTTCTTAGCCCCAAGGCTCCGTCTCCCGTTGCGGAGAAGCTGGCCTCACGAGGTTCGGGCCGGATGAGGCCTGCAGTGCCCTCGCACGAGGCTTCTTCCCCGCCGGCAGGGCGAGATGCGGCGCATGTCACAACGCGGGGCTCTCGCTCGTCATGTCTTCGCCTTGCCAAGGAGGCGATCATGACCCCAAGACCGAATCCGGCGCCAAATGCGCAGAGCCGGGTGATGCGTGCCGAAGATGCCGCCGCCTCTTTCGATCCGCTGCGTCCACGATTGATCCGCATGGCCTATCGCATGCTGGGATCGGTTGCGGATGCGGAGGACGTGGTCCAGGACGCGTTTCTGCGCTGGCTCGATGTCGATCGCTGCGCCGTGCGCGAGCCTGCATTGGGTTAATCTGGCTTTGCCGCCGGCGAACCATTCGAGCACGGGCTCGGAAGCCGAACTCAATCGGATGGGATTTTGGCTGGGCGCTGCGGCACAGTCCAATGTCGATCAGGGTCCCGAGCTTGCGCCGCCGGAGGCGGACCTTGCGACGGCGCGCCATCTCGGGTCACGCGTCGCCCGCACCACATTGCAGTTCCTGCGCGGCCGCATCGTTCCGGCCAAAACTTAGCCGGGGCAGCGCACCACGCGCGACCAGCGCATCATGGCGGCCCGCGTGCAGTTAATTCCGCACGGTATGCCGCGGACGTCGCGCACGAGATCAGCGAGCGAATCATAGGTCCCGTTCGGGCCTTGGTAATCGCTATAGCCGTACGGTAACGTCCGGCAATAAAAGTTCCGCGCCTGCGCCGGAACGGCCGCGCCAACCAGCAGAACGCCGACGGCGAGCGTCAAAAGCTTGAGTTTCATCTGAGCACCTCTTGCGCTTTCCAGTCGAGCTGGGACATTTCTGCCGGCGTAACGATATGCGGGACGGCACGGTTCGGGCTCGCGAAGCTAATATTGCATTTATATGAAGGCGTCGCCGCGGCCGTCGACTCAAGGCTAGCCGGCCGATCGCACGCGGCGGCCGAAGCGCAGCAGGATTTCGCGTTCCTGCTCGTGTTTCAGGACGGCTGCGCGTACGCGCAGGAGGTCGCGGCGGGTCACAAAGCCGACGAGCGCGCCGTCCGCCCGCCGCAGGATCGGCGCGCGGCCGATATCGGCGAGCGCCATGCGGTCGGCGAGCTGCGAGACGAGTTCGTCTTCATATCCGGTGACGAGATCGCGCCCTGCAAGGCTTGCGCGCAGGCTTTGCTCGACCGGCAGGTCACGCGCCGTCCAATCGAGGACATCGGCGCGCGCGACCATGCCAATCGGGTGTCCGTTCGGCTCGACGACCGGGTAGCAATTGTAGCGGGCGGGTGCCTCGGAGGCGGTGAAGATGCCCATGACCTCGCCGATCGTCATATCGGCGGGCAGAGTCTCGACCGGCTTTGCCATGATCTCGGCGACGCGGGTGGCCTCGAACGGATCGATCGAATATTCGCGTGTCACGTGATGGCCGCGGCGTGCGACCTTTTCGGTGAGGATCGAGCGGCGCAGCAGGAGCACCGTGGTGCCATGCGCCAGGATGCAGGCTGCGGAGAGCGGCAGCAGCGCACCGAGATTATGCGTGAGCTCGATCGCGAAGACGATGGCGGTCAGAGGCGAGCGCATCGTTCCGCCCATCATCGCCGCCATGCCGACGAGCGCCCAGAGGCTGCCTTCGCCAACGGGAATGACTTCGCTCGAGATCAGGCCGACCGCCCCGCCCATCATCAGAAGCGGCGCGAGCACGCCGCCCGAGGTGCCCGATCCGAGCGCAATCGACCAGATGATCGCCTTGACGAGGAGGAGACGCAGCGCTGCATCGGGCGCCATCGCGCCATGCAACATCGCGGCAATATTGTCGTAGCCGACACCCAGCGCATGCGGCTCGATCAGACCACCGAAGCCGATCGCAG
This sequence comes from Beijerinckiaceae bacterium, assembly GCA_021324915.1. Lineage (GTDB taxonomy): Bacteria > Pseudomonadota > Alphaproteobacteria > Rhizobiales > Beijerinckiaceae > Methylovirgula. The sequence goes on along the minus strand of JAJPIC010000017.1, from coordinate 94,466 downwards.
CGCCGCCGAACAATGGCCACCACATCCAGTGGATGGGCAGGCGCTGGAATAAATCCTCGCTCGCATAGACCATCTGAGTGAGGAGACCCGAGCCGAAGCCCGCGAGAATGCCGAGCAGCGCCGCATAGAGAAGGCCGACCGGCGGCAAGCTCGCGCTGGAGGCCATCGGAAAGAGAACGGTGGATCCGAGGAGCCAAGGGCGCCACGCGGCCGCGACGACCGCCGCCATCGCAACGGGTATGAAGCTGCGCGGCTTCCATTCGAAGAGGAGCAATTCGACCGCGAGCAGCATGGCGGCGATGGGCGTGCCGAAAGTGGCGGCCATTCCGGCCGCTGCGCCCGCGACGAGCAGCGTCTTGCGCTCGGCATTCGAGAGTTGAAAGAGCTGTCCGAAGAGCGAGCCGAATGCGCCGCCCGTCATGATGATCGGACCCTCGGCGCCGAACGGTCCGCCGGTGCCGATCGAGATCGCCGAAGAAAGCGGCTTCAGGATAGCGACCTTGGGCTCGATACGGCTGCGGCCGATGAGGATCGCTTCCATTGCTTCGGGAATGCCGTGGCCGCGAATCTTCTCCGAGCCGAAGCGCGCCATCAATCCGATGAGCAGGCAGCCGGCCATCGGGATGAACACCGCGGCAAGGCCGAGCGGATGATCGGTGATCGAGACCGGCGCGGCGCTGAGGCGTCCGTAATAAGCAAGATTAGTGACGAGGCTGATGAGGCGCAGCAATGCCCAAGCCGCACCCGCACCGACGGTTCCGACGACGAGAGCCATGAGGCCCATGGGCAGAAGCCGCCGGTCGGTCGTGAAATCCCGCAGCCTGTCGATCGCGCTCGGCGCCTTTTGCGGGGTGTGCTGAAAAGGAACGGGAGCGGCGCCTTTCATGCCCGGCGAAGAGTTGGAGAGAGGACAAGAATCGCATTGGTCGTGCATCCGTCTACAGTGTACATAGGTAATTTAAAAGGGATTACCCGGGGAAGACGCGCATCCGGGCTGAGGAGAATCGACGCAGCCTGTCTTCCCGCCGCCGCCGGCGTCGCATTTTTACCTTTGCGAAGAGAAAACCCGCGCGCGTTCTTTGCCTTGCGTCGAAAAAACGTCCCCTTATATAGGCCTCATCTTGCGCGCCAATTGGGCGCTACCACATTGAGATTTATCGGGGACCGGGCGGGATCCCTCACCCGCCGGATTGCTTTGGGGTCCGGTGGTCTTGCGGCTCGAAAGGAAGACTGATCATGGCCAAAGTCATTGGTATTGACCTCGGAACCACCAATTCATGCGTGGCGGTAATGGAAGGATCCACGCCGAAGGTCATCGAGAATTCGGAAGGCTCGCGCATCACGCCCTCGATCGTCGCCTTTACCGAAGACGGAGAGCGCCTCGTCGGCCAGCCCGCCAAGCGCCAGGCCGTGACCAATCCCGAGCGGACCTTCTTTGCCATCAAGCGGCTCATCGGACGCACGTTCGACGATCCGATGACCAAGAAGGACATGAGCCTCGTCCCTTATAAGATTATCCGCGCGCCGAACGGCGATGCCTGGGTCGAGGCGGACGGCAAGAAATATTCCCCCTCGCAGATTTCCGCCTTCATCCTGCAAAAGATGAAGGAGACCGCCGAATCCTACCTCGGTCAGCCGGTCACGCAGGCCGTCATCACGGTTCCCGCCTATTTCAACGACGCGCAGCGTCAGGCCACGAAAGACGCCGGCAAGATCGCCGGGCTCGAAGTCCTGCGCATCATCAACGAGCCGACCGCCGCGGCGCTCGCTTACGGTCTCGACAAAAAAGGATCGGGCACGATCGCAGTCTACGATTTGGGCGGCGGCACGTTTGACGTTTCGATCCTCGAGATCGGCGATGGCGTCTTCGAGGTCAAATCCACGAACGGCGACACGTTTTTGGGCGGTGAGGATTTCGACAACCGCATCGTCGATTATCTCGCCGACGAATTCCGCAAAGAGAGCGGCATCGACCTGCGCAAGGACAAGCTCGCCTTGCAGCGCCTGAAGGAAGCAGCGGAAAAGGCGAAGATCGAACTCTCCTCCGCCACGCAGACCGAAATCAACCTGCCGTACATCACGGCGGATGCTTCAGGTCCGAAACATCTGACGTTGAAGCTCACCCGCGCCAAGCTGGAAGCGCTCGTCGACGATCTCATTCAGAAGACCGTCGAGCCCTGCCGCAAGGCCTTGAAGGACGCAGGGCTCACCGCCGGCGAAATCAACGAGGTCGTTCTCGTCGGCGGCATGACCCGCATGCCGAAAGTCCAGGAGGTCGTACGCAATTTCTTCGGCAAGGAGCCGCATAAAGGCGTCAATCCGGACGAAGTCGTGGCGGTCGGCGCCGCGATCCAGGCCGGCGTCCTGCAGGGCGACGTCAAAGACGTTCTGCTCCTCGACGTGACGCCGCTGTCGCTCGGGATCGAGACCTTGGGCGGTGTCTTCACACGCTTGATCGACCGCAACACGACGATCCCGACGAAGAAGAGCCAGGTATTCTCGACGGCCGAGGACAACCAAACAGCCGTCACCATTCGCGTCTTCCAGGGCGAGCGCGAAATGGCGGCCGACAACAAGCTGCTCGGCCAATTCGATCTCGTCGGCATTCCGCCGGCGCCGCGCGGCGTGCCGCAGATCGAAGTCACTTTCGACATCGACGCCAACGGCATCGTCAATGTCACCGCGAAGGACAAGGCGACCAATAAAGAGCAGCAGATCCGCATCCAGGCCTCGGGCGGCCTCTCGGAGGCCGATATCGACCGGATGGTCAAAGATGCCGAGATGCATGCGGCGGAAGACAAGACCCGGCGCGAGCTCGTCGACGCCAAGAATCACGGCGAGGCGATGATCCACACGGCGGAGAAGGCGCTGGCCGAATATGGCTCGAAGGTCGCGCAATCGGATAAGAGCACGGTCGAGCAGGCAATTGCCGGCCTGAAGAGCGCGCTCGAGGGCGACGATGTCGGCGCCATCAAGGCGCGCACTGAGGAGCTGGGCCAGGCCCAAATGAAGCTCGGCGAAGCAATGTACAAAGCGCAAAGCGAGGGCGGCCCCACCGGTGGCGGCGAGGGCGGCACGCAGGACGAAGTGATCGACGCCGAATTCAAGGAAGTCGGGCCGGACGAGAAGAAGTCGGCCTGATCAGCGGCGCGGACCGATGTAAAAAGGGCCAGGCCTTGCGCCTGGCCTTTTCCTCGCAGATCGGTGGTAATTCAAGGTGGCCTTCTTATCTGTTGACGTGAGTGCAGCGCCGGAGCGCAGGGGCTCAAATTCTCGGCTGAAATCCTTTATCTCTGGCGACGGCGCATAGGGATCTGTGATGGCGAAACGCTGCTTCTACGAGGTTCTCGGCGTCTCGCGGGGCTGTCCGGACAATGAGATCAAGGCGGCTTTCCGCAAGGCCGCCATGCAATATCATCCCGATCGCAATCCGGGCGACAAGGCGGCCGAACACAAGTTCAAAGAGCTGAACGAGGCCTATCAGATCCTCTCCGACGGCCAGAAGCGCGCCGCCTATGATCGCTATGGCCATGCGGCTTTCGAGCCCGGCGCCAATGGTTTCGCGGCTGCCGACGGATTTGCCGCCTCGATGGCCGACATATTCGACGATCTTTTCGGCGACGTGATGGGCCGGCGCACGGGGCGCGGCGGGTCGTCACGCGGCTCGGACCTGCGCTACAATCTCGAAATCACGCTCGAAGAGGCATTCGTCGGCAAGACGGCCAATCTCAACCTGCCGACCGCGATCGCCTGCCCAGCTTGCGCCGGCAGTGGCGCCAAGCCGGGCGCCAAGCCGCGTGCCTGCCCGACCTGCGCCGGCTATGGGCGCGTGCGGGCGCAGCAAGGCTTCTTCTCCATCGAGCGGACCTGTCCGCACTGCCACGGTCAAGGCGAGACGATCGACAATCCTTGCCCGCAATGTTCAGGCTCGGGCCGGGTCACGCGCGAGCGCAGCCTCGCGGTCAATGTGCCGCCCGGCGTCGAAGACGGCACGCGGATACGCCTCGCCGGGGAAGGCGAGGCGGGGCTGCGCGGCGGTCCGCCCGGCGACCTCTATATCTTCGTCTCGACGAAACCGCATCCTTTCTTCCAACGGGACGGCGCCGATCTCTTTTGCCGCGTTCCGATCTCCATGGTTCAGGCGGCGCTCGGCGGCGAGGTCGCCGTGCGCACGCTCGACGGCGGCGAGACCAGGGTGAAGATTCCGGAAGGGACGCAATCGGGCAAACAATTCAAAGTAAAGAGCAAGGGCATGCCGGTTTTGCGGTCGCGCGAAATCGGCGACCTCTATATCCAGGTGACGGTCGAAACGCCGCAAAATCTCACCAAGCGGCAGCGCGAATTGCTCACCGAATTCGACTCCCTCTCCTCGACCCATACCCATCCCGAGGCCTCCGGATTTTTCACCAAGATGAAGGATTTCTTCGAGAACCTCGGATCGTGATCGCGCTTGCTTGACGCGGCCGCCTTCGCCGGCGAATTTCATAGCCCAAACAGGGGGAAGCTTTGCCCGATCAGCCGACGCGCGCCCGTGCGCCCCTCTCCGACGAAGCGCGGTTTTTCAAATCGTGGCTCGGCAATCCGAAGCTCCTCGGCGCGGTGCTGCCTTCGGGTCCGGCGCTCGCCGAAACGATGGCGGGCGTCGTCGACCTCTCGTTGCCCGGGCCGATTGTCGAACTCGGCCCGGGTACGGGCGTCGTAACCCGTGCGCTTCTGAAGCGCGGCATCGAACCCCGCCGGCTCATTCTCATCGAATTCGACCCGTCCTTCTCCGCACTTCTCGAGACTCGCTTTCCCGGCGTGCGCGTCGTCAACGGCGATGCTTATCGTCTCGCCGCAACGCTGCAGGGCAAGCTCGATTCGCCGGCGGCCGCCGTCATCTCTAGCCTTCCTCTTCTCATGCGGCCCGAGCCGGTACGCGCCGCTCTGCTCGAAGAAGCCTTCGGGCTCATGCAGGATCGCGGGGCGTTCGTTCAATTCACTTATGGGTTGGCCTCGCCCATCCGGCGCTCGCCGGCCTTCATTGCAGAAGGCTCACCCCGCATCTGGCGGAATTTTCCGCCCGCGCGCGTCTGGGCCTACAGGCGGCCGGGCTCCGCGCCGCCGATCTTCCCCGGCGGCTTTTTTGCCAAGCTGAAGCCGCAGGCGGCGAACGGCCGGCGGGCCGATGCGAATGGATGACCGGCTCATCGTCGCGCTCGACGTCGAAGATCCTGCGCGCGCACTTGCCCTCGTCGAGCGGCTCGGCGGGCGCGTCAATTTTTATAAGATCGGCCTCGAACTCGCATCCCATCCGGGCGGCCTCGCGCTCGCCGAAAGTCTTGCGACGCAAGGCAAGAAGATCTTCCTCGATCTGAAATTGCACGACATCGCCAATACGGTGGAGCGTGCGAGCGCTCAGGTTGCACGCCGCGGCGTCACGTTCCTCACAATTCATGCCTATCCGCAAACGATGCGGGCAGCAAAACGCGGTGCGGCGGGCAGCGCGCTGAAGCTCATCGGCGTCACCGTCATGACCTCTTATGACGACGCCGATCTCGCCGAAGCGGGCTATGGCTTGAGGGTTGACGAACTCGTCTTGCGCCGCGCGGCGCAGGCCAAAGCACTCGGCATCGACGGGCTCGTGGCCTCGGCGCAGGAATTGGCGGACGTGCGGCGCGCTGTCGGGCCCGAGATGATCCTCATTGCGCCAGGAATTCGCCCGGCGGGCAGCGCCACCGGCGATCAGAAACGCGTGGCGACACCGGCGGCGGCGATGGCAGCGGGCGCAGATTGTCTGGTCGTCGGGCGGCCGATCACCGAGGCGACCGATCCCTGCGCCGCAGCCGAGGCGATCCAGGGCGAGATCGCCGCGGCGCGGGGCTAGCGCGTACTCCAACGCGAAGGGCCGAGCTCATCGCGCGACGCGAGTACGTCGAGCTACGCAGTACCTACGCGGACGCAAACACACATGCTCGGGGGTATGGAGCCAACGCACGCGGTGACCAAGGGATGAGCGCAGCAGAGGAACGTTCATCCGGCTCGCCCGCCCGGCTCTCGCCGATTGCGCTTCCCCGGTCTTGAGGACGCTAGCTTCTCGATGTGACCCGCGCATGACGAATCGTCAGGCCGGCGGAAACTTTTCAACTCGCCTGTCGGGCCTTATAGAGACAGGCTCCAGTCGGCTCTTAAGGATTGCGTCATGACTATGCGGCTCATCGTGGCCGGAGCGGCCGGCCGCATGGGCCGCGCGCTCATCAATTTGATCGCGACAAGCGAGGGCGTCACGCTCGCCGCGGCGCTTGAATCGCCGCAAAGTCCGGTGCTCGGCCAAGATGCGGGCGCGCTTGCCGGCTGCCGGTCCCTCCGCGTGCCCGTCTCGAGCGATGCGCTCGCCGCTGTCGCGGCAGCGGATGGAATTCTCGATTTCTCGACACCGCGCGCCAGCATCGAACTTGTCGCACTTGCCGCGCAAGCGCGCATTGTCCACGTCATCGGCACGACGGGCTTTTCCGCCGAAGACGAGGCGCGCGTCGCGGCGGCGGCACATCACGCCGTGATCGTCAAATCCGGCAATATGAGTCTTGGCGTGAACCTGCTTGCTTCGCTCGTCGAACAAGCGGCTCGTGCGCTTGGACCCGATTACGACATCGAAATCGTCGAGACGCATCATCGCATGAAGATCGACGCGCCCTCCGGCACCGCTTTGCTTCTGGGCGAGGCTGCCGCGCGCGGGCGCGGCATCGCATTGGCGGAACATTCTTTGCGCGCGCGCGATGGCGCGACCGGTCCGCGCAAAAGCGGCGCGATCGGCTTTGCGTCTCTCCGCGGCGGCACGATCGTCGGCGAACATTCCGTGATCTTCGCCGGACCGGGCGAGCGACTCGAGCTCTCGCATAAGGCGGAGGATCGTGGAATCTTCGCGCGCGGGGCGCTACATGCCGCACTTTGGGGGCGCGACAAGAAGCCAGGCCTCTATACAATGGCCGACGTGCTTGGCGCTCCCTAGAGCGGGGAGCGAAAAAGCGGCGGAGATGGGCTTTTCGCTAAGTCCCGCTCTGAACCTTTAGAATCGATCATCGTGATCCAAGGATGATCCATGCAACGTCTTCTCGTTCTCGTGCGGCACGGCCAAAGCGAATGGAACTTGAAGGATCTTTTCACCGGGTGGAAGGATCCCGACCTTACCGAACGCGGCATCGCCGAGGCGCGTGCCGCAGGTCGAGCGCTCAAGGCGAAAGGCGTTTCATTCGACCGCGCCTATACTTCGAAGCTCAAGCGCGCGCAGCGCACTTTGGAGCTTATCCTCGCGGAGCTCGGCCAAAAGGACCTTCCCGTAATCCGCGACGAAGCGCTGAACGAGCGCGACTACGGAGATCTTTCCGGTTTGAACAAGGACGAGGCGCGGGCAAAATGGGGCGCCGAACAGGTCCATCTCTGGCGCCGCTCCTATGACGTACGCCCGCCGGGCGGGGAGAGCCTGAAGGACACGGTTGCGCGCGTCCTTCCCTATTATCTCGACGAGATCCTGCCGCATTTGCTCAACGGCGAGCGGGTTCTCATTTCCGCGCACGGCAATTCGCTGCGCGCGCTCGTCATGGTGCTCGATCGCCTGACGCCGGCAACCGTCGCCGCCTCCGAGATCGCGACAGGTGCGGCGCTCGTCTATCGGCTCAATGCCGATTCTTCGATCGGCGCAAAGGAGGTCTTGCAATCCTAAGGGCGAGCGACTTGCGCAGCCGGACGCGGATCTATGATAACGGCCTCGTCCACGTGCGCGCCTATCTCAATGAAGCGGCGCAAAGAGCGTTGCTCGGCGAGATCGAGGCGGTAATCGCTGCAGCACCGCTCTTCCAACCGCGCATGCCGAAAACGGACAAGCCGTTCTCGGTGCGCATGACGAATTGCGGGCCGCTCGGCTGGGTGTCGGATCGCAACGGCTATCGCTATCAAATGGCTCATCCGGAGACGGGCCGGCCATGGCCGGACATCCCCGGGATGGTGCTCGAGGCCTGGAAGGAGCTTGCTCATTATCCGCACGAGCCGGAAGCCTGCCTCGTCAATTTCTACGAGCCAAGTGCGCGCATGGGCCTGCATCAGGATCGCGACGAAGAGGATTTCGCGGCACCCGTAGTGTCCCTATCCTTGGGAAGCTCCTGTATCTTCCGTTTCGGCGGTCGTACGCGCGGCGGCCCGACGCAAGCTCTCGAGCTCGCATCCGGGGATGCGGTCGTTCTCGCCGGCGATGCGCGCCTCGCCTATCATGGCGTTGCGCGCATCATTCCCGGTTCTTCGTCGCTGCTCGGCGGCAACCGGGTCAATCTCACCCTGCGGCGCGTGAGCAAGCCGCGCTGCGATGCTCTAATGATGCCACAGAAGCGCGATCAGAATGATGATCGGAATTGGAACACCGATCAGCCAGAGCAATAATCCGCGCCCAAAACCCATAACGTCCTCCTGAGCTTTATTCTATCAGCAACGCTTAACTCGATCGGCGCGCACGAGTTCCGGACGCGACATTCCCGCATGACACAAGCGCTGCGGAACCAATCGTCGGTTCGCGTCGTTGGCTTTGCGTGAGCGAGGCCGCCATGAAAAAAGCCTTTGCCAAATTTGCCGGATGGTCCGCGCATCTCGCCGGCCATCCTGCTGCGTTCGGCGCGTCTGTGCTTCTTATTCTGATCTGGGCGGGAGCCGGCCCGCTCTTCCATTATTCGGATTCCTGGCAACTCGTCGCGAACACAGCGACGAATCTTATTACCTTCGTCATGGTGTTCGTGATCCAGAGTTCGCAGAACCGCGATGCCGCCGCGATCCAAGCAAAGCTCGACGCGCTTATTCGCGCCGGCAATGCGGAAGAGAGATTCGCCGGCATAGATCAGTTGACCGAAGACGAGGTCAACGAATTGCGCGCCAAATGCGCCGAACGGGCGCGGGCGGAAACCGGTCGCAGGCAGCGCGCGCAGACTTAGCCGAGTTTCGCAAGCGGCAGCGTCGCAACCTGGTGCTGCAGAAGCGCAAGCCCCGTGGTCGCGTTTCCGCCGATCGTCGCGCCAATGGCAGAGACCGCGCTCGACTTCACCATTTACGCTGTCTTGTCAGACTGGAACTTGGGGCCATGAGCAACGTTTGCTCGAAGCCAAGTTGAGGTTTTAGGAGGCAACGATGAATTGGGATCGCATCGAAGGAAACTGGAGGCAATTCACCGGAAAGATCAGGGAGAAATGGGGCGATCTCAGCGACAGCGATCTCGAAAAAATCAATGGTCGCCGCGACCAGTTGGAAGGCGTGCTCCAAGAGCGCTACGGGATCGGACGCGATGTCGCGCGCAAGAACGTCGACGATTGGCTGAAGACGCTTCACTAGGAGTTGAGGCGGGATTGAGCGGCATAGCCGAGGCTGAATGCGTGGCAGTGAAGCCTCCGGTGCTGGCGCGGATCGGTCAGGTCCGCGCCGGCTGCACTAAGCCTCGGGCCGCGCGCGCGAGACGCCGACCTTAGCCGGACGCAGAACTCTATCGCCGATCGTGTAGCCGTCTTCGACGACTTTGACGACAGTCCCGCTGGGCACGCTGTCATCGGGCATTTCGAACAGCGCCTCGTGCAGATTGGGATCGAATTTCGCACCGAGCGCATCCATCTTCTTGATCTTATGGCGCGCCAAACGAGCTTGAAAATCGCGCTCGGTCAGTTCGATTCCTTCGATAAGCGTCTTGATGGAGGGCTCCGGGTTCTCGCGCAGCTCGCGCGGCACATTCGCCAGGGCGCGTCCTGCATTGTCGACGAAGCTCAGCATGTCGCGTGCAAATGCGCTGATTCCATAGAGCTTGGCGTCGGCGACCTCCTTCTCTGTTCTGCGGCGCAAATTCTCCATGTCGGCGAGCGTGCGCAACAGTTTGTCCTTCAGTTCCGCGTTCTCGCGCTGCAGGTCCTGGGCGAAAGCCTCGGTCTCGGCGCGTGCCGGTGTCTCGGTATTCACAGGCTCGGTGTTCTCGGTCGTCTTGGCATCGGGCATGAGCGGCTCAGATTTCCGTGAGTCGTTGGTTTTTATAGGCATTTCCAAAAAATAGCGTCGCCCTGCAGGGCGGCGGGGGCGAGAATGCCCGCTCCATATCTCAGGTCTCACGCCGAGAAAATCAAGCGCCGGGGTCAGGCCGCGTGAGCCGCCATTTGGAACGCGGTCAGCAGTTTTTGCCGAATGGCTGCTTTGCGGCTTGCCGAGACGATCTTGGCGCCGGTCAGATCCGTCACATAGAAGACGTCGGCGGCCTTCTCGCCGAAAGTCGCGATATGTGCCGAGCCGATATTGAGGTTGAGGCCGGAGAGGATGGTCGTAATGCTGAAGAGCAGGCCTGGCCGGTCGCGGCCGGAGACCTCGATGACCGTAAACTTGTTCGAAAGCTCGTTGTCGATCGAGACCTCCGGCGGCACGTCGAAGGCCGCGTTCGGGCTGGCCGGGGAGGTCTTGGCCGCGACGAGCTCGGAAAGCCTTATCTCGCCGCGCAATGTGCGTTCGATGGCGAGCGCGATCCGCTCGCCGCGCCGTTCCTCGTCCTCGTCGCGTTCGAACGCGCGCGAGACGAAGAACGTGTCGAGCGCCAGGCCGTCATTGGTCGTATAGATCTGCGCGTCGACGATATTGGCGCCGGCGGCCGCGCAGGCGCCGGCGACGATCGAGAGCAGCCGCGGGTGATCGGGCGCGATCACCGTGAACTCGGTCACGCCGCGGAACGCGTCCGTCACGATATCGATCACCGGTCCCGGCAGCTCGACTTCGGTCATGGCGAGAAGCTTGGCGTGGCGCAGCTTGCGCGGGAGATCGACACGCAGCCAGTAGGCCTGCTGATGGCGCGCCGCATAGGCCGCGAAGTCGAGATCCGACCAGTTCGCGAGCTTCTCGCGCAATTCGGTCTTGGCGCGCTCGACCCGCCAGGAGCGCTCGCGCGCCGAATGGCCGCCGGCGAGCACGACTTCCGTCTCCCAATAGAGGGTGCGCAGCAATTCGCCTTTCCAGCCATTCCAGACCCCCGGGCCGACGGCCTGGATGTCGCAAACGGTGAGCACGAGGAGCATTTTCAGCCGCTCCAGCGTCTGCACGCGCGCGGCGAAAGTCTCGATTGTGCGCCGGTCGCTCAAATCGCGCCGCTGCGCCGTATCGGACATGATGAGGTGATTTTCCACGAGCCAGGCGACGGTTTCGGTCTCTGCCGGCGTCAGGCCAAGACGCGGACAGAGGCTTCGCGCGACGGCGACGCCGGCCAGCGAATGATCTTCGGTACGGCCCTTGGCGATGTCGTGCAGAAACATGGCGACGTAAAGTGCGCGCCGCTTTTCGATCGAGGGCATGATCAGGCTCGCCAGCGGATGATCTTCGCGATGGCGTTGCGCTTCGAGGTCGGCGAGATTGCCGATCGCCCGCAGAAGATGTTCGTCGACCGTATAATGATGATACATGTTGAATTGCATCAGCGCCACGATACGCCCGAACTCGGGAATGAAGCGGCCGAGCACGCCCGCCTCGTTCATGAGCCGCAAGACGACTTCCGGCGAATTGCGCGAGGTTAGAATTTCGAGAAACAGCCGGTTGGCTTCGGGATCGGCACGCAATTTTGCATCGATCAGCTTGAGCGCCGAGATGACCGCGCGCTTGGCGTGCGGATGAATGGCGAGCCCATTGCGATCGGCCATCCAGAAGATTCGGATGAGGTTGACGGGATCGCGGATGAAGGCGTCGGGATCTGCAACATTGATCCGGCCTTTCTCGATGGCGAAGCCGGCCTTGCGCAACCCGGCTTCGTGCCGCTTGCCGTGAAGGCCGAAGCGGTCGAGGACGGCGGCGGGTTTCGCCTGATCTTCTTCGAGCGCCGCGCAGAGCACGGCGGTCAGATCGCCGACGTCCTTGGCGACGAGGAAGTAATGCTTCATGAAACGCTCGACCCCGGCGAGGCCGCCGCGGCCCGCATAGCCGAGCCGTTCGGCGACTGCGCGCTGCACGTCGAAGCTCAAGACCTCTTCGGCACGGCCAGTCAAGAAATGCAGATGGCAGCGGACGCGCCAGAGGAATTCCTCGCAGCGGCGGAACAGGCGATATTCGTGCCTCGTGAAGAGGCCCGCATCGACGAGGTCGGATTCGTCGTGCACGCGGTAGACATATTTGGCGATCCAGAACAAAGTGTTGAGATCGCGCAGGCCACCTTTGCCTTCCTTGACGTTCGGCTCGACGAGATAGCGGGAGCGGCCGGCGCGCGAAATGCGGCCGTCGCGTTCGGCGAGCTTGGCAGCAACGAAATCGCGCGGACTGCGGTGGACGATTTCGGCATCGAAGCGCCGCCGCATGTCGTTGAACAAGGCCTCGTCGCCCAGGATGAATCGCGCTTCGAGCAGCGCGGTCCTGATCGTCATGTCGTTCTTCGACTGGCGTAGACATTCGGCGACGGAGCGAGTCGAATGGCCGACCTTCTGACGCAGATCCCAGAGCAGATAAAGCATGGCCTCGGCGACGCGTTCGCCCGCTTCGTCCTTGTCGCCGGTCAGCAGAAAAAGGAGATCGATGTCGGAGCCCGGCGCCAGCGTCGCGCGGCCGTAGCCGCCGACTGCGGCGACGACGAGCCGAAGCGGCTTGCCTTGCGGCGGGCGCAGATAAGTGACGGTGAAATCATAGAGCGCCTGGATGAGCTCGTCCTCGAGAATGGCGAGATTTGTCGCGCAGGCGAGGCCCCCGCTCGTCGCCTCGAACAGCGTGCGGACGCGCGCGCGCCCGCTCTCGAGGTTGCGACGGAAGAGGTCGAGCGCATATTTGCGCAAATCGTCGACCCCCATGCCTGACGCATGAGCCTCGGCAATCGCCCGGCCGACCGCCGCCCGGTCGAACAATTGTGCAGTGGTCAGCGGGGGCGGGCGCCCCGGCCTTTCCCTGATCGGCGCGAGTTCTGTCATTGCCAAAAGGCTCAACCCTTCGTCGGGACCGATAAATAGACCGAATCGGCCACAAAGCCTAAGTTTCGCGGCCGAATGCCGAACTTCAAGTTGCGCCGACCTTGGCTTCGATCGCGTCCCAGACGGCCGCGGCGAGATCGGGTCCGCCGACGCTGCGGACGGCCCTGATTCCAGTCGGAGACGTCACATTGATCTCGGTCAAATGACCATCGATCACGTCGATTCCAACAAAGAGCAGGCCGCGGCGCTTCAGTTCGGGACCTATTGTCGCGCAGATCTCTTTTTCCCGGTCGGTGAGCGCCGTGGCCGCTGCGGCCCCCCCGCGCACCATGTTGGCGCGGATATCATTGCCGGCAGGCACGCGATTGACGGCGCCGGCGGCGACGCCATCGACCAGGATTATCCTTTTGTCGCCTACGCTGATCTGCGGCAGGAAGCGCTGCACGACCCAGGGCTCCTTGAAGGTCGTGGCAAAGAGATCGTAGAGCGAGCCGAAATTCGGGTCCTTGCGTTGCAGCTTGAAGACGGCCGCCCCCCCATGCCCGTGCAAGGGCTTCATCACGATCTCGCCGTGCTCTTCCAAAAAGGCCTCGATCTCACGCTTGCTCCGCGTGATGAGGGTTGGCGGCATGAATTGGGGGAAATGCATGACGAAGAGCTTCTCCGGCGCATTGCGTACGGAGGCAGGATCGTTCACCACCAGAACGCCGCGCGGCAGGCGTTCGAGCAAATGGGTCGAGGTGATATAGGCGAGGTCGAAGGGCGGGTCCTGGCGCAGGAGCACGACATCGACAGAAGCAAGATCGAGCTTTCCCGCCTCCGCCAAGCGGAAATAATCGCCGGCGACGTCGCGCACGTCGATGCGTGCAGCCTCCGCGACGATGCCGGATTCGAGCCAGGAGAGCTTATCCGGCGTGTAATAAAAGAGCCGATGGCCGCGGGCGGCGGCTTCCAGCATGAGCGCGAAGGTCGAGTCGCCGGCAAAATTGATCCGCTCCAGGGGATCCATCTGCACGGCAACGGCAAGCGACATCGTCTTCTCCCAATCATCCGGAAATACGCGCGGAACGCGTGCCGACCAGAGCCCTGCAACTAATCCCGATTTTTCTGTCTCCGCCGACCTGGCGCAAGGCCGGGTTTGCACGTCGTTAACTTCCCATGAAGAGCGGCGGGTTAAGCTTTGCTTATTCCGGATGAGGGGCCCCAGTTCATGTCGGGACTATCCATTGGCCGAAGCTTGGCTCTGAGACAACTTCTTTTCATGGCCTTGCTCATTGCCCTCGGCGTCGTAGCCTATTTGGCAAGCCGGGAGCTGGAATCGCTTGCCCATTCGGTTGCGATCGCTGCCGATCTGGCCCTTGCGCGGGCCCGCGCCGGGCAATTGGAAGCGGCCGCCGCAAGCCTCTCCTTCAATCTCTTGATCGGCACCGGGCTCGGTTGCTTCCTGATTTTCGCCGTTTCCATCCCCGTCATCCACCGCACCATCGCAAAGCCGATCGAAGACTTGGCCGAGCAAATGGCGGCGCTCGCGGCCGGCAATACCGAGATCGACATCGTGGGCTCGCAGCGCAAGGACGAGATCGGCGCCATTTCGAAATCGCTCGTGGTCCTGCGCGATGCCGTGCGCACCAATAACGCGCTCGCCGCCGAAATCCGGGCGCGCGACGATCGGGAAGCCCGACTCATGCGCGAAGCGGCAATTCGCGCGAAGGTCGAGAAATTCTCGCGTGAGCTTTCCGCGACCGTCACGCGGCTCGGTGCGATGACGAAACGGATGGCCGCGGCCTCGCAAGACATGATCCTCGCCGCGCGCAATGCGGCCGAGGGATCCAATCAGGCAAAGATCGCCTCCTCGAACGCGGCGGGCGACGTTTCTTCCGTTGCGATCGCCTCCGAACAATTGCTCGCATCGATCGAAGAGATCAGCCGGCAGGTCGTGCAATCGACGAATGTGGTCAAAAAGGCGGTATCCGAGAGCATCGAGACTTCCACCGGCATGGCGAAGCTCGCCGAAGCGGCACGGCGTGTCGGCGACATCGTGAGCCTCATCTCGCGCATCGCGGCGCAGACGAACCTGCTGGCGCTCAACGCGACGATCGAAGCCGCGCGTGCCGGCGAGGCCGGCCGCGGATTCGCCGTCGTGGCCCAAGAGGTCAAGACGCTCGCGACCCAGACGGCACGCGCCACGCAGGACATTTCCAATCAGATCGCCGACATCCAAGCGGCAACCGAAAACTCGGTCTCAGCCATCGACACGATCCAGGCAAAGATCGGCGAGATCGAACAGATCTCGGCGATCATTGCATCCGCCGTCCAGGAGCAGGGCGCCTCGACCCAAGAAATCGCGCGCAACGTGCGCTCGGCCGCCTCCGGCACGACGGCCATGTCCAATTTCGTCGAAGGCGTGGCCAAGGCCGTTGTTGCGACCAGTGAAAGCGTCGAATCCTTCGTCGATCTCGCCCGCGACCTCGATAATCTCGCAACCTCAATGACGAACGACATGCGGGCCTTCGCCGAAGCTTTGCACGAGGCGGCTTAGGCAGCCGCCGCCATCCCACTCGGCCGCTTAAGGTTTGGTTCGAGCATGATCTTGTCGGAAAAGCGCTGCACCCTTTCCCGATCATGCTTTAGACTGCGGCTCAACATGGGACGGCAATGAAGATTTCCTTGGTCCAGATGAATTCGCGCCAGGCGAAGGCCGCGAATATTGCGGCCGCCGTCGAGCTCGTCGAGCGCGCCGTGGCGGAAGAGCGGCCCGATTGGGTCTGTCTGCCCGAGTGCTTCGACTTTTTGGGCGGCACCCGCGCCGAAAAGCTTGCGGCTGCCGAGGTTCTCGGCGAAGGTCCCGCTTACGGCGCCATGGAAGGCCTTGCGCGCCGGCATCGCATTTTCATTCATGCCGGTTCGATTCTCGAGAAGATTCCGGGCGAGGATCTCATTCACAATACGAGCTTGGCCTTCGATCGGGACGGAAACGAGATCGCCCGCTATCGCAAGATCCACATGTTCGACATCACCGCGCCGGACGGGACCAAATATCACGAAAGCGCGTCCTTCAAGCCGGGCGATCAGGTCGTCACTTACGATTGCGAAGGCCTCACCGTCGGCTGCTCGATTTGCTACGATCTGCGCTTCCCCGATCTCTTTCAGGCCCTAGCCGAAAGGGGCGCGGATCTCATCGCACTTCCCTCGGCCTTCACATTGCTGACGGGGAAAGATCATTGGGAGGTACTCTGCCGGGCGCGGGCGATCGAAACGCAGACCTATTTCTGCGCCGCCGCGCAGACCGGCACGCATCAGGTAGGCGCCGACACGCGCGCGACCTATGGCCATTCGCTGGTCGTCGATCCGTGGGGCCACGTCATCGCGCGCGCTTCCGATGGCGTCGGCATCGTCTCGACCCGTGCCGATCGCCGGCTCGTCGAGAAAGTGCGCGCGCAGATCCCGGTCGCGCAGCACAAGGTGAAACTACGCTAGCCCATCAATGGACGAACTCGACGCCGCATGCGCCGTCATCGATCCATTTGACCCGCACCGGCAGTTTTACGCGCCTCGAGAAGACCTCCAGCACAAATTCCTGCGGGAAGACGATCGTCTGGGGCAGCGCGAGCCTGGCCCCGTTACCGCTCGTATTGCGAATGACGCATTCGAGGTGGGAAAGCCCGCCCTTGAATTCGATGCGGCCGCCGAGATAGGTCTTGCGGCGTTGGTGCTGGCGTCGATCGATCATTGGCCTCTCCCGCTAAGGCTTAACGAAAGACTTACCATGTCGAGATGGGCCGATCTCGCGCGAAAGTCGCAGCCGGTCGCCAATTCGATCGTTAACCTAAATGAGCAGGATCAGCCAGTTCCCGGTCCGGATCCCGGCCCGGGAAATGGCGTCCAAGGCTTGCAGTCCGATCCGGGTGGTGCGGCTTCTCTGCTATTGGGCTTCGGATTGTTGCTCGGTATTCGGCGGCGCCATGACATTGAACCGCGCTTTCTGGTCGTCGTTCAGCGAGGCATAGAAGGTCTTGAGCGCCGGCTCGATCGTCTTGACCGCTCCCGACATGGCGTCGAGACGGGTGACAATCGCGTTGAAACGATCGGAGAGCGTCTGCGGCATCGCCGTTGGACAGGAAGCGTCCATGCTGCGCGCAGCCTTCGCCGAGGCATTCTTCAGGGCGTTGAAATCCGCCACTTGCTCTTGTCCGCTCGGCTTCACCGTCTGCTCGATCTGATCGATGGGCAGATTGGCGAAATCCTTCGACTGATCCGCGCAGAGCCCAGCGAGCCCATTGTCCTGCGAGGGCGTCCGCGCTCTATGTCGGCGTTCCCCGAAAGCGATCGCGTTGAAGCGCTCTCTCTGCTTATCGTCGAGCGAATTATCGAGCGTGGTGAGCGGCGCGCGCAATGTCTGCACGGCCTGGATCATTGCATCGATCCGATCGCCCATAACGTCGAGACGGGTAACCGGCGTGAGCGGCGGCTCGCTCGGGCATGACGCCTCGAGAATCTTGTTCGCCTTGGCGGAGGCGGCCTCGAGGTCTTTCAATATGGCCATCTGGGTGTCGTTCGGATCGATTGCTCTTTCGATCCGCTCGATCGGCAGATCGGTAATGCCCGGCGCCAGGGCGGCGCAGGTCTCGCCGGCTTGCGCCTGGTACTCGGTCCGCGACGTGCGCGCCTCTTCGTGCGCGCGGGCGTGATGGCCGCGATGGGTTCGCCCGCCGTAATAGCCATAGATGGCGTAGGGGTTTTCGTCCCAGCCGTAGAGATAGTCGGTGTCGTAATAGGGTCCCGGCCAGAAGACGGAGGCGAGGACGAAATCGGGGCCATAGCCCCAAAACGGGTCGTAATAATCATAAGGCCACAGCGCGAAGGACAGGAGGTCGCCGTAGAAAAAGGGCCAGAACACCGGGCCGTACCATCCGCCCCAGCCATATCCGTTCCAGCCATAGCCGCCATAGGCCCAGCCTCTGTTCCAGGAACGCCAAGCCCCGCGGCCGCCGAAAGCATTGCGCGCGAAGCCTGCATTGTTGAACCCGCGCGTCGCGTGAAAGCCGGCGACCGCGCCCATATGACGGCCGAGGCCACCGTGCGCAGCAAAATTGCGACCCGCAAAATTGTGCCCGGCAAAATTGCGTGCGCCGAGACGGCCGGCTGTGAAATTGCGCCCGCCGAGATGCCCAGCCGCGAAGTTGCGTCCACCGAAGGTGTGTCCGCCGAAATGTGCGGCACCGAAATGGCGGGTGCCAAAATGGGCGCCGCCGAAATGACGTCCGGCAAAATGCATTCCGCCGAAATGGCCGAAATGGCCGCCACCGAAATGCATGCCGCCGAAATGGCCTCCGCCGAAATGGCCGCCACCGAAGTGTCCGCCGCCGAATCCGCCGTGGAACCCGCCGAATCCGCCGCCGTGGAATCCACCGCCGCCGCCGTGAAATCCGCCACCACCGCCAAAAGCTGCCGCTGCATTGGTCGTCAGGCTCAGGGCGATGGCGAAGCCGAGAGCCGTACTCGCGGCGCAAATCGCTTTCAGATGCGTCATGGAAGTTTCCTCCCTGCACATTTTCTCGGAATGGAACGCGGGAGCTGCTTGGCCGTTGCTTAGCTCTTCATAAAAAAGCCGTGTTTGCTTCCGGCTCCGTCCTGCGGAGAGCTAGATCAAGGCAATCGCTGCGACGAGCCGGCCGTAATCGGGCTCGTTGCGATGCACGGAGCGCCTGTAAGAGAAACAGCGCGCCTCATCCGAATAAGTATCGATCCCGAGGTCCTCGAATTGTCCGATGCCGGATCGGGCCAGGCGGGCACGGATGAATCCCGGGAGATCGAACATCAAATGTCCGGCACGGGCGGAAGGCGCGAAGAACCGCGCATGATCTTTCGCCACAGCCACGAAACGGCTGAAGAATTCGTCATTCACTTCGTAGGACTTCGGACCGATGGCCGGGCCGAGCGCTGCGACGATCGCTTCGCGCCGGGCCCCGCATTTTTCCATCGCGACGAGCGTTGCCTCAAGGACGCCGGCGAGCGCGCCTTTCCAGCCCGCATGCGCGACGCCGATCACGTCCGCCTCGCGGTCGGCAAAGAGGACCATGCCGCAATCGGCGCCGGTGACGCCGAGGCCGAAGCCGCGGCGCGTCGTGACGAGTCCGTCGCAACGCGGTCGCGCATCGCTCGCAAAAGGCTCATCGACAATCAGCGCATCGGCCGAATGGATCTGAAAAGGGATGAGCAGGCGATGCGGCGCGAGGCCGAGGTGGGCAGCCATGCGCCGCCTGTTTTCGTTCACGCGCGTTTTGTCGTCATTCGATCCGACGCCGCCGTTGAGAGAACGATAGACGCCTTCCGAGACGCCGCCGTTGCGGGTGAAGAAAGCATGCGGGAATTCCGCCAGGCTTTTGCTCTGCAGGGCTTCGATCATTGCACCGCCGGGCCGCCAAATCCTGGCGGCGGTCCGAGATCGGGCGAGGTCACGGCGAGCACCTTGAAGAGTTCCGCCATGCTCACTTCGGCGCCTTTGCCCGGGGTCGCGAGCCGTTCCACGGCCGCATCGATCGCGGCAACTTGCGATGGGTCGGCCTTGCGCTTCAAAGCGGTCGCCCGCTCGAAAAGGCCGATGCGGGCGAGGAACGTGCCTTGCGGAACCGGGCCATAAACGCTTGCGCCGGCGGCGGTCGCGGCACGTGAAAGCGCGGCGAAATCGACATGCGCGGTCAGGTCCGCCTCGCCCGGTTCTCGCAAGGGGTCGGTCGCGCGATGTCCCTTGACCGCTTGCAGCGTTGCTCCCGGACGCGTCCGCGCATGGCCGTAGTCGATGACGAGAAGCGCGCCGCAATCGGCGGCGATATGCCCGGCAAGCCGCCCCATCAGCCTTTGTGCGACGAGGCCGATCTCGACAATCGTGCCGACCTCCGGCGCGGCGTCGGACGCCGCGGCGGGTCCGCTTTGCGGCGCAGCGGCAAGCCCGAAACAGAGCGCGCCGTCCGCGTCGAGGCCGACGACCCGCTCGCACCAGCCGCTCGGCACCCGCACGTAATGGCGGACGGGCAGAGCGTCGAAGAATTCATTGGCGATGATGATCGTCGGGCCGACGGGCAGCGATTCGACGCTCTCGTGCCAGACGATCGGAATGTCGGCGACGGAGGCGAGGGTGCGGCGCTGTTCTTCGATGAGCGGTTCGCTCATTTCGACGAGATTGACGTCGAGCGCCTGGCGGAATGCGGGAGCGACGCGCGCCGCACGCAGGAGATCGGCCATCAACGTGCCGCGGCCCGGACCCAACTCGACGAGACGCACCGGCGCGGGCTCGCCCATGGCATGCCAGACTTCGGCCGCCCAGATGCCGATCAATTCGCCGAACATCTGATGTATCTCAGGCGCAGTGATGAAATCGCCGCGCGCGCCGATCGGCATGTGCGAGCGGTAATAGCCGTATTGCGGATGCATGGCGGCGAGCGTCATGAATCGCTCGACGCTCATCGGCCCGTCTTCGGCGATCATGGCGGCGATTTCCTTGCCCAGTGGCGTCATGCTTCGACACGCCGTGCAGAAAGCGCAAAGACGATAAATCCGATTCCGGCAACGATCAGCGGCAAGGAGAGGATCATGCCCATGGTCGTTCCCGCGAACAGGAATCCCAGCTGCGGATCGGGCTCGCGGAAGAATTCGCAAGCGATGCGGGCGATACCATAGCCGATTGCGAAAATCCCCGTGACGAGCCCCGGGCGGCGCAGGCCGCCGAGCCTGATCGCAATATAGAGCAGAATGAAAAGAACCAGTCCCTCGAGGGTTGCCTCGTAGAGCTGGCTCGGATGGCGCGGCTGTCCGTCGGAGCCCGGAAAGATCATGGCCCAGGGCACATCGGTCGGCCGCCCCCAAAGTTCGGGCTTGATGAAATTGGCCAGCCTGCCGAGGAAAAGTCCGATCGGCACCGAGGCGGCGGTCACGTCCATGACGCTCAGCACCGGCGCTTTGACGTGGCGCGCGAAGAAGATGATCCCGAGCGCTGCGCCGAGCAGGCCGCCGTGAAACGACATCCCGCCCTTCCAGACCGCGACGATTTCGGCCGGATGCGCGAAATAGAAGCCCGGATTATAAAAGAGAACATAGCCGCGCCGTCCGCCGAGAATGATGCCGAAGGCCACATAGACGATGAGGTCGTCGATGCTCGCCGGGCTTGGGCGCGGCAGGCCATTCCACAGAGATTCTTTGCCGACGAGGCGGCGGACATAGGCCCAGCCGAAGATGAGCCCGGCGATATAGGCGAGCGCATACCAGCGGATCGGCAGCGGGCCGATGGTGACCAAGATCGGATTGATCTGCGGATAGGGAATGAGTAGCTGCATTTCCGTCCCAATTGGGTCCGTCATGCGATGCCCGGAAAGGGGCGTCAAGCGCACCCGGGGCGCGACATGCGCCGCAAAGCAGGCGTATAATGGGCAAGAGGTTCAGGTCGAGGCCGTCAAGTTGAGATCAAGGAGGATCGAATGCCGGAAACCCGTGGCTCCATGTTCGACGATTTCTCGCGGCTGATGACCGATGCAGCCGAAATGGCACACGGCGTGCGCCGCGAGGCGGAATCCGTATTCAAAGCGCAGATCGAGCGCCTGCTCGCCAGCATGGACATCATTACCCGCGAAGAGTTCGAGGCGGTCCGCGACATGGCGCTGGCGGCGCGGGACGAGAACGACCGGCTCGCCAAGCGCATCGCTTCGCTCGAGGCGCGGCTTGCCGGCCAGGAAATTCCGCCGAGCACGGGCGACGATCCGGCCTTGAATCTTTGAGAATGACGCATTTCGGCGAGGGCGTGAAAGACGGGCGCCAGTCCGACATGGCGCTCACGATCTGCCGCGGCACGCGCCGGCTCTTGCGCAATCTCAAGTTCTCGACGCTCACCGAATTGCCGCTTGCGAGCGGGCGGCGTGCCGACATTGTGGCGCTCGCGACCGACGCCACCATTGTCATTGTCGAGATCAAATCGTCGATCGCCGACTTTCGTGCCGACGCGAAATGGCCGGATTATCGGCTCCATTGCGATCGGCTCTATTTTGCAATTCCCGAAAGCGTGCCGGCGGCGATCATGCCGGAGGACGCAGGACTCATCATTGCCGATGGATTCGGCGCGAATATCTTGCGCGAAGCACCCGAGCATCGGCTCTCGCCAGCGACCCGCCGGGCCGTGCTGATGCGGTTCGCGCATGCCGCCGCACACCGGCTGCACGGCTTGAGCGATCCGGAGATCTTGAGCTTCGGGCCGGTGTAGAATCGCAGAACCGCTTTGCAGTTCTGAGCTTCACGCTCGATAATTCTCTCGATAATCTACGGTCGTTGCGAGCGAAGCGAAGCAATCCAGATATGCGACGACCTCTGGATTGCTTCGTCGTCTGCGGTTTATCGCAATGACGTGCCCGCTAGCGCGGTGCGCGCTTGGCGAGGATACGCTGGAGCGTGCGCCGATGCATGTTGAGGCGGCGGGCCGTCTCGGACACATTGCGTCCGCAGAGCTCGTAAATGCGCTGGATATGCTCCCAGCGGACGCGGTCCGCCGACATCGGATTTTCCGGCACTTCCGCCTTGTCATGGCGGGTCGCCATCAGAGCCGCGTAAATATCGTCGGCATCGGCGGGCTTGGCGAGATAATCGAATGCACCGAGCTTCACCGCGGTCACCGCCGTGACAATGTTGCCGTAGCCGGTCAGAATGATCGCGCGCGCGTCCGGCCGCCTTGCCTTCAATTCCGAGATCACGTCGAGCCCATTGCCGTCGGCAAGCCGCATGTCGATGACGGCGAAAGCGGGCGGGGCTTGCGCGATCGCGGCCAACCCTTCGGCGACCGACTGGACGGCGGTGACGATGAAGCCGCGCCCTTCCATGGCACGCGACAGGCGCGAAAGGAACGGGCGGTCGTCGTCGACGATCAGCAGGGTCTTGTCGTTATCGGAATCGCCGAGAAGTGTTTCCACCCTTGTGCCCTGGCCCGTGTCGGGAGGATCGGTTTTCATTATCGGGATCCTTCGTGCTTCTTCCATATTATGTTGGATTCTTCTCCTCTAGAATGGCGAATTCATCAATTTCTGCCACTTCCAATCGCTTTTGGCAGATTAAACGGCATTCTGCCAGACTTATCAGGCGCAAGTCTGCCAGCTTTGGCAAGTCCTTGGTTAAAAGGGCGGCGTCAGCCGCCGAAGGCCGCCTTCTTGGACTCTTCGCCGCGAACGGGTCTGGCGGGTTCGAAAACCGCCCGCGGCCAGCGAATTACGACACGCGCGCCCGATTGCGGTGGAGCGAGATTGCTGGGGATGACCGCGGCACCGGAGCGTTCAAGCAGGGTCTTGGCAATGAAGAGCCCGAGGCCCAGCCCTGAATCCTCTTGCGATTTGGCGCGCCGATCTTTTTTCGTCGTGATGTAAGGATCGCCGAGGCGGCCGATCACGTCGGGGGAAAAACCCGGTCCGTCGTCTTCGATCGCAACTTCCACAACGTTCGCGTTCCAGCGGGCAACGACCTTGACCTCGGAGCGTGCGAAATCGATCGCGTTCTCGATGAGATTGCCGAGACCGTAGATCATGCCGGGATTGCGCCGGCAGATCGGCTCCGGCTCGTCGCCCAGTTTGGCGGTCGTGATCGCGACGCCGAAGTCGCGATGCGGCGCCGCCGCCTCCTCGAGGAGCACGCCGAGGCTCATCTCGCTCATGATGGTTCCCGATTCGTCGCCGAGCGAGGCGATCTTGCCGAGGATGGCGCGGCAGCGGCTCACTTCCTGCGCAATCAGGCGAACGTCTTCTTCGAAGTCGCTCGCCGGCGGCAATTGCTTCTCGAGCTCCTTGACGACCAAGGTGATCGTGGCGAGCGGCGTGCCGAGTTCATGCGCGGCGGCGGCGGCGAGCCCGTCGAGCTGGCTCAAATGTTGTTCGCGCGCCATGACGAGCTCGGTTGCGGCAAAGGCGTCGGCGAGCTTGCGGGTTTCTTCCGCGATACGCGACGCATAGATCGCGACGAAAGCCGCGCCGATCGTATTCGCCACCCAAATGCCGGCGATGTAAAGGAAGGGGAGATTGAGCGGCGCTCTCGGCGACCAGGGCAGCGGATAATGTTCGAATGTGAGACCCGTCGCTGCCGCCACGACGAGCAGGGTCAGGGCCAGCGTCATGCGGCCGGAGAAGGACACGGCCGCGATCATCACGGGCGCAAGGAACAGGATGGAAAATGGATTCTCGAGGCCGCCGGTCAAATAAAGCAGGGCGGAAAGCTGCAGGATGTCGTAAGTGAGCATGGCGGCGGCCGGCGCATCGTCCAGCCGGTCGCTGCGCCCGAACCTCAGCCGCAACAGGATATTGAGCCAGGCGGAACTGGCAATGAACAGAAGGCAAAGGCCGAGCGGAATCGGAAATCCGAGGCCGAAGCGGACGAAGAGCACTGCGGTCGCCTGGCCCGCAATGGCAAGCCAGCGCAATCTGATCAGCGTATCGACGCGCAGTCTTCGCGATCTTCTGCCGAGATCGAGGTCGGAGGGCGTCCTATATTCCTGCTCGCCCGGAGTCCTTTGCAGGGGGGAATGCATGGAACTGTTCCGTTTTATCGCCTGGACCTGATCTGGCCTCTATATGCGGATTTGCAATCGAGCGATAGGATCAATCCATGGACTTGGCCTTCTCGGCGGACGCCGGCTCTGTCAAGAACGCGAATGCGGCGATCGAAGTCGAGTCTCTGACCAAATGTTTCAGGGATGTGATTGCGGTCGACCATTTGAGCTTCGTCCTGGCACGCGGCTCGGTTACCGGCCTGCTCGGCGGCAATGGCGCCGGCAAATCGACGACCATCGGCATGATCATGGGACTCATTCTGCCGACCTCCGGCCGAGTTCGCGTGCTTGGTGCCGATATGTCGCGCGAGCGTCATCGCGTGCTCGGCCGGATGAATTTCGAAAGCCCCTATGTAGACATGCCGCATCGCTTGAGCGTGCGGCAGAACCTTGAAGTGTTCGGCAGACTTTACGGCGTCGTCGAGATCGATGCGCGGATCGCGGCGCTCGCCCGAGATCTGGCGCTCGAAGATTTGCTCGACCGCCCGTCCGGCCAGCTTTCCGCCGGGCAGAAGACGCGCGCAGCGCTCGCCAAGGCGCTCATCAACGAACCCGAAGTGCTGCTGCTCGACGAGCCGACCGCCTCGCTCGATCCGGATACCGCGGATTGGGTTCGCTCGCATATCGAAGATTATCGCGGCGCCCGGCGCGCAACCATTCTGCTCGCCTCGCATAACATGCGGGAGGTCGAGCGGCTCTGCGACCGGGTGATCATGCTGCGGCAGGGGCGCATCATAGATGATGGGAGCCCGGAGGATCTGCTTGCGCGGTTCGGACGTGACAATCTCGAAGACGTCTTCCTCGATCTCGCCCGCGGCCGCAGACAGGCGCAATGAACAGCTTCTCCTTCGACCGCGTCGGCGCGATAGTACGCCGTTATCTCTATCTCCTGCGCTCTTCCGTGCCGCGGGCGCTCGATCTCATTTATTGGCCGCTCGTGCAGATGTTGACGTGGGGCTTTCTGCAAACCTATCTCGCCAAAGCCCCCTCCGCCGGGCCGCTCGCCGGCCGGCTCGGCCTCGCCGCAGGGGCGCTCATCGGCGCGATGTTGCTTTGGGACATCCTGTTCCGTAGCCAGCTCGGCTTCTGCGTGTCCTTTCTCGAAGAAATGTGGTCGCGCAATCTCGCCAATCTGATGATGAGCCCGCTGCGGGTGAGCGAATTCGTTGTCGCGCTGATGATCATGAGCCTCATCCGGCTCGCCATCGGCATCGTGCCGGTTTCGCTCCTGGCGATCTGGTTCTTCGGCTTCAATCTCTGGGGTCTCGGGCTCGCGCTTGCGGCTTTCTTCGCCAATCTCGTCCTGACGGGTTGGGGGCTCGGGCTTTTCGTCTCCGGACTCGTGCTGCGCTACGGGCTTGCGGCCGAGACGCTCGTCTGGACGATCATCTTTCTGATGTTGCCGCTCGCCTGCGTCTATTACCCCGTGAGCGTCCTGCCGGAATGGCTGCAACATTTCTCCTGGGTCTTGCCGCCGACCTATGTGTTCGAAGGCTTACGCGCGCTGCTCATTCACCGCATCTTTCGTCCCGATCTGATGATCGAGGCTTTTGCTCTCAATCTTGTGATCTTCGCCGCGGCCGCCATCAGCTTCGAGCTGATGCTGCAGAACGCCCGCCGCGCCGGCGCCCTGCTGCAAACGGGCGAGTAATGACGTTGTGACTTTTTTCCGTCACTTCGGTGAAAATCCTGCGAATTGGAAGATTGTCCGTACTTAGTTGCATTGATTCGAGAGAATTATCGTACTAGCTTTTGCAGTGCAAAAAGGACTGCGACGAGCGGAACGCAAGTCTCTCGTGCCAGTTGTCGGGCGTCGAAAGCAGAATGATAGGGATCATGAATACCTATTCATATCAATTGCATGAGATGGCCTACCTGGCCCTCGCGCCGGCCCGCGCCTATTCCGATATGGCGCGCCTTTGGTTCAAGAATCCGATCAATCCGCTGGCTCATACGCCGGTCGGGCGCAATGTCGCTGCGTCAGCCGAATTGTTCGAGCGGCTCACGCGCCGTTATGGAAAGCCGATTTTTGGCCTCAATTCGACGGCCGTGAACGGCGTCAATATCCCCGTGCACGAAGAGGTCGTCTGGCAGAGCAATTTCTGCAAGCTCCTGCATTTCGAACGCGATTGGGATGCAGCGCGCGCGCCGCGCCAGTCGAAACTGCTGATCGTTGCGCCCATGTCCGGGCATTATGCAACCCTGTTGCGCGGCACGGTCGAGGCGTTTCTGCCCCATTACGACGTCTATATCACCGATTGGGCGGATGCGCGGATGGTGCCGCTCGCGCAAGGCACGTTCGACCTCGACGATTACATCGATCATGTCATCGATCTCTATCGTCTGCTGAGCGCCAGGAACGACGGCATTCCGCTGCACACGATCGCGGTCTGCCAGCCGGCGGTTCCGGTCATCTCGGCCGTAGCTCTCCTCGAGAGCCGCCGGGATCCGGATGTTCCGGCTTCGATGACATTGATGGGCGGTCCGATCGACACGCGGCGCAGCCCGACGGCCGTCAATCTGCTCGCGCAGGAGCGCGGCAGCGACTGGTTCCGCAGACATTGCATCCATCCCGTGCCCTATCCGTATCCGGGCGTCGGACGCGAGGTCTATCCGGGCTTTCTTCAGCTCTCCGGATTCATGGCGATGAACTTCGACCGGCATGTCGGCGCCCATCTCGAAATGTTTCATCATCTGATGGAAGGCGACGGCGACTCGGCCGAAAAACATCGCGAGTTCTACGACGAATATCTCGCGGTGATGGATCTGACCGCCGAATTCTACCTGCAGACGGTCGATACGGTCTTCGTCGAACATCGCCTGCCGGACGGCACGATGATGCACCGCAACGAGCGGATCGATCTCGCCGCCATCCGGCGCACGGCGCTCATGACGGTCGAGGGCGAGAAAGACGATATTTCCGGCCTCGGCCAGACTTATGCCGCTCAGGAACTTTGCGTGAACATCCCGGCCAAGCGCAAGCTTCACCATCAGCAGAACAATGTCGGCCATTATGGAGTGTTCAACGGCTCACGCTTCCGCCAGGAGGTCGCCCCGCGAATCCGCGGTTTTCACGCCGCCGTTGCCCCTTTTTGACGCGTCTGCCGCCCCGGCATTCCACTCCTGCGGCCCCATCGATCAAGCTTAAACGTGGCTGTTGGCCCCGATCGGTCAATGATTAGGGTTGCTGCAGTAAAATCTCGTCCCGAGGCCCCCTCGATCCTGTGGCGACTCAGGCCGGCTGCAGCTAAGTTCGTTGCATGCCGAACCTGCCTAGAAAGAACGCACCGAGAACATCGCAGATTGCCTTTCTCGATGTCTCGCATGCCGGAGAGACCTATCGGGTCGCTTTGAAGCGCATCGCCACTGCGCGGCGCTTCACCTTGCGCGTACGCACTGCCACCCGTGACGTTGTGCTCACGATGCCGCCGCGCGCCTCGATTGCCGGCGCACGCGCCTTCATCGAGCGACATGCGGGCTGGATTGGCGCACGTCTCGAGCGCCTGCCGCCGCCAAGACCCTTCGGCGCGGGCGAAGTCGTGCCGATCCGGGGCGTCAATCATCGTATCGTCGAGCGTCCGCGACAGCGCGGCGACGTCTGGATCGAACCGGTCGACAAGGGGCTGGCGGACACCAGGCTGCCGCTTCTCTGCGTCGGGGCGGACTCGGCCCATGTCGCGCGGCGCGTGAAGGATTTCCTCATCCGCGAAGCGCGCCGCGATCTCGAAGCCTCGGTGCGCCGTCACGCGGCCAAGCTCGGCGTCGAGCCGCGCAAGATGAGCTTGCGCGATACGACGAGCCGCTGGGGATCCTGCTCCTCGACCGGCGCCTTGAATTTTTCCTGGCGCCTCATCATGGCGCCGAGCTACGTGCTCGATTATCTCGCCGCGCACGAAGTGGCGCATCTCGTCTACATGAACCATTCGCCGGCCTTCTGGCGCGTGGTTGCCAAGCTCTCGAACCATGTCGACCGCGCCGAAGAATGGCTGAAGGTGCATGGCGCAGGCTTGCTGCGCTTCGGGCCTTTCAAGGCCTAGAGCCCCGAAAACCGGGAATGGAGCGGGAGGCGCCGATCTTATCGGCGCCTTCACTTTCGTCATCGGCGGACGAACGTGAGATAGACGGGCTTGGCTCCGGCTGCCAGCGCCTTTCTTTCGTAGCGCGTCGAGGAATATTGCGGCCAAGCCTGCAGCCAATCCTTCGCGCTTTCGGCGGCCCAGTCGAAATCCGGCGAGCGCAGCACGCGCGCCAAGGTCCATCCGGCATTGTCATCGACATCGGTCGCAAAGCGCAATTCGGCGCCGGGCCGCATCACGCGAGCGAGTGCGGCAAGCATCGCGCCGGAGAGAAAGCGCCTCTCGCGGTGGCGGCGTTTCGGCCAGGGATCGGGATAGAGCAGATAAACGCCGGATAGCGTGTGCTCGGGGAGACTTTCGATCAGTCGCCCGGCATCGCCGCAATAGAGGCGGATGTTGGCGAGGCGCTTGCTCTCGATATGCGCGAGAGCTTTGGCGAGGCCGTTTTCGAAATATTCGCAGCCGATAAATCCAAGTTCCGGATTGCGCTCGGCACAAGCTGCGAGATGTTCGCCGCCCCCGAAACCGATCTCGAGCCAGATCGCTGCCGGTTTCTCGGCGAAGAGATCTGCAGCATCGGCAATCGGACGCGTAAGATCGACGCGAACCTGCGGCAGCAGGCTTTCGAGCAATCCCGCCTGATGGGCGCTGAGCTTCTTGCCCTTGCGCCGCCCATGAAGGCGCGAAGAAATCTGCCTGCCAGGCGTGAGGTCGCCGGGAGCGGAAGGCGTGCGTGTCATGTCGGGCTATTTACGCGACCCGCAACGCCATTGCGACCTTCCGGTCGAAGGGAGCTATCAAGGCGCCGCTGTGAGCGAAGCGAAGCAATCCGGGGATTGTTCATCTTCGGATTGCTTCCCAGGACTTCGCCTTCAGCCCTCGGTAGGCACCGGCATGCGCTTACCCGAAGGTGGCGAGCAGCTTATCGACAAGATCCGTCTTTTCCCACGAGAAGCCGCCATCCGCTTCCGGCGTGCGGCCGAAATGCCCGTAAGCCGAAGTCCGCGCATAGATCGGGTGGTTCAGCGAAAGATGGTCGCGGATGCCGCGCGGCGAGAGCCGCATGATTTGCGGCAGCGCCTTTTCCAGCTTGTCTTCCGGCACGCGTCCGGTTTCGTGCGTATCGACGTAAATCGACAAAGGCTCGGGATAGCCGATCGCATAAGAGAGCTGAATTGTGCAGTTCTGCGCCAGACCCGCGGCAACGACGTTCTTGGCGAGATAGCGCGCTGCATAGGCGGCTGAACGGTCGACCTTCGTCGGATCCTTGCCCGAGAATGCACCGCCGCCGTGCGGAGCCGCACCGCCATAAGTATCGACGATGATCTTGCGCCCGGTGAGTCCGCAGTCGCCGTCGGGGCCGCCGATCACGAATTTGCCGGTCGGGTTGACGTGCCAGATCGTTTGATCGGTGATCCAGCTATGCGGCAAAGTCGCGCGGATATAAGGTTCGACGATGGCGCGGACGTCATCCGAGGAAAGATTTTCCTCGAGATGCTGGGTCGAGAGCACGATTTGCGTCGCCTCGACGGGTTTGCCATCCTTGTATCGGATCGTCACTTGGCTCTTGGCGTCAGGCCCGAGCTTTGCAGCATCACCCTGTCCGAGCTTGCGCGCACGCGCGAGGTTTTCGAGAACCTTATGCGCGTAATAGATCGGCGCCGGCATCAGCTCCGGCGTCTCTGCGCAAGCATAACCGAACATGATGCCCTGATCGCCGGCGCCCTCGTCCTTATTGCCCGCCGCATCGACGCCGCGCGCAATATCCACGGATTGTGCGTGAAGCAGAACCTCGACATTGGCGTTCTGCCAATGAAAGCCGGCCTGTTCGTAGCCGATCGATTTGATCGCCTGACGCGCGGTTTCCTCGATCGTTGCGACCGAGATTGCCGGCCCGCGCACTTCGCCCGCGATCACCACTCTATTGGTCGTCGCCAACGTCTCGCAGGCGACTCGCACTTCGTAAGGATCGATTCCCGCTTTGTCGGCCTCTCTAAAGAAGAGATCGACGATTTCGTCGGAAACCCGATCGCATACCTTGTCGGGATGGCCTTCGGAAACCGACTCGCTCGTGAACACAAAATCTTTCCGACGCACAGGCAACTCCGATATGCCGAGAGCGGCCGCAACACGGGCGCTTTGACTGGATGGGAGAGAGAACGCTGCGTTGCGAAATGTCGGACAATCTATCGGATTGGTCAAGCGCTCGGGCTGCGGCGTTATGCGCTCAGGTCTTTATATGTTTGCTGCCCGATGCGGGGTCGTCGCCTGCAATGCTTGTGACGAGATCGATGATGCGCTTGCGCACTTTCGGATCTTGTATGCGGGCAAAGGCTTTGTTGAGCGTGAGTCCTTCGCTCGTGGCAATGAAATCGAGCACGAAAGTATTGGCGTCCTCAGCGACTACGGCATTATTGGGCTTGGCGTTGGCTTCGCCATTCGCCAGTGGTGCGCCATCGAAGAAAAAAGCTGGCGGAACGTTGAGCGTCGTAGAAATTTGTTGCAGCCTGCTCGCACCGATCCGGTTCGTCCCTTTTTCATATTTCTGGATCTGCTGAAAAGTCAGCCCCAAGGCTTCGCCCAGTTTTTCCTGGCTCATGCCGAGGAGAATGCGGCGCATTCTGACTCGACTGCCGACATGGCGATCGATCGGATTGGGCACCTTTTTCACGGAAATGTCGTCTCCTCAAGTAAGACGATCAAAGCAGATCGCGAGTGGATCCGCCGACCGGCGTGGAGCTGGGCTTGAAATGACATGGGTCACGCCGGCCGGCGTTTCCCGCCCAGGTTGCTAAGTCTACGCCGCGCTGGGGCCAAGCATAGCGACCTGCGCGAGAATCGGTCATGATCTTGAAACCAAAGCGCGAAAATTCCTTCCAAGCATAGGACGGGAGAGCGAAAGTTTAGCCTGCAATAGAGCTGCCCGCGCCTTTAAAGATACGTCACGTACAACATTCCATATCCGTTTTCGCAGGAAGTCAAACGAGCGCGCGCAGGCCAAGGGCGAGGAGAAGTGCGCCGATCCATGCCAAAAGACCTGCCAAAACCGGTGCGCGCGCAAAGGGCGGGGCGGCTATCTTGCCGGGCAAGACGCCGTCGATCACGCCTTCCTCGCCCAAAGGCAGTTGACCGAGGATCCGTCCATAAGGGTCGACGATCGCGGAAATGCCCGTATTGGCGGCGCGCAGCAGCGGCAGGCCTTGCTCGATGGCGGTGAGGCGCGCCTGGGCGAAATGCTGATAGGGGCCGCTCGTGCGTCCGAACCAGCCGTCGTCCGTAACATTGAGCATGAAGCCGGGACTTGGCATGCCCGGCAGGCTCGCCGGCACCGCCTCTTCCGGGAAAATGGCCTCGTAACAGATCAGCGGCACGGCCGGTGGCAAGTTCGGCAGGGTGAGCAACATATGCGCCGCCCCTTTTTCGAATCCGCCGGGCACGTGCACGAAATGATGCAAATGGAATTTGTGCAGGAGCCAGTCGAGCGGCAGATATTCGCCGAAGGGCACGAGGTGAACCTTGTCGTAGGTGTCGAGAATGATGCCGCCGCGACCGATCGCCAGGATCGAATTATAGAAGCCGCCGTGCGGCGGGATATTGGGCTCCGGCGGAGCCTCGCCGATGCGCACGGCGCCGGTCACCAGCGTCGTGCCGGCAGGCAAAGCGCCGCCGATCGCGGCCAGCGCTTGCGGCTCTTCGGTCAGAATGAAGGGGAAGGCCGATTCCGGCCAGACGAGCAGGCTGACGTCGGCGAGCCCCATATGTTCGGGCCCGGTCGCACGATCGGAGAGCTTCAGATAATCGGCGACGATCTCGTCACGATTGCGCGTGGTGAATTTCGCGTCCATCGCGATGTTCGGCTGCATCAGGCGCACTTTGACGCCGGCGACGGGTTTCGGGGCGGGAGCGCTCAGCCGCAAGGTTCCAAAGAGCGCGATTGCAGCAAGCGCCACGGCGCCAATTATCACGCCCCGCGGAATGCGGCGGGAATCTTTGGGGAGACGATCGGCGACGAGCGCCGGCGTCGCGAAGATCGCAATCGTTGCCACATTGAGCGCGCCGAGCCCCCCTACCGCGGCGAGTTGCGCAAACACGAGATGAGTGCCGAGCGCCATGCCGTAATCGTTCCACGGAAAGCCGGAAAGCGCATGGCCGCGCAGCCATTCACTGAAGCCGAGGCCCGCCGCGAGCGCGAGAATCCGGCCAAGGCCTGGTCCCCAGATCGCGCGCGCGAGAGCAAAGCCGAGCGCCGGAAAGAAGGCGAGAAAGGCGGGCAGGCCCAGGACGCCGAGCGGCAGCGCCCAGGCATAATCGGGTTCGACGAGAAAGGCCGAGCCGAGCCACCAGAAGCCCGCAACAAAATAGCCGAAGCCCCACCACCAGCCGGCGCCGAGCGCATTGACGATGGAGGCAGGCCAGGTGCGCCCGCCCTTTGCTTCCGCGGCGCCGTCGATGAGCCATACGGCAACAGTCATCGGGACGAGAACGGCAGGCAGAAAATCGACCGGCGCCAAGGCGAGCGCACCTATTGCGCCTGCGAGGAAGGCGATGGCGCGGCGCGGCCAGCCGCCGGAGAGGATTATGAATTCGGCGATGCGGGACATGGCCGGCTTTCTGGCACATTCGCCGAATGGCAGCGAATCAGGGCGAATTTATCGCCCTTTGCCCTTTGTCGCCAAAGCACTGAGGCTGCGCGGCTCGCCCTCGTCTTCGCCGGGTTCCTCTTTTGCCGGCGGCGCAGTGCGCCGGATCCTGATGCGCTTCACGCGGCGCGGATCGGCATCGAGCACTTCGAACTCGAGCCCGGCTTCCTGCAAAATCTCGCCGCGGACAGGCACATGGCCGGCAAGTGCCGTGATGAGCCCGCCCAAAGTATCGACATCTTCGGCATCGACCAAAGTTGTCAGGTCTTGCTCGAGGACCTGCGACACGTCGCCGAGGCTCGCGCGCGCATCGACGACGAATGTTCCGTCTTCGGCGCGCTCGATCTTCGGGCTATCGTTCTCGTCGTGCTCGTCTTCGATATCGCCGACGATCATTTCGACGATGTCTTCGATCGACGCGAGCCCGTCGGTGCCGCCATATTCGTCGATGACGAGCGCCATATGCGTGCGGCTCGTCTGCATCTTCACGAGGAGATCGAGCGCCGGCATCGAGGGCGGCACGAAGAGGACGGGGCGCAACATGCCGGATTCGGCAAGCGTCATCTCGCCGAAGCCGCGCTTGTCCGGCTGCGGCTCGCCGCTTTTGAAGTTGTCGAAGTCTTCGGCGATAAAATCGACGAAATCGCGGATATGAATCATGCCGCGCGGATCGTCGAGATTTTCGCCGTGCACCGGCAGGCGCGAATGTCCGGCTGCGCGGAACACGTCGAGCACTTCGGCCAAGGTCGCATCATACGCGACGGAAATGATGTCGGCGCGCGGAATCATGAGATCGACGACGCTGACTTCGTGCAGCGAAAGCACGTTCATCAACATCGCTCGTTCGAGCGGCGAGAATTCGGGTGCCGCTTCGCCCAGCGCGTTTTGCGCTTCGCGCACCGTGGCCCCTAAGCCGAACAAGGCACGCAGCCGCTCGAGCAAGCCGGGTTTTGCTTTATCGCCGTTGTCGTTATCGCCGTTGAGGCTCATTTAAGCCGTCTCGAAGCGCGCATAAGGATCGGCGATGCCGAGCTCGGCGAGAACCTCGCGTTCGAGCTTTTCCATCACCGCCGCCTCGGCTTCGTCCCGGTGATCATAGCCGATCAGATGGA
Organism: Beijerinckiaceae bacterium; assembly: GCA_021324915.1. Taxonomy (GTDB): domain Bacteria; phylum Pseudomonadota; class Alphaproteobacteria; order Rhizobiales; family Beijerinckiaceae; genus Methylovirgula. The sequence goes on along the minus strand of JAJPIC010000017.1, from coordinate 60,158 downwards.
GGAAGCCGTGGATTAAGAGGTGGATAAAATGATCGCTGAGGCTTTTTCCTTCGGCAGCAGCCTCTTGCGCCGTGGTCTCGTAGGCGATTGCAATGTCCCCGAGCGCCGGGGTGAATGTGGTGGCGGCCGGAAAGGAGAGGACGTTGGTCGGCTTGTCCTGCCCGCGCCATTGCCGGTTCAGGCCACGGATGAAGGCGTCGTCGCATAGGAGAACGCTGAGCTCCGCGCCGTCTTCGAGCCTGGCGCGCGACACGCGGATCGCCGTATCGATCGCGGTGCCGATCCTGTCCTCGATCTTTTCGAGCGACCAGGCGTCGGACGCGACGGAAATATCGATTGCGATGCTACTTCGGCCCTCGCTCATCGGCGTGCGCTCCCGCCGCGCTGCGAGGCGCGTTCCTCATAGGCCATCACGATGCGCCGGACGAGATCGTGACGCACGACGTCGCCTTCTGAAAAGCGCACATGCCCGACGCCTTCGAGGCCTGCGAGCAGGTTGATCGCCTCGCCCAGGCCGGAGGTCTGGCCGGAGGGAAGATCGGTCTGCGAGGGATCGCCGTTGACGATCATGCGCGAGCCCTCGCCGAGGCGCGTCAAAAACATTTTCATCTGCACGGAAGTCGTGTTCTGCGCCTCGTCGAGCAGAATGCAGGCATTGCTCAGGGTGCGGCCACGCATGAAGGCGAGCGGAGCTACTTCGATCATGCCGGTCTGCATGCCGCGCTCGAGCATCCGTGCGTCCATGAAATCGTTGAGCGCGTCGAAGATCGGCCGCAGATAAGGATCGACCTTCTCGCGCATGTCGCCCGGCAGGAAGCCCAATCGCTCGCCCGCTTCGAGCGCCGGACGCGAAAGGATCAGCCGTTCGACGACGCCCTGCTCGAGGAGCGAGACGGCATAACCCACAGCAAGCCACGTCTTGCCGGTGCCCGCCGGACCTTCGGCGAAAACGAGCTCGTGCCGTTTGAGGCAGCGCAGATAAAGATCTTGCGCGGCATTGCGCGCGCGCACGACCCCGCGCCGGCGCGTGGCGATCTCTTCGAAGACCGCGCGCCCGATCTCGGCATTGGGGAAGAGACTGCCTTGCAGCACGCCTTCCTGGATCGCGCCGTCCACGTCGCCCAACGTGACCGCCTGACCGAGCTTCACCCTCGCATAGAGATTTTCGAGAACATGGCGCGCCTGTTCGCAGGCTTCCGCCGGGCCCTTGATGGTGACCTGATTGCCGAGCGCGTTCGCACGCACGCCGAGCCGGCGCTCGACTTTCGCAAGGTTCTGATCGTAAAGCCCAAAGAGCAGCGAGGCGTGGCGATTGTCATCGAAAGCCAAGGTGATCTCGGCAGGCATATCTGAAGGGATTGGCGGGCGTGCCCCTTCTTTCAGGGTCGAAACCGAACGATCCGATGATCTCAAGCCTTTAACCTCATGCTCCAGTGCCGGCCTCGGCGGCGCAAAGGCGCCCGAAGAGGGAATTCGAACCCGCCGCCACGATCTCGACCGGCAGAACGGCGCCGATCAATCCGTCCGGGGCCGTAACCTGGACAGATTGAAGATAGGGAGACCTGCCGGCGATTTGATCCGGGTGGCGGCCCTTTTTTTCGAACAGGACAGAAAAAGTCTTACCGATCATCGAATTGTTGAAAGCTTGGCGCTGCTCTTCGAGGAGCGCCTGGAGCTGCGCGAGCCGCGCGCGCTTGACCTTTTCCTCGACTTGATCCGGCATTTCGGCGCCCGGCGTGCCGGGACGGGGCGAATATTTGAAGGAAAAGGCGCTGGCAAAGCCGATCCTGCGCACGAGATCGAGCGTCGCCTCGAAATCCGCCTCGCTCTCGCCGGGAAAGCCGACGATGAAGTCCGAGGACAGCGCAATATCGGGACGCGCCGCGCGCAGCCGCGCGATAATGTCGAGATAGGCATCGCGGCCGTGCTTGCGATTCATGGCGGCAAGCACCTTGTCCGATCCCGCCTGCACCGGCAGATGCAGATAAGGCATCAGCGCGGGCAGATCGCGATGCGCGGCGATGAGCGCCTCGTCCATGTCGTTCGGATGGCTCGTCGTATAGCGCAGCCGGACAATGCCCGGCACTTCGGCGAGCCGCGCACAGAGCCGTGCGAGCGACCAGGGCCGTCCGTCCGGTCCTTCGCCATGATAGGCGTTGACGTTCTGCCCCAGCAGCGAGATTTCCTTCACGCCCTCCTTGGCGAGATCTTCGACCTCGGCGAGGATCTTTGCGACGGGGCGTGAGAATTCCGCGCCGCGCGTATAGGGTACGACGCAGAACGTGCAAAATTTATCGCAACCTTCTTGCACCGTCACGAAGGCGCAAACGCCACGCTCGCGCGTCTTGCCGGGTGCAGGTTTGGCGAGATGATCGAATTTATCTTCGATCGCGAAATCCGTATCGACGATGCGCGATTCATCCGAGCGGCGCAGAAGTTCGGGCAGGCGATGGTAGTTTTGCGGGCCGACGACGATATCGACGGCGCTCTGGCGCCGCAGAATCTCTTCGCCTTCGGCTTGCGCGACACAGCCGGCGACCACGATCTTCATGTCTCGGCCATTGGCGCGCCGCGCGCGCTTGGCCGCGCGCACTTTGCCGAGCTCCGAGAAGATCTTCTCGGCAGCTTTCTCCCGGATGTGGCATGTATTCAAAATGACAAGATCGGCTTCGGTGAGAAGCTGCGTCTCGTCGAAATCCACGAGGAGATCGCTCATCCGCTGCGCATCGTAAGCATTCATCTGACAGCCGTATGACTTGATGAACAGCTTTTTGCGCAGAGCGGCCGGCTCCCGCCGGTCCGCCAAATCGGCCTCCAAGGGCAAATCGAAAGTGTCGTCCATAAGCCTCGCTGCGATCCTGCCTCTGGCAAGATCCGGTGATCGATCCTGGGGTTGGCTCCAAGCTGATGATCTTTTATCGCGGTTTTGAGGCCATCGCCATTGCTCTCCTGAAATCGCCGGCGGTTAATCGAGATCCCGGCGCAAAATCAGGGCGCCGGCGCGATTTCCGTCGGCCGTCCGGTAATAGGCCTTGCGCGCACCGACTTCGTAAAAATCGAAGCGCCGGTAGAGCGCGAGCGCGGCGCGATTCTCGGCTTCGACCTCCAGAAAGAGCGATTTTGCGCCGCTTGCCGCCAATTGGGCGAGATGGGTGGCCAAAAGCGCCCCGCCAAGGCCCTTGCCGCGCGCCCTCGGAACGACCGCAATCGTCAGGATCTCGGCCGAATCTGCGGCCAAGCGCGAGAGCACGAAACCGGCGAGCACGCGCCCGCCCCAAAGCAGGCGGATAAAAGCCCCGTGGCCCACCACGTTGCGGGCGGCGAGCAGAGATTCGAATTCGCCCGCGCCCCAAGGATGGGCGAAGCTTCGCGCATGGATCTTGGCGCAGGCGCCTCCATATTCCGGGCCGATCCGGCGGATCGAAGCGGGCCTGCCGAACAAGCCGAGCATCAAGCCGGAGCGAGAGGCACGGGCGCCTCCTGCGGCTTGGCGTCAGGCGCTTTCAGATAAAGCGGGCGGGGAGGCGCCGCGGCCGGATCGGCGAGCAACCCGAGACGGGCTACGAAGGCGATATCCGGCGCAGCGCTGCCGGTGACCTCGGCGGAAAGATGCGCCGTCCAGGCTTCGATTGCGAGCATAGGCGCGCCCGAACCGACGATCCGCACGGGTCCGCTTCCAAGGAGCCGTACCGCTTCGCGCGCCGAGGCGACGCGCGGCAGGACTATGGCGCGCCCGTCCGGACCGAAGGCGGCGAAATAAACATTGCCGTGCCGGGCGTCGATCGCCGCGGCGATGAGGCCAGGCTTGCCCATGACGATCAAAGGTGCTGCGAGCGCCGCGAGCGTCGAGACGCCGACGACCGGAATGTCACGGGCGATGCCGATCGCCCGCGCCGCTGCGATCCCGACCCTGAGCCCTGTAAACGAGCCCGGCCCGACCGTCACCGCGACGCGCCCGAGCGCCGAAAATCCACCTTCGACCTGCGCGATCACGCGGTCGATCAGCGGCAGAAGCGCCTCGGCATGACCGCGCTGCATGGCAATCGTCTCGGAAGCTTCCGGGAGCGGCGCGCCCCTTTCGAGGACGCAGGCCGAGACCGCATTGAGCGCAGTATCGATGGCGAGGATCTTCATTCGGCGGCTTCAGCGCCTCGGATTGAGTTTCGGCGATCTTCTCGGAAAACCGCTGACCGATTTTGGCGATCATGCACTGTGTCGGAGCATGCTCCTATCGAAAAACCGCTGTCCACCCGCGGATCAATCCGAGGGCGAACTTTTTCGCGATCATGCGCTAGATTTGCTCGACCGTGTGGACGACCGGCACGTAATGGCGCAGCAGATTCTCGATTCCGTGCCGCAAGGTCGCGGTCGAAGACGGGCAGCCCGAGCAAGAGCCCTTCATAGCGAGATAGACCACCCCCTCGCGATAGCCGCGGAACTTGATGTCGCCGCCGTCGCCGGCCACCGAGGGCCGCACGCGCGTCTCGATCAGCTCCTTGATCGTCTCGACCGTTTCCGCATCTTCGGGGGCAAAGAATTCGTCCGGCTCGTCTTGCGGGTCGGGCGCAGCGCCTTCCACAAGCAGCGGCGCGCCGGAGACGAAATGTTCCATGATCGCGCCGAGAATGGCGGGCTTCAGCTCATGCCATTCGCCGCTGTCCTTGGTCACGGTGATGAAATCCGCGCCGAAATAGACGCCGCAGACGCCCGGAATTTCGAAGAGCGCCTGCGCGAGCGGCGATTGGGCGGCGCCTGCGGGGCTACGAATTTCGAGCGTGCCGGCCGGCATCACGGTGCGGCCGGGCAGAAATTTCAGACTCGCCGGATTCGGCGTGGTCTCGGTTTCGATGAACATCCTTTTCTCCCATCTGGCGGGTCAAGGCCGCAGTTGGTTCTCGAGCATCGGGCTCGATGTTAGAATATGGCGGTGCTGAGCTGAAGGAGCAAGCGTGGTGGGCCGGGCAGGACTCGAACCTGCAACCAGACCGTTATGAGCGGCCGGCTCTAACCAATTGAGCTACCGGCCCGGTAGCGGGCGCGCATTACACTGCCGGAACGGTGGTAGGCAAGGAGGGCTGTCCCCAAGCCGTCATTACGGGCGAATGCGAACGGATCCTGGCGCTGCCGCCATTCTATCTGATTCTGGATCGCTTCGTCGCCGCTGTCGGCTCCTCGCAATACCCGTGTTCACCGCTCGGTGAGCTTCAGCTCGATGCGGCGGTTCTTGCGATAGGCGTCCTCGTTGTCGCCAGGATCGATCGGCTGAAATTCGCCGAAGCCCGCCGCGGCGAGACGCTCAGGCGGCACGCCCTTGCCGATCAGATAGCGCACGACCGCGATGGCGCGCGCCGAAGAGAGATCCCAGTTCGAGTGGAATTGCGCCGACTGGATCGGCCTCTTGTCGGTATGGCCGTCGACGCGCAGGATCCACGGAATCTCGGGCGGGATCTCGTGATCGAGCTGGATGATCGCGTCGGCGAGCTTATCGAGCTCGGTCTTGCCGGCGGCGTTGAGCGTCGCCTGGCCCGTGTCGAAGAGCACTTCGGATTGGAATACGAAACGATCGCCGACGGTGCGGATATCCGGCCGGTCGCCGAGGATCTGGCGCAGCCGGCCGAAGAAATCCGAGCGGTAGCGGGCGAGTTCCTGAACTTTCTGCGCCAAGGCAATATTGAGGCGCGAGCCTAAGTCAGCGATCTTTGCCTGCGATTCGCGATCGCGCGCTTCGGAGGCCGCGAGCGCGTCTTCGATGGCTGCCAGCTGTTTGCGCAGCGCCGCGATCTGCTGATTGAGAATATCGACCTGGGCAAGCGCCTGCGCGGTGATTCCTTTCTGCGCATTGAGCTGCTGCTCGGCGGCTGTGACGCGCTGATCGGCGCCGGAAGCGCCGGAATTGGCCGAGGCAATCTGCGCATGCAGCTTCGCGTTCTCCTTCTTCTCGGTGTCGAGGGTCGCTTCGAGCGTCGCGAGCGAAGATTGCGCATCGGCCTTGTTCGCGCGTTCGAGCGCGAGCAGAGACGTCAATTCGGAGATCTGCTTGTTGAGCTTATCGAGCACCGTGTCTTTGCCCGAGACTTCGCGGGCGAGGAAGAACTGCGCCATCATGAAGACGGAGAGCAGAAAGACGATGACGAGCAGCATCGTCGAGAGAGCATCGACGAAACCTGGCCAGTAATCGACGGCGCGATGGCGGCGGGCGCGGGCAAGCGGCATCAGCGACGCTCCGATTCACGGGCGATCTGCTTCAGCACGACCTTGATTTCCTGGTTCTGCTCGGCCTGGGCCTCGACCCAATCGCGGATCAATTGCTGCTCCGAGCGCATGTGTTGAACGAGGCTTTGAATGCCGTCGGCGAGATTGGCCATGGCGATCGAGGTCGCCCGCACATGGCTCTGGTCCGCGGTCGTGGCGATCTTATCGATGGCGGCGCGCAGATCGCGCGGCAGGCTCTCGATGGCCGCAGGCGAGGCGCTTTCGTAGACCCTGTCGCTCGCGCTGGCGCTCAGATTGTCTTCGAGCTCGTTGTAGAACCGGTTCTGCGCATGTCCGGCCTGCAGATCGAGAAAGCCGAGCACGAGCGAGCCCGCGAGGCCGAACAGCGAGGAAGTGAAGGAAATGCTCATGCCGGCGAGCGGTGCGGCCAGCCCGTTCTTCAAATTCTCGAACATGACGGCGGCGTCATTGCCGGTCTGCAAAGACTTGATCACATTGCCGATCGAGCCGACGGTTGCGAGCAAGCCCCAGAACGTGCCGAGCAGGCCGAGGAAAATGAGGAGCCCGGTGAGATAGCGGCCGGTGTCGCGCGCCTCGTCGAGCCTTGTGCCGATCGAATCGAGGATGGTGCGCAAGGTGGTCGTCGAGATCGTCGTCCCGGCCGGGCGATCGCCGAGCAGGGTCGCCATGGGCGCGAGAAGCACCGGCGGCTTGACCTTGTCGGCGAAGCCTTCCGGCAGTGCGTTCACCCAGCGGATTTCGCGGAAGAGGCGGATCACTTGCCGCAAGGCAAGCACGATGCCGATCGCCAGCACGAAGAAAATCAGGCTGTTGAGCCCCGGATTGGCCATGAAGGCGATGGCGATCTGCTTATGCAGGATCAGCGCGACGAAGCCGACCAGAATGAGAAAAAGCACCATCCGCAGCAGGAAGATGCGCGGAGAGGAAAGTCTATAGGGGTCGGAATCGCCCGCCATTGTCGATACTTCATCTTTCTTCGGCCACAGCCGGCCGGGGAGCGAGATTTGTAACATGGATTGGCCTTAATCGGCAGAGCGAATGAGCGCTAATAATTGCGAATGTATAGTCTCATTGCCGGCGCAGACAGAGCCTTTCGCGAGAATCTCCTGGCCGCCCTCGGCATCCGTGACGAAACCGCCGGCTTCCCGGATGATGAGAATGCCCGCCGCCAGGTCCCAGGGCTTCAAATCGCGTTCCCAGAAGCCGTCATAGGCGCCGGAAGCGACGAAGCAGAGATCGAGCGCCGCGGCGCCGAGCCGGCGCAGATTCGATGCCCGCGTCATGACCGCGGAAAGCTCCATTTTGAAACGCGCATGGCCCGGCTTGCCGAGATGGGGAATGCCGCAACCGACGAGCGCCTCGCCCATGTCGCGGCGCGCCGCCACTCGCAGGCGACGATTGTTGAGATAGGCACCCTGGCCTTTCTCGGCGACATACATCGCTTCTGTCGCCGGATTATAGACGAGGCCGGCGACAATCTGGCCTTCGCGCTGCAAGCCGATTGAAATCGCGAAAATCGGCAGGCCATGCAGAAAATTGGTCGTGCCGTCGAGCGGATCGATATACCAGACATGACTTTTGTCCGGGCCCTCGACGAGCCCAGTTTCTTCGAGCACGAAACCATAGCCGGGCCGCGCCTTCGACAATTCTTCGAACAGGATCTTTTCGGCCCGCCGGTCGGCAGCGGAGACGAAATCCCCCGGCCCCTTGACCGAGACCTGGAGATTCTCGACTTCGCCGAAATCGCGTCTCAATCCGCGTCCGGCCTTCAGCGCCGCCGCGGTCATCACATTCATCAAGGCGGAGCGGATCATGGGTCAGTTCCGGGAATGCGCGGGAAGGGCAGCCCGATAGGCCGAGAGCCGGGGAAAGGCAAGCCGACGGGCAGGCTCGGATCGCAATCAGTCTGCCGGGACCCGCTTATTTCGAGATGCCGCCCATCGTGCAGATGACCTTCCACTCGTCCTCGGTGACCGGCTGGACGGAAAGACGCGAATTGTTGACGAGCACCATGTCCTTGAGGCGCGGCTCGGCCTTGATCGCGGCAAGCGTGACCGGGGTCCTGAGGGGTCTTACCGCGCGCACGTCCACCATGCCGAAGACGCCCGTCTTGTCGCTCGGGTCGGGATAATAGGGTTTCGTGATCGCAACAATGCCGACGATCTCCTTGCCTTCGCCGGAATGATAGAAGAAGGCCTCTTCGCCGACCTTCATCGCCATTAGGTTCTGCTTGGCGGAATGGTTGCGCACGCCATTCCAGCTCGTTCCTTTTTCGCCGGCCTCGACTTGCTGCTGCCAGGACCAGCTCCCGGGTTCGCTCTTCAGCAACCAATGCGCCATGACCCTCCTCGCTCTCACTCGTAAAATCGCGCGCCGGTATTTCCCGCGGCGATTTCAGGCTTGGCCGGGCGCGAAAGCAGGGCTTCGATCGCCGCATCGATCGACAGCTTTTCGGCGAGCACAGCATCGATTGCGGCCGAAATCGGCATGTCGATCGATTTGCGCCGCGCAAGATCGACGAGGATCCCGCAGGTAAAAACGCCCTCATGCAATCTTCCGTCGGCGCTCGCCGCCTCGACGCTCGCTCCCTGTCCAAGCGCAAACCCGAACGAGAAGTTACGCGACTGATGCGACGTACATGTGAGGACCAGGTCGCCGAGCCCGGAAAGCCCAGAAAGCGTTGCCGGATCGGCGCCATAGGCGCGCCCGAAACGCGCAAGCTCGGCAAAGCCGCGTGCGATCAGCGCCGCCCCGGCACTTGCCCCAAGCCCGCGCCCGGCGGCAATACCGCTCGCGATCGCGAGCACGTTCTTGGCGGCGCCGCCGATCTCGACGCCACGAACGTCATGCGAATGATAGAGCCTGAACCAGGGCGCGGCGAGCTTGCGAGCCAGCGCCGCAGCCTGCTCGCTGTCTGCGGCGGCGAGCGTCACGGCCGTCGGCAGCCCCTTGGCCACATCTGCGGCGAAACTCGGTCCGGAGAGGACCGCACATGGATTATCCGGCAGGACCTCGGCGACGACCTCAGTCGGGAAAAGCCCGCTCGTGCGTTCGATGCCTTTTGCGCAGATGATGATCGGAACCGCCGGCGGCGACGTCAAGGATTCGCAGACCTGGCGCAGAGCCTGCGTCGGGACGGCGAGCAGGATCAAATCGGCTTCTTCGGCCTGCGAAAGCGACGCGGTCGGACGCACGCTGAGCCCGAGCGGCACGCCCGGGAGATGGCGCGCGTTGACGCCGGTTGCCGCCATTTCGGCAGCATGGTCCGGATCGCGGGTCCAGAGTGCGACGTGCGCACCGGCGCGCGCGGCAAGATTGGCGAGAACCGTCCCCCAGGCCCCCGCCCCGAGAACTAGGACGCGCTCCGGCATTACATTTCCCCTCGAATCTGTCCGGCCGGAAGAAGATGCCAAGCTCCCGTTTCACTCGGGCGCTTTTTAGCCAAGAACAAGGCAGGCTCTGCTTCGCCGGGATCGGCTGTCAGGCCTTGCCGTGATGGGCTTTATCCGCCGCGCCATCCAGCGGCCAGCGCGGACGCGCCGCGAAGGTCATGTCATCGTTGAGCCCGAGCATCAGCCGCTCGATTCCGGCCCAGGCGATCATCGCTCCGTTGTCGGTACAGAGTGGAATCGGGGGAACGACGAGCCGCAGCCCACTCTCGCTGCAAAAGCGCGTCAGTGCGCGCCGGATCGCGGCATTGGCCGCAACGCCCCCTGCAACCACCAGGACTCGGCAGGGACCCAGTCTCTCGCCGAAGAGACGCACGCCGGCGCGCAGCCGGTCGACGAGCGTGTCGATGACGGCGGCCTGGAACGAAGCGCAGAGATCGGCAACATCCGCTCCGGTCAAAGGCGCGATGCGCTGCGCCTCGAGCCGTACCGCGGTTTTCAATCCGGAAAAGGAGAAATCCGGCTTGAACCGCCCAAGCATAGGCCGCGGCAAGTCGAAGCGCGGCACGCCTCTTTCGGCCTCGCGCTCGATATGCGGGCCACCCGGATAGCCGAGACCGAGCATTTTGGCGACCTTGTCGAAGGCCTCGCCCACGGCATCGTCGACCGTGGCGCCAAGCCGCAGATAATCGCCAACGCCCCTGACCGCGACGAGCTGCGTGTGGCCGCCGGAGACGAGCAGCAGGAGGTAAGGAAAGGCAAGCCCGCCCGAGAGGCGGGCGGTGAGCGCGTGGCCTTCGAGATGATTGACCGCAACGAAGGGTTTGTGTGCCGCGAGGGCCAGCGCCTTGGCGGTCGTAAGCCCAACGATGACGCCGCCGACGAGCCCCGGACCCGCCGCGGCCGCTATGCCGTCGAGCTCGGCGACGCTCACCTGTGCGTTGTCGAGCGCCTGCAGAATCAGCCGGTCGAGCACGTCGATATGGGCGCGCGCGGCGATCTCGGGTACAACCCCGCCATAGGCTTGGTGCTCTGCGATCTGGCTCAGCACCTCATTGGCGAGGATCTCGCCGCCGCCTTCCGGCTTGAGCCTGACCACGGCCGCCGCCGTTTCGTCGCAAGTGGTTTCGATACCGAGGACACGCATGGACCGGACCTGGTGAGACAATGAGCCTTTAGAAGGGCTTGGCAAGCCTGCCGCCGCATAGCAGAAGGCGGCATTTGAGGCAGAACTATTGTACAACGCCAATAAGCCAAACAGCAGGAAAATCAGCGATTCCATCTTTACCAAAATCAAGCGGGGCGCCGCTGAGGATCGGCACGCGCGGCAGTCCTCTGGCCCTGACCCAAGCGCATGAGGTCGAGCGGCGGCTCGCCGCGGCGCATGGATCAAACGCCTTTGAGATCATCACCGTGAAGACAAGCGGCGACCTCATCCAAGATCGCCCTTTGAGCGAAGCGGGCGGCAAGGGTCTTTTTACGAAGGAGCTCGATCTCGCGCTCGAGCGCGGCGACATCGACATTGCCGTCCATTCGGCCAAGGACCTGCCGACGCTTCTGCCGCAAACGGTCGAGATCGCAGGCTTCCTGCCGCGCGAAGATGTGCGCGACGTTTGGATTTCGGCCAAGGCCTCCGATCCGCGCGATCTCGCAAAGGGAGCACGCGTCGGCACGGCCTCGCTGCGGCGTGCCGCCCTGCTGAAACGGCTGCGGCCGGATCTCGATGTCGTGCTCTTGCGCGGCAATGTCGAAACGCGGCTTTCGAAACTGGCGCGCGGCGAAGTCGATGCGATCATTCTGGCGCTTGCCGGCTTGAAGCGGCTCGGGCTCGCCGACAGGGCGACGAAAGTGCTCGATTGCGAAGATTTCGTTCCCGCAGTCGGGCAAGGCGCAATCGGCGTCACGGCGCGGCGCGATGATCGCGCCGTCGCCGACGTGCTGCGGCCGATCCTCGATGAAGCGACGGCGATCGCGCTTCGATGCGAACGCGCGCTTCTGCGTGTCCTCGACGGCTCCTGCCGCACGCCGATCGGCGGCTATGCCCGCCTCGAGGGTGCGGACCTGAAGCTCCATGCGATCGTGCTGCGGCCTGACGGCAGCGAATTCTTCGAAATACGCGTCGGCGGACGCCAGAGCGAGGCCGAATCTCTCGGGGAAAGCGCCGGGCACCAATTGCTCACCCGTGTGCCGAAAGACATTCTCGGTTCATGCTGATCCTGCTCACCCGTCCCTGGAACCAAGCGCTGCGCAGCGCCGAAAGGCTCGCCGCGATCGGCCATACGGCGATCCTCTCGCCGGTGCTCGAAATCCGGCGGACCGGCGCGGCCTGGCCGCAGGGCGTGTTCGATGCAGCTCTCGCAACGAGCGCGCGGGCGTTCGAATGTCTGGATCTCGCGCCGGAATGGCCGCCGCCGGAATTGCGGCGGATGTTGCCGCTTTTCGTTGTCGGCGCAACGACAGGGGAGGCGGCGAGAGCCGCGGGTTTCGAGGGTCCGCTGCGGGTGACGCTCGACGTCGAGGCGCTCGCCTCCGTCATGAAGGATCGCTTCGAGCCCGGGGCGCGGCTTGTCTATCTTGCCGGACGCGAGCGCAAGAGCGATCTCGAGCTTGCCTGCACAAAGGCCGGCATGGAGCTCGAAGTCGTCGAGACCTATGCGGCGGAGGAAGCGGCGCAGCTTTCCGAAGAAGCAATTGACCTCTTCGCCCAGGGCAGGCTTCCCGTGGTCCTGCATTATTCCCGGCGGAGCTCCGAAATCTTCCTAAAGCTCATGGCCGAGGCCGGACTTGATCCGGCGCCCCTCATCCATGTCGCAATTTCGGATGATGCGGCAGCGCCCTTGCTGCCCTTGCCGAAGGTCATCGTTGCGGCAAAGCCCACCGAGGACACGATCCTCGCTTTGCTCCAATCGGCCGGCAGGGCCGAGACCTGAGCCAAGCCAGTCTCGCCGGATTGTGATCGGGCAGGGGGTTTTGGACAGGTCGCAAGCTTGATCCGCCGGGCTCCGGCAATCATTTTAAGTGCAAACGCCGGCATCGACCCCGCATCGCAGCAGGCAAGTTTCTTACAACAATCTTCCGACTTTGAGCGCCCTGGCCATGATAGATCTAATGTCGAACAAGGCCGATCCAGGCTTTCCCTCGGGGTCTTGAAATCGCCGCTCCGAAAAGGAAAACGCCTTGACCCTGGACGAGAAACTCAGGCGCGAGACCGAGGCGGTAAACGTCGCCGCTCTCGAAGTTGTCGGCGTCAGTCATTTCTATGGCAAGCGCAAGGCGCTCGACGATGTCTCCTTCATGGTCGAGCCGGGGAGCTTCACTGTGCTTCTCGGGCTCAATGGCGCCGGCAAGAGCACGCTCTTCTCGCTCATCACGCGGCTCTATGTGACTCGCGCGGGAACGATCAGAATCTTCGGCTATGACGTCAACCGCCATCCCGGCGAGGCATTGCGCCGGCTCGGCGTCGTCTTTCAGCCGCGCACGCTCGACCTCGAGCTCACGGTCATGCAGAATCTCATCTATCACGCGGCGCTACATGGCATAGGACCGGGCGAGGCGAAGCGCCGCGCGCGGGACGTGCTGGCGCGCGCCAACCTGGCGGACCGGGCGTCCGAGCGCGTGCGCAATCTCTCCGGCGGCTATATCCGGCGGGTCGAGATTGCGCGCGCCTTTCTCCATCGTCCGGATCTCTTGCTGCTCGACGAAGCAACGGTCGGCCTCGACGTCAAGGCGCGCGCCGATATCATCGCGCAAGTGCGCAGCCTCGTTGCCAGCGAAGGCATCGGCGTGCTTTGGACGACGCACCTGATCGACGAGATCGCCAAGACCGATTCCGTCGTTATTTTGCACGAGGGCAAGATCCGCGAAAAAGGGCTCGCCACGGAAATTTTGGCGCGCACCGGCGCGCCCGACATGCGTGCGGCTTTCGTCAAAGTGACCGGCGCCGAGGTCCAGCAAGGAGACGGTCCATGACCCTGGTCGCTGCCGGCGCGCCGCGCAAAGCCTTCGGCCCCGCCCAATATGCGATTTGCATGCAGGGCATCATCTGGCGCGAAGCTCTGCGCTTCATCCATCAGCGCGGGCGCTTCATCTCCGCCCTCGTGCGTCCGCTCGTCTGGCTTTTCATTTTCGCGTCGGGCTTTCGCGCCGTTCTCGGCATTTCGATCATTCCGCCCTATCAGACCTACGTGACCTACGACGTCTATATCACGCCGGGCCTGATGGCGATGATCCAGCTCTTCAACGGCATGCAATCGTCGCTGTCGATGGTCTACGACCGCGAGACCGGCAATATGCGCACGCTGCTCGTCAGTCCTTTCCCGCGCTGGTATCTGCTCACGAGCAAATTGCTCGCCGGCACGGCGGTCGGCATTCTCCAAGTCTACACTTATCTCGCGATCGCCTATCTATGGGGAATCTCGCCCGATTCGCTCTGGGGCTATTTGACGGTTTTTCCGGCGCTCGTTCTCTCCGGGCTGATGCTCGGCGCGCTCGGAATGGTCCTCTCTTCGCTCATCCGCCAGCTCGAGAACTTCGCCGGCGTGATGAACTTTGTGATCTTTCCGATGTTCTTTGCGTCCTCGGCGCTCTATCCGCTCTGGCAGGTGCAGGAAAAGAGCCCGTGGCTTGCGACCATCTGCTGGTTCAACCCGTTCACTTATGCGGTCGAGTTGATCCGCTTCGCCTTCTACGAACAGGTCGACTATTTCTCTCTCGTAATCGTCGTCGGCTGCATGGTGGTCTTTTTGGCGGGCGCGATCCTCGCTTACGATCCGGCGCGCGGCATGCTCATTCGCCGCGGCGGAGCCGCCGAATGAGTCCTGCCTGTCGGAATGCGCCGGTCTGTCGGAAGATGCAGGAAATACGAATTGCCGCGCTCTCGCGCGGCAATGATCGCTTGCGGTCTCGATCTCTCGGGCGCGCCGCCTTACCGGGGCGCCTATTTCTTCGAGCCGTCCGCTTTGAACTGGGAAATATAGGCCCAGATGTTGGCGCGGTCGCTGTCCTTGGGCAGACCCGGGAAGAGCATTTTTGTGCCGGGGATCGCCTGCTGCGGATTGGCGATATATTTATCGAAGTTCTGCTCATTCCAGACGAAGCCCGCTTTCTTCTTGTCCTGGTCGGCCTGCGAATAATCATAGCCGGGTTCCGAGGCGATGGTGCGGCCGTCGATGCCGTTCAGATTCGGGCCGACGAAATTCGAGGCGCCCGGGCCGATGCGATGGCAAAGCTTGCAGGTGTGATTGAAAATCTGCTCGCCGGCGGCAGGATCGCCCGCAGCAAAAGCCGGCACCGCCATCAACCCGAACAGGCCGGCGGCAAGCAACACAACGCTTTTCTTACTCATGATTTTGGTTTCCTTCCCCACCCTCATGGGCATGTTGCAAGGTTGCGACGATCGATAAACGTCATGCGGGGACGATGTGTAGCCCGATCGTATAATCTAAGACAATCCCTGCGCCGCATAAGCGGAGCACGCGAATGAGCCAAGTCCTTCATTTAACAGCCGAGGAGGCGATGCGTCAGAAACCGGTTAAAGGAATTGCGGCGTTTTGCCTCGCCTTTCTTCTCGTCTGGTGCAGCCAAGCACATGCTGCCGACACGCTGCGTATCGCAGTGCAAAAGACCGGAACCTTCAATTGGGAACTCGCGGTTATCAAGGATCACGGGCTCGACAGGCAAGCGGGGCTCGACCTGCAGGTGACCCAGCTTGGTTCGACCGAGGCCGGCAAAGTCGCGATCATGGGCGGTTCGGCGGACATTATCATCTCCGATTGGCTCTGGGTTTCGCGCGAGCGCAGCCTCGGCGGAAAGCTCAAGTTCTTTCCTTATTCGAGCACGCTCGGGGCAGTGATGGTGCCGCCGCATTCCTCGGTGAATGCGCTCGCCGATTTGAAGGGCAAAAAGCTTGCGGTCGCCGGCGGTCCGCTCGACAAGAGCTGGCTGCTGCTGCAGGCGCTTGCCCGGCGCTCGTCGATCGACCTCGAATCGCAGGCGACGATTCTCTATGGCGCTCCCCCGCTCCTCGCCCAACAGGCGCTACAGGGTCAGAGCGATGCGACGCTGAATTTCTGGAATTTCTGCGTCAACCTCGAGCTTCATGGATTCCGCCGCCTGATCGGCATTGACGACGTCGAAAAGAGCTTGGGTGCGGCAGGCCCAGTCGCGATGATCGGCTATGTGTTCGACGAGAGTTTCGCCGATCAGCATCGCGACGTTCTGCGCCGCTTCTTCGCCCTGACCCGCCAGGCGCAAGACATATTGGCTCATTCCGATGCCGATTGGCAGAAGCTTGCGCCGCTCATCGGCATTTCCGATCCGAAGGCGCTTGCGCTTTATCGTAAGCGCTACCTCGAAGGCACCGAGAAGAGAAAGGTCGCGGCCGAGGAAGCGGATGCGCGCAAGCTCTATCTGGTGCTCGCGCAGCTCGGCGGAGCCAAGCTCGTCGGACCGGCCGCTGAGCTCGATGGAGGCACCTTCTACAAGGACGTGCCGGAGAACTGACGTGGCCCTGCGTATTCTTTCGCTCGTTCTGCTGATCGCGATTTGGCAGGTCGCCGCAATGCTCGCGGCGAGCCGCGTCTTGCCGGAGCCCGGCGCCGTCGTTGCCGTGATGCTGCGCGAGGCGCATTCGGGCGCCCTCTTCTTCAATCTCGGAATTACGCTCGCACGCGTCATTGTCTCCTTTGGGCTGGCGATGGTCTTTGGCACGCTCTTCGGCATAGCCATGGGCCGCAATGAGACTTTCGATCGGCTGGGTGATCCCTGGCTCGTCGTTCTCCTCAATCTGCCGGCGCTCGTTATCATTGTGCTCGCCTATATCTGGATGGGCCTGACCGATGCCGCCGCGATCCTCGCCGTCGCGCTCAATAAATTGCCGAACGCTACGGTCGTGATCAGGGAGGGCGCTCGCTCGCTCGACGCCGGACTCGAGGAAATGGCGAGCGTCTTCGCCATGCCGTGGAGCACGCGGGTCAAACACGTCCTCCTGCCGCAACTTGCGCCCTATATCGCCGCGGCGACGCGCACCGGCCTCTCGATCGTCTGGAAGATCGTCCTCGTGGTCGAGCTTCTCGGCCGCTCGAACGGCGTCGGCTTCGAGATCGGTACGGCCTTTCAGCTCTTCGACATCTCCCTCCTGCTCGCCTACGCGCTCCCCTTCGTCGGGATCATGCTCGCGATCGAAGCTTTCATCGTCCAACCTTTCGAGCACCATGTCTCTCGCTGGCGGCCAAAGGCAGCTTGACATCAAGATCACGCGCAAAGCGTTCCGCACCGCCTCGGGCGAGCTGCGTGAGGTGCTGCGCGACTTCTCGCTCGTGCTCGACGCCGGCAAGATCCATGCGCTGGTCGGGCCCTCGGGCTATGGCAAGACGACGCTTCTGCGCATCATCATCGGGCTTGACCGCGATTTCGAAGGCCAGGTGAGCCTGCCGCCGGACACGAAAATCGGCATGGTGTTTCAAGAGCCGCGCCTTTTGCCCTGGCGGAACGTGCGCGACAATCTACGCCTTGTCGCGCCCGAGGCCGCCGAAGCCGATCTTTCAAGGATCGCCGCCGATCTCGGGATTGGCGAACATCTCAATTATTTTCCCGGCGAATTGTCGCTCGGCCTCGCCAGGCGCGTCGCACTGGCGCGCGCGTTTGCGGTCGAACCCAATCTGCTGGTGCTCGACGAGCCCTTCGTTTCGCTCGACCGGCCGCTCGCCATGCGGCTCGGCGATGAGCTCGTGACTCTCGTCGAACGAAAGAAGCTCACGACGCTGCTCGTTACGCATGATCTCGACGAAGCGATCCGGCTAGCGGACCATATCATGCTGCTCGGCGGCCGCCCGGCCAAGATCATCGCCGATTTCAATATTTCTTGCCCGCGCGCCACTATGACGGCGGAACATGCGGCAGAACTGAAGGCGGAGATCGGTGCGATCATGGCGGGGGCGAGCGCGTGAGGCTCACCATCTTCGATTGCGACGGCGTGCTCGTCGATTCGGAATTGATCGCGCTCGAGATTTTAAGCGCGGAGCTGCGCGAGCTCGGCCTGTCCATAAGTCCTGCCGAATGCCGGGAGAGTTTCTTGGGCAAGAGCCCTGCCGATGTCTCCGTTGAGCTCGAGGAGAGATTGGGTTACGCGCCCCCTGACGGTTTCGGCTTGCGCGTGAAGAAGGAGCTCTTCGCGCGTCTTGCCCGCGAGCTTAAGCCCATTCGCGGGGTGCGCGAGGTTCTCGAGAACCTGCCCTATTCCTTCTGCGTCGCGTCCTCGTCACTTCCGGATCGCGTTGCACTCTCGCTTGAAGTCACCGGGCTTGCGCCGCTCTTCCAAGGCCGCATCTTCAGCGCCAGCGAAGTCAAGCACGGCAAGCCTGCGCCAGACCTCTTTCTGCATGTTGCCTCGCGCATGGGCGTTGCGCCGCAAGAAGCGATCGTCGTCGAAGATTCCCCGCTCGGCGTGATTGCCGCGCGCCGCGCCGGCATGGGGGTAATCGGCTTTGCCGGCGGCAGTCATGCGGACGATAGCTTCGCTCGGCTGTTGAAAGCAGCAGGGGCCGAGGAAATCCTCACCGAGATGAAAGATCTCCCCGCCGCTATCGAGAGGGCGAGGTCGTCCGCCGATCCATGAAGCTCGTCCTCGTCGTCGCGGCAGCGCTCTTCGATTCCGATGGGCGCGTGCTGATCGCTCAGCGTCCGCCAGGGAAGGCGCTTGCGGGCCTATGGGAATTTCCGGGCGGCAAGGTCGATCCGGGCGAGACGCCCGAGAGAGCGCTGATCCGCGAACTTGCCGAAGAGCTCGGCATCGAGGTCGAAGAAGCGTGTCTGGCGCCGCTCACCTTTGCGAGCCACACCTATCCCGATTTCCACCTGCTGATGCCGCTCTATGTCTGCCGGCGCTGGCGCGGGTTCGTTCGCGCCACCGAGGCGCAGGCGCTCAAATGGGTGAGAGCGCGGGACTTGCGCGATTATCCGATGCCGCCGGCCGATGCGCCGCTCATTCCGCCGCTCATCGATCTTTTGAGCTGAACAGCGGCGAGCCCGATCTACCAGGTTCCCATGCCCGGGTAGGCAGGGTAGAAGCCGGGAGCCGAATTATAATAAGCCGGCGCGTAATCGGAGTCGGGATAGCCATAGCCCGGCGCATGGCGACGATGGACGGCGGCGTAGACCGGCGGAGTGCCGGTGATTGTGATCACCGCACCTTCTTGCTTCACCATCTGGAAGAGAAGGGCGGCATTTTCCGGCGCGAGCCTGACGCAGCCATGCGAAGCCGGGCGTCCGAGCGCAGCCGTCTCGTAAGTCCCGTGGATTGCAAAGCCGCCGTCGAAAAAAATCGAGTTCGGCATCGGGGAATCGTCATATTTACGGGAGAAATGCGTTCGTTGCAGGCTTTCAGGCCGGAAGGTGCCGCGTGGCGTGAAATAGCCGGCGCGTGCCGTCGAGACTGGCCAATCGTAGCTGCCCTGCGCGGACTCGACATGCATGGTCTGGGTCGAGAGGTCGACGTCGATGTGAACGGTGGCTTGCGCCGGCGCGAGCCAAAAAAATCCGCACAGCAAGACCAAGGAGCCGAGAAGATTACGCATCGCAACCCCGCACGCGCCGGTGAAAATCTATTTGGAAGAAAGCATCAACGGCAAAGTTTAAGTAAGCCTATCTAGCCCGGCTATGTGAGGCAAGATTGTGGACTGGGCGGGCGGCTCACGTGCATTCATGGTCGATGAGAGGTAAATGATCCGTGATGCTGCGGACGATCGATTCGAAAATTGCGATCGCCAAATACCGTTGGGTCGCGCTGCTGATCGGCGCGGCCGCACTTGCGCTGTTAGGGCTTGGCGCCGACGCCCAGCAATTGGGTACGCTCGACCCCGAACCCTTGCCGCCGCTCGCCCATCCCAACAGTCCGACGACTCCGGCAAAAGCGCTGTTCGGCCGCGTCGCGACTCCGGATCCGGTGGCGACCCGCACGATCGGCTTTTACGCGCGCGGGTGTCTGGCGGGTGCCGTCGCTCTGCCTGTCGATGGTCCGGACTGGCAAGTGATGCGCCTCTCGCGAAATCGCTTTTGGGGCACCCCGCAGCTGATCGCCTTTCTCGAACGTTTCGCCAAGAAGGTGCCGAAGGTGAGCAATTGGCCCGGCATTCTCGTCGGCGACATGTCGCAGCCGCGCGGCGGACCGATGCTGACCGGTCATGCCTCCCATCAGATCGGGCTCGATGTCGATATTTGGCTGAAACCCATGCCGAGCCGCTCGCTCACTCGCGAAGAGCGGGAGGAAATGCTCTCGACCAATGTCGTGCGGCCGGACGGGCTCGATGTCGATCCCAAGGTGTGGACCCAGGATGACGTCGCCGTCATCAAAGCGGCGGCGGAGGATCCGGAAGTGCAGCGGATTTTCGTCAACGCGGCGATCAAAAAGGCGCTCTGCCGGGAGGCGCGCGGCGAGCGCTCCTGGCTTGCGAAAGTGCGCCCGTTCTATGGGCACAATTACCATTTCCACGTCCGGCTGCGCTGTCCGAAGGATCAGCCTCTGTGCGAACCGCAAGAACCAGTGGCGCCGGGAGACGGCTGCAGCAAGAACGATCTCGCCTACTGGTTTTCCGAGCAAGTCCTGCATCCGCACCCGAGCCTCGCGCCGGCCAAACCCAGGCCCGCCTTGACGCTCAACGATCTGCCGGCCGAATGCCGCACGGTGCTGACGGCGAAATAAGGCGCGCCTATATACCCGCCTGCAACCGGAAGAATTCCCTTGAACGAGATCGCGCATCAGCCCAACCCGCTGCTCGAAGCCTGGACCGGCCCGTTCGGCGTTCCGCCCTTTGCCGACATAAAGCCCGAGCATTTTCGTCCCGCTTTCGATCAGGCTTTCGCCGAACACAAAGCGGAGATTGCCGCCATTTCCGGCTGTCCGGAGCCGCCGACGTTCGAGAACACGATTGCCGCCTTGGAGCGCGCCGGCGGCCGGCTCGAGCGGATATCCTCCCTCTTTTTCAATCTGGCCGGCGCCGACACGAATGACGAGATCGAGGCGATCGAGCGCGAAGTCTCGCCGCTTTTCGCGAGGCACGAAGCCGAGATTCATCTCAACGCAGCGCTCTTTAGCCGAATCTATTCCCTCTACGAGCGCCGCGAGACGCTCGGTCTCGATCCCGAGCAGGCGCGCGTGCTCGAGCGCCATTATCTCGCCTTTCGCCGTGCCGGCGCGGGGCTCGATGAAAAGGCAAAAGCGCGGCTTGCGGAAATCGGCGAGCGCCTTGCGAGCCTCGGTACGCAATTCTCGCAAAACGTGCTGGCCGACGAGAACGCTTTCGCCCTGGTGCTTGAATCCGAGGACGAGCTGGCTGGATTGCCCGGTTGGTTCCGTCGCGCAGCGGCGGCCGAGGCGGAGCGGCGCGGGTTCAAAGGCAAATATGCCGTTACCCTTTCGCGCTCGAGCTTTGAGCCTTTCTTGCAGATGTCGGAGCGGCGAGACCTGCGCGAAAAGATCTTTCGCGCCTTTGTCGCGCGCGGCGAAAACGGCGGGGCGACGGATAATCGCGCCATTGCGGCAGAGATGATTGCGCTGCGCGCCGAGCAGGCGCGCATTCTAGGGTTTGAGACGTTCGCGCATTTTCGTCTCGCCGATACGATGGCGAAGACGCCGGCGGGCGCGCAGCAGCTCCTCCAGCGGGTCTGGGAGCTTGCGCGCGAGGCGGCGCTGCGCGAAGAAGCGGCTTTGCAGGCGCTTGCGGCGAGCGAGGACGGCAATTTCACTTTGGCACCTTGGGACTGGCGCTATTTCGCCGAGAGGCATCGCGAGGCCGAGTTCGCCTTCAACGATTCAGCGCTGAAGCCCTATCTCGCGCTCGACCGGATGATCGAGGCGGCTTTCTTCGTCGCCCATAAGCTCTTCGGTCTCAAGTTCACCGAGCGTTTCGATATTCCGCTCTATCACGAGGACGCGCGCGCTTGGGTCGTTACGGGGTCGGACGGGCAGGAGGTCGGCCTCTTCATCGGCGATTATTATGCGCGGCCCGCGAAACACGGCGGCGCCTGGATGGGCGCCTATCGTGATCAAGAGAAGCTCGACGGCGACATTCGGCCGATCATCGTCAATGTCATGAATTTCATCAAGCCGGCACCCGGCGAAGCCTGCCTCTTGAGCTTCGAGGATGCCCGCACTTTGTTCCATGAATTCGGCCACGCGCTGCACGGGCTCCTATCGGACGTAACCTATCCCTCGCTCGCCGGCACGAATGTATTGCGCGATTTCGTCGAATTCCCTTCGCAGCTCTATGAACATTGGCTCGAAGAGAAAGAGGTTCTGCGCCGCTTCGCGCGCCACCACGAAACAGGCGAGGAAATGCCCGAGGCGCTCATCGAGAAGCTCGCGGCGGCGCGCCGTTTCAATCAAGGTTTCGCTACGGTCGAATATACGGCGTCGGCGCTCGTCGATCTCGCCATTCATCAGTGCGCGGAGGCATCCGACATCGCCGCTTTCGAACGTGAGGTCCTCGCCGAGCTCGGCATGCCGCAGGCCGTTGCCATGCGTCACCGGCTGCCGCATTTTCTCCACGTCTTCGCCGGGGATTCCTATTCGGCGGGCTATTATTCCTATCTCTGGTCGGAAGTGCTCGACGCGGACGGGTTTGCCGCTTTCAAAGAGGCGGGCGATATTTTCGATCCCGCCCTTGCGCAGCGGCTGCGCGCGCATGTTTATGCGGCGGGAAATCGCTCCGATCCGGAAGAGGCCTATCTCGCTTTTCGCGGGAAATCTCCCTCGCCCGAGGCCTTGTTGCGCAAACGTGGGCTGGTGGTGGCGTAACGGCGCGTCATCGGCGCAAACGTAGCAAGAAGCGATCCAGGGCCGCATGTAGAGCCCTCTGGGATTGGGTCGCTTCGCTCGCGAGGTATCAGAGCTTCTCCAGCGTGAGAGGATCGGGCGCGCCATAATATTTGCGCAGCGCCTCGCGAAAGAGGGGCTCCTCGGGTGCTGCTTCGGCAAAGAGCGTCATTGAAGAACGGAATTTCAGATCGTCCGGCGCGCCGAAAATTTCGCGCGCGCTTTTGCCTTCGATGCGATTGACGAGGTCCGTGCATTCGCGCAGCCGCGGGCCGAGCACGTCATGCGCCAAATAGGCCTCAGCTTCGCTGAGTGAGGAAATGGCGTATTTCTGTGCCGCCGCGCTGAACCCAAGGCCCGCGATTTGCGGGAAGATGAACCACATCCAATGGCTCGTCTTTCGGCCGCTGCGCAATTCTCCGACAACCCGCGCATAAACCGGCGCCTGCGCGTCGATGAAACGTGTGAGGTTGAAAGGATCGGGCATTTGGTCCTCTTGATTTGCCCGCGCGGCCTTCGGCTTGAGCGGGCAGCGCCAATGTTTACTGGCGGTGCCGCGGCAGGTTAGATGCTGCGGCGAAAATCGGCGTGAGGAAAGCGTGACGGCGGCGACACTTGCGATTGCTCTGCTGGCAACGGGCGGCGTCATCATCCGCCCGTTCAATTTGCCGGAGGCGGTTTGGGCGGTCGCAGGCGCGGTCCTGCTGGTTGCCCTAGGTCTCCTGCCGGTCGGCGAGGCCTGGAGCGGGGTGCTCAAGGGAACCGATGTCTATCTCTTCCTCGCCGGCATGATGCTTCTTGCCGACCTCGCCCGGCAGGAAGGCCTCTTCGATTGGCTCGCCACATTCGCCGTCCGCCATGCGCGAGGCTCCGGGCGACGGCTTTTCTCGCTGATTTACGGCGTCGGCGTCCTCGTCACGGTTTTTCTTTCGAATGATGCAACGGCGGTGGTCTTGACGCCGGCCGTCTATGCTGCGGCAAAAGCGGCGGGCGCAAAACCTTTGCCTTATCTCTTGATCTGCGCATTCGTCGCCAATGCGGCGAGCTTTGTTCTGCCGATTTCCAATCCGGCCAATCTCGTCGTCTTCGGGCATGGAATGCCGCCGCTCGGCGTCTGGCTCGCACGATTCGCCTTGCCGTCGCTCTTCGCGATCATGCTCACCTTCGGCATTTTGCGTTGGCGGCTCGCCGGTGCCATCGCGGCATCGTTGCGTGAGATGCCCTCGGCCGCGTCGCTCAGCCGCGGCGGCCTTTTGGCCGGGCTCGGCATCTGCGCGACGGGAATTGTTCTCCTCGCGGCTTCGGCTCGCGGCGCAAATCTTGGGCTGCCGACCTTCTGCGCCGGATTTGCGACCGCCGCCCTCGTGCTCCTGCTCAACCGCCAATCGCCTTGGCCGCTCGTTGCCGGTATTTCCTGGAGCATCCTCCCGCTCGTTGCGGGTCTCTTCGTCCTGGTCGAGGCATTGATCAAGGTCGGCGTGATCGATGCGCTCGCGCATGTTTTTCAACTGGCCGCGGCGATATCGGTCGTCTGGACGGGCGCGGGCGCCGGCGCGCTGGTGGGCTTGGCTTCAAACCTGATGAACAATCTGCCCGCCGCGCTCGTCGCCGGGTCGAGCCTGGCGGCTGCGCATGCGCCGAGCCCGATTGCCGGATCGGTGCTGATCGGCGTCGATCTCGGGCCCAATCTCTCGGTTACCGGTTCGCTCGCCACAATCCTCTGGCTCATTGCGCTCCGGCGAGAAGGTGAGAAAATGAGCGCTTGGGATTTCCTGAAGCTTGGAATTCTGACCATGCCGCCGGCATTAGTTCTTTCCCTGACCGCTTTGCTCCTTCAACCCTGGTGAGTCTCCCGGAAATCCGGGCGGCCTTCCGCTGCGGAGAAAAATGGCGCAGTTCCCGTATTGGTTTCACGCGCTCGCGCTGGCTTCGCTGGCGATCGCACTAGCCTGCGCGGCCCTGATCATCCTCGACGAAATCGCGCGTCCGCAGAAGATGTGGATCATGAATCTCGTCTGGCCGCTTTGCGCGCTCTTCGGCAGCCTCATCTGGCTTGCCTTCTACTTCGCCTACGGCCGCGAGGCGAAAAGCCCGTCTGCCGGCAAGGGGCACGGGCATCATGCGCCGACGCAGGCTTTTCCTGTCCTGGTGGCGAAAGGCGCAAGCCATTGCGGCGCCGGCTGCACGCTCGGCGACATTATCGCCGAATGGCTCGCGTTCTTGATGCCGGTGCTCGCCATTGCCTTTGGATGGAAGAGCATTTTCGCCGAGAAAATGTTCGCGGTCTGGGTGCTCGATTATCTTCTCGCCTTCGGCCTCGGCATTGCCTTTCAGTATTTCACGATCAAGCCGATGCGGCAGCTCTCGGTCGGGCAGGGGATCCGCGAGGCGCTGAAAGCCGATTTCGCCTCGATCACGGCTTGGCAGATCGGCATGTACGGCTTCATGGCCTTCGCTCAATTCATCTGGTTCGGTCGAAGCTTCGGCGGCAAGGCGGAGGTCGATACGCCGGAGTTTTGGCTCATCATGCAGATTGCGATGATCTGCGGCTTTTTGACCAGCTATCCGGTGAACTGGGCACTTCTGGAGGCCGGCGTGAAAGAGCCCATGTAGGCAAACCGCGAGGCCATACTGCAATCCCACGACTGTGACGCCATAACAATGGCGCGAAATTCCTCGAGATGGCGCCATGCGTGACGCATCCGTGCTCATCTCCGGCCTCGGTATAGCCGGACCTACGCTCGCCTATTGGCTCTTGCAGCATGGCTTTCGCCCGACATTGATCGAGCGCGCATCCCGCCCGCGCAGCGGCGGCTATGTCA
Organism: Beijerinckiaceae bacterium; assembly: GCA_021324915.1. GTDB lineage: Bacteria > Pseudomonadota > Alphaproteobacteria > Rhizobiales > Beijerinckiaceae > Methylovirgula. Next base: position 34,905 of record JAJPIC010000017.1, on the reverse strand, counting down.
TCGACTTCTGGGGGCTCGGCTATGACATTGCCGAGCGGATGGGTCTGCTGCCGGATCTGCGGGCGTGCGGCTATCAGGTGCGCGAACTCCGGTTCGTCGACTCGCGTAACCGGCGCGTCGGCGGCTTCGGGATCGACGTGTTTCGCTCCTTGACGCAGGGACGTTATGTGAGCCTTCCGCGCAGCGATCTCGCCAGGCTCATCTACGGCAAGATCGACGGGCGCTGCGAGATCGTCTTCGGCGATTGGATCACCGCGATCGACCAGCGCGAGAGCGGGGCCGATGTGCGTTTCGCGAGCGGCGCGGAGCGGAGGTTCGCTCTCGTCATCGGCGCCGATGGTTTGCATTCGGCCGTTCGTGCAGCTTGCTTCGGGCCCGAACGGAAGTTCGAAACCTTCCTCGGTTATGCCGCGGCTGCTTTCGAGGTCAAAGCCTATCGGCCGCGCGACGAGGACGTTTATGTTTCTTACGGCACGCCTGGCAGACAGGTCGCACGCTTTGCGATGCGCGACGACCGCACGGTCTTTCTGTTCGTGTTCGCAGCAGATGCGGCTTTGGACCTGCACGACGTCTCTGCGCAAAAACGCGCGCTGCGCACTGCTTTCGCCGGAGCGGGATGGGAGTGCCCGCAAATACTTGCCGCGCTCGATGCTTGTGAAGAATTCTATTTCGATCCGGTCAGTCAAATCCGCCTGCCGGCTTGGTCCGCAGGCCGTGTTGCGCTGGTCGGCGATGCCGCTTTCTGCCCCTCGCTTCTCGCGGGCCAGGGATCGGCGCTTGCGATGCTGTCAGCTTATGTGCTCGCGGGCGAACTCGCCTCGTGTGGCGAGGAATATGCGCGCGGCTTCGCCCGTTACGAAGATAGGCTGCGCGCTTTCATTGCGGAGAAGCAGAAAGGTGCCGAGCGGTTCGCGCGCTCGTTCGCACCAAGAACGCGATTGGGCCTGCTCTTGCGTAATCAGGTAACGAAGCTTTTCGGCATTCCGGGGCTCGCGAAACTGGTATTGGGTCCCAGCTTGCTCGATCGGCTCGCATTGCCGGACTATTGATCACGAATCGTTCGGCCAGTGGCGCGTCTGCTCGAGCGGCTCGCCGGTCTCGAGCAGGCTCAAAATCTTGCGGAAATAGACGACGCGTTCGGTCTCGCAGAATCCCCAACCGCGATGCGCGGCCTGCGAACCGAGATTGTCGATTTGAGTATCGGAGCCGATTTCCCGCCAGCCCCGTGCGAGACAAAACCTCTCGATCTCTGCGATCAGCAGAGCGCCGATACCTTGCCTCCGGAATGCGGCCTCGACGAAAATGCCCTCGAGAAAGGGCACCGGCTGGCTTTCGCAGCCGTTGGCATATTCGCGTAAAGCAAGCTCGGCGAAGCCGAGCGCGCGCGTCTCGCTTTCGGCGATGAAGCTCCAGGCAGCCGCGCTCGCGAGGAGCTGATCGATTGTTGCAGCATGCGTCTCGGCGCTTTCCTCGGGCCAGAGCGCGGCCCGCATACGCGCCCAGGCGGGACGGTCCTTTTTTGTCATTTGCCTGACACTGAACATCGCACAGTTCCAGAGCCGCTCGAGAAAGTTTCGCGCGCACCGCGGGACCTCCGAGCGAGCCTATGCAACAATAATCGCACGGCAGAGTTTGCATGCACAGTTTCGAAACTCCATTCCGCGGAGATTACGCCATGCAAAAAACCACCGTTGCTCTCTTCGCCATGAGCCTTGCCTCCGGCACGGCTTTCGCTCAAGCTGCGCCCCCGACTTCCGAATTCGTTCAGAAGGCCGAGATCGGCGGCCAGCTCGAAGTCCAAGCCGGCCATATTGCCGCGACTAAAGGCACGAGCGCCGGGGTCAAGAATTTCGGCGAGAAAATGGTTCGAGATCACACCCGGCTGAACGAAAAGTTCAAATCCGTCCTGGCAAAGGACAAGCAAGACCTGCCGAAGGAGACCCCGCTCGACACAGAGGCGCAAGATTCCCTCAACAAGCTCAATTCGGCGTCGGCCAATGATTTCGACAAGCTGTACGTCGATATGATGGTCGACGATCACAAGAAGGACATTGCCGATTTCGAAAGCTATGCGAAAGGCGGCGACGACAAGTTGATCCGCGCCGCTGCTCGCCAGGCCTTGCCGACGCTCAAGGAACATCTGATGATGGCGGAGAAGCTGCAGCGGCGTGAAAACCGTTCGAGCGCCTTGAGCACGGGCTCAATGCGTTGATCGTTCGCGGTCGCCGAAAGGAGGGCTCGGCGCGCGAGCCTGCCTGGAAGCTTCTGCCGTCGCAAGGCTTTTAGTTCGACGCTTCGATCGGCGCTTCGAGCTCTGAGCTGGATCGTTCGGACGGGAAAGGAGCCGCATGGCAGAACATATGGCGGAACAAGCGAACGAGGCGCGCGCAATCGCCCGCCAGGTCGGCGAGACATTCGGGCGCGCCGCCCGCGTCGAGACAGTCTTCGGTGAACCGATCAGAGAGCAAGGCTGCACGATCGTGCCGGTGGCGCGGGCGCGCTGGGGTTTTGGCGGCGCGAGCAAAGAGGCAGGCGGCTCGCAAGCCGGCGGCGGCGGCGTCCGCGTCGATCCGGTCGGGATCATCGTATTGCGCGGCGGTGAGGCGGAATTTCGTCCGATCGGACGCGGCACGCTCGCCTTCCTCATCGGACTAGCCGTCGGGCTTTTCGTCAGCCGTCGGCGGAGTGCAGGCTAGCGGGTCCGATGCTGGCCGGTTCGAGCATCGGATTACCCCAAAACCGGTTCCCACTTTTGGGTCCGATGCTCTTGTCTGCGCATCGGATTACCCCAAACCGGTTCCCACTTTTGGGTCCGATGCTCTTGTCTGCGCATCGGAATTACCCAAAACCGGTTCCCACTTTTGGGTCGATGCTCTTGTCTGCGCATCGGATTACCCCAAAACCGGTTCCCACTTTTGGGTCCGATGCTCTATGAGTCCGACGCATGCCCATACATTGACGGATCGTCCTTCGGGCCGTCGGCCGACCAGATGACGCGCAGCGGCATCGGATCTTGCGGCTTCAACTGCTTATCCGCGCCGATCATCTGATTTGCGACCCATTTCGAACATTGCTGCCTGTCGACTTCGAGCAGCCGCTTTTCGATCGCGGCGGTTGAAGCCATTCCCGAATTGGACGCCGTGATCGAATCCACATTGTCCGAAAGGCAATCGAAAATGATCCGTTCCGCGCGATAGCGCAGCGCGTAAGAATTGAGATCGCGCCGGAACAGAGGATCGAAAGAGGAGGTGCCGGCGCTCGAGGCTTCGATGAGGAACTGCTCGGTGTCCTCGCGCACATTGTCCTTCAGGTCGCCGTGCGATTGATAGAGCCTTTGCAGGAAAAGGGTCGAACCGCGATTGGCCGCAAGAAGCTCGGACGTCTCGAACAATTGCACATAGACTTCGCGCGCCGCCTTGTTGATCATCGTCGTGAGATCGCTCATCGCGATAGCCCCTTTGGTGCCGGCGAAGAAACCGTCGATGTCGCGATAGACATGGTCGAGGATCATCACGCGTAAGCGCTCGGCCGACCAGTTCTCGCCGAGAAAAGTCTCGAATCGAGCGAGCTTGGTTTTGATGATCGCGTCCGTGAGCGCTTCGAGAATGGCGTGTTCGGTGACGTCGCCTTCCTTGTTCTGGTGCGAATCCTGGTTCGTCTGTATCTTTTGAATCAATTGATCGATTTTGCTCGTATAGTCGCGGTCGGCCTCGCTGCTGAATGTCTTGCCGGTCAGTTGATCGTCGTCGGACGTGCCGACCTCGACCAGTGTTTCGCTCATGGAGATCGATTTCAATACGGCACTCTGATCCCGGCTCGAGGGCGGGGCGAGATTGGCGAGCGCGCGGTTCGATTCTCTGCTCGAGTCTCCGCTCGCTTCGCTATCGGAGGAGTCCGTCTCTTCGCGGTGGGGTCGGCTCGCCCGGTTGCTGTAATGGCGATGGCCGTAGCCGCGATGATAATAGCCGCCGCCACCACCGAAGCCCCCGCCGCCCAAAATTCCATTGATGATGCCGAATTGGGCACGAACCGGTGCCGAATCGCCGGCAACGAACGAGCCCAGGGCAAAGGCGCCGAGAAGAGCCAAACCTGAACTTCTGAGAAGACCTGACTTCGCAATCATGGGACTCTCCTTGGAATATGAATCCTCAAAAACCGATGCCGAACGGAAGATCAAACTTGATCATCGGCTCGCTCATTCTTGGCTCGCTTGGGCGGCTTTGATCTGCTGGGCGATCAAATCGGCAAAGGGCACTTTATCTTTTCGCGCCAGCGCGAAGCTCGCGATCAGCGTGCGCCGCAGGACCGTGTTGTCGTAGCACTTCGTCTGCCGCTCCAGGCTGCGGAATTGCGACTCGGTCGGCGATTCGGACCTGCCCCAATCCCAGACCCAGATGGGCTTCGGCCAGCTTGCGGTTCCGGAACAATTGAGCTGAACGTCCAGCCGGCGCACGCGCACTTTGCGGGTCGCATCGTCGACCTTTCCGTAAAAGCGCTGCAAGCGGTCGATCTCGTCTTGCGTGAGCAGCGGATTGCCGTTGACGTCGTTTGCCTGGCCGTTGACCGCCATTTCGGCGAGCAGGATGCCCGCCTTGATCTCATAGAAGGGATCGCCGTCGTCTTTGGTCGGATCCGCTTCGACCGAGAGCTTGATCGCCTGATAGGCATATTGCATCGCTTTGAGAGGCTGTTTCGGCTCGCCAAATCCGCCGGTCCGATAGATCTCGGCGAGATCGACTGCAGCTCGCGCCGAGCCCTGGCTCAGCGCCCGGTTCAGGAGATCGATCACCTCGTTGGTGCCGTTTTCCGGATTGGACAGGATTCGCCCGGAGCGCAGCCGGTCGGCCAGCGCGATCTCCGCATCCTCATTGCCGCCGTGCGCCGCGAGCCGGTAATAGCGCGCCGCGATCTCGGGTTCGGCGATCGGCAGGCCCCAGCCATTCTCCATCATAATGGCAAGGTAATTTTGCGCCGCCGGATCATTGTCCGCGGCGGCGCGCCCGAACCAGAGGAGCGATTCGGTATAGTCCTGAAGCGTGCTGTTCGAATAATAGAAGACGCCGAGCGCGAGTTTGGCGCGCGTCGAGCCGGCATCGACCGCGCGCTCGGCCCATTCCACCGCGCGGCGCGCATTCGGGCTCACGCCTTGGCCAAGGTCGAGCGCCCAGGCGACGTCGACCATGGCGGCGACCGATCCGCTTTCCGCCGCCTTGGCCATCCATTCATAGGCTTGCCTGAAATCGGGTTCGGTGCCGAAGAGGCCGAATTTATATCTGAGCCCCAGTTCGTACATGGCGGGCGGGAAGCCCTGATTCGCCGCTTCAACCAGATCCTTGTTGTCTTCATCCCGATATTGGCTCGCCGCGTTGGTATAGTCCAACACGGCAATTCCGTAGAGCGCCGCGACATAGCCGAGATTGGCGGCATCGTGGAAAGCCGCGCGCGCTTCGGTCAACTTGTCCTGGCGCTGCGGATCGTCGGGGCCCACCGCGTAGGCGGCGGCTTCCTCGGCGCGGCCGAGATTGAAGAGATAGCGCGCGACGCGCGGATTGAGTTTGATCGAATTGTTGCACGCCTTGATCGCCTTGTCGGGATCGATTGCGCCGAGCGGCACGCCTGGAACTTCCGGCGGGCGTGCCGTGTCGCTGTCCGAAGCCGCCAAGCGATCGCATTCGTCGATCTCGCGGTTGACGGGAATGACGACTGGCTTGGTGTCTTCCGCCGAGTTCACGAGGTTGACGAGGGAGTGCCGGGCGAGCTCGGCCGTCGGACAATCGTGGAAGCGCCGCAAATGACGCTCGAGCGTTTCGCGCTCCGGCTTCTGGCTTATCTGCTTCCAGTCCTCTTCGGCGCCGTCGCAGGCCTGTTGTTGGAGAGGAAAGCGCTCGGCGCCGATCGAATCGACCAGCGCGAACGTGTTGGCGATGCCGAGATTCTCGAAATATTCCGGGTCCTGCTGATAGCCCGAGCCGCCGTTTGCCGCGAATTTGCTGACGACGAGCCTTACGCGTTCGGCGAATTGGATGAGCGTCTGCCCCGGACGCTGCATCTCCGAGCGCAGGACTTCCGTAAACAGCGAATTGCGGCGCGTGTCGTCATTGCCGAAGCTCTCGATGGCGGTCTCGCCGAAGGAGGCGGAGAACAGAACCAAAAAGCCCGGTGCGAGTTCGTTGTTCGGCAGAAGCCGGCTGCCTGAATCGACGCTGCGCTCGATTTCCCGAATATCCTTGGTCGCCGGCGGCAGCGAGCGGCAGGCATCGAGCACGAGAAGCGCGACCTTCGGCTTTTTCTGCGCGATCGATTGCATGATCTCGGTGACCGAGACGCCATCCTTCGGAATCTCGTCCGTCTCGTAGGCGCCCTCGTAAGATGGCATTTTCAGCGCGATGATATCGTTGTTCTGCCGGTCGCCTTCGAGGAGCTGGTTGCGCGTATAGGTCTTGAGGCTCTGCAGATTGGCGAGCAGGAGATAGTTCGTATTGGTTGCCGGAACGCCGATGCCGTGACCCGAGAAGAAGAAGTAGACGATATCGCCTTCGTTGACGGTCTTGAGGAAGGCTTGAAACTTCTTGTCGAAATCGTCTTTCGTGCGGATGTCCCTGGCGAGCGTGATGTTCTTCTTGTCGAAGCCTATGTCTTGAAGATCCGAGGCGACGTCTTCCGCATCGGCATCGGCGCGCGTGAGGCTTTGGATATCGCGATCGACGTAGCGTTGGACGCCGACGACGAAGGCGCGGCGCGTCGGCGTGCTCGGATGATCGTCTGCGGCAAGGCAGGAGCCGGCCGTACTCAACGCGAAGAACAAAAAGGTGAGCCAGCCGAGAGCTATTCCAATCCTTTGCGTAATCATGACGTGCCTCTATTCCCAATCCGCAATAAAGCCCCCGGCCATTTTCAACTTTCAGTATGACAGCGTTCTTGCGACCCGGAAGCCGATATTGGGCGACTCCCGGTCGTTCGCATCGTCCCAGGAGCGCGCCGCTGCACGCAGGCTTCCCGGCTTGTCGGAGAAGGAGCCGCCGCGGATGACGCGATCGGCGCAATCGCCGGTCAAAACCGGGGCGCCGTCCGATGTCTGTTTCGGCGTCGCATTCCAGCAATCCGCGACCCATTGCTGGACGTTGCCCAGCATGTTGAAGAGGCCGAAAGGATTGGCCCTCCCGCTGTCGACCGGCAGGGTCTGCAATTGCCGCTCGGCCTTCGGGCTCCCCTCATAGGCATAGCGCGAATCGTAATTGGCGACCTCCGGCCTGATCGTCCCGAACCAGAAGGGCGCATTGGTGCAATGCGTATCGGTGCAGCCGCGCGCGGCATATTCCCACTCCGCTTCGCTCAGCAGGCGATAGGACGCGCCGGTCTTCTTCTTGAGCCAATCGACATAGGCCCGCGCGTCGTTCCAGGAAACGAAGATCACCGGCCGATTGCCCTTGCCGAAGCCGTCGTCGTCCGGCGTGTAATTATTGCAGCCGCCATCGCCGACACAGGCCGCCCATTGGTCGAATGTCACCGTGAAACGCCCGACTGCAAACGGGGCGGCGATCGTGACGACATGCGGCTCGGCTTCGTTCGACTGCCGGTCCGGTTCGCCGAGCGGCGAGCCCAGCACCGCGGCGCCGCGCGGCACGACGACCATTTCGGGGCAGTTTTGGCAGTCCTTGAAGATTTGTCCGCCGAGCGTATTCGCCTCGATGGCCGGCGCTCCGATCTTCACTTCGGGAATGGCGGGAGTTGCCGGCTTGGCCGGAGATGGCGGCGGGCTTTCGGATTTCGGCTTCAATGGCGCAACAGGGACGAGCGCGGCGGTTTGCACGACCGGCGTTGCGGGAACAGCAGCTTTCGCAACGGCAGGGTCGGCCGATGAAACCAGCGAGCTTTTTGCGGGCACCGTTTCCGGCGCGTGCGGAGCTTGCGGGACATCCGTTATGCCGGCGGCGCTTTGCGGGGGCTCGCTCTGCGCCGCCGCTTCGCTTTGCGTGGGGGTGCGCGCCGGCGCGGGAGCCGGGGCGGGATTGGCTGTGCCTTGCGTCGGCGCTTCGAAATCGACTGTGCTCGAAGGACTGGGCGGCGGCTCGCTTTCTCCCCCGGAGCTCGCCGGATTGGCCGGGACAATCGAAGCGACCGAGACCTGCCGCTCGCCATGGTGAGCCGAGAGCAGAAAATAGGATCCGACCGCGCCGACCGAGGCCATGGCGGCGGCAATCCAAATGGCGGCGGCAATCCAAATTGGCGGGCGGCTCGGGGAAAGAGTCTTCTGCGGGATAAATTGAGGTACATTCGTACCGGTCAGTGCGGATATGCGTTCGATGAGCCGTTCGATTCCATTGTCCCAATCGGCGAAGAGATCGATCCAATTGCGCGTGACGAGCTCGTAGCGGAAGGCCTTGCTCGGCGTCGTATCCTCGAGCCGGACGGGGATCACGGTGATCTTGCGCTGGCTTGCGAGCGCGATCTCCTTTTTGATTTCGTCGGAATTATTCGCATTCGCCGAAAAGACGAGCACCATGACCGAGGCGCTCTCGATGGCGTCGACGATCGCGTCGCCGTAATTCTCCCCGGCGCCGATATCGCGCTCGGAGATCCAACACTTTATTCCATGTCTTTCGAGAGCGTCGACGATCGCCCGGGACTTCTTATAGTCGAGCGAAGAATGCGTAATGAAAACCGGAGCATTCATGCAATAAATAGCTCCAGCGCGTTGGGCTAACGCGCCAACTCCCCCGGTAAGCGCAGCTATAGTTTATTTTATTCACCCTGCAAATATGAATTGGTCTGCATCGCGGAATTTTTATCGATTCCGAGTGAAGCCGAACCGGCGAGGCCGGCAAGCCTCTGCAAAGCGCCGATTCGCTACGTGCCGATGGAGCGCGGGCGCCTGTGTTCGCGGCCTTGAAAGATTTGCGACGTGCCGCAGGCGTGGGCTAGGTCATGGCTCGGCCTTCGAGCGGCCGATGTTCGGCCCGGGCGGCCATATAGCGTCGTCATTTGAATTCCTCTAGACTGCGCCCATTCGTCAGGGAAGAGCGATCGAGAGCATGAATCGCAAAGCCAAATCATTGGCGGAAACGCCTCCGGACATGTCGCAAGGCGCGGAGGAGGCGCCGCAAAGACTATTGACCCTTTCCAATGCGCCGCCCAGTGACGCGCGCACGTTGGAGCGGGCACTTGGCAGTCAAATCCGGCAATTGCGCCGGCGGCATAATCTGTCCGTCTCCGATCTCGCCAGCGCCGCGCAGATTTCGACGGGCATGATGTCCAAAATCGAAACCGGGCAGATTTCGGCGTCGCTGTCGTCGCTTCAATCGATTGCAGCCGCGCTCAGCGTGCCCATGTCGGCGCTCTTCGCTGCTTTCGAAGAGCAGCGCGATTGTTCGCATGTGAAGGCCGACCAGGGCGTCATCATCGAGCGGCGCGGCTCGAAAGTCGGCCACATCTACCAATTGCTCGGCCACGCGCTCGGCGGCGATATCATGGTCGAGCCTTACCTGATCACGCTGCAGAAGGAGGCCGAGCCCTACACGGCCTTCCAACATGCCGGACGGGAATTCATCTATATGCTGACCGGACTCGTCGATTACCGGCACGGCGACAAAGTCTATCGGCTGGCGCCCGGCGATTCTCTACTCTTCGATTCGGGCGCCATGCACGGGCCCGAGGCCTTGCTCGAATTGCCGATGACCTATCTCTCGATCATCGTCTATCAGCGCGACCAAACCTAGCGAGCTGGGCGCCTTCGCCCGCCGGATGGCGGCGGGCTCTTTCCAGGGCGGGCGCATGGCCGAAGCGAGCCTTGAAGGCGCGTGAGAAATGGCTCGCGCTTTGAAAGCCGCTGGCAAGGCCAACTTCCGAGACGGAGAGGGTCGTCTGCCGCAGGAGCAGGCGGGCGCGGTCGAGCCGCACGTCGCGATAATGCCTCTCGAGGCTCTTGCCGAGATGGGCTGCAAAGAGCCGCTCGAGCTGGCGCACCGAAACGCCCGCCGCGGTCGAGAGCGCACGCCGGTCGAGCGGATCCTCGATATGGGTTTCGATGAGGTCCAACGCCGTTAAGAGGCGCGCATTGGACGTATCGTAGCGATCTTGCAGGCTGCGGCGCTGCGCGCCCGTGCCGAGCCGCACTTCGGTTTGCAGGAACCATTCGCCGATCTCGTCGGCGAGCGCGCGGCCGTGCTCGGCGCTGATCATCGCATGCATCATATCGAGGGCAGCGACGCCGCCCGCGCAGGTCAAGCGGTCGCGATCGATCTCGTAGAGCGAGCGCCGGACGTTGAGATCGGGATAGGTCTCGACGAAGGCCGGAACATGTTCCCAGTGAATCGTGCAGCGATAGCCGGCGAGCAAACCCGCCCGCGCGAGGATGAACGGGCCGCCCGAGACGCCGCCGATACGCACGCCGCGCCGGGCGAGCCGGCGCAGCCAGTTGAGCGCCGTCTCATCCGCAAAGGTCGCCGGATTGCCGCCCGCGCAGACGAAGACCGTGTCGAGTTCGATGTCGGCGCCGGCAAGATGCTGGGCGCGCACCGCAAAACCGCTCGAGGCCATGACCTCGTGCCGGCCGATCCCGATCGTCACCCAATCGTAGAGCGCGCGTCCGGCAAGCACATTGGCCGCCCGCAGCGGCTCGATCGCCGAAGCGAAGGACATCAGCGCAAATCCGTCGATCAGCAGAAATCCGATGCGGCGTGTCCGTCCTTTGTCGCTTTCGGTCATGGATATGACGCTTTTAGGCAAGCCTTGCGGCTCTTCTCCCGCCATGCTGGCTCAAAGTCAAGCAGGGGATTGGCGCCCATGCGTTATTCCATCTTCTCCCTCGCGCGGAATGCGCTCGGCGGACACAAAGGCTGGACGCCCACTTGGCGCGACGCCGAGCCGAAGCAGGCTTACGACATTCTCATCATCGGCGGAGGCGGGCATGGGCTGGCGACAGCCTATTATCTCGCCAAAGAGCACGGTCTCACCAATGTCGCGGTGCTCGAAAAGAGCTGGATCGGTTCGGGCAATGTCGGGCGCAACACGACGATCGTCCGCTCCAATTACATGTTGCCCGAGAATATCCGCTTTTACGAATGGTCGATGAAGCTCTGGGAGGGGCTCGAGCAGGACTTCAACTACAATGCGATGGTGAGCCAGCGCGGCGTCCTCAATCTCTATCATTCGGACGGGCAGCGCGACGCCTTTGCCAGACGCGGAAATGCAATGCGGCTCAGCGGCGTCGATGCGGAATTGCTCGACCGCGAGCAGGTGCGGCGCATGCTGCCATTTCTCAATTTCGACGATGCGCGTTTTCCGATCCAGGGCGGATTGCTTCAGCGCCGCGGGGGAACCGTGCGCCACGATGCAGTCGCCTGGGGCTATGCGCGCGGTGCGAGCGACCGCGGCGTCGATATCGTGCAGAATTGCGAAGTCAAAGGCTTCGTCGTCGAAAACGGCCGCGTGGCTGGCGTCGAGACGAGCCGCGGGAAAATTCACGCCAAGAAGATCGGCATCGCGGTTGCCGGCAATTCATCGCGCGTTGCGGCAATGGCCGGCCTGCGCCTGCCGATCGAAAGCCATGTGCTGCAAGCCTTCGTGTCGGAAGGTTTGAAGCCGCTGATTCCCAATGTCATCACCTTCGGTGCCGGGCATTTCTATATCAGCCAGTCCGACAAGGGCGGGCTCGTCTTCGGCGGCGATCTCGACGGCTATAAGTCCTATGCGCAGCGCGGCAATCTTCCCGTCGTGCAAGATGTCTGCGAGGGCGGCATGGCGATCATGCCGATGATCGGCCGCTTGCGCCTCTTGCGCGGCTGGGGCGGCATTATGGACATGACAATGGACGGTTCGCCGATCATCGACAAGACGCCGATCGAGGGTCTCTACCTCAATGCGGGCTGGTGCTACGGCGGCTTCAAGGCGACGCCTGCTGCCGGCTGGTGCTTCGCCCATTTGATCGCCCGCGACGAGCCTTTTCCCGCCGCGAGCGCCTTCCGTCTCGACCGTTTCGCGCGCGGCGCCATTCTCGACGAGAAGGGCCAAGGCGCACAACCCAATCTGCATTGAAGCCATGCGCATTCCCTGCCCCTTCTGCGGTCTCCGCGATTCCTCCGAATTCGTCACGATCGGCGAAGCCTCGATGAGCCGGCCCCCCGCCGATGCGCCCGAAGCGCAAATCTTCGACTACGTCTATTTGCGCGACAATCCGGCCGGAGTGAACCAGGAACTTTGGTACCACGCGCAAGGCTGCCGCTCGTGGCTGAAAGTCGCGCGCGATACCCGCACCCACGAGATCGAAAGCGCGGTTCTGGCAAGGGGAGGCGCGCAATGACGAATTCCCAGCGCCTTTCGAGTGGCGGTCTCATCGATAGGGGCAAGCCGCTTTCGTTCCGGTTCGACGGCAAGACCTATCGTGGTTTTGCAGGCGACACGCTTGCCTCAGCGCTGCTCGCGAATGGCGTCAAGCTCGTCGGGCGTTCGTTCAAATATCATCGGCCGCGCGGTATTTTCACCACCGGCGCCGAAGAGCCGAATGCGCTCATCACCTTGCGGAGCGGGGCGCGGCGCGAACCCAATACAAAGGCGACGACGGTCGAGCTCTATGGCGGGCTCGAAGCGACGAGCCAGAACTGCTGGCCTTCGCTCGATTTCGATTTGCAGGCCGTGAACCAGCTTTTCGCGCCGCTGTTCGTCGGCGGCTTCTATTATAAGACCTTCATGTGGCCGGCGGCCTTTTGGGAGAAGGTCTACGAGCCGCTGATCCGTCGCGCGGCTGGGCTTGGCGCGGCGAGCGGGCTGCCGGATCCAGACCGTTATGAACATGCGACGGCCTATTGCGATGTGCTTATCATCGGCGCCGGGCCTGCCGGGCTCTCGGCAGCTTTAGCGGCGGGCCGGGCCGGGGCGCGCGTGATCCTCTGCGAGGAGGATTTCCGCCTCGGCGGGCGGCTTCTCGCCGATCATTATCAGATCGACGGCGAGACCGGGACGCAATGGGCGGAGCAGGCCGAGGCGGAACTCACCGCGCTGCCCGAAGTGCGCATCTTCCGCCGCACGAGCGTGTTCGGGGTCTATGACGGCGGCGTTTACGGCGCCCTCGAAAGGGTCGCCGACCATCTGCCGCAGCCGCCGGTGCACCAGCCGCGTCAGCGCGTATGGCAGATCGTGGCGCGCCGCGCGATCACCGCAATGGGCGCGCTCGAACGGCCGATCGTCTTCGGCGGCAATGATCGTCCGGGAGTCATGCTTGCCTCGGCGCTGCGGGCTTACGTCAATCGCTTTGCCGTCGCCCCCGGCCGGGTCGCCTTGTTCACCACGACCGACGACGGCTGGAAAACGGCAGAAGATCTCATACGCGCCGAGATCCCCATTGAGATCGTCATCGATCCGCGCGCGAACGTCGCCGAGTGGCTGATGAAGCCGATTGCGCGCGCCGGCACGCGCATTCTGCTCGATGCCGTGGTCACCGACACGAAGGGCGGCCGCAGCTTGCAAGCGATCGAGGTTCTCAAGAGCGGCAGCAAGCTCACTTTCGACGTCGATACGCTTGCCGTCTCGGGCGGCTTCAATCCGCAGATCGGGCTCAGCACCCATCTTGGCGGCAGGCCGCGCTGGTCGGACGAGATCGGCGCTTTCGTTCCGGGCGAGCTGCCGTCCGGCATGGCTGTCGCGGGCGCCGCGGCCGGCCAGTATAAGCTTGCCGAATGTCTCGCCAAGGGCGCGGCCTGCGGCGCAGTCGCGGCCACTGATCTCGGCTTCTCCGCTTCCGCGCAACCCGCGCCGCGCGTTGCCGACGAGGCAATCGAAGTCAAGCCCTTGTGGCATGTCGCCCAATCGCGCCATAAGGCTTTCGTCGATTTGCAGAACGACGTGACGTCGAAAGACGTCGAGATCGCGCATCGCGAAGGTTTTCGCGCCGTCGAACATTTGAAGCGCTACACGACGCTCGGCATGGCGACGGACCAGGGGAAGACTTCGAACATCAACGGTCACGCGCTCATGGCGGACTTGGTCGGCCGCGCGGTGGCCGAGGTCGGCACGACCCGCACCCGTCCGCCGCATGTTCCGATTGCGATTGGCGCGCTGGCCGGCCCCCACGTCGGTGCGCATTTCAAGCCGACGCGCTATCCGGCCGGCCATGAGTGGGCGCTTGCCAATGGTGCCAGCATGGTCGACGCCGGCCAATGGCATCGGCCGCGCTGGTTCACGAAGCCGGGCGAAAAGGACTGGCTCGAAAGCGTCACGCGTGAAGCCAAGACAGTGCGCGCCGCGGTCGGCGTCTGCGATGTCTCGACCCTCGGCAAGATCGACATTCAAGGGCGCGATGCCGGGATCTTTCTCGACCGTGTCTACGTCAACATGTTCTCGAGCCTCGCAGTGGGCAAGGCGCGCTACGGATTGATGCTCCGCGAAGATGGATTCGTGCTCGATGACGGCACGACCGCCCGGCTTGCCTCCGATCATTACGTGATGTCGACGACGACCGGCAATGCCGCGAAAGTGATGCAACATCTCGAATTCTGCCACCAGGTGCACTGGCCCGAGCTCGACGTCGCCATGGTCTCGGTGACCGAGCAATGGACGCAATACGCGGTTGCGGGTCCGAAAGCGCGCGTGCTTCTGCAGAATCTGTTGGGCGATGCGCTCGATCTTTCGAACGAGGCCTTTCCCTATATGGCCTGCGTCGAGTTCACTTGGGCGAACGTGCCGATGCGGCTCTTCCGCCTCTCCTTCTCGGGCGAGCTCGCCTATGAGATTGCGGTGCCGGCCGATTACGGGGAGGCGCTTCTGCGCGAATTGATGCGCGCCGGCGCGTCCTTGGGGGTCGCCCCTTATGGAACCGAGGCGCTCGGCGTGTTGCGTATCGAAAAGGGCCACGTCTCGGTCGGCGAGCTCAATGGCCAAACGACCGCCGCCGATCTCGGGCTCGGCCGGATGTTGTCGACCAAAAAAGATTTCATCGGCCGCGTGCTCGCGCGTCGCCCCGCCCTGACCGATCCTGAGCGCCCGACGCTCGCCGGCTTCAAGCCGGTCGATTCCGCCCAAAGGCTGCGCTCCGGCGCGCATTTCGTCCCGCTGGGCATCACCCCGAGTGTCGAAAACGGCGAAGGCTATATGACTTCGGTGGCGTTCTCGCCGCATGTCGGCTCTTGGATCGGCCTCGGCCTCATCAAACGCGGCCCGGCGCGGATCGGCGAGCGCGTGCGCGCCTATGATCCCGTGCGCGGCGGCGATGTCGAAGTCGAGATTTGTTCGCCCGTCTTCGTCGATCCGGAAGGAGCAAGACTCCATGTCTGAGGCGATCGCGCTCGAATTGAAGTCGCCCTTCGAAGCTTCGCTCAAAGACGCGGGCGCCGGCGATGGCGTGCAGGTGAGCGAGCGTCGAAATTTGCAGATGGCCACCGTCATCGCGCGTGCGGGAAATTCGGATATTGCCGCGCGGCTCAAATCGGCCTTTGGGCTCGCCCTTCTTCCCGGCCCGAAGCGCAGCGCGGCCAATGATCTTGCCTTCGTCGCGACCGGGCCGCGCAGCTGGCTGGCCCTCAGCGAAGCCTCCGGGCTGACCCCGAAATTGCGCGAGGCGCTCGGCGAGGCGGCGGCGATCAGCGATCAATCGAGCGGCTACGCGGTCCTGCGCCTGACCGGGCCGAAGGTTCGCGCAACGCTCGAGAAGGGCATCGGCGTCGATCTCCATCCGCGCGCCTTTCAGCCGGGCGACGCGGCCTCGACAAGCTGCGCGCATCTCGGTGTGATCATCTGGCAGATCGATGCGGCTCCGATTTACGAGATCGCGGTGTTTCGCAGCCTTGCCGATTCTTTCGCGCATTGGCTGCAAGAGAGCGCTGCCGAATTCGGCCTGCGGGTCGTGCCGCCGCGGTAGGCGGCACCGTCATTGCGAACGAAGCGAAGCAATCCAAGGGGCCAATGCGAACACTGGATGTTCCGTCGCCGGCGGGCTCCTCGCAACGAGATTGCTAGCCGACGCAAATCCCGTCGACCGCCAGCTTGCGAAAGAGGTGAGGCGAGGCGATCGTCCCCTCGGGATAGGCGGCGAGTTTCGACTGAAAGGCCGGATTGCTGAAAGCCGTCCTGAACGCGCCGACCGTTTCCCAGATGGCATAGTTGAGGAAAGTGCCGCTGCCCGATGTGCCGCGATGCAGCTGGGTGGAGATGAACCCGGGCTGCCCTTTGAAATAGCGCGCGTCGTCTTCCCACGCTTTGACGAGCTCGTCCGCGCCTCCCGGAGGGACATGGAACAGATTGATCAAGACGACCGGCTCGTCCGAGTCCTCCTGCAATTGGTCGCGGATCGAGACGATCTCATCGAGCTCCCTGAACTCAATCATGACTTGCCTCCTTCTCGGCCGCCAGACTCCGGTCGAGGTGTTTGAGCACGGCGACCGCGGCTTCGATCCGGTCGCGAGATAGGCCTGCCGCAATCCGCTCTGCCCAGGGGCGCTGGCGCTTCTGCGCTTGCTCAAAAACGCGGGCGCCTTCGCCCGATAGGGCAACGAGCTTGGCGCGCCGGTGATGCGGATTGTCCTTCAGCTGCACGAACTCCTTTTCGAGCAGAAGATCGACCACGCGCTGAACCGATTGACGCGCCAATCCCATGTTGCGGGCGATCTGCGGGACCGTCAGCGGCATGCGGGCCAGAGCCAGCGCGCCCAGGACCTGCCACCAGGCGGGCGTCAATCCAATATCCTCGACAAGCCGGCTGCCGGCATCGATCAGGCTGCCGTTGAGGCGAAAGACCATCAGGACCAGCTCGTCGACGGGTCGTAAACGCGCATTTTCCATGGGCAGTATTCTGTCTAAATAGCAGCATGCTGTCAATAGGACCAAGTCGAGGCGAGGCCGCCAATAATAAAGAGGCAGACAATAAAAAGAGGCAGTCCGCGGGGACTGCCTCCAGGTTTGCTCGTCGGGGACGAGACGGGCTTTAGTTATCGAACATTGGATCGATGCTCCAGCAATCGAGCGTCGTTTCCAGCTCCCACTTGGAGTGCGCTCAAGTAGGCGATAGCCGATAGCGCGAACTAGCAATCGAGCGTCGTTTCAAGCTCCCACTTGGAGAGGTGGCGCGTATATTCGTTCCAGCTTTCGGTCTTCAGTTTCACATAGGCATTGACGAATTCAGTGCCGAACGCGTGTTTGAAGACCGTGGAGCGTTCGAAGGCACGTACCGCATCGAGGAGGTTGAGCGGCAGTTTCTTCGCCCCTTCGACCAAGTGGCCGTGGGTATACATATTGATGTCGAGCCGCTTGCCGGGATCGCGCGCATGTTTGATGCCGTCGAGACCGGCAGCAAGCAATGCCGCCTGCAGCAGATAGGGGTTCACCGCGCCATCGGCGAGCCGCACTTCGAACCGGCCCTCGTCGGGAATGCGGATCATGTGCGTGCGGTTGTTGCCGGTATAAGTCACCGTGTTCGGTGACCAAGTGGCGCCTGATAGCGTCACGGGCGCATTGATCCGCTTATAGCTGTTGACCGTCGGATTGGTCAGAGCGGCCAAGGATTCGGCACTGGCGAGAATGCCGCCGAGGAATTGATAGCCGAGCGCCGAAATTCCGAGTTCACCCTTCTTGTCGGAGAAGACGTTCTTTCCGTCCTTCCAGAGCGAGACATGGGCATGGCAGCCGCTGCCGGTCAGATTGGTGAAGGGCTTCGGCATGAAGGTCGCGCGCAGCCCGTGTTTCTCGGCAATCGACCTCACCATGTATTTGAAAAAGGAGTGCCGGTCGGCCGTGACGAGCGCATCGTCATAGTCCCAGTTCATCTCGAACTGGCCGTTCGCGTCCTCGTGGTCGTTCTGGTAGGGCTTCCAGCCCAATTCCAACATGCTGTCGCAGATTTCGGCGATCACGTCATAGCGGCGCATGAGAGCCGACTGGTCGTAACAGGGCTTCGACTGTCTGTCGGCCGGATCGGAAACACAATCGCCTTCCGGCCCGACCAGAAAGAATTCGCACTCGACGCCGCTCTTCATCTGCAAGCCTTGCTCGGCGGCCGCGGCGATCTGCCGGCGCAACACGTTGCGCGGCGCGTGCTCGACTTCCTTCCCGTTCATCCATGGATCGCCGGCGAACCAGCCGACTTCCTTTCTCCACGGAAGCTGAATGAGGCTCGAAGGATCGGGAATGACGAACGTATCGGGATCCGCCGGCGTCATGTCGAGCCAAGTGGCGAAGCCGGCGAAACCGGCACCCGTCTTGGCCATTTCATTGATCGCCTCGGCAGGCACGAGCTTCGAGCGCTGAGTGCCAAACAAGTCGGTAAACGAAATCAGAAAATATTTTATGCCGCGCTCTTTCGCCTGCTTTTCGAGATCCGTTGTCATGTCATGCTTCCTCCCTACTCCTGATACGCCGACCTGCCCGGTATCCAATTCGTGCCGGCCAGCGGAACGCGCGCCATGGCTGCCGCTTCCACAGTGAGCGCGACGAGATCTTCCGGTTCCAAGTTGTGGACGTGGCTCTTGCCGCAGGCGCGCGCGATGGTTTGTGTTTCGAGCGTCAGAACTGCGAGATAGTTGGCGAGCCGCCGTCCCGCCTTCACCGGATCGAGGCGTGAGAAAAGTGCCGGATCCTGGGTCGTAATCCCGGCCGGATCGCGGCCCTCGTGCCAATCGTCATAAGCACCGGCGGTCGTGCCGAGCTTCTCATATTCGGGCTCGAGCGCCGGGTCGTTGTCGCCGAGCGCGACAAGCGCCGCGGTGCCGATCGAGACCGCGTCGGCGCCGAGCGCCAAGGCTTTGGCGACGTCGGCACCATTGCGAATGCCGCCGGAGACGATGAGCTGCACCTTGCGATGCATGCCGAGCTCCTGCAGCGCTTCGACCGCCGGACGGATCGCCGCGAGCGTGGGCAAGCCGACATTCTCAATGAAAACTTCCTGCGTCGCGGCAGTGCCGCCCTGCATGCCGTCGATCACCACGACGTCGGCGCCGGCCTTCACGGCAAGCGCAGTATCGTAATAAGGCCGGCTGGCGCCGACTTTCACGAAGATCGGCTTTTCCCAGTCGGTGATCTCGCGCAGCTCTTCGATCTTGATTTCGAGATCGTCGGGCCCCGTCCAATCGGGATGCCGGCAGGCGGAGCGCTGATCGATCCCGACGGGTAGCGTGCGCATTTTCGCGACGCGCTCGGTGATCTTTTGCCCGAGCAACATGCCGCCGCCGCCCGGCTTGGCGCCTTGACCGATGACGATCTCGATTGCGTCGGCGCGGCGCAGATCGCGCGGATTCATGCCGTAGCGCGAAGGAAGATATTGATAGACGAGCGTCTTCGAATGGCCGCGCTCTTCGTCCGTCATGCCGCCGTCGCCGGTCGTCGTCGAAGTGCCCATTGTCGTTGCGCCGCGCCCGAGCGCTTCTTTCGCCGGGCCGGACAAAGCGCCGAAGCTCATGCCGGCAATCGTGATCGGAATTTTCAGCTCGAGCGGCTTCTTGGCGAAACGCGAGCCGAGAGTGACGTTCGTGCCGCATTTCTCGCGATAGCCTTCGAGCGGATAGCGCGACACCGAGGCGCCGAGGAACAGGAGATCGTCGAAATGCGGCAGCTTGCGTTTCGCGCCGGCACCGCGGATGTCATAGATGCCGGTCGCCGCGGCGCGCTGGATTTCGGAAATCGCATAATGATCGAAGGTCGCGGAGACGCGCGGCACGGTTCGATGCGCAGGAGTGCTCAGAGAAGAGCTCATTTTGGAACCTCAATAGGCGTCGACGTTATCGACATGGAAATTGTAGAGCCGGCGCGCCGAGCCGTAGAGCCTGAAGGCCTTCGGCGAGACGTCGGTGAGGCCCGCGCGGGCGAGCAGCGAAGCAAGGACCGCTTCGTCCTCGGGCGTCAGTTCCTTCTGGATGCAATCGGCGCCGAGGCTCTTGACCTTGCCGCGCACGAAGAGCTTCGCCTCATAGATCGAGTCGCCGAGAGCCTCGCCGGCATCGCCGAGCACGACGAGATTGCCGGCTTGCGCCATGAAGGCCGACATATGCCCGATCGAGCCTTTGACGACGATGTCGATGCCCTTCATCGAAATGCCGCAACGCGCCGAGGCATTGCCGTCGATAATGAGAAGACCGCCCCGGCCGGTCGCGCCGGCGGATTGGCTGGCGTCGCCCGCAACCCGGATCTCGCCCGACATCATGTTCTCGCCGACGCCTTGGCCGACGTTGCCGTCGACCAGAATCGTCGCCTGCGCATTCATGCCGCCGCAGTAATAGCCGGCATGTCCGGCGATCTTGACTGTGATGGGCGCATCGAGGCCGACGGCAATCGCATGCCGCCCCTCCGGATTGAGAATTTCCCAATCCGTCTCATTGGTGTTCGGCAGCAGCGCATGGAGCGCGGCATTCAATTTCCGAACGGGAACGATGTTGAGATCGATCACAGGCATCAGCCGCGCTCCCAGGCATAGACATGGGCCGGTTCGGGTTCGAAAACCCGCGCTTTCTCGATGCCTGGTAGGCCGGCGAGCACCCGATACTCGGAGCCGAAAGCGACGTAATCGTCCGTCTCGGCCATCACGGCAGGCTTGCAGGAGATGGGATCGCGCAACACGGCAAAGCCCGACTCCGAGCCGACGACGAACGTATAGAAACCGTCGAGATCGTTGAGGCTCGCCTGCAGCGCCTGTTTGAGGCTGTCGCCCTGGCGCATGCGCCAGGTGAGATAGCCGGCCGCGACTTCCGTGTCGTTCTCGGTGGCAAAGTCGAGGCCTTCGCGGCGCAGCCGCCGGCGCAGTCCGTTATGGTTCGAGAGCGATCCGTTATGAACGAGACATTCGTCGACGCCGGTCGAGAACGGATGCGCGCCCTTGGTCGTGACGGCGGACTCGGTCGCCATGCGGGTGTGGCCAATGCCATGCGTGCCCTGCATTTCGTTCAATCGAAACCTGGCGGCGACGTCCGGCGGCAGGCCGACTTCCTTGTACATTTCCATGCGCGTTCCGGCGGCAACGACGGAGACGTCCGGCCGCTCGCGCGCGAGCCAGGCGCGCACTTCGTGCTCGCAGTCGCGCGGGAAGGAAATGACGAGATGCGTGTCGCGCCGCTCCGATTTGATCGGGGCGGCGGTCGCCGCGGCCAGTTCGTCGGCCAAGCTATCCAACGAGCCGGCGATCGTGGAGCGCAGGGTCAGTTTCAGGTGGTCTTCATCGCCCCGCCCGTAGATCGCAAAGCCGGCGCTGTCCGGCCCGCGGTCGCACATCACCGCGAGCATGTCGGAAAGCATCGCGCCGAGCTTCGGCTCAAGCGATGGATTTTTTAGAAATAGGCCGACGATGCCACACATCGCTTGCTCCTCCCATGTCACAGCGAACTTTGGCCTTTAACTAAGAGGGAATCCGTCCCTCTGTCAACTCCCAAGAATATAGTTTTCCTCATACGAAACTATAAGACAGGCAATTTCCCTCCCTTCGGGCGCAAGGCCGCGCACCTCACGCCATGCCGTTCATCTCTTCGCGGCGAGTCGGCGCTTGCCGTGCGAGCGGCGTGCGATCGACGACGAGATAGACGGGCGCCTGCGCTTTGCGACGCACGCGATAGGGCTCGTGTTCCCACATGAAACCGGCAACCAACCAATGGCGCGGCGGCGGCGCGCCCATGATGATCGCCCCTGATCTCAGTCGCCGCGCTTCGGTGAGAATCCGTCCCGCCGCATTGCGGCTGCTGACGACGCTCCCCGTTGCTTCGATGCCTTCCCGCTTCAGCTCGGCGACCGCGTCGGCGACGATCTCGCGATGTGCCTGCCATTCGCGTTTCGTGGGCATGAGGCCCGGATGCGGCAGGCCGAAAGAGCTGCCCCAGATTCGCGCAATGACGAAGACATGCACGGGCGCATTGGACTTGCGCGCGAGGCGGACGGCGAGGGCGATCGCCTCTTGCGAAATGCGTCTTCCTTCGGAGGCGAGCAGGATGGAGGATGGCGCGAAATTCTGCGCATCCGGCGGATCGGACACCGTGCTCCACGGCCAACGTCGAGAAAAATTGAGTGCCATGGCGCAACCCGGATCGAACTGACACGAACAGAAAAAATGGCCCGGGCGGGAGCGCTCCGCCCGGGCCCATTCGTCACGCGGTCTTGCTGCTTACCGCGCCGCTTGCGGACTTGCGCTTGTCCTCGACCCTGACGCGATACCAATAGAGGGGCAGATAGGCGAGGAGCGTTGCCCAGCCGGCCCAGTAATAGATCTCGACATTGCCGAGCTTCGAATACCAGAGGCCGCCGAAGAGCCAGAAGACGAAATAGATCGCGGCCAAAGCGAGCGCGACATATTTCATGAATTCCGGCAGTTTGAACGGCCGCCGCAGATCGGGCCTGTCCTGGCGCAGCAGGAAATAGCCGATCAGCACGGGGAGGAAGGAGACCGTATAGCCGACGTTCGAGAAACTATAGATCTCGACGGCGCCGCCCAAGAAGACGACGACCAGCGAACAGACGATGTTGAAGATCATGGCGCGCGACGGCACGCCATGGCTATTGACCTTGGAGAACCACGTCGGAAATTCGCCGTCGAGCGCCATCTGATAGAGCGCGCGGCCCGAGCCCATGATCGCGTTGAGCGCGGAGAGCGCGAGCGCCACGATCAGCATGGCGGCAATGACCCAATTCAGCGCCTGGCCACCGATGCCGGGGAACACTTTGCCGGCGAAGGTGACGAAGATCGTCTTCGGGTCCGAGAGCGCCGAATTGGACAAAGCCTTGGCGCCGAGCACGACGATGAAGGCGATCGGCACGAGCGTATAAATGAAGACGCCATAGCCGCCTTCGAGATTCATGGCGATCTTGGCGTCGTGATCGGGGTTCGAACATTCGCCGATGTAGCAGGCGGCCGCTTCCATCGCGATCACGTTCCAGGTCAAAAGGAATCCATAGGCGATATAGACCTGGATCCAATTGAATCCGCTGATGGGCGAGAAGAAGCTCGTTCCATCGACGTGTTTGAAGCCGGCGAGCTCGCCCAAGTTCACCACGCTCGGATTGAACATCCAGGCGACCGCGATAAAGGTGAGCGGAATCATCGAGAGCAGCGCAAGCACGGTCGCAAAGACAGCGCCGAACTTGATGCCCCGATAAGCCGGGATGAATAACAGCAGGATGCCGATCACCGAAATGACGAGTGTCGACCAGGCGATGAACGTGTGGACCGGCGTGAAACCGGCGGTGGTGTTAAAGCCGAAGCGATCGGCGAGGTAACCGGAGGCCAGGATCATATTGAGGGGTGCCACCGGGAACCAGCCGAGCCAATAGGCCCAAGCGGTAAACCCATTGATGTGTTTGGCGAATTTTGGCCAGCGGCGGGAGAAGGCCGGATAGGCATAGCTCGGCGAGCCGCCGGTGCGCTCCGGCATCATGGCGGCAAGCTCGGCGAGGAACAGACAGAGCAGCCAGCCGGTGAGCGTGACGAAAATCGTGATCGGAACGGACGAGGCACCGAGCGAGGTCACCATCACCGGCGCAATGCCGGTCACGAGAATTGTGCCGGCCAATCCGATGACGAAGGCGCCCCACCAATTGGTCTCACGCTTGAGGCCGCCCGAAATATACTCCAATTGTTGGGTTACATGCTTGGGCTCTGAGCTCCCGCTTATTGTCATGACGGCCACTCCCCTGTGATGATCTGCCGCGTGGTAATCTGCCGCGTGTGTATTCTTGGCACAAAGCTTCCCTCCAGGAAACTAATTTTCCTCAGACAAGAAGTGTGCCATTCGCTAGTCTGTTGAATTGCCGGGAGTCTTGGCCAGAAAATTTTTTGTTGACGTGCAATTTTTAAGAATCAGAGCCTGGAAGATGGGCGGATTGCCTATTCTCGCGCCGCTTGTCTCCGGTTGCGAGCCTTACGAGATTGTCGCGCCCTTTCAATGTCTTGCGTCAGAGAGCGCCGATCGACCGAGCAAATAGCCGGTTGGGACCGGCGCTGGCTGCTTCGCTCAGCTCGAGGTGCATCTGCATCGAGCGCAAGGCGATCAATGTTGGGAAGCGATTTTGACGAAGATACTATTGCCCCGCTCAAGCAGTCACGGCAAAGCCCTTTAGCGGTCATTCTTTTTTCTGAATGGAAAGATGCTATTGCGTGTTGCCGTGTCTGGCACGTCGCGAGGGGGGCGCTTGGGCGAGTTCACCGACGATCTTAGTGATCGGAGCCGCGCGGCCGAGTATGAGGAGACCGCGCGCACCTGCCTTTCGGCTGCGGTCGAGGCAAGCGACGCAGCGGCGCGCGCCACGCTCCTCAATGTCGCGCTCCATTGGGCGAAGCTTGCCGAACTCGCCGCCAAGAATCTCGACTTGAGTTCCGCAGTCAAACGCGCATTGCATTCCGATCAAGAAAAATAGCTGCCGCTCGATCAGGAGAGATTGCGCTCCCGTTACTCGCACGCCGAGGTTCTGCGACCTTACGACAAGCAAGAAAACGCCGATGCAGAGCTCATGGATCGTATCCATTATGCGAGCGTTCATCTTGCACTCGATAGAAAGGGCCTCCACCAAGTGGGAGGAGCCCCAAATGCGTCAAATGATCTTGTCTCTTGCGTCCGCAGCCCTGCTCGGCCTTGCGGCTTCGGCGAGCCAGGCCATGCCGGTATCGGACGTCGGCAATCCGGCGCCTCACGTCACCCTTGTGGCCGGCGGTTGCGGCATCGGCTTTCATCGCGGCCCTTACGGCGGCTGCCGGCCGAACCGCGGCCCGCTTGGCCCGGTTCCCTATTGGCGCGGACCAGGCTGGCGCTATTATCACGGTTGTTGGCGCGGTCCCGCCGGTCGCGTGCACTGCCATTGACGCGGGTGAATGTTCGAACATCGAGAGGCCGCCGCAAGGCGGCCTTTTCGTCATATGGTTTGAAACAAGTCCGATGCGGCCTAAGCCGCATAATGAAAGCCGCCGACACTATGCCGTCGCGAGGCGGTTGGCGAGTTCGATCGAGCCGAGCGCAAAAGCGCAGTGCGCGGCCCGATCACCGCATCACCGCGAGTTTTCCAGCGCAAGCCCTTCGCCCGGATGGCGGCCCGCCCTCTGCGGGAGAACCAGAATGCAGACGATGATGAAGACTGCGATGATCGCCGATGCAAGTGGGCGGCTGAAGGCGAGACCGCCCTGGTGAATCGGCTTGTCGAGAAAATCGCCGACCGTCGCGCCGAGCGGGCGCGTCAAAATGAAAGCCGCCCAGAAGAGAAAGACATGCGAGACTCTCGTGAAGAAATAGAGCACAGCGAGCACCACGAGACCGGCGGCGAAGACGAGCGCGCCGCCTTCATAGCCGAGGCCTGAATCGGCAATCCAGTCACCGAGCGCCGTTCCCAAAGTCTGCGAAAAAGTGATTGCGACCCAATAGAAGATCTCGACGCGAGGCGTGCTCACCGTCGCAACGGAGATGGTGCCCTGTGTCCAATACCAGAGAGCGAGCGTAATCATCAGCAAGGTGAAGAGGATCGTCGAGCCGCCGGCATAGCCGATGCCCAAGGAGCGATCGAAGAAATCGGCCATGGTCGTGCCCGCCGTGGTCGAGGCGACGATCGTCGCCCAATAGAGCCAAGGATTGAATCTCTTCGCTGCGATCTGCAGAAGGATGAGCACCACGAGAGCGGAGAGGAACAAGAGGGTTCCCGCGAGATAACCCCAGTCGAGTGTCATGGTGACGGTATCGCCGCCCGTCTCGCCGAGCGTCGTGGCGGCGATCTTGATGATCCAGAAAACGAGGGTGACCTCGGGAACTTTGCTTAAGGCACGCGCGCCTGCGCCGCGATCCTGATCGGTCATGGCGATCACCGCAGTCGCTTCGATCGATCGGCAGGTTTAATTGCAGTGATACGAATTATAGGCGTAGGCATAGGGTTAATTGCAAGCCTTGTAGAGATAGGCCGGACAGAACCAATAGCCACGATGAAAGCGGCGGTCGCGGAAGCCGCCGGCGACGCGACCGGCGCCTTCGAGACCTCCAGTCACGCTGTAAAATCCAAAAAACACGAAAAGAGTTCCGCGCCGCGCAACTCAGCAGACAGCGATAACGCGTGCGGCAGTATAGCGGCAACTCGCGGGACGGCCGCTGGACGCCCTCCGCCGTGCGTCGCCTACATCGTCGTGTATTCGGCGAACAGGTCGATTGCGTTACGCGCGACCCGGTGCATTCGTAATCAACTTATGTTGATGCCCGCCGAATGCGGAGGCGCGGCCCTTCCGCGTAACGCGCAGCGTCATTTTCCGAAGACCGGCTTGTGAAGAAAGAGCCGGTCTCTGTCCAGGATCTTCCGATCCGCTCGATGCGCCCGGCGAAATAGGAGCACCAAAATGAAACTCAGAGCAAAGATTGCCGCCGTGGCGGTTGGGCTTTTGATTGCGACGAGCGCCTATGCGACCAACATCCAAGAATATGTGCGGATGATCACGCATACGGATCTCGTGATGCAAGACGGCACGCACATGCATGCCGACGTCGTCAAGATGCACGGCCGCATGTATCTGATGATCCCGGTCGACGACCTGCCCGATTATCTGCATCAGCAGGTCTTGAAGGTGATGCACTGATCGCCCGCTAATCCGCGATCCCGTGTGAAGGAGTGAGCGCCCGTGCGGCGCTCATTCCTTGCGATCCGGTCCGTTCAATAGGTCAGGACCGAATCCCAGAAGCTGCAATGATGTTTGGTGTTGAACTGGGCGTCGCTCAGCGTCGAGAGATTCGGGCGGGTCTCCGCGAATATGCTCGGCGCGCCCGGCTTTTTCGGCGTATAGAGCGGCCAGGGACTATTGCCCTGTCCGTTCGGATTGCCGGTCCAGGCGAAATTGGTCCAGGCGGCGACGAGCTCGTCCGAGAGCAGCTCCTGGCCTGCGTTCAAGCTATGCGGAATTCCTTGCGGGCCGCCGTGCCAATTCGGAAACAAATATTGGATGTCGGCGGTGTGATAGGCGAGCGGCTGAAATCCCGGCATGGCGGGGAAATAGGATGGCGCCGTCTGGTCTTCGAA
Source organism: Beijerinckiaceae bacterium (assembly GCA_021324915.1). GTDB lineage: Bacteria > Pseudomonadota > Alphaproteobacteria > Rhizobiales > Beijerinckiaceae > Methylovirgula. The sequence goes on along the minus strand of JAJPIC010000017.1, from coordinate 7,980 downwards.
TTCGTAATAATAGACCGGAACTTGGCCTGCATAGAGCCTATTGCTGTAATGCTGAGGGCAGACGAGCGAATCGGTGCCGATCGCATCCATTGCCAATTGCGGGCTCGCATAGGCGCCGAGCGGATAGAGCGCTTTGACTTTCGCCTCCGTGCCCGGCGGATAGCTCGCCGCTCCATAGGAATTGACGAGGTTCTGATAATCATTCGCCGAGAAGGGCACGCGCGGATGTTCGAAATATTCGGTGATGCCGAGCAGGAAATTGTCTTCGTCCTCGGTCGTGCCGCCCATGATCGGCACATGATTGAACTTGCCCGCCGCGATCAGCGAGACGAAGGTCGCGGAAGGCAGGATCTCACCGTCCTGAATGATGTTCGATTCATAGGGTGCTTCGGTGCTCGCCGTCCCCGAGAGATCGAAGATCTGCTGTGCGGTGAGCTTGCGTAGACATTTGGCGACGGAAGGCGATGTGCCGGAGCCGCAGCCCGCGGCGACGGCAAAGGCGACGCCCTTGGCTTCCGCCGTCGCCAAAGGCGAGGGTTCGAGCAGCAGGCTCTGCATGATGGCATGCTGGAACAGGCCCGCCGAGAGCGGGGAGACGACATTGGATTCGGTGTCCGCCGAGCCCGCCGACTGCCCGCCCAACGTCACATTGTCCTTGTCGCCGCCGAATGCAGCAATGTTTCGCTGCACCCATTTGAGGGCGAGCTGCTGATCCATGATGCCGTAATTGGCGAAGGGATGACCTTCGGCATCGATCGCGGGATGCGCCATGAAGCCCAAAAGTCCGAGCCGATAATTGATCGTGACGACGATGACATGGCCGCGGGCCGCGAGCTTGGTTCCGTCGTAATCCGTGCTGCCGCCATCGACATTGGCGCCGCCATGGATCCAGACGATCACCGGCAGCGGCTCTTTGCCGGGATTGAGATCCGGCGTGTACACATTGAGGTAGAGGCAATCTTCGTTGGCATTGGCGGGACCCGCGAAGGGGCCGAGCGTGGTGACCTGCAGGCAGATCGGACCGGCCGTGGTCGCCTTGAGGACCTTGGTCCAGGACGCGTGATTTTTTGGCGGCATCCAGCGCAGATCGCCGATGGGCGGCGCGGCATAGGGGATCCCAAGAAATTCGACGACGCCGCTATCGCCGAGAAAACCCTCGACCGGTCCTTCCTTCGTCTGAACCAAATAGGAGCTTGCTGCCTTCGCCGGAATGAAGGCCGCAGACGTGGCAACCGCCAGTCCCAGCGCTGCGCCGGCACATTTCAGAACCCATTCCGCCCTTGCCCAGCACGGACGCGATTTCGAAGGCGTCATCTCCCCCTCCCGAAATCTCCAGTTTCTCGAAGAAATACCGGAGGCAATAGCGGGCGCACCCTAAATCGTCTTCCAGGGGATTTCGATTCCTATAATGTTGTTCTTAAAAAAGGGCTCGACCGCGGTGGAGCGCGATCGAGCAGTTGGTCGTGGGAGCTCTCTGTCGCTCGGGGAGCGACCGAAAGTCGCTTCTCGCAATTGTCAATAAGTCGAGATTGACGCCCAGAAGTTGCAATGATGCTTTGCGTTGAACTGAGCGTCGCTCATCGTCGTGAGGTTCGGCCGCGTCTCGGCGAATATGCTCGGCACGTTCGGCTTGTTCGGCGTGTAGAGAGGCCAAGGAGCATTGCCTTGGCCGTTCGGGTTGCCGGTCCAGGCAAAATTGGTCCAAGCGGCCACGAGTTCGTCCGACAGCTTCTCTTGCCCGGCATTCAGGGAATGTGGAATTCCCTGCGGACCGCCATGCCAGCCCGGAAACAGATAGGGGATGTCGGCGGTATGATAGGCGAGCGGCTGAAATCCCGGCATGACCGGGAAGTAGGATGGCGCCGTCTCATCGTCGAACTCGTAATAATAGAGCGGCACCTGGCTCGAATAGAGGATGTGACTATAGCGTTGCGCGCAGGCCGTCGAATCGGTGCCGATTGCATCGAGCGCCAATTGCGGGCTTGCGTAAGCGCCGAGTGGATAGAGCGCTTTGACCTTGGCTTGCGTCCCGGGCGGATAATTTGCGGCGCCGAATGAGTTGATCTTGTTGTCGTAATCGGTAGCCGAGAAAGGCACGCGCGGATTTTCGAAATATTCGGTGATTCCGAGGCTGAAGTTCTGCTCGTCCTCGGTCGTGCCGCCCATGATCGGCACATGATTGAATTTGCCGGCCGCGATCAGTGAAGTGAACGTGGCGGACGGCAGGACCTGCCCATCCTGAATGATGTTCGATTCATAGGGCGCCGCTGTGCTGGCGGTTCCCGAAAGGTCGAAGATCTGCTGGGCGCTCAGCCTGCGCAGACATTTGGCGACGGAAGGCGTCGCGCCCGAGCCGCAACCGGCCGCCACCGAAAAGGCGACGCCCTTTGCTTCCGCCGTCGACAATGGCGAGGGTTCGAGCAGCACGCTTTGGAAGATGGCGTGCTGGAAGAGGCCTGCCGACAGCGGCGAGATGACGTGCGATTCGGCGTCGACCGAGCCTGCCGATTGGCCGCCCACCGTCACGTTATTTTTGTCGCCGCCGAAAGCGGCGATGTTCCGCTGCACCCATTTGAGGGCGAGCTGCTGGTCCATGAGGCCGTAATTGGCAAAGGGATGGCCTTCGGCATCGATCGCCGGATTGGCCATGAAGCCCAAGAGGCCTAGCCGGTAATTGATCGTGACCACAATGACGCGGCCCTGCGCGGCAAGCTTCGTGCCGTCATAATCCGTGCTGCCGCCGTCGAGATTGGCGCCGCCGTGAATCCAGACAATGACCGGCAGAGGTTCCTTGCCGGGGTTGAGATCGGGCGTATAGACATTGAGATAGAGGCAATCCTCATTCGCATTGGCGGGGCCGGCAAACGGGCCGAGGGTCGTCGCCTGCAGACAGATCGGACCGGCAGCCGTCGCCTTGAGGACCTTGGTCCAAGACGCATGCGCCTTCGGCGGCATCCAGCGCAGATTGCCGACCGGCGGGACGGCATAGGGAATGCCGAGAAATTCGACGACGCCGCTATTGCCGAGGAAGCCCTGCACCGGCCCTTGTTTCGTCTGGACCAAGTATGGGCTTGTTGCATTCGCCTCGATCGGCAGGCCCCCGGCAGCCATAGCAAAGCCCAATGCAATGCCGGCATAGCCGAAAAATTTCGCTCGTTGCCCGCGCGATTGCGCGTTGCGCCCTCGATGAAAGAGCTTGAACATAATTCCTCCTCACGCAATTTCACCGGCTTTGGAACGGCGGTGATGCGCGGGCGGAATAGCGAGTTGGGCTCGCGACCGTCTTCCACGAGATTTCGATGGCTACAAAATTGTTCAGGCGCCGCTGAGCCCCCGGATGCCGGGCCAGTCGGCGGACAAAGCCGTGATCCTCTGCGCGGTCAGGCAGCGCGCGCGAGGGCGCGGATCGCGCGCGAGGCGTGCTGGGCGCGGATGAGCTTTGGAGCTACGGAACCCAGGGCCGGCGGCCGGAGAGAATGACGTTATAGGTCGTCACGCACTCGTTGGTGAGCGCTTCTTCCTTCATCGCCCAGTTGACGCGCCAAGCCGTATAGCGTCTGAGCCAGGCTCCGGTGACGACACATTCGGCGCCGAGAGGAAAGACCACGCGCAGATCGTAACATCCGGGGGGAAGATCGGCGATGGAGAAGCTGCGCGAGGGTTGGACGCCGGAGCCGTACACCTGATTGGTTCCCCAATGCGGACCCCAGCACGGCGAAATATAGAATTCGAAAATCGGCGAGCCAGAGAGATTGACGAGAACGAGCTCGGCGCTCGAGGCAGGCAGCGAACTCGCCATAAGAAGCGCTGCGCCGGCAGCAATCCATCGACCCATCCGCCCCAATCCACGCATGCGCTCGCCCTCGATCATCGCGTGAGCGAATTATGCAGCCTCGCCCTTTGCGGCACAAGCCCGACAGCCAGATCCTGCCATGCTCCGAATTTTCTGGAAGATCGCGCCCTTGAGCTCGGGCATTTTCGCCGATCTTTCAACAATCAGGGCTGATGGAGGAATTATGTTCAAGGGCGGGTTTAATCGCGCCGCGATCGCCGCATTCTGCTTGGCGCTCGGCGCAGGCGCCGCTGAGGCGCAGGACTGGCAGCACGCGCAAAACAATATCAACGGGCCTCTCACGCTTCATTCGCAGGGGAGCTTTTTCGTCGGCGGGCAGGACACGACGTCCGACGCGCTCAATTCCGGCTCGCCGAGCTCAGGCACGGTCACGACGGATCAGATGTATGTGCAATTCCAGATCCCGGAATCGCGCGGCAAAGGCAAGACGCCGGTGATCATGATCCACGGCTGCTGTCTCAGCTCGAAATCCTGGGAGGAGACGCCCGACGGGCGCATGGGATGGAACGAATATTTCGTGCGCAACGGCTATGCGACTTTCCTTCCGGATCAGGTCACGCGGGCGCGCTCGGGATTCGATGCGACCATATTGAACGAGATCGCGCTCGGCCTGGACGGCAAGACCGCGAAGGACATTCCTTACATCTATTCGATCGGCCACGAGGGGGCCTATACTTCGTTTCGCTTCGGCGCCACGAACGGCGTGCCTTACAAGGGCGAACAATTCCCCGTCGCCTATGTCGAGCAATTCTATAAGCAGATGATCCCCGACATGAACGACTTCCTCGGCGTCGGCCAGCCGCCCGGCCTCTACGTCGGACCCAATCCGACCTACAACAACCTCTCGCAGCTCGCCATCCAACTCGGAGGTGCAGTGATCATCGGCCATTCGGAATCCGGATTCTTTCCGGAGAACGCGGCTCTCGTGAGCACCAAGGACATCAAGGGGATGGTGTCGATCGAGCCGGGCGGCTCCTGCACGACGGTCAATCCCGAGACGCAGCCGCTGACCGCCGCCCAGATCAAGACGCTCGCGAGGATTCCGACGCTGATCATCTTCGGCGATAATCTCAACGGAGGCTGGCTCAACAGCTACGCCAACTGCCAGCAATATGCGGCGGCGATCACTCAGGCCGGCGGCGACATCACGTTCATTCACCTGCCCGATATCGGCATCAAGGGCAACAGTCACATGATGATGCTCGATAAGAACAATCTGCAGGTCGCCGACGTGATCATTCAATGGATCGAGAAGCACGTCGATAAGTAACATCCGCGCTGCAAGCGAACGAGCTCCGTTGCCGGTCGACCGGCAACGGAGCTCGCGACCGCACGAACGGCGGGATGACGATAGCGACGCGCGCGTCCGATAACTCAATCCAGAATTGCTTGACGGCCAAGATCCCGGCGGTCTACGCTAAGCCGCTGCAAAGAAATACAAAATAAAAGCAACGGAAACGATAAAAAGGGGGGAGGTTCGAATGGTCCTTGTCCCGGCAGAGGACGCCAAGTCGGACGTTAGGACGAAGCCCTATCACGAGGAGCAGCTCTCGTGGGCGAGCGGATCAACGCTCCTGCGAACCCAGAACGCCGAAAGCAGCTGCCACCGCAAATTCGTGCGCGACGATCTCGCGATCGGCATCATCATCGCAGAAGATCCCGGCAGCGAAGTCATATGGAATATCGACGGCCATTTGAGGCTGGACAAGGTCTGGTCTCAAACGGTCAACTCGCATGATCTCCTGGTCGTACCTCCAGGTTGCGAGCTCGAATCGCGCTGCCGAGGCGCCGGGCAGGGGATGTGGCTTTTTCTCGATCCGCAAACGATCGCGGACGATGAGCGGGCAAAGGCCTTCGCCCGGGACATAACGGTCGATTATTCCTGGTCCAAGGACCGGCTGCTCTGGACGATCATTACCGAGATCAAGAAGGAATGTACGAACGGATTTCCGCGCGGCCCGATGTTTCTCGAGCGGGCCGCGATGATCTTCTTGACGCAGCTCGCCTATTTTCTCGGCGGCCCGCCCTCGCAGCTTGATTCGATCCGCGCCCTTTCGCACGAGAAGCTGCGGCAAGTCATCGATTATTTCGAGAGCAATCTCAATCGCAACATCACGCTCTCCGAAGTCTCCGATCTGGTCGCTCTGACGCCGAGATATTTCTGCGCGGCCTTCAAAGAAGCAGTCGGTCGGCCCCCGCACCAGTTTCAGATCGAGCGGCGTGTCGAGCGGGCCAAAGGGCTTCTGAGCAATCCGAATCTTTCGCTCGTCGACATAGCTCTGATGGTCGGCTTCAGCAGCCAGAGTCATTTGAGCGATTGCTTTCGCCGCATCATGGGCATCACGCCGGCGCGCTATAGGGCAGAGATGCGCGGCAAGACGAAGTCGGATACGGCCGTGGAAAGTCTCGAGCAATAGAAGAAAGGCTCGGTCTCGCTCGAGCCTTTACCGCACGGCGGATCGGAACTCCGACGGCGAACAGCCGACGATCTTACGGAACACATTACTGAAGTGCGCCTGGTTCGCAAAGCCGAGGTCCGCGGCGAGCTGCGCAAGCACCGGCGCCGAGGGCTGCCGCAGCTTCTCCATGGCAATGGAGATGCGCTCGTTGAGCACGAAACGATGCGGGGTCACGCCGCGCGTCTTCGCAAAGGCCTTGCAGAAATAGGCCGGACTGAGCTGGAGAAGATCGGCGAGTTCGGTGACGCTCAGATCCGAGCCGATATTTTCCCTCACGTATCGACTGATGATCTCGTCCTGGCGCGGCGACAACCGGCTTTCGAACCGCCGTGCCGCATTGGCGCGATCATAGCGGTCATAGACATGGGCCAATAAAGCCAGCGAAATCGATTGCGCCAGGAGGCCGCCCGCGGGACTGCCCGCGCGCGCCTCGGCATACATGGCGCCGATCATGCCGATGGCCTGATCATCATTCGTGATCACGTGGTCGAGGAAATCGACCTTCGGCAAACGAACGTCGTCATGCAACAGCTCCGCGATTTTCGGCCGTTCCAGGCGGACGAAGATCGCGTCAAATTCCTGCGTCGTGGCGGTGAGCTCGTAAAGCGGATAATGCTTGTTGAGGAATACGCTCACGCCAGGCCGAAACGTGCAGCGGTGACGCGCGCCGCGTGCGGCCCATTTCACTTCTATGCTCGGCTGGACGTATCCGACGAGAGGTTCGGTTGCTTCGACGTCGTGCGGAGAATCGGCAGACAATTGCCGCGCCTTCTCGACCGTCAGTCCGCTCCATTTCGTGCCGCGACTCGAGAAGAGCGTCTCGAACTCGTCTTTGTCGATCGCCGATCTTTTCCTTCGCGGCGAGCTGACCTGGACGGACATCGTCTTCCTCCCAGTTATATTTTTTTCTCATGCTGCGCCTTTCGCCGAAGAGAATCAATGTTCCTTTGGGCATTCTCGGCCTGCTGCGCCAAAAAGTTGCATTTCAGAAACAGAGCAACCCAATCGTCAGCTGCGCATTTTCAGATTTTTCGCGCACGCTCTTTCAAGGTCTATCCGAACGATCCGATGTGCGCGCATGCAGATTTGCGATCGAGCGGCAAGTCGCGATTTGCAGATCTTTGTTCTGGCGAAATGAGCCGGCATTGCGCGAATACGTTTCGCCGATAGTCTCGCCTCAGGAATTCGCAATCAGTTTGAGGTCGAAAAGAATTCCGACCCGAGTTGCTGTTGCGTAGACGAGGGGGGCGTCGGTGAGTTTGTCCGCCGGCATGGAACCGTGCGCAGGCCGAACGAGCGCCAGCGAAGATCATTCGCTCCTTCCCTCCAATTCCAAAGAATTTCGGAACACGTCCGAGCTCGCCGGGCTCGCGCATTCGTTTGCCGGATTCCGCGCGAGCATGCAGATCGGCCGCGGATCGCCGGGAAAAGAGTCAAAACTCATGGGAGGAGCGTATGACAAAGAATCGTCTGAAGCTATCTATGCGATCGGTTTGGAGCGCTTTCATCGTTGCACTGGCGGCCGGCGCGCTGCTCGCACCGCTTCGCGTCGAAGCCGCCGGCGGCCCGCTCGTTCAAACGCAAGAGGGGCCGGTGCAAGGCTTCCTCAAAAACGGCGTCGCTGAATTTCTCGGCATACCTTACGCCGCGCCGCCTGTCGGAAATTTG
>JAJPIC010000015.1 GCA_021324915.1 Beijerinckiaceae bacterium | reverse complement strand
CCGCCGCGGGTGCAAGCCCGCCGTGGGTTCGAATCCCACCCCTTCCGCCACCGAAGCCCAGCGCAGCATGGTGTCCCGAAGATAGCTGGGTCCTAGAGTTGGCGTTCTCTCCCCCGGGTGCTGACAAGTCCCTCTCGAAAGTGAGAAGAAGCGACGGGCATAGAATTATTCCGTGACTGAACCGGCGATGATCGAGCGTGAGATTGCCGAGAGGATCGCGGCGGCTAAGCTTCGTCTGCGGTTCGACAAGGTTGTATTGCGGCTCATCGGCAGCCTGAAAGCCGGCCTGTCTGAGGTTGTGCCAGAAGGCCAAGCCGTAATCTTTACTCTCACCGCTCCTGTAAAACTCCCCGCAAAGACGGCTGCCGCAATAGAAGGGCTGGTGCGCGCCGGCCTGCCCGACAGCGAGGTCCGCACCACGATCCACGGCAACCAAGTCCGACTCCATCGCGTAGTGGGGATCGCGGCGGAAATGCCGAGGGTGGTTGGGTTCGTGCACAATCCGGAATCAGACGCCGGTCTCATCCTGGCTCTGGCCGAGGGGCGGCTGCTCGGGCGGGATCAGCTATTCAGTCCCGATGTCTAACTGGCGCCTTGAACTCGGCGTGTTACCGCCCTTGAATAACCTCGCGCCATATTCATACCGATCCACGTCGCCCCGGGAGCCAAAAAGGGTTTTGACTTAAAGATCCTTTTGCTGATTCCGGCATCCGGCCTTAGATCGCACCTGCGGCACGGCCTGGGCTAGCCGGAGATCGCTTGATTTTTTGGCTGGTTAGAAGCGGTCTCGCCGTCCTCGGCGGACCGCTTCTTTTCCGAGAGAAGGGCAGAGCCCTCTCGCTTTGCGGGCGGGGCGAGCAAATCTGGAAAGGACGATCCCTGTCAGGCTCGGGGTCCATATCGCCTGACGAGCGCTCTCTGGATCACCGGAATGCTGAACCCGACGTCGACATTGGCCCCGTGCTTTGCCGCCTTTTGAAGGATTCGCGAATAAGCATCTTTCCGGGCAAGCTTGGAAAGGTCGATCCCGTCGGCTGCAAGCGCATCGATAGCCGCCTCTATTTCCGCTGCTTTCGACGGTCGCCCGAGGGGTTTGGGTCCGACCTGCTTGTTGTCCATCGAGCAGTCGCAAGACGATGTACTGAAACGCCCTTGCAGCTGCACGATGTAGCGGAGCGCGCAAATGAAAAGCCCGCCGCAGAAGATGGTCGAAACAAGCAAAACCTCATCCAACTCCAGCGCATAGGGCTTGGTATCGCCCGGCAGGACCTCGAATTCGTAGCAGCAGAAAAGCGCCGCGAGCGTCACGAGCGCGAGGACCATTCCATCAAGGACGCGCGCCGGATGCCACCGCCTCAATGATCCAACTTCATAGAAAGCCAAGCGCGCCCCCTAGCTGCTCTTTCCCGGCAACATCTCCGCTCGAATTTGCCTCGGCCTTGTGTTGCTGGCAAGCCGGAGTATCGCCGGGGCATTCATCGGATACGCGCGCCGTCGGCCGGAACAGGCAAGGCTGGACGGGCGGCCTTCGATTACGAATAAGGAAATTTAGCGTCCCGTAGGCGGCCACGCGCCCGGCAAAGGTCTATGCGCAGTTCCAGAGGCGTTTTGGTGCCGAAAGGTAAGTAGAAGCCGAGAGTCTCGATAGCAAATCGCACGGCCGTGGGATCGCCGTTAAAATAGAAAGATTTTTCAGTTGCATAGGAATTTTTTGATATCGGCGAGGGTCGAAAACTGAATTGCCACGGTCAAACCTGATTACTCCAAAAGATGTAAAATTATCCAAAAGATCTTGAAGATAGGGTGACAACTTTATAGCTTGGTTGATGTTCTGCTCACCAACGGAAGTCTCCAGTCGTATACGGCGTTGAGGTACCTACCATGTCCGATATGTGTACTTCCTCGACCTTGGGTCAGTTGAGGATTGATACCGACGGACACGCCGCAACGCGAGATATAAGCTTCGATGGCGATGCAAGCATTGCTCTCAGCACTTTTGTCATAATCGAACGTCGCACCTTGCTGCGAGACTGCCTAGCGCGCAGCATAAGAAGCAAAGCGACGCATGTAGTCTCATTTCCGAGCGTCCCGGATTTGATCGCCAATGCCGGAGGCCGCCGCGCGGCGCTCGTCGTCCTCTCAATTGAGAATTTATCGAAACAAGAAATACAACGCGACCTGTCTTCGCTCCGCAGCATTGCCCCATCTACTCCGGTCGCGATCGTCGCGGAGAGGGGCGATCTGAATGACGCTCTCGACGCGATCAAAATGGGCGCGAAGGGGTATATTTCCACGAGCATGGGGCTCGATGTAGCGCTCGAGGCTATGCAGTTTGTAAGTGCCGGAGGCACGTATCTCCCCGTCGAATGCGTGCTTGCCGCCAAGCAATCATCCGGGAAAGCGGCGGCGGGCGACTCGGCCGGGGCTTTGACCAGTCGCGAACTCGCAGTCATTCAGGCAATCAGACACGGCAGATCAAATAAGATGATCGCCTATCAGCTCAATATGTGCGAAAGCACCGTCAAGGTGCATGTCAGACACATTATGAAGAAATTGCGAGCCAGAAACCGGACAGAAGTCGCGATCAGGGCCGCGGAAATCGTGAATTTTTGCGATTGAGCTTCGGCTCCTCGGGCTGATCGCTCTCGGCGAAATTCCAAAATGCTCAGGCTCGGCTCTTGCACAGTGCTCGGGCGCTCCCCTTCAAATCAGTGAAAGGCCATCTGCGCCACGCCGGGCAATTGAAGGGATACGTCGATGACGTCGCCAGGTTCCAAGGCTGCATCCTCATCGACCGTGGTGCGTGCGAGCCCGCCTTCGCCATGGTGAATCAACGTGATTTGCGGCTTTGAGTCGGCCACCAGAAAAGCATCCGGAACGAGCTGCGCCAAGAAAGCCAGCTTCTGCTTCGAGGACTCAAGGTTCACACGGGTGGCATCGAGGTCCTGCGTTGCCTCGCTGAGCTCCTTGAGCAAAGAGACTCGGCGGTCGTTCTCCAGCTGCTCGAGCCGGTGCTCGTTTTCCATTTTTTGCGTCTTGGCCTGAAGCAACTGCGCCGTCACCTGAAGAGTTCGGGTCGACGAGATGAGCGTCTCCCGGCGAGCATCAGCCACAAGATTCTTCGTGACGACTCCGCGCCTGAGGAGAGCTGCGAGATTCTTTTGGTCGTCGACGTCGGATTTCATTCCGCTCTCCTCTTCGTCTTCTTGTCTGCTGAGGAGTGCGATCTGCTGATCATCCTGCTGAACAGCGGCTTGAATAAAATCTGTCTGACGACGATAGTTCGCTAATTGGGCCCTCAGAACGTCGGTCTCCTGCGCATATATCTGCGCGAGAGTTTGAGGCGGTAGCGGATTGTCGGGGTCTCTGAACGATTGGATATTTTCCTGATTGTTCAGCTCGCTCGTGAGGCTCGCGACATGCGCTCGCTCCTTGCTGAGCTTGAGCCATAAGATTTGATTTTCGCTTTTGGCAGCCAAGAGCTCCAGCATCGGGTCGGACGTGAGGGATGACGCACGGTCATTACCTCCCGCAAGAGCAAGCGCCTCTCGCACCGTGAGACCAGGACGAAACGTCACCTCTCCAGGTTTGAGAACAGCGCCCGTCACGTAGACTGGACGATAGGCGACGATCGATGCGCTGACCTCCTCGGGCCGAATGACGACCAGTATTTCCTGTCCATTGTTCGTCGCGTGTTCGCGATAGATTTTGCCGGCGAAGCGCTCCTTCACTTGCTGCTGCAGTTCGGCTGCCGAGAGCCCCTCGACCTTGATCGTTCCGGCAAGAGGAAAGTCTATCGTTCCGTCCGTCTGGATGGTCGCGCTTTGATGCAGGTCGGGGATGCCGACGACCGAGATCTGGATCGTGTCGCCGGGCTCAACGGTGTACGTGCCGGGAGACCCGGCTCGACATGAGAATGTGCCAAACACGATCTCGATGAGCAGCGCTCCAATCCATGGAAAAACGGATCTGGCCGGGAAACGTCGCCGCGGGCTGGAACAGTCAGGGGCGGTCATTTGGCTTTTTGCAAATCGCATGGTTCAGCCTCCCTGCGATGGCAATTGGGGAACGGCGATCGCACCATTCAGCTTTTCTCGCATGACGCGGGCGCCTTCGAGTTCTTTCGATCGAGGAGCAGGTCTGTTTGCGAGCGCGCCATCGGTCCGGTCTCGATCCAATAAGGCGGCGACGAGCGGAACATCGAGCTGCCTCCCTTGGCCTCTATATTCCGGTACGGCCTGCACCAAGGCTCGTCTGACCGCTTCGTAATCCCGCGCGTCGGCCGCGGCGAGCAATTCGTGTACGTGTCGAAGCCGAGGCCGCGGATCGAAGGACGAGATCGCAACACGCACGCCCGGCACCGAGGTCGGCTGCAATTGTTCGCAGGGGTAGTTCAATTCTTCATGCAATTTTTCGCCGGGCCGCGTGCCGACAAACTGGATATCGATGTCGATGAACGGCCGCCGACCCGACATTTCGATCATTTCGACGGCAAGATCGAAAATGCGAACCGGCTCGCCCATGTCCAATATGTAGGCGCAGCAGCCGTTCTGCTCGAGACTGGAGGCCGCCAGCGTCAGGCTGACCGCGTCCTCCACCGTCATAAGATACCGCGTCATTTCGGGATGAGTTACGGTTACCGGGCCGCCCGCCGCGATCTGATTGCGAAATAGCGGTATGACCGAGCCGGATGAACCGATCACATTTCCGAATCGAACCAAGCTCAACCTTGTTTCGGGATAACGAACTGCTCTTTCGTTCACCAATATTTCGGCGACCCTCTTCGTCAGACCCATCTGCGAAGCCGGGTTCACAGCCTTGTCCGTCGAGATGAGCACGAATGTGGTATTGGTCGAAACGCACAAATCGAGAATGATCTTCGTACCGAGAACATTGGTCCGGACGGCTTCGATCACGTTCAGCTCCTCGAGCAGCGGGACATGCTTGAGGGCGGCTGCATGAAACACGATGTCCGGCTGCTCGCGAATGAACACTTGCCGCATACTGGAGAGATCGCGAACGTCGGAGAGGTGCGCGGCGCATGAAATCCCCGTGCCCAAATGCCTTATGGCGTGGTCAATCTGGTAGAGATTGAATTCGCACGAATCCACAAGCGCAAGATGCGCGGGCGATAGAAACGAGAGTTGCTTCACGAGCTCGGAGCCGATCGAACCGCCGGCGCCGGTTACCAAAACGCGGCGGCCTTGAATGGTCGACCTCGCCACGTCGTTCACCTTGCGCCGATATGGTTTGCGCATCGGGGTTGGTCCGCACGTGCGCGGTTCGACGATCCAGTCACTCTTACAAGCTTGCCGAGATTTGTGCATGTGAGTTTCTCGCAGGACGGGTTGCCAATTCCCATGCCCGCACTTTGCCGAACGCTTTTAGGGCGCGACTAATGCTAACTCGTCGAGTATTCCTCTCGCGACAAATGAAAAAGAAGCGCAGAAGGCGATGACCGCGGGCTGACCTGAGTAGAGCGAGCCGCTCAAAGAGGTAGTCCTACGTCCAAATCGGGAAGGGATGGCAGGAAGAAGCTTCCGCACTCGTGTCGGAAAGTGTTCATGATGTACGCGCATGAGCACTCGAGCGCAGACGCACATCCCATTCTTCCGACCATGCATCGGCACGGACGAAATTGAAGCCGCGGTCGAGGTGCTCAGGTCCGGATGGTTGACGACGGGACCCAAATGCGCGGAATTCGAACAGAAGTTCGCGGAGCACGTTGGCGGCAATGTTCACGCTATAGCAGTCAATTCCGCGACGGCCGGTCTCCACCTTGCCGCGGAGGCCTGCGGCATTGGGCCCGGGGACGCCGTTCTCGTTCCGACGCTGACGTTCACCGCGACGGCCGCCGCTTTCCGCCATGTGGGAGCGGAGATCATCCTCGTCGACGTAAGGCAAGACGACCTCACTATAGACCTAGAGGATGCAGAGCGGAAAATGACGCCTGAATGCGTGGCGATCGCGCCCGTGCATTTCGGCGGATGGCCTTGTGACATGAAGGCGATTCTCGCATTTGCCCAGCATCACGGATTGAGAGTGATCGAGGACGCGGCGCATGCGTTGCCTGCCCATCGCGGCGGCCAGTCAATAGGATCGTGGGGTTCGGATGCCTGTGTTTTCAGCTTCTACGCGAACAAGACGATCACGACGGGCGAGGGAGGAATGGTCACGACGGTGCATCCCGAGATAGCGGCAAGAATTCGGGCCATGCGAACCCACGGGTTTAATCGCGACACCTTCAATCGCTTCACGACCATCGGTGCGAGCTGGTCATATGACATCCTTGCTCCAGGGTTCAAATACAACCTCACCGATTTAGCAGCGGCGATCGGGATTGCGCAGCTTGAGCGCGTCAACGTTTTCCAGGCGCAAAGACAAAAGATCGCGAGGCATTACTCGAAAGTATTAGCCGATCTGCCCGTCGACTGCCCTATAACGGCGCCGCCTGGCAGTTTGCACGCCTGGCATCTCTATCCCATCCGCATCCGCCCCGAAGCCGGTGTGCGCCGGGACGAGGTTATCGAACATCTGAGCCGGGAGGGGATCGGCACGTCGGTCCATTACCGGCCGTTACATCGCATGACGTATTGGCGGACCCGATATGCCGCGCAGCCAAGCGCCTTCCCGGTGGCCGAGCAATATTTCGAAGGGGCCATGACATTGCCGCTCTACCCGGACATGCGACGACAGGAAGTGGAGCAGGTGTCGGAAGCGCTGCACAAGGTCCTAGGATGACGGTCCAAGACGCTCAGTCTGCCTATAGAAGCGAGCTCGATGGCTCCGCGCGCATGATCAAGCGCTGTTTCGATATTATTGCTTCGCTCGTAGGTATCGTTCTGCTCTTACCTCTGTTTGCGATTATCGCCGCTGCCATCCGGATCGATACTCCCGGACCCGTGTTCTTCCGCCAGGCCAGAGTTGGCCGCCGCGGGCGCCTTTTCAGAATTCTCAAGTTTCGATCGATGACGGCGACATCGAGCCATTTGCAAGCTCCTCTCACCACTGGGCGGGATCCACGGATAACACGCGTTGGATCTGCTTTAAGAGCCACCAAGCTCGACGAACTGCCGCAACTCCTCAACGTTCTCGCGGGTGAAATGTCTCTCGTCGGCCCCAGGCCCGAACTGCCGGAGCTGTTTGTCTATTATACGCCGAGCGAGCAGGCAGGTTTTATCGAAATTCGTCCAGGCATGACGGACTACGCTTCTCTTATCCTGCGCAACGAGAGCGCCTTGCTCGCAGGCACGGCTGATGCCGTCGCTTTTTATCGACAACATCTCATGCCTATGAAACATGAACTCTGCGTACGATACTTGCGTGAGTTGAACATAATGACCGACCTGCGGATCATTTGTGCAACGATCGTATCGCTGTTTTCATGGCGAGTTGCCGAACACCTTCTAGACGAGAACATTCTTCGCCACGCCTCATTCCTGAAAACGACCACATCGCGTTCCGGCGAGCTGGGTAATGGAATCCAGAACTCCAAACCTCTTCAAACTCTCTGAGCGAGCGAAAGCTGCGGCCTCAGGCCCGGTCGCGCGCAAAGTAATAGGGCTGTCCGGGTCGACAGCTGCCGGACAATTGACATTCGTGATCGCGATACCGCTGTTGTCGCGCCTGTTCACGCCGGCGGATTTCGGAATGTTCACGATCTATCTTTCGATCGTGAACATCTTTGGTCCGATTGTCGGACTCAAGTTCGAATCCGGGCTCTATGCCGCCGAGACGCGCGATCAAGCAAGAGTGATGCTTGCGCTCTCGACCCTGACAATGTCCATCATCGCGTTGATAGCGGTTGGCGTCGTCGCTTTGCTCGGCACTCGTTCCTCCGGATCTTTCGAGGGGGCCATTTCGAGAATCGGGCTCGTGCTGCCGGTCGGAATTCTGATCGCGGGGATGTGGTCGTCGACATCCGCTTGGGCGATCAAATCGGGAGCGATATCGACGCTGGCGATCGCCCGATTCCTGCAGCCGACGGCGATGACGACCTTGCAACTTATGGCAGGATTCCTTCATCTGCCGGGTCTGTCGCTCGTGATCGCTCATCTCCTCAGTCATTCCGGGTATGCGGCATACATACTTGCCCGAAGCCTGAGTAAGGACGATTGCAAGCACCTATTCTCCATACCAGTGTCGCGCCTGCTCATACAGGCGCGTGAACATATAAAATTCCCTCTGTTTGCAATGCCGGCGCAGGTGAGCACGCTTGTGGGCATTAATCTGCCTCCGATCCTGATCGGGTTCATGTTCGGAATGGACAAAGCGGGCTATTGCGGGCTCGCCTACCGGGTCATCGCGGCTCCTCTTACGGTCGTTTCTCTTCCGCTTGGACATGTGTTCACGAGCGAAATCAGTCGCGACCGCAGCCTCGCGCATTTGCGGCAGCTCGGCGCTCGCATATTCCTCGCGAGCATATTGACGGTCGTCATACCGCTGCTTGTTTGCGGCTCCCTCGCCCCGCATGTCTCGGGGCGTCTGCTCGGCGCCCGCTGGGCCGCGACCGGCGAGATCGTATACGCTCTTGCGGTGCTCGGCGCGGCGCAGGCAATTGCCACGCCCTTCGCCGAGATAACATCGATTTACCGTGTCCAGGGGCTTCGGCTCATTACGGAAATCACCTCGACGGCATTCATCTTCGCCCCGCTCGCGCTGAGCGCGCTGGGAGGCTGGAGTTTCAAGTCGACAATTTGGATCATGTCGGTCAGTGGTGCAGCCGGATATGTTTTCGGCTTTGCGCTAACCTGTACGGTGCTGATCCGCAGATTGTCCGGACTCGAACGACGGCACGAAGGCATGGCGCGAGCGAGAACATCAAGCTTCGCCTGAGATCGGATTGCAGTGGGATGCCCGCAGATATGTTGCGCCCGGTTGAGAGCGGAATTGGGCTCGGATCTTCGCACGATGCGACATCCGCATCGGAGAGGCCAAGATGTGCGGCATAGCGGGAATCCTGGCGGCCACGTGCACGCACGACGCGCATCGGCGAATAGAGGCCATGACGGCGACGCTCGACCGGCGTGGCCCTGACGCCGGAGCCGTTTGGATCGACCGGGAGGCAGGTCTCGCGCTCGGTCACCGAAGACTCGCCATCATCGAACTCACAGAGCGCGGCGCCCAGCCGATGCATTCGGAATGCGGGCGCCATGTGATCGCATTCAACGGGGAGATTTACAACCACTTTGCGCTACGGGAGGAACTCGGAGAGCGCGGTCCTCGGCACTGGCGCGGCACGTCCGATACGGAAACTCTGCTCGCGTGCTTTGCCGCGTGGGGCGTGCATGCGACGCTCCAAAAAGCCATCGGCATGTTCGCAATCGCCCTGTGGGATAAGGCACGCAGGCGGTTGATCCTGGCGCGGGACAGGTTTGGAGAAAAGCCGCTCTATTATGGTTGGGTCGGGCAGGGTGCCGGAACATCATTTATTTTCGGATCCGAACCCAAGGCCTTGCTCGCGCATCCGGGCTTCGAGAATCCGATCGACAGGGGAGCGGTGGCGCTGTTCCTGCGCTATGCCTATGTACCGGCGCCTTATTCAATTTATGAAAACATATTCAAGCTCGAAGCTGGATCGACACTGGCGTTGAACCAAGATGAGGTCGGACAGCACAAGCTCGAAGTCGAGCGCTATTGGCGTTTTGAAGAGATGGCGCGATCCGCGCTGATGAATCCGATTTGCGATGAACGAGAGGCCGTGGAACGGCTCGACCTAGCCATTCGCGACGCGGTCGCAATGGAGAGCATCGCCGATGTTCCGCTCGGCGCCTTCTTGTCGGGAGGAATAGATTCTTCGACAGTGGTCGCGGTCATGCAGGCGCAGTCGAGGCGGCCCGTGAAGACCTTCACCGTCGGGTTTGACGAGCGAGGATTCGATGAGGCCCGTCATGCGGCGGCGGTTGCAGATTATCTCGGCACCGAACATCACGAGGTCCGCGTCTCAATGGAGCAGATGCGGGCGGTCGTCCCGAATCTATGCCGGACCTATGACGAGCCGTTCGCCGATCCCTCACAAATTCCGACGAGCGTAATCTGCGCAGTTGCGCGCCAATCCGTCACCGTCGCACTTTCAGGCGATGGCGGAGACGAACTGCTGGGAGGTTATGACCGCTACATCTGGGGCTCCAATCTCGAGCGAATGATCGGGAAACTCCCGGCCTCAATTTTAGGCGCAGCCGGCGCCGCTTTCTTGGCACTTCCGGTGGACCGCTGGAATCGGATCGGCGAGATCTGGCCGTTCAGCCGCTATTTTTCGCTTTTGGGGCACAAAGTGCACAAGGTTGCGGGAGCTCTTGCCAGCGGACGGGCACTCGACGAGTTCTATCGGAGCGTCGTGACGGAGTGGGACGCCGATAATGTTCCGGTATGCTCTGCTCCGGCTCTTGCTACAAAGATCGAGCAAATCGAATTGCCGCGCGAGATCTGCAAGCCTGAGCATCGGATGATGCTTTTTGATGCGCTCACCTATCTCACCGACGACATTCTCGCGAAGGTCGATCGCGCCGCTATGGCGGTCAGTCTGGAAACGCGCGTCCCCATGCTCGACCATCGCGTCGCCGAAATCGCGTGGCGTCTGCCGCTCTCCATGAAGATCCGGAACGGGCGCGGCAAATGGGCATTGCGGAAGGTCCTCAATCGCTATCTTCCGGCAAATATTTTCGAACGTCCGAAGGCCGGTTTTACCGTCCCGATAGGGCAATGGCTTCGCGGCCCGCTGCGGGATTGGGCCGAAGCGCTTATCGATGAGCGGCGCCTCTCGAACGAAGGCTATCTGAACCACGCCACCGTGCGAGCTCTCTGGCGGGAACATGTTTCCGAGCAGCGTGACTGGTCGGCCAGGCTGTGGCGCATCATGATGTTTCAAGCCTGGCTCGAAAGCCAGCGCCAGGTCCAATCTATGAGCGTCTGCGAAGCGCTCGAAGCATCTGAAATCAGGGCTGCGCGCACAGCGTAGGCCAATGCAGATCCGATGTCGCGATTGTACCTCTTTGTCATTACAAAATTCTACCACTTTGGAGGAGAGAGCCGAGGTACAGCCGCTTTTTAAGGTGGTCTTGCGACCCCACGTTTCGTTGACGCAGAGCGCCGGCCGCACAATCCTGAGTACATACGCATCACATGTCGCGGTGCTCATTGTTGTCGGCACGAGAGGATGAAGGCGCATTTGCTCTTTATCGGAGGCGAGGATCACCACCTCCGTATCCCTTTCATCCTCGCGCTGCGCGACAAAGGTTACAGAGTGTCGGCTGCGGCGAGCGGCGATCTTCGACCCTTCCAACTTGCCGGGATCGAGTTTCGGCGCTTTCATTTTAGTCGCTTCGTAGATCCATTATCGGACTGGCGCGCATTGCAAGCTCTTCGGCTGCTTCTTCGGGCCGCAGATGTCGATATCGCGCATGCATTCGACACCAAGCCTGGCCTGCTTGCGCCGTTCGCCGGCCGCGCGGATCGGGCGATAAGCGTCATTCGCACGATCAATGGTAGGGGTTGGTTGTATTCGTCAACATCGCTCGGAGCTCTTGCCTTGCGAGCGCTCTATCGCCCGCTACAGCGCTTTGCGGCGACCTGCGCGGCCGCGACGGTCTTCCAGAACCAAGCAGATCAGGCGTTCTTCGAACGCAATCGCCTGCTCGGCAAAGGGGAGAGCGTCCTGATACCGGGTTCCGGCATCGACGTTGAGGGTTTTGACTTAGCCCGTGCTCGCGGTGTGCCGCGTGAGCGCTTACGTCAAGAGCTCGGACTGACCAACGCGGAAGTGATTCTCACCGTGGCGCGGGTGACGCGCCAGAAAGGGATTTGCACTCTCCTCGAAGCTGCGGCTCTCGTCCACAAGGCGAGGCCTTCCGCAAAATTTCTCATCGTGGGCCCGCGCGACACCGAAGGGCCATTCGCGATCAGGGACACAGAGCTGCACAAGCACGCCGGCTACGTCACTGCGCTGGGACCGCGTGCCGATGTTCCCGCTCTTCTCGCTTGTGCCGACCTCTTTGTATTTCCGACCGAATATGCGGAAGGATTGCCTCGCGCGCTGATGGAGGCTGCGCTCTGCGGATTACCTATCATAACGACCGACCTGCCCGGCTGTCGCGAAGTCATTCGCGACGGGTGGAACGGCTATCTCGTTCGACCGCGTCGACCGGATGCGCTGGCCGAAAAGATCATTCAGGTCCTGGCAAACTCGCGAGAGGCAGCGCGACTCGCGGTGCGGGGACCGGATCTGATCCGCCAAAAATTTAGCCTCGAAGAGATCGTTGAGCAGCATTGCCGGCTCTATGATCGACAGCTCGCGCAGAGAGGGAAGCAGCATTCCGCAATAGCGGGCGCGGAACTCGGATGCTTGTCGCCGGGAGGGAAATCCTCGTGACGGCGCGCACCGGCTTCCGCGGCATATTGGACGTGGTCTTTGCGCTCGGCATGGTCCTGTCGATGGATACGCAATTGCGCGTCAACACGGCTGTCGGACCTGGCGACGTTCTCATCGTGCTGTGGATCGTGCCGATGCTGTTGCTGGAAAGCGCCAGCTTTCAATGGAAAGTGTCGCCGGAATTTTGGGATCTGATGCGATTTTGGGCGGTCTTCGCCGTCGGTCAGAGCCTCGGGCTCGTCTTAACTCTGGCGAGAGGCGCGTTCTCCGATTGGACGCTGACGCTGCATGACATCTTCGCCTATCTGCTTCTGATAGCGCTCACCGGATTGCTGACGATTTCGCCCTGGAGCGAGATGCGGCTTCGCAGGATTCAATGGATCACCATTGTGCTTGGATCCGCACTGCTCCTCGTGCAGCTCGCACAGGCCTATGGGATGATTACCATCAGGACGATCGATCCCTGGTACTGGGATCGGTTTCGAGGCTGGAGCGAAAATCCAAACCAACTGGCATTCAACAGTTTGGCGATCGCGATCTTGTCGCTCAGCTGTGTCGAGCTTAGTCGGAAGACGTCCTCCAGACTCGTGGCATTCGCTTGCGCGGGCGTTGCGATTTACAGCGGCTGGCTGACGCAGAGCAAAGCTTATGCCATCGTCATCATCGGCGCCGTTATTCTGCTCTCGCTCATCAAGGCGACTCGGTGGATCGCTCGATTGGAGCGCGATGGCATCAAATCCATCAGTCTCGTGACGATGCCTGTTGCGCTTCTGTCGCTGGCCGTTTGCCTCATCGCGCTCGTGCCTAGGCAATCCGCCGCCGTCGACTGGATCAGAAGCGCTAGCCTTCGCGAAAGCAAAGTCGAAAGCGACGATGAACTGAAACTGCGAATTTACCTATGGCAGGAGGCGGTAAAGCGCGGTTTGGAATCGGACTTTCTTGGCTTCGGCCCGGGTCCGCACCTCGAGATACCCTACACCATTTTGGTTGACAGAAGATCGAGCGGGGAACCGCCGGAGAGCTATGAGCCGCAAGCTGGTCTCGCCCCAAATTTCGAGGCGCACAATACCGTGCTCGAACTTTTGGTCCAGGGAGGACTCATCACGGCGGGCGCTTTCCTCTGGGTGTGGACGACGGCGATTGCGCGAGCATGGCGAGCCGAAAGCGATGCAATGGCGATATTGATCCTGGCGCTCGGGGCGTTCAGCATCTTTCACGTGGTGATGCGCTATCCAATTCTCTGGTTCATCATTTCTCTCGGACTGCTCGCGGGCACGGCAGAGCGAGGAGTGCCGCGCGTGGAGCGGGGCACGAGCTCGTCGCTGCGAGCGCATCCGCGAACCGCGACCATTTCGCCCGGCGTTCAGACGTGAGGATGTTCCAGGCGGTCCATGTAGCGAAAGTGAGCTGCACAAATGCAAATCCCAGCCGATTTCAAGAGACTCCACCTAGCCAGCCGCGCCCGGCAACCGTTTCCGCAGTGTCCGCCGCCTGAATTTCCGGGTTCGGTAGAGACGAGCGACCTATCGCAGATCCTCGATCTGGCATTGCGTCGAGCTGGCATCATCCTCGCGTCCGTTGTGGCCGGCCTTGTGCTCGCCGCGTTTGTCGTGCTCGAGACCTCGCCCAGATACACTGCAAAAGCTCTCCTCATTGTCGGAGATGACCAGCAGTCGAGCGAGACAGTCGATATGTCGATCGACACGCAGATTGCGATGCTGACGTCCCAGGCTCTTCTCGAATCGGTGCTGCAATCCCTGTGGCAAGAACCGCAACTGCGAAAAGGAATCCCGCGTCTCGCGGACCTCGAGCGGCATTTGAAGGTCATGCAAGAGCTTCGGTCGCGAATGATTGGAGTGACCTTCACAGCCAAGTCGCCGAACGTAGCGGCGGACGTGGCGAATCGCGTTGCGAATCTCTACGTGCGCAGATTTGAAACTAGCCAACGCTCGTCCGATCAGGCGGGCAGTCAGAATTCGGGAGAGATCACGCTATTAGATCAGCAGATGCGAAGCGCGCAGGCGGCGCTGGACCGTGCGACCAAGGAAGAGGGTCCAAACGCGCCGTCGGTTGCGGCCATTCAGAAGCAGATCAATGACCTCGAGCAAAGGATTGCATCGACGGAACTCGATCAGAACCTCGCTAAGCTGCGTGAAGAAGGCCGCAGACAAGAGGAGATCCTGTCTCCGCAGGTGAGAATCTACGCATTGGCCACTCCACCGCAGCTCCCCAGTTCTGTTTCGCCTGTTCTTATCTTCGTGCCGGCAACGCTCGCCTCGATGATCTTCGGGATAGCGCTTGCCTTGTTTCTGGGGCGGATCGATCGAACGATTTATCGATTTTCCGATCTTGCAGCGATAGACGACCTGCCGAGCCTGGGCTGCATTCCAGCCATCGGCAGTGAGACGAAGTGGCTGTTTGTCCCCGACGCCAGAAGCGATGTCGCGCTCGCTCTCGAGTCCTTGATAGCGAGGCTTCTTTTGCTTCCGACGAACAGCCCGAAGCTTATCCTCTTCGCTTCCTCGAGGAGATCCGACGCCAACGTAAATTTCGCGTTGATTTTCGCCCATATGGCGTCCCGGGTGAGGGATCGGGTGCTGTTCATCGATCTCGATATCACCCGCAAGAAGAGCATGAAGCTGCTTTCGGGGCAGCCGGGCTTTCTCGATCTTATCGCGGGAGAGGCCGCCCAGGATTGCGTTCGCCATGTTCCTGAGCTGCACATAGATCTGCTTCCGATCGGCGGGGGCATGCAGGATCCTTTGGCTCTCCTCAGCAGGAGCTCTTTTCCGGCGGCACTCGATCGGTTCCGCAAAATATACGACCTCATCGTGATCAACGGGCCGCCCGTGCTGGAATCGTCCGAAGGAATGATTCTGGCGCAGGAAGCGGATCAGACTATGCTTGTGGCGAAGGCGCGCGTGACGAACCGGCAAGATGTCGAGGATGCCGCGGGCGCGTTGCTCAACGCGATCGAATTTGCTGCGCGGCCGGGGCGCCTGGCGACTGTCCTTCTGGCAGCAGGGACTGCGAATGCGGGAAGAAGACGCTCGGTCGGCACCGACTGGGTGAGCACGCCGATCAGCGATGACAATGCTTGCGAAAGCGCCGGAAGCAAAGAAGCGGGTCCTGTTCCGGATGATCGCATGAACGGCGCGATTGTTCATGGTGCTCGGATCGATACGAAGTCGGGTCGCGGCAGACACAAAGGGAAAAGATCCGACGAGAATGGAGCCGTTCCGCGCGTCCCGGATGACGAAGTCACGCCAGAGAGCGTAGCGATCGAGGGCGCGACTATCGAGGACAAGATGCCTGAGGCAAATCCAGCTATGTCCGACGGCGAGGCACCGGGGAATAAAAAGGCGCCGGCAATATGATTGGCACAACGGAGCTATTTAAGCAGCGGGAGGCAAAAGGCGCTTCCGGCATGTCGCCGATACTCCAGGCGCTTCTCTCTGCAATGAGCGATGCAGGCGTATCATGTTGCTATTTCAAAAGCGTGCGGCGATTGGAACTGGCGCTGTCCGGTCGCTCGGACTTTGATCTTCTGGTCGCGAGAAAGGACCGTGAGCGCGTCTTGAAACTTCTGGCCGAGCATTGTTTCAAACATTGGCATAATTGTCCGGCTCGTGATCACCCGGCGATTATGAGCTTCCTTGGATACGACGAGGCGACGGGCAGGATCCATCATGTGCACGTTCACTTCCGCCTTGTTCTCGGCCACGCATTGCTGAAGGACTTTCGTCTACCGCTGGAGGAAGAGTTTCTTGCGCGCAGCGTCCCGTGCGGCTCGCCGCCCATAAGAGTTCTTGATGCTGCAGACGAAGCTCTTTTGCTTCTCGTTCGGGCGCATGTCGAATTGCATTGGTTGGATCCCACGACCTGGCATCGAAGAAAGGAGATAAGACAAAAGTTCTCCGATGACTTCGCTGAGCTCCGAAATCGAGTAGACCGAGACGTTCTCCTTGGACGTGCCGAACAGATATTCTCCCCGCAACTTGCTCGTGCGCTCGTGAGCGCGTTCCCGGGGATAGAACGCCGATCCTCGAGCGCGGTCCGCGCGGCAATTTTCAGGGAACTCGGCCCGTTCCGTACTTACAATCCGCTCGAAGCCAATCTGCGTCGCCTCCTTCGGACAATGGCCTTCGTTTTTGGGGAGGCGAATCGCCGCGTTCTCAAACGGCCGCGCGTGTCGCGCCGGCTTGCACCGGGCGGCGGGGTCGTGATCTCGTTTATCGGCGTCGACGGCAGCGGGAAGAGCACCCAGGTTTCGGCAGTGAAGACTTGGCTCGCAGGCGAGATCGATGTGGTCACTTATTATTTCGGAACGGGCGATGGCCGGCCATCCCTCGTTTTCCTTCCATTCAAGCGTATCTCGCCGCTCGTCGCCGCGTTCTTAAAGAGCAAATCGGCGCGCGCAGGATCAGATGCAGCGACGAATAGGGGCGCGGGCTTGATGTATGCTCTCCTGGTCGGAATCTGGGCGCTCGTTGTCGCGCTCGACAAGCAGCATAAAATCAGATCCGCGCGTCGGGCGGCGAGCAGGGGGCTTGTCGTGCTGACGGACAGGTATCCACAAAATGAAATCGGAAGTTTCAACGACGGACCGATTCTGTCGCGCAATTTGCGCGCGCCCCGGTGGCTGCGCCGGTTCGAGTCTTCTGTTTACGAGCTTGCACGTCGCACACCCCCCGACCTTGTGATCAAGCTGCGTGCGACTGCCGAGGTGCTGACGAGCCGAGAACCGCGGATGAACCAGCTCCATCTCCGGCAGCTCATGACTTGGCTCGATGATTTGGAGTTTCGAGGAGCTCGAGTCGCCTGTGTCGATGCGACAAGCTCCCTCAGCGAAGTCGCGAAAATTGTTCGGCGCGAGGTATGGAAATCGTTGTGAGAAATGTCGCTATGATCGTCGAGTTTCTCGGTCCGCAAGCGGTCGGCAAAACGACATTGGCGCAAGCGCTGGCCGCACGCTTGCGATCCCGCGGACTTAAAGTCTATCTCCGACTGAGCTATAGACCAGGGGAACAGAATCCTTGCGCTCTTTGCGAGATGGAGGGACATCAGGTCGGCCAGGCGATTCACAGGCTCATCCGGCCTGCAGTCGAACTACTTTGCAGAAGACAGAGGATCCAGCCCGAGGCCGCGGCGGTTCTTTGTTCGATTCTGCCGAAGAGCAGCGCTTCTTCCTGGCCGAGATGGCGCCGACATCTCGGCTGGCTGCGCTTGCGCCAGTATGTTGCTCGGTTGTCGAGTGCCTGGTCATGTGCGTCCGAGGGCTATGACGTTGCTATCTTTGATCAGGCGTTCACTCAGGCCGTCTTGTCGCTGCTGAGCCTCAGTCCGGCGCTTTCCGACAAAGAGATTCGCGCAATCATCGGGTCGGTACCACGGCCGGATTTGGTCATACGAATCGAAGCGCCCCTCGACCAAATCGAATCTCGACTTGCTCGGCGGATGCGATTGCTCGGGATCGCCGGATGCCTGATCGAAGAGCGCACGGGCCCCGTTGCCGCACAAATTGTGGCATCCAATCGGCTGAACGACCTGCTGATCGGAGCTGATTGTCCGCTGATCCGCTTGGACGCGCCAGATCAGCGTCCGATCGACACCACTGTGAGCGACGCGGAAAGGGAAGTTCTGAATAGGCTTCGGATTCTTCCGCTCAATCCTCAGTTCGCTCCGCGCGAGGGTCCACAATGGTCCATAGGAAATTCGGTCTTGCGCTAGGCGTTCTGTGGCTGATCTCAGCAGGTGCACTGGGAGTGGCGCCGGCGCTTTGCGATATTCGCCAGGGACAGGGGCCGCTTCATTTTGCACCGAACGGGAACTTTGACCCGGACAACAAATATCTGCCGGCGATGGCGGGATTCAACCTCGCGGACGTGTCTTCTCGCGAAGAGCTCGATGCGCTGCCGGAAGGCGTCAAGGGCCTCGTGTGGGTCGGCTCCTGCGATGGGGTAGATGCTTCCTTCAAGCAAGTCGTTCTCAGTGTGATCTCGGATACAAAGCTGTTCGGCTTCTACCTTGTGGACGATCCCGATCCCAGGGGGCTCTCGAACAGTCGATGCCGCGCCGAGAACTTGAAAGCCGAGTCGGATTGGATCCACGAACATAGATCCGACGTTGTGACCTTCGTCTCATTGATGGATCTCGGAGAATCGACTGCGCCCTCGTTTGGAAAATTCTACACGCCGGAGACGACCCACGCCGACCTCTTTGGTGTCGAGCCATATCCTTGCCGGACGGAATGGGCGACCTGCAATTTCGATATCATCGATCGTGCGGTTCATGCCGCAGTGGAGTCGGGCATTCCCCTTTCCAAGCTCGTCCCGATCTATCAAGCTTTTGGTTCGGGTGAATGGCGCACCGACACAGGTGGCCGATATCGCATCCCCAGTCCGGAAGAGTTGCGGGAGATTCTGCGGCGGTGGAGCAAGCTCGTGCCATCGCCCGTGTTCGACTATGCCTATTCCTGGGGAACGCAACGGGGAGATGAGGCGATCGCAAGTTCGCCTGATTTGCAAGGCGAATTCCTGAAGCATAATGCAGGTCGGCGGAACGGATGAGGGGAGCGCTGCTCTCGAGAGAGCTGTACCGGATTCTGCCGATCAGCTCGGAAGTTTTCTTTCGGCTCGATCCCGGCCTAGGTGCCCGAAGCATGAAGCCCGGACCTTCAATGGTGCTCTTTCTCGGCCAATTGCCGAAGCTCCTGCCACGAGAGCTCGTGACCGAACTCATCTCTGATTTCGGTCCTTTCCTCGCCTGCATCGAGCATTTGGACGAGAGCCCATGCCTCCGCCGCAGTCGCTCTCGTATCGGTCTTCGCCTTGATGCCGGCGATCGCAGTGCGCGGGCTGAATTTAATGGTGAAGGGCAAAGCAAAATCCTCGGACCATCGATGATCAAAGGGTGTCACATGCCCCAGTCCTCGCAGCTTGGTACGGCGTGAGGACTGGAACTGATCAAAATCGAATTCATCTAAATGTCTTTATCGATCTTTAGCAATCCGCCTGCTTCAAATCCAGCGGGCCTGGATTTGCTGCGGCGCGGTATCGCGCATTTTCCGGTTCGGTGCGCCTTTCGGGTGACAAGGCCGAGGCATTATCGCCGGACCGCCGAACTCCTGTCGATCAGCATTGATCAGTGCCGATGGCGCTCCGACACCTGCAAAATTCGCATATCGACTGCGGCAAGCCTGCTGAAACAATTCCGCAAAGCTATGCGTTCTATGCCTGTGCATTTTCGCCAGCCGAGGCGCTTTAAATGAAGCACCGTCCCACGACCGGTCCAGCCGGAGCCTATTACGTCTATTCCGCGGAACTGGCGGGCCTCTATGCGGAAGGCCCGAGCGGCGATGCTCAAGTGAAATCCGGTGCGAACATGACCGCGCGCCGCCTCGGTGACAGAAGTGCAAGGGTCGCAATCCCGCGCGAAATCGTCCTCTCTCGCCGGTCCACGAGAGCGCGCTAGCGCGGATGCGAGCACATCCCGCTCCAAATTTTCAAATCGGTCACGTTCATGCTTGGATCAATCCGATCCAAAGCATCTCGATCTAGCGCCGTGAGCCGCGCCAATTTGATCTGCCAATTTTGCTGATTTCGCCACCGGAGAAGCAGCAGATCGTAGCGGAGCTAGAATTCGAACTCGAACAGCAGCCTCGCGCGGTCACGGGAAAAGCTTCCGCCAATGCCCGGTGTGCCATCAATATTATCATTCGTTCCGGGCGTCAGACTGTACCGATCAGCCCTTCTTCGGCCCGCGGCGCTATTGCGATCGTTGAGGATCAACGTGAACAATGCGCCAGGCGAGGGATGCGATCAGCTTCAATCGGCATCTCGCTCTCGCTTTTTATTTGAGCAGGATCTTTTCGGAAAACCTGTCCCACCTTTCCGGATCGTGCGCTAGAGCGACCAAGCGATCCCCTGGGGCGCCCTCGAAGTTCAGGCGCAACCACCTCGCGAGCCGGCGCGTGGATCCGCATTCAACCGAAGCGTTGACCATTTGCACCATTCAGGACAGCATGAACGTGCGGCGATCGCGTGGTCTTGGGAGGTCCACTATGGTCGTGAAGGGCTGCCTTTCTGGTTTAGCCGCTCTCTTCATCGCCAATTCAGCTCTTGCCTGCCAGGGTACAACACATCCGGCGCTCGACGAGAGTTTCCAAAATCCGGATCCTGGCTGGGGCAGTCTCAGCGAGAAATTTCTTGCCGCGACGCCGCAAGGGCTTCAGCTACGGCCGAGCATCAACGGCAATGCGTGGATCTACAATCCGAATTACAAGCTCGACGGAGCGGATTATTGCGTCCAAGTGACGTTCCCATCACAAATGCCAAGCAAGGCCGACATCCATTCGGTCGGTGCCGCTGGCATGATGTTTTGGTTCAAGGACGCCGGGGATTATTACGTGGCGGCGTTTGGCCTCGATGGGACCGTACAGGTCGCGCGTCATTCCAACGGCAATTCCTGGTTCAATCTTTATTATGAGCAGTCCGCGGCAGTTAAGATGTCTCCCGATGCGACGAACGAGATCGAGCTGTTGATCAGCGGTGATAGCGCGACCCTGTTCGTCAACGGCACGAAGCTCACGTCGTTCGACGGCAAGGCGCCGGCAGGGGGCGGACCGCCTGGGCTCTATGCAGGCGGCGGAGAAGTATCAGCAATGTCATGGCTCTTCCCGCGTGTCCGGCTCTATCCGCAGGTTCCGTCGTCTCCGCCCGCCGGTCAGCCGCAAGGCTCAGCGCAGAGCGCTGCGCCGCTCAATCCTCCTGCCGCGTCGTCGCCCGCCACCCAGCCCCAAACGCCGAGCGCGATACCGCTGCCGAAAGGGTGGGAGCCGAGCATCAATCTCATGGGCCGATGGCATTTCGAATCCACTGTCGGGGATTTGCTCATCGAAGGCATCTATGTTTTTCGGCCTGACGGCCTGTACAATAAGTTTGTCCGCTATCCACAATCGCCGATATTCGGAAATCAGGTGCTACAGTTCTGGGGAACCTATAAGCTCGAGGGAGCGACCCTGACCGAATCTCCGAGTGGCGGGGAAGTGTCGAATGGGCCAAACACCCATGCGATCTGCAATCTCACGAGCAATCAATGCACCCCGCTGAAGTTCGTCCCGGAAACCGAAGAGATCCAGGCGATTGACGCCAATACGCTCAAGGTCGATCTCATGGGGAGAAGTGTGACCGCCAAACGTCTGCAATAGGGCCGCGGCGCTATTGGAACCGATAGGCTCGCGCACCGTGTAGCGCGCGAAGAATCACACGGGACGAAAGCACGCGCGAACCCCTTTTGGGGTTCGCAGATATTCACCCATGCGCCGGTTATTCCCTCATAGGCCTTCAACGCTTGCCCGCGTAGAATGGGCTCCAATTTCGGCAGGATTTGCCCGATACCCGCAATCTCCAGCGCGAGCAAATCTGCAATCTTGTGCCATTGTCCGAAAAGGCGCATGCGCCGCTCTGGCGGCGTGCACTCCTGCCAATAATTCGCGACTTTTGAGACTTTGTAGGGCAATCGCTCGTCCGCTCCGGCGAGCTCGACCAATGCGGGATGCGGATAGACCAGATGAGCGCCGGCGGCAAACGCAGGTGGTTCGCAAGGGATATCTGGCTTGCGCGAATCCTTTGGTCAGGACGTCGCTGATGTTGCCCGGCCGCTCTCGGTTCGGCGTATGCGCACCGCATTTATAGCGGCCATATTTCGTCGAGACGACGCGATCGGCCGTTCGCCGTCCCTCAATCGGCACATGTGCCAGCGGCATATCGACCGCGACCACGCGGCCACATAGCTTTTCGCGGGCGGCTAGACTAACGCCGGTACGCATACGCACATGCGGCACGGTCCTGCGCAGTGAGAAAGGCCACAAGGCCTTTGGTTCGCGGCCGAAATCCGGGCCGCTTCGAGGGCGCCACCGCGACAGGGCCGAGCAAGGAAACGCCCCTCGGCGAGCATCGTTCCAAAGTGGCGCTTGGGCCCTGTCTTGGCCTTGTCTATAGACACGAACAATCGCGCATTCCCTGCCATGTCCACGCGCCAATTCGCGCGCGACGTGCTACAGACCTGTTCGATCTTTTTCAGAAGAAGCGAGTGACATGGTCTCCCGTATCTGCGCAGCCCTTATCACGATCTGCTCCCTCCTCGCCTTATCCTCGCTGGCAAAAGCGCAAGACTCTCCGGATTACGGATATATAGCGGGCGGCTGCGGAGGCATGATGAGGGCTCCCGACGGGCGCCTTTATCCCTGCGAGACGAGACGCAAGCCGGTGTGCCAGCAGAGCACCGGGCGATGCGTATGCCTCTTGAAGAAAGATTGTGGCGCCAACCGCGACGAGGGCTGGTACGATTAGGCCGTCAAGAATTGCCGGCCGACCAGTTGGGACAGGTGCATGTGAACGACAGGATCGACCGTGCTGGCGCGGGAACTCGCCGCTTCGACCGAGCGCGCGTCCTGCGTTCGGTCAGCTTCAGTTTGATCGTCAATGCGCTCTGCCCATACCTCTTATTCCGCTATTTGGAGCCACGCTTTCCCAAAGAGAGCATCCTGCCGCTCCTTTATGCGACGACCTTTCCGATATTCGGATTCATCTTCGGTGTCGTGCGCAAAAGAATGGTCGACCTTGTCGCGCTGATCGCGCTCGCCGGGATCGCCATCCACCTCGCGCTCACCGTCCTCTCGCCGAATGTTACGACCGCGCTCGTGCTCCGCTCCTTCCAGGGCGCGATCATCGGGCTTGGGTTTCTGATCTCGGCGGCAATCGGTCGGCCGATTGTTCTTTATGTCGCTCGGCAGTTCGTGACGGCAGGCGCGCCCGAGCGGCGTCCGAGATTTGAGGCCGTGGTCGCGATGGATCGGGCGCATACGTTCTTGATCATCACGCTGGTGTGGGGAAGCATGCTCATCGCCATGAGCGGGGTGCATATCGCGCTTGTGCTTCATCTGCCGCATGCCGATTACGTGCTGATTTCTCCGATCATCGGCGTCACGGTCAATGCGTTGCTTTCGGTCTGGGCCGTGCGTTTTACGGTGGCGCGCCTCGCCGCCTATGCGCGCGCAATAGAGACCGAGCCGGGTCGCTGAATGGCCGCTGGCCTGTGCCGCACATAATTGGCGCAGGCTGACTCAACTGCCATGACGTAACGTAAAATAATCTCGCTCGCGAGACGACTCCACATCATCGAATCGACGGCGATGTCCGGCATTAGCGCGCTCGGCAAATGAGAACCTGTGTTCGCAGGCGCAGTTTAACTAAAGACTGAGCGAGCAAAGAAACTGGCGAGTTGGGAACTGACTGTAAGACAGGGTTTCAGTCAGTAACCTCCGAGCACCCAGATGATTAAGCAACTTGTAACCACGTGCCTGCTTCTGTCCGTCACGTCCGTCGCTTACGCGGCAGATTACTACGTCAGCGATCCGAGCAATCCTGCCGTCGATTCCGCCAACCGAGCGCTGTTGCCTGCCGGCGCCATCGTTTTCGATACCATCCAGAAAGCGATCGACAATCCGTCGCTGAGCCCCGGCGACAATATCTACGTGATGAACGGAACTTATACGTCCAACCCGAAAGGCTGGAACAATGCGGTCGTATTGGTCGATAAATCCGGATCCGCCAATCTGCCGATTTCAATTCGCGCCTACGCCGGTCACCATCCGACGATCTCCATCGGCGGCAATACGATGATCTGGGATGCTGTGCTTATCGAGGGCTCTTATATCAACTTCTCCGGCTTTGAGATTGTCGGCAATGCGCAGAATGTGACGCTGGCTCAGGCAACGCAGATCGCTTACACCGAGATCGCGGGTTGGAAGCTGCTCGGAATCGCGCCGGCCGATTCGGCGACGAACAGCAATTGCGTGTTCGTGTATAATTCCGTCCACGTGGCCGTTAAGAACAACCTCATTCACGATTGTTCGGCCGGCGGGATCACGTATGACATGTCCGATTACATCACGGTCGAGTCGAACATCGTTTACAACACGTCCTGGTGGTCGGTTTATGATACCAGCGGCATCAGCATTCACCGGATGCTGAATTCCGACAGCTATGCGGGGTACAAGGTCTTTGTGATCAACAATATCTCATATAACAGCGGCAACACACAGCCCTATTATGCCTCAGGCGGTCAGCCGACCGACGGCAACGGCATTATTATCGACATCAATCAGACGACCAACAACGGCAAGCCATATCTTGGACGAACGCTCGTGCTGACCAACATTGTCTACAACAATGGCGGGTCGGGTGCTGTCGCGTTCAAAAGCGCGCATGTGGATTTCATCAATAACACGGCCTACAACAACGACACATGTCCCGTTTCCGGAAGCACGTGCGGAAATATCGATGGAGGACAAATTACTGCGAATGCGGCCTCGGATCTCAATATCGTCAACAATATCTTGTTGGCGCCGGCCGGTAAGACCGCTTACGGGAATTACGGCTCGACCAACGTCACTGAAAACCACAATCTCTTTTGGAGCGTCGGAGGTCTGGTATCGAACAATTATGTGCCGCCGGATCCGTCCGATGTTCTCGCCGATCCCGCTCTCCGCAATCCACCGGAAGTCAGCAATGCATCGCTCAGCGCGAACAATCATGTGATCGGCGAATATGCATTGGCTCTCACGGCCAACTCGCCGGCACGAAACGTCGGAGTTACCCGGGTGGGGTCGGTCGGAGCGATCCATATGAACGGGAACCAGGACACGGGTATCGATTTAGGAGCGCTCAGTTACAAGGGTTTCTAGTAGGCCAAGGGTTTCTAGAAGCCAAGGAACGAGAGGCGATCGGCGCGCAAGGCCACGCCTGTGCCGATTGTCAAGGCGCCTCAATTCCGCAAATTAGCCGATCAGCGACCGCCGGAGAAGCACTCGTAAGCCCCGCTTCTCCGGCGGTCTACGCGCTGGCTCTACGCATCACGCATATGCGGCCCCGGTTCCGGTTGGAGGCCAAATCCGCCGATGGGTGCGTGTTTCGGCGAAATCCCTCCTGAGGGCATGAGTTCGGGTCGGGACCGAGAACTCGAACGCTCGCAGCCAAAGGCTTGTTCCCGCCGCAGCTCGGCTTCTTGCGCATAGCTGGTCGGCGATGACCTCGGCCACCGATTGCCTGCGGCCGAGGTCATCAGCAAAGGCGATCAGCGCACGCTGTAGGAATGTGCACCGGCTCCGGCAAGATGGCCGCCTTGCGCAATGAGATATTCGTCGCGGATCGGCCTGCCCGTAAAGAAGCACTCCAGAATTTCGCGCGTGCCTGCCGCATAACGAGCTTGGGCAGAGAGCGTCGTGCCGGACGTGTGGGGCGTCATGCCTTCATGCGGCATGGTCCGCCAAGGATGGTCCTCGGGGGCCGGCTGCGGATACCAGACGTCGCCGGCATAGCCCGCGAGCTGTCCGCTCTCGAGCGCGCGCACGATCGCGTCGCGATCGCAAAGCTTGCCGCGTGCCGTATTCACGAGATAGGTGCCCCGCTTCATGAGCGCGAGCGTGCGATCGTTGATCATGTGCTCGGTTTCGGGATGGAGCGGGGTGTTGAGCGTGATGACGTCGCAGACCTTGAACAGGTCCTCCCGATTCTCGTGGAAGGTGAGGCCGAGCTCCCTTTCCAGCTCGGCGGGGAGGCGATGGCGGTCGGTATAGTGGAGTTTGACGTCGAAAGTTTTCAGCCGGCGCAACACGGCGAGGCCGATCCGCCCGGCGGCTACGCTGCCGACCTGCATGCCCTCGAGATCATAGGCGCGCTCGACGCAATCGGCGATGTTCCAGCCACCTTTGCGCACCCAGTCATGCGAGGGGATGTAATTGCGCACGAGACTCAAGATCATCATTACGACGTGCTCGGCGACGCTGATCGAGTTCGAAAAGGTCACTTCGGCAACCGTGATCCCATGCTTGTTTGCGGCATCGAGATCGGTGTGGTCGGAGCCGATCCCGGCGGTGACGATGAGCTTGAGTTCTTTCGCTTTGGCGATGCGTTCGGCCGTCATATAGGCGGGCCAGAACGGCTGCGAGATCACGACCTCGGCATCGTGTAGTTCCTTGTCGAGCGTCGAATTTTGGCCCTCCTTGTCGGAGGTGACGATGAGCTCGTGGCCGTTGTCCTTGGCCCATTTTTTGAGGCCGAGCGCGCCCGTCACGCTGCCGAGCAATTCGCCAGGTTCGAAGTCGATACGTTGCGGCGTCGGCGCGGTCTGCCCGCCGGGATAGGACTTGATTTCGGGAATGCTGTCGCGGGCATAGGTCTTTGGATAGCCGCCGACCGGATCGTCATAGAGAACGCAAATTATCTTCGCCATAATTTCCTCCGCTAACTCGTTAAGCCGTATCTTTGGCGATACGGCACGCAGAGAATGACGCACGTTTTATCCGTTAGTCCAATCGATACTTGCGTATAATGATCGAGTTCTTCAATAGCTTGGCTGAGGTCTCGGTTCGCACAAAGCGAGAGAGAACGGGCGATCGCTGCCCTGATCGGCCTTCAGCGAGGGCGGGCGGAGCTCAAAAATCGTGACGCAGGCCTGCGTTGAAGGCCCAGCCTCGGAAGCCACCGTCGCTGATTTGATGCTGCCAGGCGACGTCGCCGAAGATAGCGATATTGGAGCTCAACATGCCGCTGAGACCGCCGCGGACTTGCACCGCCGTGCCATATTGGCCGGTCGCAAAATTGGCGCCGCTGAGATTGATCGCCGAACCGTCGCCAAAGCCCTGCAGAAGATTGACCTCGACATAGGGCGTTACGAACCTCCCATCGAGCACCGCGATCGGCCGCAGGAGCCGTCCGCCGGCCCGCACGATGCCCTGGTTGGGACTGCCGAGATTGGCAATCACCCCATCGACGTCGGTGAAGCCATTGAAGTTGAGGTGCTGATAAACGGCCTGCACTTCCGGCTCGACGAAGACGTTCTCCCAGCCGATCGGGATCAGATAGCCGCCTTCGAGAGAGGCCGCGACATCGGTGCCGCCGAGTTTGCCTGCCAAACCGCGCGTGGTCGTATCGACATTGCCGCTGAAGTGACCGCCCGCGACGATGCCGTCGAGATACCAGCCTGAGCGCGATTGATAAGTGGCAATCCCATAAAGCCGCTCGCTGTCGAAGAGCGCATTGCTTTGGCCGTCGAGCGCCATCGGATTGAACCAGAGTTCGCCGTAGGACCCGGCGGCGCCGACGCGCAGCGTGCCGGCATTATTGTCGATCAGGATGCCGCTGCCGCCCATTTGCGCGGCCGCGTAATTCTGGTTCGAGTTGAAGCCGTAATCGGCGAAGCTGCGGTTCGAGGTATAGTTGAACGTATTGCCGTAGCCGTGGACAAAGATCTCGACCGATTGCGGCTGGCCATTTACCTGCGCATCGCGGATCTCGCCGAGCCGGCGATGCAATTCGTCGAGGTCTTCGAAGCCCGCGTTGAAGAGAGCCGTGGGTGCGGTGATGTAGGAAGGAACTTGCGGTGCCGTCTCGAGCCGCGCATCCGGCGGCAAGGTGCTCGTCCCCGGCGTCACGGGTCCGGTTGGGGTCACATAGACGGCCTGCAGCCGATAATCGGTATAGGTCGCGGTATTGCCGACGAGGTTCTGGCCTGGATCGGCAGCGCCATAGGGCGAGCTCGGTCCATATTCGTTGAGATGATATTGATAGGGCGTGCCGCCGGACACGTAGCCGCCGGGCAGGGTGAAGGCATTGGGCGAAGCGGTGCCTGCCACCTGGATAATGGAGATGCCGGTATCGTTCGTCGGCAGGTTGGTGCTGGTATAGGCGCCGCTGCCTGTGGCGTTGACGAGGACCGAGGTCGTTCCCGACGCATTGCCGATAATGAGCAAGCGGTCGGTCGATTGGTTCGAGAGCGCGCCGCCGGCGTTGAGCACGGTGTTCAGCATCAGAGTGCCACTGCCGGAGTAATCGCCGCCGATGATGAAATTCGTCATCGGCGCGCTGGCATAGGCCGAGAGTGCATTGCCGACGGCGAGCGTGCCGTTGTTGACGACCGATCCCGCAATCGAGCCGAAGCCCCCGAGCGTTGCGCCCGGATCGACCGTCACCAAGCCGCCGCCTGAGAGGGCGGCCGTCGGTGTGCCCGGATCGCCGACGATCAGCGTGCCGGCGATGATGTCGGTTGCGCCGGTATAGGTCTCGTTATTGTCGAGGACGGTCGTCCCGCTGCCGATCTGGTTGACGCCTCCGGTGCCGGAGATCAGGCCCGAGAATGTCATCGTGTCGGAGCGATCGAAGGCGAGCGTGCCGTTATCCGTGACGTTGCCGATGATGCTGCCGGACGCGCCGCCATCGCCGAGCTGCAAGGTGCCGGGACCGATAGTCGTGCCGCCGGAATAGGTGTTGGCAGCGGTCAGGACCAATGTCCCGGCGCCGGACATGTTAAGAGCGCCCGCTGACGCGCCGTCGGAGATGGCGCCGGTCAAAGTGTCCGTCGCTCCTGCCGGCGGCGTGAAATTGCCGGTGCCTGCGATCGAGATCGGATTTGCCACGCTGAAATTGCTGCCGCTGACGAAGGACAGGGTCGTGCCATTCGCCATCGCCAGGGCGCCCGGCCCCAGCGCCAGATTGTTGCCGATGGTGATCGTTCCGGCATTGAGGTTGGTGCCGCCGGCATAAGTATTAGCGCCATTGAGCGTGAGATCGCCGGCGCCGATTTTGGTCAACGTGCCGGCGCCTCCAATGGTCTGAGCGATCGCCGTGTTGTTGCCATTGGTATCGATGGTGCCGCCGGCAGAGCCGATCGTCACGGACCGCGTCGTCGCGAGATCGAAGGCGCTCGCAAACTGCAGCGTGCCACCGTCGATCGTGACGCCGCCCGTCGCGGCGCCGAGCGCGCTGTCGGCGCCGACCGAGACCGTGCCGACATCGATGAACGTGCCGCCGGAATAGGTATTGCCGGGCGAGAGGGTGAGCGTTCCGCCACCGATCTTCTGCACCGCGCCGGTCCCGCTGATCACGCCGGCGTAGGTCCCGTTACTTGTCTGATTGAATTGCACGAGGCCATTGTCGGTGATCGCCGACATCAGCGTGGTCGACCGGCCCGAAAGAGTGCCGCCCGAGTCGACCAGCATGGTGCCATTGAAAGCCGAATTATTGCCGGTGAGCACGAGCGTGCCGGCCTGGACTTCGACGGCGATCGGATTGGTGCCGCCGTTGTTCGAGACGGAACCCGTGAGCGTCCAGGTCCCCGAATCCTGCTTGATCAAGGTCTGGAAGTTCAAGAGCGCCCCGGTCATGGAATCCGTGCCGGTGCCGTTCAACGTCAGCAAATTGTTCCCGGCGCCCCCATTGATCGAGCCGGTGACGCTGGAACCGGTATAGAAATGAAGGATGTCATTGCCGCCCGCAAAAATCAGGCTGCCGATGACCGAGCCCTTGTTGGTGAAATCCACGGCGCCATTGCCGGAGGCGCCGATCACGTTCGCCGCGGTGCTTCCCGCCTGGATCACGCCGCCTGCTTCATTGATGACCGTATTGGTGCCCGAGACGTTCTGAAACCAGATCGCCGCGGCATGGTCGGCGCGGATCGTCCCGTAATTATCGATGACATTGCCGCTGCCTTCCACATTGACGGCCTCGGCGTCGGCTTCGGTGCCGGAAGAATAGATTGTCGCGCCGGCCGAAACGGTCAGCGTACCGTTGTTGCGGAACTCGACCGTATCGCCGCCGGTGCTATAGAGTCCCCCGGTGGTGGTCGCAGCGTTTTGGACCAGTGCCCCGCTGGTAAGTGTAATCCTGGCGTTGTCGCCGAGGCTGATCGCGTTCGCATTTCCGAGAAGGATCTGCGCGTTGGTGCCGAGAGTGACGGTCGTTCCCGACGCTGTGGTAGAGCCGGTACCGATTGTCGTCGTGTAGGGGTTGGGCGCTGTTGCGTCGCACGTAATCGTGCTGCCGCTCGTCACGCAATTTGCCAGCGCCTCATGGGGCAGGACGATCGGCGCGAGCGCAAGGAGTGCGAGCAGGGGAGCGCGATAGGGGGGAGGCCATTGGCGCAGGATGAAAGCTCCGTCGCGCACCTTGGCTGGTGCTCGCCGCCCAATGTCATCGACCATTGCACGCGCCCCCGCCCGGACCCGTTCGCGCTTCCTTCAGAGCGCGTCCCGCCGCATGCGGCGAGATTTTCCTCAAGAGAAATACTACCTTTGGATGATTCGGGGAATGAGGGCCCCGCGATCTATCAACCGCAGATTGTGGGGGCCGAGGATTTTTTCAGCTTATCGTTGCAAAAATACGCCGATGCTCGTGGCGCGATGGGTTTGCGCTGGCACACGCTCGTATGCCGGAGGCCGGCTGATCAGGCGTGTGGTCCGCGGTCGTGCCTAGGGATCGCGCCTATTTGCGTGCGGCGGGAAGCTCGCAACACCAAGAGCGAAGCGGCGAATATCGGCGTGGATGAGCGTTCTCGATAAGCGCTTCGGCGTTACAGGAATTCTCGCCTTTGCGGGACGTTCGGCCCAAAGCGAGCGCAGAGCGATAAAGGAAAATCCGAGCGGCAGGGCGAGAAAGACGAGGGGCAAGGCCGAGGCGAGCATAGCAAACTCCAATATTTCGTTCGGCCGCCGCTGTGCGAAGGTTGCAACGTTCTTTGCGACCGGCGTCCGACCGGACAGCCCCCAACACGTGACATAGTGACGAGAATGTTTTCCGGAACCTAAAGACGCGTTCACGGTTGGGTGAAGATCCTTTCCATGCGGCCGCCCATGAGGTGTGCCATGCCGACATTCATCTTGCTGACCCGGCTCAATCCGGAAGCCGTGCGCACGCCGAAAGATCTCGAAATTCTCGAGCGCGCCGCCATGCAGCGCGTGAAGCAGGAATGTCCGGATGTCACATGGCAGGCAAGCTACGCCGTTCTCGGCCCTTGCGATTATCTCGATATTTTCCAGGCGAAGGATCTCGAATCCGCGGCGCGCGTCTCGACCTTGATCCGGACCTTCGGACACGCGCAGACGGAAATCTGGACGGCAACCGAATGGGATCGTTTCAAGGAGCTTGTGCGCGCGCTTCCTGGACCGAGCTGAGGCAATTCGCGTCTGCCTTGTACCGAAATCAATCAATCGTGCCGCTTCGGTGCGACGCCCGGCGCGTTTCGGAACGCGTCACATCGGCGTTCGACCCCGGTAACCACGTTTCAGACGATTGAACACGCTTCTCTAACCATTCGGATGCTATTGCGTTAGGGTCATTTTCGCGCGCGCAAATAGAGGATCGGCCCGCAAGCCCATGACGAATATCGCGTTCGAAAGCCGTATCGCTGCACGCACCGGCGGGGAGCGCGAGCCCTATGAGCGAGACGCGCCGCACGCGGATCGGGAGACGCGCGCGACGGGCCATGCGCCCGGCTTCGACCTCGAGCTCGCAATCCATCACGATCTCGAGTCGGTGGCCGAGGAATGGCGCCCGTTCGAAGCGCGCGCCGATTGCACTGTCTTCCAAACTTATGATTGGCTTTGTGCCTGGCAGCGCGAGATCGGAACGCGCCGAGGCGCCATTCCGCTCATCGTGATCGGGCGCGAGCACGGCGACATTCTTTTCATTCTCCCTCTCATGATCGAGCGCCGCGCATTGGTGCGCCGGCTTTCCTGGCTTGGATCCGATCTCAGCGATTACAACGCTCCGCTCCTCGCCAAGGATTTCTCGCATCGCTTCGGCTCCGAGAGATTTCTCGCGCTCTGGCAGGACATATGCTGGCTGATCCGCGGATCTGCGGCTTGCCGGTTCGACGTCGTCGATCTGAAGAAAATGCCGCAAACGATCGGGCCGCAGAGGAATCCGTTCCTTGCACTGAAACTTGTCGTCGCTCCCTTCGGCGCGCATGCGACCGAGCTCGGCAAGAACTGGGATGCGTTTTATGCGTCCAAACGTTCGGCTTCGACCCGCCAGCGCGAACGCAACAAGCTCAAGAAGCTCGCCGAACATGGCGAGATTTGCTTTGTCACCCCAACGCAGCCGGAAGAGATCGAGCGCACGCTCGATTGGCTCCTCGATCAGAAGACGGAATCGCTCGCCCGCATGGGTATTGCGAGCATATTCGAGCGCCCTGGAATCCGGCAATTCTATCTCGACGTCGCCAAGCGCGCGCCGCGTCTCGCCGAAGTGAACCGTTTGGATATCGGCTCGACAATTGCGACGGCAAGCTTCGGTCTCATTTTTCGAGGCTCGTATCACTATCTCGTCGCGAGCTACAGAGGCGGCGACTTCGCCAAATATGGCGCCGGCAACGTGCACCTGCATCATCTGCTGCGCCGGGCGATCGATCTCGGACTGGATCATTTCGATTTCACGATCGGCGACGAGCCATATAAGAAGAACTGGTGCGACAGCGAACAGATCCTTTACGAGCACGCAAGCGCCGTGACCTTGCGCGGCCGCTTGGCCGTCGCGATCATCGGGGCCATGTCGCGCGCCAAGCGCATCATCAAGCGCGAACCCGTCCTCTGGAATGCATTCGTCAAGCTGCGCGCCTTGGCGGGATCTGTGAGAGGACGACCAAGGATCCGGGCGACCGGCGAGGATAGCGCCGGGCCGGCCGCCGAGGACCGCTGAAGCCGTTCCGAGCTTCATCTCTCCACATTGAAAATAAGATGCTCTCGCTTCGCTTTACGCGCCCTGCTGTTGCGCGTGCCGCGTCATAGCCTCGGAAAGCGCTGCGACGATGGCCCGGGCCGAAGCCGGCTTATGGACTACTTTGGCTTGCGGCCACTCGGCGCGGATCGGGTCCATGCCGACCTGACCCGTATAGAAGACGAAGGGAACGCCACGTTCTTCGAGGTCGCGTGCAACGGGGGCAATGGTCTCGCGTCCGATCTGCAGATCGAGAATAGCTGCGCAGAGCCCCTCGGAAGGGGTGAGGCCGAGCGCCGCCCTGACCGTCTGGCAACGGCCGACGATTTCAGCGCCCGCTTCGCTCAATATAGACTCGAGCTCCAGCAAAATGAGAAGGTCGTCCTCGACAATAAGTATGCGCGCTTCGCGCAGCGGCGCCTCACGTTCGCCCCGCTGTTGCATGTCCAGCCCCATTTCCGATGGGCAACACGATCGTGCAGATCAAGCCCTCCGGCCGAAACTCGCGGCGAACTGTTGCATGTGGAATACCGTTTTCGATCAAGACGCCTCCGAACCCCGTTGCACTGGGCACTCGCACTGCGGGGCCTTTCTCTTCGCGCCAGACAACGGTGAGAATGCGTTCGCCGTTCCGTTTGTTCATTGACCAACTTAGATGGACTTGTCCGCCAGGCCGCGACAGCGACCCATATTTGGCAGCGTTGGTGGCAAGCTCATGGAGCACGAGGCCGAATGGCGTGGCGAGCTCGGCCGGCAGCAGCACTGCCTCGCCCTCGATCTGCAACCGGTTCGGATCGTCGGTGACGTAGGGCTCAAGCTGCTGCTGGGCCAGCGCAGCGAAGTCGGCGCCATGCCATTGCGATTCGACAAGCAGGCCATGGGCTGTGGCGAGCGCGGTGAGCCGGCCGTCAAATCTTTCGACGAAATCGGCCGGCGTCGCGGCATTCCGCAAGGTCTGATGGGCGATCGATTGCACCACGGTGAGCGTGTTTTTGACTCGATGGGTGAGCTCGCGCAGCAGCAAGTGCTGGCGCTCTTCCCATGCCTTGCGCTCGGTAATGTCATGCGTGCCTTCGAGCGCCAGACGCCGGCCGTTGATATGTTCGAGCGTGATCCGGCTCTCGACGATCAATTCGCGGCCTTCCTTGGTCTTTTGCCTTAGCTCGCCGGTCCAATTTCCGGATTCGAGGAGTCTGGCCCGCAACACATCGAAGGAGGAACCCGGCACGGTCGTGCCCAACAATTCCTCCTTCCGCCGCCCGAGCGCCTCGACGCGGCTGTAGCCGTAGAGTTCTTCGCAGCCTCTGTTCCAATCGAGAATGCCGCCGTCGAAATCCCAGACGAAGATCGGATCGCGCGAAAGATCGACGAGCCTCTTTTCCTGCAGCAGCAGCCGCTCGTTCTCGCGCAGCGCCTGTTCGACTTGCCGGCGTTCCGTGATGTCGACGAAAGTGATGACGACGCCGTCGATCTTGTCGTCGACCGTGCGATAGGGGCGAAGGCGCAGGTCGTACCAGCGCCCGTTGCGAGATCGGACTTCGCGTCGGACCGGCGCGAGGTGTGTCAGAATCGCCTGCGCATCCCGGGTGAGTTCGTCATATTCCAGCCGATGGGCGAAATCGGTGATCGGGCGGCCTTCGTCATTCGGGGTGATGCTGAAAAGCTCGGTGACCGGCTGAGTGAAGCGCTTGATCCTGAGGCCAGAGTCCAGAAACAAGGTTCCGAAATCGGTTGCGGCCATCAGGTTCTGCAAATCGCTATGGGCGCGCGAGACCGCTTCCAGCTTCAGTTTGAGTTCGCTGTTGACGGTCTGCAGCTCTTCATTGATCGATTGCAGTTCCTCTTTGCTCGTTTCGAGCTCTTCCGAGGTCGAACGATATTCCTCGTTGATCGATTGCAGCTCTTCGTTGGCGGCGCGCAGTTCCTCGTTGGCGGCATCCGATTCTTCGCGCGTGGTGCGCAGCCGCGCCTGCGTGAGTTGCAATTCTTCC
This sequence comes from Beijerinckiaceae bacterium, assembly GCA_021324915.1. Lineage (GTDB taxonomy): Bacteria > Pseudomonadota > Alphaproteobacteria > Rhizobiales > Beijerinckiaceae > Methylovirgula. The sequence goes on along the minus strand of JAJPIC010000015.1, from coordinate 73,678 downwards.
GTCAGCCGGCGCACGACGTCATTGGCGCTCGTCGAGGCGTCGGGAGATGCGCCGCCCGCTTGTGCCGCGGCCTGTTCGACGGGCTCGCCTTCGATGAAAAGGATGACGGCGTTTTGCGCGTGCTCGTCATGTTCGTCCGGGACCGGCTTGATCTGGATGAGCACGCGATGCGGCGCGCCGTTGAAGCGCACGAGCACCGGCAGGGTGAGCGTCGTCTCCGAGCGTTCGAAGACGCGGTGCAGAGCCGAACGCAATTCGAATCTCAATTCCGGCCGAGCGAGATCGGCCACATCGCCGCTCAAGGGGCCGCCGCCCGGCTGCAGGTAGCGGCCGGCGTTTTCGGACAGATGCAAAACCCTGTGCGCCTGATCGACGAGTATGCTCGGGGGCGCCAGATATTCGATCGCCTGACGGTGCGCGGCGGCTTCGCTGAGCGCGCTGCCCGGCGTGGCGGAGCGCCCCGGAAAAGCGCCTTGCTCGCGCGCTATGGTGAGGTGGCCGAGAAGGCGCGGCAGAACGCGCGGCTTGTCGCCAGGACGGGAGGTCGACTGATAGATGCGCGCCTTGCGGTCGAGCGTGCGGAAAAGGCCCGGCGGATTATCTGCGGTCTCGGAAGCGCCGAGAAACAAATATCCTTCCGGATTGAGAGCATATTGAAACGTGCTGCATGCCAGCTGCTGCAGCTCGCGGTCAAGATAGATGAGAAGATTACGGCAGGAGATGAGATCGATCCGCGAAAACGGCGGATCCTTCAAAAGACTGTGGTTGGCGAAGAGCACGATATCGCGCAATTCCTGTCTTACTCGATAATCGTCTCCCTCCCGGGAGAAATAGCGGCGCAGGCGTTCCTCGCTGACGTCGGCCTCGATCGCGGCGGGATAGCGCCCTTCGCGGGCGATCGCCAGTGCGCGCATGTCGAGATCCGAGGCGAAGACTTGAATCGGCGGGCGAATGCCATGGCGCGCCCCCTCTTCCAAGAGAAGGATGGAGATCGTGTAGGCCTCTTCGCCCGTGGCGCAACCCGGCACCCAGACGCGAATGGATTCGCTGTTCTGCTTCATGAAAAGTTGAGGCAGGACCTGCCGTTTGAGCGCTTCGAATGCCTCGCTGTCGCGAAAGAACGTCGTGACGGAAATGAGCAGATCGGAAAGGAGCGCCTGCGCTTCCTCCTGATTGTCGCGCAGATATTCGTAATATTGTATTCCATCGTCGGCGCGCACCACCTGCATGCGCCGCGCGATGCGCCGCAGCACGGTCGCGCGCTTATATTTCGAAAAATCATGGCCCGTGCGGACGCGCACGTGGGCGAGAATTCGCCGTAAGAGTTCTTCGTCGAAATGGGGGGCTTCGCCTGCCTGGGCCGCGCTCTTGTCGCGGATCATTTCGGCGAGCCGGCCGGCCATTTCTCGCACCGGCAGGACGAAATCGGCAATTCCCGTCGCTATCGCGCTCCGCGGCATCGAGGGATATTCGGCCTCGCCCGGATCCTGCACGAGGATAATGCCGCCGGCTTCTTTCACTGCCCGGACGCCGACGGCTCCGTCGGAGCCCGCGCCGGTGAGAATTACGGCAAATCCGTCGCCGTGTTGTTCCGCGAGCGAGCGAAAGAAGAGATCGATCGGTGCACGCTGCCCGCGCGGCTCGCTGAATTCGGCGGTTTCGATTTCGTCGTCGGTGATGCGCAGTCGCCGATCCGGCGGGATGACATAGACGTGGTTTGGCAGGAGCTGCTTCGCCTGCGCGACCTGCGCGACGCCCATGGACGTGCGGGTGGCGAGTATGTTGGCGAGATCGCTGTGGCTTCTCGGATCGAGATGCACGACGACCACAAAGGCCGCACCCGTATCGGAAGGCAGGGCCTCGAAAAAGGTCTGCAGGGCTTGAACGCCGCCAGCCGATGCGCCGATACCCACGACCACAGGCTTTGGGCTAGGCTGTGCGGATTGCTCGCCTGAATTGGGATGTTCCGCCATCAAGCCCTCCACCACCCGCGAGGCAAAATTATCAAAAGACTGGAAACGTTACAATCGAAGCTCAAGGTAATAAGCGCACGCGATCAATTGAGTTGCGGTTGAGATAGAGCTTCGGAACCAAATCGGAAGGCGCCGATTGTGGGCGAGCGAAGGGAGGGAGCGCGTGGCCAATCGCGACGTCCTGGCGATCGGAGCCTCCGCCGGCGGCTTCGAAGCGCTGCGGTTCCTGGCAGCGGGGCTTCCGCAGGATCTGCCAGCTTCCGTTTTGATGGTCATTCATCTGCCCAGTCAGTTTCCCTCGGAGCTCGACTCTATCCTGACGAACTCCGGTCACCTGCCGGCGCGCTTTGCCCGCGATGGCGAAAAGCTCGAACACAGCCGGATCTACCTTGCTCCGGCCGGGTCGCATCTTTTGGTCGACGGGAATGTTTTGCATCTGGGCCACGGGCCCCAGGAGAACAATACGCGTCCGGCCATCGACCCTTTGCTCCGCTCGGCGGCGCTTTGTTGTGCGCCGCGCGCGATCGGGGTGATCCTGACCGGCACGCTCGGCGATGGGGCGTCGGGGCTTTGGGCCCTCAAACAAGCGGGCGGCGTGACCGTTGTGCATGATCCGGCCGATGCTGCCTATCCGGAAATGCCGTCGAGCGCTTTGCGGCGGGTCAAGCCCGACCACGTCGTGAGCCTGAGGGCGATGCCGGCGCTGCTCAACGAGCTTGTACGCGAACCGGCGGGGCCGCCTCGGCCGGTGCCGGCCGAGATGAAATACGAAGTCATGGTCGCAAGAGGAGATCCTGGGAGCATGCAGGAGATGGATCGGATAGGCCGACGGTCCGTTCTCACCTGTCCCGAGTGCAATGGAACCATGTGGGAGATCAACGAAGGCGATCTCGTCCGCTATCGCTGCCACATCGGCCATGCCTATACGGCGGAGGTCATGAGTCTTGCGCTCGACGAAAACCTTCGGCGCGCGCTGGCAAGCGGGCTGCGGGCCATAGAGGAGCGCATCGCACTCGTCCGCAGGCTCGAGAAACAGGCGAGCGAGGCCGGCCGTGAGCAACTCGCCGAGAGATGGGAGCGCAAGGCGCAAGAATTCGAAGATGAGCAGATGCTGTTGCGCGACACGATCCGGCGAATAGATAAAATTGCCGCGCGCGCGCCTCAGACTTGAAGCGCGCGTCGGCGCTCCGTGATTACCGATGAAAGTGGGAGTTCCGCCATGAGCGAAACCGGATTGCCGGTCCTGGACCATACCGTCCAGCTGACGAATACATGGCTGAAAAGGCTGGTTGACGAACATCACTTCGCCGACAGGCGTCACGCCTACAGCGCCTTGCGTGCGACGTTGCACGCTTTGCGCGATCGCTTGACGGCACAGCAGGCGACGCATCTCGGCGCCCAGCTGCCGCTCCTCGTGCGCGGCATTTACTACGAAGGCTGGCATTTGACCGACAAGCCGGTCCTCGACCGCCATCTGAACGAATTCTTGTCGCGCGTAGCGGATAACCTGCCGCCTTCTTTTCCGCAGGATCCGCGCACCGTCTCGCAGGCGGTGTTCGATCTTCTCTGGAAGGAGCTCGACTTCGGCGAATCCTCGAAGGTCGTCGGCGAACTGCCGGGTGAGCTGCGCTTTATGGCCCGAGGCGGCGCGCGCCTAGTCACCTGCCAACGATCAGCTTCTGTGCATCGGCGCGTAGCGCCGCCCGCGACCGGTCGAGCGCATAGACCATATGTCCGCCGCCATAGACAGCAAGGCGCAGGCGGTCCGGATCTCCCATGGGCGGAATCTGATTGATCAATAATTGCGTGCCGAAGTAAGGGGTCACCTCGTCGGTGAGGCCGTGCGCGATCAGCACATGCAGGTTGGGGTCGAGCGCAAGATCCTCCTTGAGATCGCTGATGACTTCGGGCGGCGATCCCCATTCCCATTTGTGGCTCACGTCCTCGTTCAGCACTTCATAGCGCGCGTCGACGAACCAATTGAGCTTCGTCTCATAAATATTGACCATCGCGCTTGCGAGCGGCGCGCGCAAAGCGTCGAGGACTGGATCGGAATATTCGCTGCGCTCCGAATGCGGATTTGGATCATATCCGGTGACGAGGGAATCGTAGGCGCTGGCGACCCGGCCCGCCGCGCGCGCGCGTTCGCGCTCGAAGCTCGACCCGTCGACGCGTCCCCCTAGGCGCTGCACGAAATTCGGATCGAGCCCGATGAAGCTCGCGACCTTTTTGCTCACCTCGTCGAGCAAGGCGGGGTCGCGCTCGCCGCGTAAAAGATCGACGATGTAGGGGCCTGACGCATAAGCTTCGACGTCGGCGAGCTTCTCGCGACCGTCGAGCCCACTCAATCCGCGTGTCGTCGCGGTAAAGGAGGGCAGGTGGGTCGCATAGGTCAGAAGATTGTTGGTTCCCTCGAACCAGGCAAAATCGAGGACGGGCGATACCAGCACCATGCCGTCGATTCCGATCCCTTCGGATTCGGTCAGCCTTCGCGCCAGCTTCGGGCCGCGAAAGCCGCCATAGCTCTCGCCGACAATAAATTTTGGGCTCGCGATTCTCTTGTTCTCGACGAGCCATTTGCGCAGCACGACGGCGAGCGCGTTGATATCGCCGGAGACCGAGAAAAAGCTTTTGGCCGCGGATTCGTCCTTCGAAAGAATGCGGCTATAGCCCGTGTCCGGGGGATCGATGAAGACGAGGTCGGTGAAGTCGAGCCAGGTATCGGCATTGTCGACCGTGACCGGCTGCGCGGAGGGCGCTAGTGCCGACCCGACGATCGGCAGCCGCCAGGGACCGAGTGCGCCGAGATTGAGCCAGGCAGAAGAGGCGCCGGGCCCGCCGTTGAAGACGAAGGTCAAAGGCCGTTTTGCCGGATCTTCGCCGTCCTTGAGAAAAGCGATATAGGCGACATCGGCGACCGGCGCGCCGGTCTTCGCATCGCTCAAGCGGATCGCGCCGGTCTTGGCGGTGAAATGAATCGTCCGGTCGCTCAATTGGAGCTGGTGGCTCGTCACCGAAGGCGCGGGCAGAGGATTGGGCGGCGTGGTCGGCTTTTCGTGATCCTGTGCCGCAAGCGGCAGAGCGGCACAAAAAAGAAAAAGCGCCAGAACGCTTCTCAACGCACGCATTCACGCCTCCGCTCTCGAGCTTACAGTGCTCGCGCCGATGATCTCTGCGGCTTTAGGGGAGGCAGGGGAGGAGCGCAAGCCCGTCATTGCGAACGAAGTGAAGCATCCGGATTTTGGCCCCGAACGCTGGATTGCGTCGCGGCCTTCGATCTCCACGCAGGGACGAGTCGCCGCGCGCGTCAGGCTGCGCTGCGCGCTGCCTTCTGCGGCTTCAATTCGCCGGGCGGTTCCTCGGGATCGAGCCGCGGCAAGGCATTCATGACCCGTTCCGGCGGAAAGATCACAATGACTTCCGTGCCTTCACTGACTTTCGATTTCAACGTGAAGGTCCCGCCGTGCAATTCGACGAGGCCTTTGACGATCGGCAAGCCGAGGCCCGATCCTTCTTCGGCATTCTTCTGGGCGAGCGAGCCGCGGCCGAAAGAGGACATTACGATTGGAATTTCCTCCTCCGGAATTCCGGGCCCCGTATCCTTGACCGAAAAATATTGACCGCCCGATGAAGTCCAGCCGACTTTGATCGTGACGATCCCCCCAGGGGAGGTGAACTTGATCGCGTTGGAGAGAAGGTTCAATGCCACCTGGCGCACGGCGCGCTCGTCGGCCCAGATGCGCGGCAGCTCGGATTCCGAGAACGCATTGAGCGTTATGTCGCGCTTCTTCGCTCGCAGCGCCATCAGATGCCGGCAGTCCTCGACCAGATGATTGAGCGCCACCGGCTCGGCCTTCAATTCGTAGCGGCCCGCTTCGACGCGCGAGAGATCGAGGATTTCATTGATGAGCGCCAGCAGGTGCTGCCCGCTCGCGTGAATGTCGTGCGAATATTCCTTGTACGATTGCACTTTGTGAGCGCCGAAAAGCTCCGCCTTCATGACTTCGGAAAACCCGAGAATGGCGTTGAGCGGCGTTCTGAGCTCGTGACTCATCGTGGCGAGAAAACGGGACTTGGCGAGATTGGCTTCCTCGGCGCGCCGGCGCGCGAGATCGCTGTTGGCCTTGGCCTGTTCGAGCTCCGCGATGAGCTCGTCCTTTTCCGATTGGAAGGAGAGCGTATCGAGCGAGCGCGCATAGAGCTTTTTGGCGAGCACCGCCGAATAGAGCAGGGTGCCGCAAGCAAGAACCGCGAGCGGCATATTCATATCCGTGAAGCTCGTCGGCCAAAGGAAGCCGACGATCACGGCGGTCATCGGTGCAAGGCCGGCATAGACGGCGACGGGGATCGAGGCGGTGATCGTCGCATTCATCTGGGCGACGAGGAGGAGCATGACCAGGATGAAGGTTCGCCCGCTCGGATCCTGCGTCTCGGCGACAAGCGCCACAATCTGCGCCCAGACAATGCCTTGGATTACTTCCGCCACAATGAAATTGCTGCGCCAGCGTGCGACATTGACGCTCGCCGGCTCGAGCGTGCTGAATTTCGCCGCGAGCGCGTGCGAGACGGAGAGAGAGGCCAGCGCGAGACTGAGCCAAACGAGCAGCTGCTGAAGGGGCACCCAGGCCGTTGCGATAGCCATGGCGACGATCGCGACAATCGCGAGACTGATCGTCGAGGACTGGCGCGCCCTGGCGAAGAGTTGCAGAAGCTCGACGTCGAACGTGCGATAGCCCGAACCCGCCGAGGTCAGCTTTTCGCGCGCCTCGCGCACCTTGGCGCTGAGGCGGCGGCGCTCCGCGGCGATCTTCGGGTCGACTCCGCGGCCGCGCTCGATCATCTCGGCGGTGACTTCGGTCATCCTTCGGTTGTTCCGTCGATTTCTATGTCGGCGCGCAAGGTTTCGTAGACGATGGCCGAGAAAGATTAACGCCAGGCTCACGTAACGGTTAGAATTGGCGCTAATGGGCGGACGGCCCGCGCCGAATTTGGTTACAGACTTTGGTTAAGAATGACTTGTCTTGAATCTTGTCGTGCGGCGCGCGAGGCCGATCTCGAAGCTTACGTCGCACGCATCAGAACGTGCCGCATCTGCCGCGATACGCCTCTCGGCGCGCGGCTCCCGCATGAACCGCGTCCGGTCCTGCGCGTCTCGACGACGGCGCGGCTTCTCGTTGCAAGCCAGGCGCCCGGCTTGCGCGTCCATGCGACGGGGCTTCCATTCAACGATCCCTCGGGAGACCGGCTGCGTGCCTGGATGGGCGTTACGCGGGAGACATTCTATGACGAGGCGCTGATCGCGATCGTGCCCATGGGCTTTTGCTTTCCCGGCTATAGTCCGGCGAAAGCCGATCTGCCGCCGCGCCCCGAATGTCGCGAAGCCTGGCACGACGAACTCTTCAACCTGATGCCGCAGATCGAATGCATCCTCGCGATCGGCCTCTACGCGCAGGCCTATCATTTCGCCCGCCTCGGTCGGCCGCTGCGGCGCGGAGCTTCGCTTGCCGAGATCGTCGCTGCGCAATCGCCTGCCGATGCGCGCCCCCGGCTCATTGCGCTGCCGCATCCGTCCTGGCGCAACAATGGATGGATCAAGCGCAATCCCTGGTTCGAGAGTGATGTCTTGCCGGGCCTGCGCCAAGCGGTCGTCGAGGGCACCACTTAAGGTCGGATGCGGAACCGGCTCTTCGCCGCTTCCCGTACGAGGCCGCGAGGGTCGAAGATCCGGGATCCCGAACGCGTGGTTGCGCCCCCTAATCTTCTTCTCTTTGTGGAATGACATAGGCGATGAGCACGACGAAGATCGCGCCGACGAACCCGCAGAGCGTCACGAAATAAGGCAGATGCACGAAACTCGACGTGCCGATCGGCGCCGGCGCACCGAGAAATTCGCGGCCGATCAAATCGCCGCCGATGTACCCCAGCAAAGCCGCGCCCGCCCAAACGAGAATCGGAAAGCGCGACAGCAATCCGACAAGCAGTGTGGCGCCGAAAATGATGAGCGGGATCGAGAGCGCGAGCCCGAACAGGATGAGAAGGATCGATCCTTTCGCCGCGGCGGCGACCGCCACCATATTGTCGAGCGACATGACGGCGTCGGCAATCACGATCAGCCGCACCGCGGCGAAAATCGAGGCGGCAGGGGAGACCGGCTTATGGCTGCGATCATCGCGCGCCAGCCGAAAGGCGATCCAGAAGAGCAGAAGGCCGCCGACCAATTTGACGAAGGGCAGGCCGAGCGTTTCGGCAAAGAGCAGGGTGAAAATGGCACGCAAGCCGATTGCCGCGGCGGTGCCGAGAATAATTCCCCAGGATCGCTGCCTCTGAGGCAATCGCGCGCAGGCGAGCGCGATGACCACCGCATTGTCGCCCGACAGGACGACATCGATCCAAATGATCTCGAGAATGGGGGCGATGAAATTGGCAAAATCCAATTTCATTGCCGCGCCTTCGAAGGCTGAAAGCGCCGCGTCGCGACGGCGGTGATCAGAATTGCAATTTCAGCGGATTTCACGATGGCGGCGAAGCTCGGCCGTGAAAATCCCGGTCTCGGGACATGGATGAAGCCGACGCTTGGCGCATGCGGTTTTAAGAGCGAGTGATAGAAAGCGGCATTGCAAAGATATCGGCCGGCATCCTGCGAGAGGCGGGTTGCGACTTTGGCGCGGCGCAAGGCCGCGGCGATCTGCATGACGGGAGCGCGCGCACGAAGGACCCGCGGTCCGTCGGAGACGATTTCTGCGGCCCTGGCATAGGCGCCGTCGGCATCTGGATTGAGCTCGTGCAGCCGGTTTATGGCGCGCGTTTCGATCGAGATCCATTTGCGCCGTCCGGCCAGGCCGAAATGCAGGATGGCGTCCGGGTGAATTTCGGCGGCAAGCGTCGCCAGCCGCGGGCCGATCTCGGCGTAGCTGACCGGCAGCACGCGGGTCTCGAGCCTGATCCCGAGGCGCGCGAACCGCTCCTTCCGACGCGCCAAGACGGCCATCAAATCCATCGTCGGATTATATTTGGCCCCCGGAAAAGCTCCGAATCCGGTGACGAGAAAACTAAGCATGGCTCCCGGGAAGAAATTGGAAAGAATGAGCAAGTAAATTGCGAGACTTGCGGCGCAGGAGACAGGGCATGACGGCGAGCGAGGCAAATCCAAGGACATTGGTTCTTCCCGAGATCCTCGACATCAAAGCGGCAATTTCGCTTGCCGAGAATATTCTCGCGCTGCGCGGCGCCGAGATCGTCATCGATGCTTCGCAAGTCGAACGGCTCGGCGGCCAGTCCTTGCAAATCCTCCTCTCGGCGCTCGCGACGTGGCACGCGGACGGGATGACGCTCGACTTTGTCCGTCCGTCCACCCCGTTCCTCGAGAGCCTTGCACTTTTCGGCATCGATCCCGAGGCGCTTCTGAACGGCACTTACGCGGTCCATTAAGAGCGCGTCGGCTAAGAGCGCGCGGCGCCCGTCACCAGGATGGCGCGGAAGTCGTTCACGTTGGTCAGCGTCGGGCCGGTCACGATCGAATCTCCCAGCGCCTCGAAGAATGCATGACCGTCATTGGCCGCAAGGCTCTCTTGCGGCTTGATGCCTTTCTTCCAGGCGCGTGCGAGCGAATCCGGAGCGAGATAGGCGCCGGCGATTTCTTCGAGCCCGTCGACGCCGTCCGTATCGCCGGCTACCGCGAAGATTCCGGGGTTGCCTTCGAGCGCTAGGCCGAGCGAGAGGAGAAATTCGACGTTGCGGCCGCCGCGGCCTGCGCCGCGCACGGTTACTGTGGTCTCGCCGCCCGACAGCAGCACGCAGGGCGGCGAAAAGGGCGCGCCGCGCTCCGCGACGTGCCGGGCGAGAGCGGCAAGAACCTTGCCGACGTCGCGCGCCTCGCCTTCGATGCGATCGCTCAGAATATGGGCGGGTATGCCGGCCTGGCGCGCCTTTTCGGCCGCCGCTTCGAGCGCCATTTGCGGCGTGGCGATCATCTTGATTTCGCTCGCTGCCAGCCGCGGGTCGCCAGGCTTGACGCTTTCGCCGCGTCCGCTCACCAAAGCTTCGCGGACCTTGTCGCTTATTTCGATTCCATAGCGGGCGATGATCGCCAACGCATCGGCGCAGGTCGTCGGGTCGGCGATCGTCGGGCCCGAGCCGATGTCGCTCGGCGCGTCGCCGGGCACGTCCGAAATCAGGAGGCTCACGACGCGCGCCGGATGGCAGGCAAGTGCCAGTCTTCCGCCCTTGATGGCCGAAAGGTGACGGCGCACGCAATTCATTTCGCTGATCGTGGCACCGCATTTGAGCAGCGCCTTGTTGAGGCTCTGCTCGTCTTCGAGCGCGAGGTCGTCGAGCGGCAGCGGCAGAAGAGCCGAGGCGCCGCCGGAGATAAGACATAGGACGAGGTCGTCCGCGCTCAGCCCCTTGACGCTCTCCAGGATGCGCTTGGAGGCGGCGAGGCCCGCCGCGTCGGGCACCGGGTGGCTCGCCTCGAGAACCTCGATCCTGCGGGTGGGCATGCGGTGGCCGTAGCGCGTCACCACGACGCCGGAGAGTTCGTCCGGCCAAGCGTCTTCCACGGCGCGGGCCATGGCGGCGGCGGCCTTTCCGGCGCCGATCACGAACGTCCGGCCCCGCGGTGGTGCGGGCAGATGCCGCGCAAGGACACGTGCGGGATCGGCGGCCGAGATCGCCGCCTCGAACAGGGAGCGCAGGAAGATTTTCGGCTCGTCCAGCATCAGGAATAATCGCCTATGGAGCGTAAGGAGGGCTTGGCGGGGCTTATGCCCTTAACACGGCGGAAAGGGAAGGCTAGCGCTCTCCTGCAAGTGGGGCAGGCGGGTCGGCCGGAAGGGAGTTCTGCTCGGCGCCTTCTCGGCATCGAGGAGGCTTTGGCCTAGATAATATACGTAAACTCTGCTTCGCCCTGCAGGGCGAAGGCGCGCATGTCGGCGAGGGTGCGATTGTCGAGCACGGTCGCGATCGCTTCGCGCGCTTCGAGCATCACGAGCCTCACCCCGCAGCCTTTCTCGTCGCGGCAGTCATCGCAGCGCCGGTAGGAAGTCTTGCTGGCGCATTGAATGGGCGCGAGCGGGCCGTCGAGGACTCGGATAATATGGCCGACGCGGATCTCTTTGGCCGAACGGGCCAGCGTGTAGCCGCCGCCTTTGCCCTTTTTCGAATTGACGAGCCCGGCATTGCGCAATTCACCCAGGATCGTGTCGAGAAATTTCTTGGGAATATCGTTGGCTGCGGCGATCTCGGCGACGAGCGAAGGCTCGCCCGGAGGCCGCCCGGCGAGATGCATCATCGCTTTCAGTCCGTATTTTCCCTTTTTGGTCAACATGAGAATCCCGTCAACGCGCCTGTTTCCTAGGCAGCGAAGCAGGCGATGTCTATTAATTTTATCATTAGGATAGACAAAGCGGGGTTCAGGAGCGCGCCATGAGTTCCACGGCCAAGCCGTAGATGCGCAGGCGTACCGGCTCCGGCAATGAGGCGAGCGTTTTCAGGTAAGTCTGTCCGACGGTGCACATGCGCTCGTCGGCGATCGGAGGATCGGGTGTCTTGCCGTCGAGGATCGCGCCGACTTCAGCCTCGCTGAGGCCCTGCGCCTTCAAGGCGTTTTCGAGCGTGTCGAAATCGCTGTCGGTCGGGCGCTCGCGCTCGATATTGCTGATGCGCCCGCTATTGATCGCATCGAGACCGGCGATCGCCATATCGGCGACGAGCTGCCGGTTCTGGGCCGAAAAGGCGAAGAAGGCTTGGCTTGCGCCGCCATAGAGAAAATCGACGCAGAGGCGCGGATCTTTGACAGCGAGAGCCTGCATCATTTTGAGCTGCATATCGAAAATATGCGACAGCGCCGGCCCGTCCGCTTTGGCGGCCAGAACTCCGTTCGACAGACGCACGTCGCGCACGGCTTCCGAGACGAGGGAATCGACATTGCTGACATCGACTCCGTCGAGCGATTGTTTGGCGAAATCATCGAAGACCGCCTCGTATTCGTTCGGCAGGATTTGGCGCAGGCGGCCGAAGAAGCGGGCATAATCGGGCGATTGGCTTAAAATCTCCCGTTCGATCTTCTGCCGCGCGATGCGCAAGGGCTCTGCGGGCGCTGGGCTTTGCGCCGGCACGCTCGCCTCATTGACCGCGCTTGGCGCATTATTGGCCTCGAAAAGAAAATCGATGCCCAGGCTGATCGCAATCAAGGCGGCAAGGCTGAGCAGCGCCAGCCGCAATAGATCGTGGCCTGAAATGGCTCCGAAGAAAGGAGTATCTTGCCTCTGAAACACACTCACGGAAGGCTCCGCGAACGCTACACGTTTGGTTGGTCTTACCGGTCGAGCGACAGCCCGCCTATCTAGGCCATTTCAGGCGAGCCGGACAAATGTTTATGCATGCGATGGTTCATCAATTGCGCGCCTTCAGCCTGGCAAAGGCGGCCTCGAGATCGGCTATGAGGTCCTGCGGATCTTCGAGGCCGATCGAAAAGCGCAGCGCCGGGCCGGGCGGATCGAATTGCGTCGCGGTGCGATAGGTGCGGCAATCGAAGGGCACGACGAGGCTCTCGTAGCCGCCCCAGGAATAGCCCATGCCGAACAAGCGAAGACCGTCGAGAAAGGCGGCGAGCGCCTCCTGTGAACAAGGATTGAGATAAAGCGAAAAGAGGCCCGAGGCGCCGCGGAAATCCCGCTTCCAGATCGCGTGGCCGGGGCAGGTGGGCAGCGCCGGATGGAGCACTTGCGCCACCTCGGGGCGTTTGACGAGCCATTCGGCGATCGCGAGCCCCTGACGTTCCGCTTCTCGCAGCCGCAGCTCGAGCGTTCGCAATCCGCGCAGCGCGAGGAATATGTCTTCCGGCCCGGCGCACATGGCGAAGGCGTCGAAGGTCGCGCGCAGCCTCTTGAACCAGGTCGCATTGGCGGAGACGAGACCGAGCAGGAGATCGGAATGGCCGGAGAGATATTTGGTCCCGGCCTCTACGGCCAGATCGATGCCATGCGCATGCGACGGGAAGAAGAGCGGGGTCGCCCAGGTATTGTCGAGAATCGTGGGAATTTCTTTTGCCTGGGCCACGGCGACGATGGCCGGCACGTCCTGGAATTCGAGACTCTGCGAGCCAGGACTTTCCAAAAAGATCGCGCGCGTATTGGGCCTGATAAGACTTTCGATGCCGGCGCCGATCAGCGGATCGTAATAGGTCGTCTCGACGCCGAGGCGCTGCAAAATCGTGTCGCAGAAATTGCGTGTCGGCCGATAGACCGAATCCGTCACGAGAATATGGTCGCCCGATTTGGCGACGGTGAGCAGAGCGAGCGCGATCGCAGCGAGCCCTGAGGGCGCCAGCACCGTTCCTTCCGCGCCTGCGATCTCGCTCCAGGCGGTTTCGAGCGCTTCGGTCGTCGGGGTTCCGACCGTGCCGTAGGAAAAGCGCGCGTTGCGGGCGAGAAGATCGGCATAGGTCGGAAAGAGAACCGTCGAGCCGCGATAGATCGGCGTATTGATGAAGCCGTGCTGCTCGAAGGGGTGGCGTCCGGCATGGACGAGTTTCGTCCGCGGCCTGAGGTTCTTGTCTTTGGTCATGCGCTTCCTGATCGAGATGAGGTCCGCGTCCGACCGGCCGATCTCCAAGAGGTTCGGAAGATGGACCGGAAATCCTATCGCAAACGGTAGCACATCATGATTTGCGCCCGCCCGAGGTCATTGCGCGCGAGCCAGGTCTCTCTGAAAAATCAAGCGCTGCCGGCGTTTTTTCCGCGCCGCATCATGCGTTCGGCCAAGCGTTTCCGAACGGGTCCCGAGATGAACCCCAAGGCTTATTCCCGCGTTAAAACAGGTGGATAGGCGCGGTCTGCGGCGTGGCGATCGCGAGTTTTTGAAGCGAATTTCAGCCGCGGTTCACGTGCCATGTCCGACTAAAGGCGAGGGGCTGAAAAGCGGAAGGAGGAAAGCATGAATACGAAGCTGAAAGCTGTTCTTGCTGGCGCCGCCGCGCTCGGCTTGAGTGCTGTGGCTGTGCCGGCAGTTGCCATGCCGAGCGGACTTGATTCTGCCGTGGCGACGCCGTCGGACCTGCAGCATGGCATCCAGAAGACCTTCTGGGTCTGCCGTCCGTGGGGCTGCCATTGGGCGCCCTATTGGGGCCCGCGCTGGGGCTACGGCTGGGGTTGGGGCTGGCATCGGCCTTGGCATCGCTGGTGGTGGTGATCGCCTAAATAGGTGAGCCGAACCGGCCGGGTGCTGAGGCGCCCGGCCGTTTAGATTTAGAGCGGGATCTGCGCGAAAAACTGGTGTCCGCTTTTCCCATCCGCTTTATGCGCTGTCGCGTCGATGCTCCGGCGCGCTATGAAGGAGTGCGTTCGGTGCGGAGGGGGACATGGTCGAAGCCTGGCTGGCGCTGCCTTTGCCGGCCCTTGTCATAGCGCTCGTACTCTTTTTCGGCGGCATCGCCGCGCTCCTCGTTTTCCTTTCTTTCGGGCGCGCAAGCGGTCCCGCGATCCAAAGCTTCAAGGGGGTCGTGGCGCCCTTCGTCGGCCCGATTGCCGCCATGCTCGCCATTCTCGTCGGCTTTCTTGCCAGCGACATTTCGGATCGCGACCGACGGGCCGTGGCGACGGTCAATACGGAGGCCGATCAGCTCCTGGCGCTCGATACGCTCGCTGCGACCTTCAATCTTCCGCGCGCGCAGATCGACGCGGCGATCCGCTCCTATGCCGCGATCGTCGTGCAAAAGGAATGGCCGAGCATGGCACGCAGGCAGGTTTCGCCCGAGGCGGAGCGCGCGCTCGACGAACTGCTTAAAACGATCGACAATCTGCGCGTTGGTGAGAGCAAGGGCGAAATCGATCGGCTCATGTATACGACGGCGCTTTCGGTTCGCAGCGCCCGGAGTGCACGCCTGGTGTTGGCGCAAGACCAGTCGGCCGGCGTCAAATGGTATGCGGTGCTGGCGCTGGCGATCATGGCGCAGATCAGCACGGCCCTCGTCCATCTCGATCGCTTGCGTCCGCAGATCGCAGCGCAGACGGTGTTGACGGTAAGCCTCGTTGTCGTCCTCGGCCTGCTCGCGGCGCATGAGCTGCCCTTCGCCCCGCCGCTGGCGGTTTCATCCGCGCCTATAGCCCGTCTGCTCGACGTGCTTCCCGCGGGCTAGGATCGCCTCAGCCCGGCGCAAGCCTGCCGCCCGATAAAAGAGAGCCGAGAATGTCCCGCTCGGTGGAACTGAAAATGTCAGCCCCGGCGCGTGCCGCGCGTCGGGGCTCATTTTTGCCAAAATTTGGATCGGGCGGACGAGCGAGAATTTCGAAGCCGGTTCAAGGCTGAACGGCATGCCGTTCTCAAGCGTATCCGGCCAAGTTAGCGCTCGACTTTGATGAATTCTTGAAAGTTCCTTAACAGTTTGAAGTTTTCCCCAGTATTAACACGGGGGATGGAACGGGAACGTGCCAAATCTGCGGCCTAAGCCTCTGGCAACTCATCTGTAATTTCCGCAAAAATAATTGCCGGGTGGAAGTTAAGCTTGACATAGAACATAATAGGAATATAAAGGGAACATACGGGCTATGGAGTACGCCTATGTTGCCCTTCGTTGAAGATGCGGCTGAGCTTGCCTCGCTAACTCTCTTTGTTGCCTTCATCGCCATTCTCGCCCGGGCGCTGGGTGCCGGCTGAAATCCGCTGGGCGCGCTCGTTTCTGTTGAGAGCCTCGCGCGCCTGCTTCTGAGCTTCAGCGCGTCTCGCTAATATCGCGGGCGCATTTCCGGAAAGCCTCGTGGAACCTCAATTCGCCGCAGATCTCGTCGCGGACCCGCCTCAACCGGCGGCTTCGCTCAAGGCTGTTCTGGCCGCCGCCGTTGGTTTCGTTCATCTGCATGTTCACAGTTCCTTCTCCCTGCGGGAAGGAGCGCTATCGATCGCGAAGTTGGCCAAGCTCGCGGCGGGCGACGGTATGCCGGCGCTGGCAATCACCGATACGAACAATCTTTTCGGAGCGCTCGAATTTTCCGAAAAGCTGGCCAAAGAAGGGATTCAACCGATCATCGGCATCGAGCTTGCCGTCGATTTCGGCGACGGTGCCGATGTCGCGCCGCGCGGCGCGGAGACCGGGGCCGGGCGGGCATCGCTGGTGCTGCTCGCGAGCAGCGAGGCCGGCTATCGCAATCTCATGCATCTTGCCTCGCGCGCCTGGCTCGATCCCGAGCCGGGCGATCCGCCGCATGTGACGCTTGCCCGCCTGCAAAGCCGGAGCGACGGGCTGATCGCGCTCTCCGGCGGTCCGAAAGGCCCGCTCGATCAATGTTTCGCTCTTGGGCGGCCGGAAATTGCCAGCCGCCGCCTTTCGCTGCTCGAGGCGCTTTTCTCCGGTCGTCTCTATGTCGAGCTTCAGCGTCACGGGCTCGCGCGCGAGCGCGAAATCGAGCCCGATCTCATTGATCTGAGCTTCCGGCGCAGCCTGCCGCTCGTTGCGACCAATGAATCCTATTTTGCCGGGGCGGCCGATTTCGAGGCCCATGACGCACTTCTTTGCATCGCGGACGGAACGGTCATCGGCGATGGTGCGCGACGCCAAGTTTCGCCCGAGCACAGGTTCAAATCGCGCGCCGAAATGGGCGTTGCTTTCGCCGATCTTCCGGAGGCGCTCGCCAATTCGGTCGAGATCGCGCTCCGCTGCGCCTATCGGCCTCAAACGCGCAAGCCGATCCTGCCACGCTTCGGCAGTGCCAGCGGAGAGGGCGACGAAGCGGACGAGCTCGTTCGCCAGGCGGAGGCGGGGCTCGTCGCGCGGCTTGCCAAGCGCGGCCTTGCGCCGGGCCTTACGGAGGCAGCCTACCGCGAACGGCTCGCCTATGAGCTCGACGTGATCATCCGGATGAAATTTCCCGGCTATTTCCTCATTGTCGCGGACTTCATCAAATACGCCAAGGCCGAGGGCATTCCGGTGGGCCCGGGGCGCGGCTCGGGCGCCGGCTCGCTCGTTGCCTATGCTCTGACGATCACCGATCTCGATCCTTTGCGTTTTGGCCTGTTCTTCGAACGCTTCCTCAATCCCGAACGCATTTCGATGCCGGACTTCGACATCGATTTCTGCCAGGACCGGCGCGACGAAGTGATCCGTTACGTTCGCCACCGTTATGGGGAAGACAGGGTCGCGCAGATCATCACCTTCGGCTCGTTCCTCGCCCGCGGGGTCATGCGCAACGTCGGCCGGGTGCTCGAAATGCCGCTGGGGCAAGTCGATAAGCTCGCCAAGCTCGTGCCGCAAAATCCGGCAGCACCCGTCAGTCTTAAACAAGCGATTGCCGCCGAGCCGCGCCTGAAGGAGGCTGCGGAAGCCGAGCCGCGCGTCGCGCGCATGTTGAAGATCGCCGAAACGCTCGAAGGCCTCTATTCGAATGCCTCGACCCATGCGGCCGGGATTGTCATCGGCGATCGTCCCCTCGAAGAATTGGTCCCGCTCTATCGCGATCCAAAATCCGATATGCCGGCGACCCAGTTCAACATGAAATGGGTGGAGCCGGCCGGCCTCGTCAAATTCGACTTTCTGGGCCTTAAGACGCTGACCGTCCTCGACAAGACCGTGCGGCTCTTGGCGCGGCGCGGCATCGATGTCGATCTTGCCGCCATACCGCTCGACGATAAGAAGACCTACGAGACTATGGGACGCGGCGAGGTCGTCGGCGTGTTCCAGGTTGAAAGCGCAGGCATGCGCAAGGCGCTGGTCGAGATGCGCGCCGACCGTTTCGAGGACCTCATCGCGCTCGTTGCGCTCTATCGGCCCGGGCCGATGGCCAATATTCCGGTCTATTGCGCGCGCAAGCTCGGGCAGGAAAAGGTCGAATATCTTCATCCCAAGCTCGAGCCGATTCTCAAGGAGACGTTTGGGGTCATCATCTATCAAGAACAGGTGATGCAGATCGCCCAGACGCTGTCGGGCTATTCGCTGGGCGAGGCCGATTCTCTGCGCCGCGCCATGGGCAAGAAAATCAAGGCCGAGATGGATGCGCAGCGCGGCCGCTTCGTCTCGGGTGCGGTGGAGCGGGGCCTCGCGAAGGCGGACGCGGACGCGATCTTCGATGCCTGTGCGAAATTTGCCGAATATGGATTCAACAAATCGCATTCGGCGCCTTATGCGCTTCTGACCTACCAGACCGCCTATCTCAAGGCGAATTACCCGGTCGAATTTCTTGCCGCGTCCATGACGCTCGACAAATCCTCGACCGATAAGCTCGCCGAATTCTGCAACGAGGCGCGCCGGCTCGGCATTACGATCGAGCCGCCTTCGGTCAATCGCTCCGGCGTGGATTTCGAGGTGGCCGCCGATGCGAACGGCACGTTGTCGATCATTTATGCATTATCGGCCATCAAAGGCGTGGGGGATGGCCATGCGCAGGCGCTCGTTGCCGCGCGGGGCGGCCGAGCCTTTGCCGATCTTGCCGATTTTGCGGCGCGCATCAGTCCGCGCGATCTCAATAAGCGCATGCTCGAAAGTCTCGCCGCCGCCGGCGCTTTCGACGCGCTCGAAGGCGATCGCGCCCGCGTCTTCGGTGCCATCGAAACCATGCTCTCGCTCGGCCATCGGCGCGAGGAAGAACGGCGCGCCGGCCAGTCGGCGCTCTTCGATGCCGAGCCGATCGATCCGCTGGCCCGCATCAAGACCGAGAGCTGGCCGCTCGCCGAGCGGCTGCGCCGCGAATTCGATGCCGTGGGCTTTTTCCTGTCCGGCCATCCGCTCGAAGCCTATGCTGCGATTCTGGGCCGGCTCCGGGTGACGCGCTGGGCGGAATTCGCTCGCGGGGTGAAACAAGGCGCCTCGGCCGGCCGGCTTGCGGCGATCGTGCTCGAGCGCCAGGAGCGGCGCACGCGTTCCGGCACGAAAATGGGGATCGTCCAGCTTTCCGATCAATCCGGCCAATATGAAGCCATCCTGTTCCAGGAAGGCCTCAATCAATACCGCGATCTGCTGGAAAAGGGCGCGGCCGTGCTTCTGGGTCTTCAGGCCAATGTCGACGGCGAAGACGTGCGCGCGCGGATCATTTCCGTCGAGCCGCTCGACAATGCGGCGAGCCGTATCCAAAAGGGCCTGCGCATTTTCTTGCGCGACGAAGGTCCACTCGAATCAATCGCCAAGGGGCTTTCGGGCAGGGGCGACGACGAGATCTTTCTCGTCCTGCCGACCAAGACGGGCGAGGTCGAGCTCAAATTGCCGGGCAAATATCAGGCGAGCGCGCAGGTCGCTGCGACTTTGAAAGCTATTCCGGGAATCGTTAACGTGGAACACGTCTGAATGCCTCTTCGGCCGAAAGCGCGCCGCAAGCGGCGATACGGTGCTGCGGCGTCTGCATTCATTAAGCGGATTTTAATTCAGGTCACCCAGTGTGAATGCCCATTTAACGCTGCGGCAAGCTGATGATGTTGCGAATCATTTACGTGCAAAGCGGGCGAGACTGTCTGTGCGAGAGACAAGCGTTGAATCCTGCATCGACGCACACGCCGCGCGAATTCTGTGGATATCGCGCGGCCGACGTCGATTTCTATGGGTATGTGCATCCGCTCTGCGCGAATGTGAAAAGCCATGTTTGAGCTGACCATGTCCATTCCTCGCGCGACCACAACAGATCCGACGCCGGCCAAGAGCGACGCGGATATCGAACGACTCTTTGCTCTCATTTCGGAGGCGAAGCGCCTCGCAAGAGCGCTCGATCACGTCACCGTCTCCTATCTTTTGGATTTTGCTTTGGTCGATCTGAAGGAACGCGTTGAGCTTCCGAAGAAAGAGCGCGCGCCGGCACCGCGCCGCAAGCTCGCTCGTCGACGCCTCGTTTAGAACTTTCGCGCCGCGCCGAAAATCGAAGTTCAGAAAATCGAAATTCAAGAGAGAGGCGTTTCCTCGAGCACATTGAGGACGCTCGCGCGAACAAGCTTGCGCACGGTATCGAGCGCGGAACGGCGCGGATGGCTCGGCCGCGAAATGAGTCGCACGCGGCGGCGCGCCTTTTTGCCGTTCAAGCGGCGCGCGACGAGATCGCCGGGAAGCGGCTGTTCCTGTCTGAGCGCCAGCGCCGGGATCAGCGTCATGCCATATCCGGCCGACGCCATGTGCAACAGCGTCCTGAGGCTCGTTGCGCGCATATCGGCGATGGCATTGTCGCTCTGCGGCTGCCCGCAGAGTTCGAGCGCCTGATCGCGCAGGCAATGGCCGTCTGTCAGAAGCAACAGATCGCCTGGATTGAGGTCCGCGATCTCGATCCTGTTCTTTTTGTTGAGCGGATGCGCGCGGGGGAGCACGAGCGAGAAATCCTCATCGAATAGCGGCACTGAATTCAACGCCTGCGTATCGGGGTCGGACGCGATGATCGCTGCATCGAGCTTGCCTAAGCCCACGAGCTCGACCAGACGAACGGTGAGATCCTCGACGAGAATGAGGCGCATGGCCGAGAGCGTTTCTTTTACGCCGGGCAGGATATAGGGCATGAGATAAGGGCCGAGCGTCGGAATTATGCCGAGGTGAAAGGGCCCGGCCAGAGGATCGCGGCCGCGTTGTGCGGCTTGAGCAATATCGTCCGCGGCAGCGAGCGCATTGCGGGCATAGGCGAGGATCTCGGTGCCGGCGATTGTCGGGCGCACCGAGCGGCCGTCGCGTTCGAAAACGATGACGCCCAATTCTTCCTCGAGCTTACGAATTTGGCCGCTCAACGTCGGCTGGCTCACGTTGCAGGCCTCCGCGGCGCGGCCGAAATGACCGCAATCGGCGACCGCGACGATGTAGCGGAGATCGCGCAAATTCATGGGCGTCTATCGTGAAACGAGACTTCGGCGCCTCATCGGCGCCGTCTATCGTTTTATGCGAGACTATCGATTGGATCAATGTCGAGCGCCTGCCTATGTTCCTCGCGCCAGCCCCAGGAGGACGAAATGGCTTCGGAGAAACTGACGACGACGGCCGGCGCGCCGGTCCCGGACAATCAGAACTCGGTCACCGCCGGTCCGCGCGGACCGATCCTCATGCAGGACTATCAACTCATCGAGAAACTGGCCCACCAGAACCGCGAGCGCATCCCCGAGCGCGTGGTCCACGCCAAGGGCTGGGGCGCCTTCGGCACGCTGACCGTGACGCATGACATTTCGAAATATACGCGCGCCAGCGTCTTCTCCAAGATGGGCAAGAAGACCGACCTACTCATTCGATTTTCGACGGTCGCAGGCGAGCTCGGCGCGGCCGATGCCGAGCGCGACGTGCGCGGCTTCTCGATCAAATTCTACACCGAAGAGGGCAATTGGGATCTTGTCGGCAACAATACGCCGGTCTTCTTCATCCGCGATCCTCTGAAGTTCCCCGATTTCATCCATACGCAGAAGCGCCACCCGCGCACCAACATGCGCTCGCCGACGGCGATGTGGGATTTCTGGTCCCTTTCGCCCGAGAGCCTGCATCAAGTGACCATCCTCTTCTCGGATCGCGGCCTGCCCGTCGCCCCGCAATATATGAATGGCTACGGCTCGCACACTTATTCCTTCTGGAACAAGACTGGTGAGCGCTATTGGGTGAAGTTCCACTTCAAGACGATGCAGGGCCATCGCCACTACACCAATCGTGAGGCTTCGAAGGTCATCGGCCGCTCGCGCGAGTCCTATCAGGAGGAGCTGTTCGGCGCGATCGAACGGGGCGATTTTCCGAGATGGCGCATGCAAGTGCAGATCATGCCGGAGGTGGAAGCCGAAAAGACGCCCTATAACCCGTTCGATCTTACGAAAGTCTGGCCGCACAAGGACTATCCGCCGATCGACGTCGGCATCCTCGAATTGAACCGCAATCCGGACAATTACTTCGCGCAAATCGAGATGGCGGCCTTTTCGCCGTCGAACGTCGTGCCGGGGATCGGTCATTCGCCCGACAAGATGCTGCAGGCGCGCATCTTCTCTTATCCAGATGCGCATCGTTATCGGCTCGGCACGCATTACGAGGCGCTGCCGGTGAACGCGCCGAAATGCCCGGTTCACACGTACCACAAGGACGGAGCCATGCGGTTCTTCCCGAACATGCCCAATCCGGACGCCTATTACGAACCCAATTCGTTCAACGGTCCGGTGCAGGATCCATCGGCGCTCGAGCCGCCGATCAGGATCTCGGGCTATGGCACGCGCTTCAACCATTACGAGGGCAATGATGACTACGGCCAGGTGCGTGCGCTGTTCCTGCTCTTCGACCAAGGCCAGCGCCAGCGGCTTTGCTCCAATATCGCGGAAGCCATGATCGGCATTCCGCAAGAGATCATCGAGCGCCAGCTCGGCCACCTCCAAAAGGTTCATCCGGACTATGCATCGGGCGTGCGCCAGGCGCTCGCCCGGCTCGCCGAGGAAAATGCGGCCGCCCCGAGCGTTGCAGCCGAGTAGGGCGCTCCTAAATAGCCTGCCGGAGCGACAGCCGCGGAATTTTCGCGGCTGTTGCCATATTTCTGTCCGCGCCCTATAAGCGCGCCATCCCACACGCGGATTTCGCGGTCCTGCTTTGAAGGTCCGCACCGGTGGCCTGTCGAACTTCGGCAGGCCTGATCTTCCGCGGCGGCTCAACCGGAGAACAAAAATGGCTTTACCTGATTTTTCAATGCGCGGCCTGCTCGAGGCCGGCGCCCATTTCGGTCACCAGTCGCATCGCTGGAACCCGAAAATGGCGCCCTTCATTTTCGGCGAGCGCAACAATATCCACATCATCGACCTCGCCCAGACCGTTCCTCTGAAGCACCAGGCGCTGAAGGCCGTGTCCGACACGGTAGCGCGCGGCGGGCGGGTTCTCTTCGTCGGCACCAAGCGCCAGGCGCAGGAGGCGATCGCGGGCGCGGCCAAGCGTTCGGCGCAATATTACATCAATTCGCGCTGGCTCGGCGGCATGCTGACCAATTGGAAAACGATTTCGGCCTCCATCCAGCGCCTGCGCAAGCTGCAGGAACAGCTCGATACCGGCGCCGTCGGCCTTACCAAAAAGGAGCGGCTGATGCTGTCGCGCGAGCGCGACAAGCTCGAAAAGGCGCTGGGCGGCATCAAGGAGATGGGAGGCACGCCCGATCTGCTTTTTGTGATCGACACCAACAAAGAGCAATTGGCGATCCGCGAGGCCGCGCGCCTGCATATTCCGGTTGCCGCCATTCTCGATACGAATTCCGATCCGGACGGGATCACGTTCCCGATCCCGGGCAACGACGACGCCGGCCGCGCGATCAATCTCTATTGCGATCTCGTCGCGCGCGCCGCGCTCGACGGCATTTCCCGCAGCCGCGGCGAAGCCGGCATCGATCTCGGCGAGGAAGAGGCACCGGCGCCGGAAGTCTTGCCCGAGGTTGCCCCCGTTGCCGAGGCGCCGAGCGAGCATTTCGAGCTGCTGACCGCGCCGCGCGGCGCTCCGGACGATCTTGCCAAATTGCAGGGCGTCGGTCCGCAGATCGTCAAAAAGCTCAACGACGCCGGCATTTTCCATTATTGGCAGATCGCGGCGCTCACGCCGGAAGAGGCGGGCAAGCTCGATCACGATCTGAAGCTCGGCGGACGGATCGAGCGCGACGATTGGATTTCGCGCGCTCGCGACCTGATGTCTGCATGAAGGCTTGCAGCCATCCTATATTAACACGCGTAACTCCAGGATCTTAAGGAAAGCGCATGGCGAACGTCACGGCGGCAATGGTGAAGGATCTTCGGGAGAAGACCGGCGCCGGCATGATGGATTGCAAGGCGGCCTTGGCCGAAACCAACGCCGACATCGAGGCGGCCATCGATTGGCTGCGCAAAAAGGGCCTTTCGAAAGCGGCCAAGAAATCCGGCCGCGTCGCCGCCGAAGGGTTGATCGCCGTTGCGGTCTCGGGGCGCGACGGCGTCGTCATTGAAGTCAATTCGGAGACGGACTTCGTTGCGCGCAACGAAGAGTTCCAAAAGCTCGTGCGCGGCATTGCAGGGGTCGCGCTCGAAAAGGGCCTGACCGACGTCGAGGCGCTCAAGGCCGCCGCCTATTCGGGCGGCGGAACCGTCGCCGATGCGCTCGCCAATGCGATTGCCACGATCGGCGAGAATATGAACCTGCGCCGCGCGGATCGCGTGAGCGTCGGGCAAGGCGTGATCGGGCATTATGTCCATAATCCCTTGGCCGAAGGTCTCGGCAAGATCGGCGTGCTCGTCGGGCTCGAATCTTCCGGCAAGACGGAAGTGCTTGCCCCGCTTGCCCGGCTGATCGCGCTGCATGTCGCAGCAGCAAGCCCGCTTGCGCTCGATCCGAGCGGATTGGACCAGAACCTCGTCGCACGCGAGAGGTCGGTGCTGGCCGATAAGAATGCCGGCAAGCCGCCGCATGTCCTCGAGAAGATCATCGAATCCGGTCTCAAGACTTATTACAAAGAGGTCTGCTTGCTCGATCAGCCCTCGATCCATGCCGAACAACATGGCGGGAAAACCATCGGCCAGGTCGTCAAGGAAGCGGAAGGTCCGGCCAGCGCGCCGATCGCGCTCAAGGCCTTTGTGCGCTATGCGCTCGGCGAAGGCATAGAGAAGCAGGAAGAGGGGGCGTAAGCCTCGGGCGAATTAGCTTGCCGTCTGCCTCATGCGCCGCGCCGCGATCAATTGCATGATCGGTGCAAGGTTCAGCGCTTCATTTCAAAACATACACGTGGGCATGATCGGGAAATCCGGTTTCCAGTTCTCTGGAATGCGCGGTCAATCGATTTTTCTCCGGCGTTTGCTTCGCAGAATCTCTGCCAGCGTCACCGGCCGATAATCGAAGACATCGACGCCGACGTCATATTGCCGCGTCTTCTCTTTGAGCTTTCCGTGCGAATGGCCGTGCAGGTCGATCGCACCCTTGCCCATGTCGTGCCAGGTGCGGAACGGATAGTGGCAGAGGATCAGCAGCCGGTCTTCGACCATCCGTTCTTCGTAATAGGCAACGCTTATCCAGCCTTTGTTGGCGGTCGTGGTAGGCGGATCATTGTTGCCGATGACGAGGTGTTTGCGTCCGTTGAGCGCAGCCAACAGAGCGCTGACGCGGTCCGGATCTTTGAAAGCGGTGAAGTCGCCGAGATGATAGATCTCGTCCTCGACGCCGACGACCTCATTCCAGCGCGCAATCAGTGCGGCGTCATGTTCGGCAATCGAGGCGAAGGGCCGGCGATCGACGCGGATGCGCTTGGCGTCGCCGAAATGCGTATCGCTGGTGAAGAAGATCGGCATGTGAATATGCCGATCTTAACAGATCGCACCGCATTTGGTTCGGCTGAGCCCGGACCTCCATTAGAGCGTCACGCGCAGTCCGATGTAGGCTTCGAATGGCGGCGCAAGCGTGATCGCGCGCGGGTCCGTCGAGTTGAACAGACCGGGTACCGGCGCGCCGGTGACCTGGTTGAGGCTCGAGCCGGTGTCGTAGAGCGCGCCATAGGTCGCATAGCGATAATCGAGCGCGTTGTTGATCATGCCGTAGATCTGGACCGTTTTGCTGAATTGATAGGCAGTCCGCAGATTGAGCGTGGCGAAGCCGGGGACCTGCGGCAAGGAATTGATCTCGTCGCCGAAATAATAACGGCTCGATTCATAGACGAGATCGGCGCCGACGGTCCATTTCGGCAAGACCGTGTAATCGAACCCGATCTTGAATTTGTGTCGCGGGATGCCCGGGAGATTGTCGCCCGGCGTCACACATTCGATGCCGGAGCCAGGCCCGAGGCAATTCGCGTTCGGATTATTCGGCGAGGCGAGTTGGACGGGCGTCAGGAACGTCGCCTGGATATAGGAATAATTGGCATAGACGTCCCAATTCGCGGTCGTGTAGGTCGCGCCGAGATCGACGCCCTGGCGCAAAGTATTTCCGGCGTTGACGAAATAGCCGAAGCCCGTGATCGTGCTCGGCACATTCATGATGTCGTCCTGGTTCTCGGTTCGATAGAGACTGACGCTCCAGGTAAGCTCGCCGGGTATCGGGCCGCCGGTGATATGGTGGTCGCCCTTGAATCCGCCCTCGACGGTGCGGGCGACGACTTGTTTCAGCGGCGGATCGGCAACGAGGAAATTGTCGATCTGGCAGGGCTGCGTCGGGCTCGCGCAGCCGAGCTCGAGCGGGGTCGGGGCGCGATTGGCCTCCGAATAATTGACATAAGCCGCGACGTCCGGCGTGATCTTGAATGAAGCGCCGACCGTCGGATTGATGCGATTGAAATTATTGCTGCTTGTGAGGCTTGTGCCGTTGATGTCGTTGAGGTCGATCTGGGCGTCGTTGAACCGCGCGCCCGCATTCACCGTCAATCTGTCGGTCACGTCGAAAGAATCGAGCACATAGACGCCGAGATAATTGTTCTGCGAGAGGAGAGCGACCGGCGAAATATCGTAAGCGGGCTGGTCGATGACAATGCCGTAGCTGCTGACGATGCGATCCGGCGGCATATCGCCGATCGTGCTCATACCGCCGAAATGCGTCCAACCATGGTCGAGGCTCACGCCGGCGATCAGATTATTGTTGTGTCCGAAGATCTTGTCGGTGTCGGTGAGCTGCAGCGTGGTGCCGGTGCTGTAGCTATGCGTCCAATTGCTGTCGATTTCGCCGGCGGGCTGGCCGTTCGGCAGGCCGGTCGTCGGATCGGGCAGGGTGGTGAGCGCCCCGCCGTTGCAGAAGAACGCCGCGGCGCAATGGTAGAAATCGCTGATATTGCCGTCCTCGCGGAACGCGGCGTAATCGCGGAAATAGACGTTGCCGTTGAATTGCAATGTGCTCGTGATCTTCGACTGGTCCGAGAGCGTGATCATGCCCATCGATTCTTGCGACAGGCCGGGAAGATTGAAATAGGCCCTGGGGTCCTGTTGCACCAAGTCGATCGGCGCCGTTCCGGAGGTGCCGAACGAAGCGCGCCCGGCGGTGACGTTCACGTGGACTTCGTTGCCTTCGACGCGGTAGCCGATATCGCCGTAGGCGCGCCCGAGGCCTGAGGCGCCGCCGTCGCGAAAGCCGTTGTCCCCAAGGCCTTCGACCGCCGCGTAATAGGCCCAATCGCCCTTGGTCATTCCATATTCGGCGTAGGCTTCGTGGCGGAAGTCGGTGCCGAACTGGGTTCCGAACTCCGCGCCCTGCCAGGTGAAGCCGTTCTTCATGTTCATCACGACGGCGCCGGCGAGCGCATTGAGACCGAAAACCGGATTGCCCGTTACGATCTGCGTCTGCTGGATCGCGATCGGCGGGATCAAGGCCCAATTGACGACGTCGCCATAGGCTTCATTGATGCGAACGCCGTTTTGATAGACCGCGAGGCCTTCGGGCGTGCCCGGCACAGGTGTCGCGGTCTGGCCGCGGAATTCGATCGATTGGTTCAACGGGCTGCCGAGTTCGTCTGTCGTGGCAACGCCCGGCGTGCGGCGTGCGAGGTCCTCGGTGATCGTTGCGTGGTTTAAATTCTCGATCTCTTTGCTGTCGATCGTTTGAACTTCGGAGGGCACGTTAAGCGTGCTGGTGGATTGCGTCCCGACCGGTGAGGTTGCAACGACCTCCACCGTCGGCAGTGCTTCTTGCGCAAAGCTGGGGAGCGTAAACACCGATAGCGACACGGACGCGACCAACGCCGATCGCGCGTACCCGACTTTGAACCGCATGGCTCCCCCCGAAGCGCAACACGCAACTTTACCGTGCTCAAGCCTAAGGCCACGGGCATGCGCAGTTCAAGTGTATTCATGCAACACGTGTCTCGGAACACTTTGAATTTCTTAGAAAACTTCATTCTCAGCATGGAAAAGTTCATCGCTGAGCTTCGGCCGCAACGCGAGACCCTGTGGATTTAGTGGAAAACTCGAAAAGAGAACGGCGGCGGCCTCGGATCGCACTGCAGCGTGCGAAGCTTAAAGATGCCGATCCCGGGCGTGGGCTTCGACGGCGAACTTGATCAGCGCGACGCTCGTCGCAATCCCCAGCTTCTGTTTGATCGCGGCGACGATATTGGCGACCGTCTTATATCCGATGTCGAGTCCGGCGGCGATTTCGGCGAGGCTCTTGCCTTCGCCGAGCAGCGCGATCACTTGTTTTTCCCGCCCGCTCAGGCGGCGCAAGGGATCGCTCTTTGGCTCGAGATTGGCGAGCGCCAGAGCTTGGGCGACCGACTGGCCGAGATAAACGCCGCCCGAGCGAACCTTGTCGATCGCCGCAAGGATCGTGTTCGGATCGTCGCTCTTGGTAATATAGCCGCGCGCGCCCATGTCGAGGGCGCGGCGCACGAAGCGCGGCGTCTCGTTCATGCTGAAAATGACGATCCGCGCGCCCTCGTTTTCGGCGAGAAGCGTCGGCACCATGTCGAAGCCGTTGCCGTCCTTCAGCCCGAGATCGAGGACAATCACGTCCGGTCGATACTGCCGGTTGGCGGCATAGCCTTCCGCTGCCGTGCTCGCCTCGACGATCGCAATGTCGGGGCGGCGATTGAAGATCAGCCGGCAGCCGTCGCGCACGATCGGATGATCTTCGATCATCAGGACTTTGACGCGTTCGCCCATGCCCTCTTTCCCGGCTGACGGGATCGTCCCCCTGGACCTTGTCGCACTCTTTTGGCGCGCTTAAAGACCGAGCGCAACAAGTCTTCTCGAAATCGCCGTCGGGAACGGCCGAACCTGTGATGGGACGCGAATTCGGCTTCGGAACGCGGCCGCGATCGGTTAGAACGGAAGGATATTCCGCCGGAGGCACTATGGCTCAATGCGAACCGAAATGGCGGCGCGTCGTCGTCAAGCTTTCCGGCGAGGCCTTGATGGGTCCGGCAACCCACGGGCTCGACGCGGCGACACTCGAAAGGATTGCGGCGGACCTCGTCTCGGCTGCACGGCTGGGCGTTGAAACCGCTGTCGTCGTCGGTGGCGGCAATTTCTTCCGCGGCATTGCCGGTGCGGAAAAAGGAATCGAACGGGCGCGCGCCGATTCCATCGGGATGCTGGCGACGGTGATGAACGCGCTCGCGATGGAATATGCGATCGAAAAACAGGGTCAGCCGGCGCGCGCGCTCTCCGCCGTTGCTATGCCCTCGCTCTGCCAGCCGTACTCGCGTCAGGCCGCGCTGCACCATCTCGCCAAGGGGCGCATTGTCGTTCTCGCCGGCGGAACCGGCAATCCGTTCTTTACGACCGACACGGGCGCGGCGCTGCGCGCGGCCGAGCTTTCTTGCGATGCAATCATGAAAGCGACGCAGGTCGACGGCGTCTATTCCGCCGATCCCAAGCGCGATCCGAATGCCCGGCGCTTCGATATATTGACGCATGACGAGGCGATCGCGAAAAACCTCGCCATTATGGACACCGCGGCCTTTGCGCTCGCGCGCGAAACCAAGATTCCGATCGTCGTCTTCTCGATCCGCGAACCGGACGCTATTTCCGCCGCGCTGCTCGGTAAGGCCAAAGCTACGCTGGTCACGCCTTGATCCTGCCTCGTTTGCGGCCTTCGCCTCTCCAAGAATAGCTTGGACGGGGACCGGAAATCGCGTAGCAAATGAACCATATCAGGAGATCCGGCGCTGCCGATCCGAGGCTGCCCCTGCGGGCGCGACCGTCTCGATCACTCCCTAGGGTTTCGAAAGAGACGGATTTCCGCTTCGGTCGCGCTCGCGCCTTGGGAGAGGTGTCGGCCGCCATGCCGCGGCCCGTTCCGGGCGATCAGATGGGCGGCAAGGCAGGTAAGGGATGAGCGAAGGATTCGATATTTCCGATTTGAAGCGGCGCATGCAGGGCGCGATCGCCGCACTCCGGCATGAGCTTGGAGGCCTGCGCACCGGACGCGCTTCCGTGAGCCTGATCGAGCCCATTCACGTCGAGGCCTATGGCCAGTCGATGCCGATCAACCAGCTGGCGACGATCAGCGTCCCCGAACCGCGCTTATTGTCGGTCCAGGTTTGGGACAAGAGCATGGTCGGGCCGGTCGACAAGGCGATCCGCGATTCCAACCTCGGCCTGTCGCCGGTCACCGAAGGCCAGGTGCTGCGGATTCGCATCCCCGAGCTCAACGAACAGCGCCGCAAGGAAATGGTCAAAGTCGCGCATAAATATGCGGAAGAGGCGCGTGTCGCCGTCCGCCATGTCAGGCGCGACGGCCTCGATGCGTTGAAGAAATCGTTGAAGGATAAGCAGATCAGCGAAGACGAAGAAAAGCGTCACGAGGCCGAGGTGCAGAAGGCGACCGATCAGCACATCGCCGAAATCGATCTCGCCTTGGCAAACAAGGAAAAAGAAATCATGCAAGTGTAGCTCGGCGCTAGGGCAAATTGCCCGCGTTGACCTTGCTTCGCACCAATGCCTTCATGAGTTGAGAGATCGTCCGCGCCCCGGCGCGGCGCCGATTGCGGCGCAGAAAGATGCGGAACATGATCGAGGCGAATACGGCGGTGAAAGTCAGGACTTGGCCCGGACGTGTACCGGCGCATGTCGGAATCATCATGGACGGCAACGGCCGCTGGGCTTTGAGCCGCGGCCTGCCGCGTATCGAGGGACATCGGCGCGGCGTCGAAGCGCTGAGGGTGACGGTGCGCGCCGCGATCGAATTCGGTCTGCGCTATCTGACCGTCTATAGTTTCTCGGCGGAGAATTGGAGCCGGCCCATCGAGGAAGTCAGCGATCTCATGGGCCTGCTGAAGCGCTTCATCCGCCATGACCTCGGCGAATTGCAAAAGGCCGGCGTCAAAGTCCGGGTGATCGGCACGCGCGAGAATCTCAATCCGGAAATTCTGGCGCTGCTCGAGGAGGCGGAGGCATTGACCGCCGCCAATACGGGCCTGACGCTGATCGTCGCGTTCAATTACGGCAGCCGCCAGGAGATTGCCGCAGCCGCGCGCATGATTGCCGCAAAGGCGGCGTCCGGCGTCCTTGCGCCGGCCGAGATCGACGAGGATTTCTTCGCTGAACATCTCGACACCGCCGGCATTCCGGACCCCGATCTCATCATCCGCACCTCGGGCGAGCAGCGGTTGTCGAATTTCCTCATGTGGCAGGCGGCCTATAGCGAATTCGTCTTCGTGCCAATTCACTGGCCCGACTTCGACCGTCAGGCCTTGGCTGATGCGCTGACGGAATTTTCGGCCCGCGAGCGCCGTTTCGGCGGCGTGACCTTGTCGCATCAGAGTGCTAAGGTCGGTGGATGACGCACCCTGCTGAGGCGCCGGAGTCGAGGCCGGACGTCGGCGAGATGGCCGCCGGCGCAGCGCCCGCCCCCCCGAGCCTTGCCGCGCGGCTTGCCGATCTAGGTCCCCGTCTCGTTTCCTCGGCCATTCTGATCGCGATCGCTTTGCTGACTTTGCAGATCGGCGGAGCGATTTTCGTTCTCGCTTGGCTTGCGGCGGCGCTCATCGTTCAATTCGAATGGCAGCGGATCATCGGCGGCGCGCGCCAGGCAACGCGCCTTGCAATCGGTTCGGCGGCACTGATCACGGCCGCCATTCTATTGGGTACTTGGGGCCCGGGCCTTGCGATTCTCACGCTTTGCCTTGCCGCGCTCGGTGCGGCAAGGGTCGCCGATCAGGGCCGGCGCGGATGGGGCGCCGTCGGCATACTTTACGCCGGCAGTCTCATCATCTCAGTCGTGACGCTGCGCATGTCCTGGCCCTTCGGGCCGCGCGCCATCGCCTGGCTGTTTGCGGTCGTATGGGGCACGGACGTCGTCGCTTATTTCGCGGGGCGGCTGATCGGCGGACCGAAATTCCTGCCGCAGGTCTCTCCCTCGAAGACCTGGGCCGGCACGGCGCTGGGCGTTGTCGGGGGCGCGCTGATCGGATCCCTGTTTCTCGCCGTCGTAGGGCACCTGACCCGGATCGAAACGCCTGCGCCAAGCTTTGCGCCTTTCCTCCTGGGCCTCGTCACGGCCTGCGTGGCGCAAGCCGGCGACCTTTATGAATCCTGGATGAAACGGCGCTTCGGGACGAAAGATTCGAGCAATTTCATCCCCGGCCATGGCGGTCTGATGGACCGCCTTGACGGATTTATCGCCGCTGCTGTCTTTGCTGCGGTCCTCGGCGCCTTGCGTGGCTTCCCCACCACGGCGGAAGGCCTGTTTCACTGGATGTAGGCTGATGGCGGCACAATCGGAATTGGTGCACGAGGTGCCCGACGGCGCCGCCCGCTCGCTTGTGATTCTCGGAGCGACGGGATCGATCGGCAAATCGACGGCCGATATTGTTGCGGGCTCCAAAGGCGCCTTGCGCGTCACGGCGGTCGCAGGCGGTCGCGATCCGATCGCCTTGGCGCAGGTCGCACGTCATCTTGGCGCCTCGTTCGCCGCGCTTGCCGATGCTTCGGGTTACAACGAGCTAAAATCGGCTCTCGCCGGCAGCGGGATCAAGGCGGCCGCGGGACCTGCCGCCGTCGTGGAGGCGGCTCTCTATCCGGCTGAAATCGTCATGGCGGCAATTGCCGGCACGGCCGGAGTCGAGCCGACCTTTGCCGCACTTGCGGCCGGCCGCACCGTGGCGCTTGCCAACAAGGAATGCCTCGTTTGTGCGGGACCGGCTTTCGTCCGCCAGGCAGCGGCAGCCGGCACGCGGCTTCTGCCGGTCGACAGCGAGCACAATGCAATTTTTCAGGCGCTCGGCACATCCGAGCCGGGCATGGTCGAGAAGATCATACTGACCGCCTCGGGCGGCCCGTTCCGTACCTGGTCGGCCGAAGCGATCGCCAAGGCAACGCCCGAGGAAGCTTTGCGCCATCCGAACTGGTCGATGGGGCGGAAGGTCACGATCGATTCGGCAAGCCTCATGAACAAAGGCTTGGAACTTATTGAAGCACATCATATTTTTGGAGTTGAGCCGGAACGGCTCGAGGTCCTGGTCCATGCCCAATCGATTGTCCACGGGCTCGTCGCATTCAGGGATGGCTCGGTGATCGCCGGCCTCGCCGCGCCGGACATGCGGGTGCCGATCGCCCATTGTCTTTTCTATCCCGGCCGGCAGGAAACGGCGGCGCGACGGCTCGACCTTGCGAGCGTCGGCCAGCTCAGCTTCGAGCGGCCTGATTTCGAACGGTTTCCGGCTCTGCGGGTGGCGCTCGACTGCCTCAAAGAGGGCCGCGGCCTGCCAACAGTCCTCAATGCCGCCAATGAGGTCGCGGTTGAAGCTTTTCTTGCCCGGCAGATCTCTTTTCACGAGATCGCCCGGCTGGTCGAGCTCTGTTGCGAGGCGGCGCTTGCCGACGGGACGGCACGCGAACCTCTATCGGTTGAGGAAGCGCTGGCCATTGACCATACGGCTAGAGAAAAGGCACGCACCCTCTTGGCGCGGCCAATTGCTTCCGGCATGTTAACGATTCGCTAACCAAGGTCGGCGCGCCGGTCCGCGCCCAGCGAAACGAAAGCCGCCCAAGGGCGCGTCAGCAAGGGAAGCTCAATGCTGTTTGCCAGCCAATTCGGGTCTGTGTTCGGGACAATCGTACCCTTCCTGTTCGTCCTCAGCATCGTCATCTTCTTCCATGAGCTTGGCCATTTCCTTGTCGGCCGTCTCTGCGGGGTCAAGGTTGATGCCTTTTCGCTCGGCTTCGGGCCGGAAGTCGCGCATTTCGTCGACCGCAAGGACACGCGCTGGCGGGTCGGCATGCTGCCGCTTGGCGGATACGTGAAATTCCACGGGGATCTCAACGGCGCCTCGATGAGTGACGAAGCCTCGATCGCGGAAATGCCGGCAGGGGAAAAGGCTCAGACCTTCTTTGCGCAAAGCGTCTGGAAGCGGGCCGCCATCGTCGCGGCGGGGCCGATCGCGAATTTCCTTCTCGCCATCGTCATTTTCACCGGCATCTACTTGGTCCACGGCCGGGGCGTGCTCGTGCCCGAGATCGACAAGGTCATGCCCGGCAGTGCGGCGGAAGCCGCTGGCTTTGCGCCCGGCGACATCGTGGTTTCGATCGACGGCAATAAGATCGACAGTTTCGAGGACATGCAGCGAATCGTTCAGACCTCGAGCGATTCGCCGCTGACCTTCATCGTCGATCGGCACGGCAAAGAGGTCACCCTGGTTGCAACGCCGCGCCGCCGCGACGTCTCGACCCCGTTCGGGACCTCACGGGCCGGCGTGCTCGGCGTCGAAGCCAATGCCAGCGTCGCCAACTGGCACGTCCAGCATTACAATCTTTTCGATTCGACACGGCTCGCCGTTGGGCAGACCTGGTTCATCATCGAACAGACTGGATCTTATGCCGGCCGTTTGTTTACCGGGCGCGAATCGACCGACCAGTTGTCGGGCCCGATCCGAATCGCCGAGGTTTCCGGCGAAATGGCGAAGATCGGCATTGCTGCGCTTCTCAATCTTGCCGCTGTTTTGTCAATTTCCATTGGGATCTTAAATCTGCTGCCGATCCCGCTGCTCGACGGCGGGCATTTGTTCTACTACGCCGTCGAAGCCATACGCGGGAAAGCGCTCAACGAAAGGGTTCAGCAAGTCGGCTTCCGAATCGGGCTCACTTTGGTGGTCGGGCTGATGATTCTCGCCACCTACAACGACATTCTTCGCCTCACCAAGTGAGGCACCGGGGAATTTGCGCCGCACGGGTGAGGGCGCATCGGGATTTGGGATAGCGGGCAAGCCCGCGGAGGGGGATCATGACAGTCTTTGCGCGCAAGGCGCCGCCGCACGTCCTCAGGGTAGCGCGGCGCTGACATGCAGGCGTGTCTTACTCGTCACGCAGTTTCGAAAAAGATCGCTTCTCTGCAAACTCCATTTGCAGGGCCTGACAAACCTTGTAGAAGCGAAGCTTGGGGTGTGAGGGGTCGGCGGCAGAAACCGTCGATGAAACAAGGGTGCGGCTGCCAAGCCCGTCCGATTCCCCGGGCGATTTTCAGGCCCTGCCGAGGGACCGAATTTCGGCCGGACATGATCGTGGCTGTCGAGGGCGAGCCGCTTGGCTGGTCCTCGGCCATAACCAGAGCGCAAAGATGCGGGGGCCTGGCGTAGATGCGATTTGATCGGGCTCACTTGTTCCGGTGGCTTCTCGCCTTTCTCGTCGTCGCGCCGTTTCTCGCCTCCGTCCCGGCTTTTGCCGCCGGCGTCGAAGTCGAAGGCAATCAGCGCGTCGATACCGAGACCATCGAATCGTTCTTTACGAGCGGCGAGCCGGCGGCCGTCAACGAAGGGGTCAAGAACCTCTACGCGACGGGCCTCTTTTCCGACATCCAGGTCGTGCATGCGGGCGGCCGCGTCGTCATCCGGGTTAAAGAGAACAATCTGATCAACCGGGTGGTCTTCGAGGGCAACAGCAAGATCAAGTCCGACCAGCTCGCCCAGGAAATCCAGTCGAAGTCGCATGGCCCGTTCAGCCAGACGATCGTCGATGCCGACGTCGAGCGAATCAAAGACCTTTACCGGCGCGCGGGCGAGGCTGCCGCGACGGTGACTTACCGAATCGTCAACCTCCCCAATGGCCGTGTCGATGTCGTCTTTCACATCGACGAAGGTCCGAAGACCGGCGTGAAGTCCATCGTCTTCGTCGGCAACCACGTCTTCTCCTCGGGTCGGCTGCGCGACCTCATGTCGACAACCGAGATGAACTGGCTGTCCTTCTTCAAAAACACCGACGTCTACGATCCCGACCGGCTTGCCTCCGACCTCGAGCTCATCCGCCGATTCTATCTCAAGAATGGCTACGCCGACTTCCGTGTGATCGGTTCGGATGCGCGCTACGACCCGGCGCTCAAGGGCTACGTCATCACGATCACCGTCGAGGAGGGCCCGCAATATCGCGTCGCCGCCGTCGATGTTCAGTCGAATATTCCCGGCATCGATTCGAACGCTTTGCGTCCGTTCTTGCGCATCTCTTCCGGCCAGACCTATGACGGCGATCAGGTCCAGAAAACCACCGAGGCGCTCACTCTCGAGCTCGGCCGGCGCGGCTATCCCTTCTCAAACGTACATCCGCGCGGCGATCGCGACCCGACCACGCGCACGGTGCGAATCGCCTTCGTCATCGATCAGGGGCCGCGCGTCTACATCGAGCGGATCGACATTCGCGGCAATACGCGCACGCGCGATTACGTCATCCGGCGTGAATTCGACATTGCCGAGGGCGACGCCTACAACAAAGTCTTGATCGACCGCGCCGAGCGGCGGCTGAACAATCTCGGCTTCTTCAAGAAGGTGACGATCACCAACGAACCCGGCTCGGCGCCCGATCGCGTGGTCATCGTCGTGACGGTCGAAGACCAGCCGACCGGCCAGTTCTCGGTCTCCGGCGGCTATTCGACCGTCGACGGAGTCATCGGCGAAGTATCGGTCCAGGAGAGCAACTTCATGGGTCGCGGCCAGTTCGCCCGCGTGTCCGTGATGGTCGGCCAATATGCCGAAGGCGTCACCTTCTCCTTCACCGAACCTTATTTCCTCGACCATCGGATCGCGGCGGGCATCGACGTTTTCGCCAAGAACAGCATGGTCTCGCAATTCGCCTTCTACAACGACTTCATGGTCGGCGGCACGTTGCGCGCCGGCTTGCCGATCACCGAGGAGATTACTTTCTCGCCCCATTATTCGGGCTATTCGTCCTATATCTCGATCCCGGACACGGCCACGTTCCCGTACAACGATTGCCAATTCACCGGCAGTCCGATTCCCTTCATCACGCCGGTCAACAACAGCTCGGGCAACGCGCAAGCCGGCTTTCCGCAGGCGAACGCGGCCTACAATTGCTTGACCAACGGCGAGGCCTCGCTTGCCTTGAAACAGGCGGCGGGCACGACCATCACGTCGATGCCGGGTTACGTGCTGTCTTATAACTCGCTCGACAACAACAAGAACCCGACGAGCGGCATTCACGCCGAATTGCGCCAGGATTTCGCCGGCGCGGGCGGCACCGAACGCTACATCCGCACGACCGCCGATTTCCGCTATTATCAGATGCTCTATTCGGATCTCGACATCGTGGGGCTCACCCATCTGCAGGGTGGATATGTATTCCCCTGGGGCAGCAATCAGCTTCGCATCATCGACAATTTCAACATGGGGCCGGAGCTCGTCCGTGGTTTTGCGCCCTTCGGACTTGGCCCGCGCGACGTCTCTCCCGGTATCGACCCCTCCGGCAACCCGCTCGGCGGCACGAGATATTGGGGCGCTTCGGTCGAAGCCGATTTCCCGATTTGGGGCCTGCCGAAAGAGGTCGGCCTGAAGGGCGGCGTCTTCTTCGACGCGGGCGCGCTCTGGGGCTATCAAGGCCAGACCAATTTCGCCGGTCCGAACCTCACGCCGTGCTATACGTGCGCGATCATCCCATACAATACGGCTCCCTACTTCACGCAGGGCAATACGATCACGGTCGGCGGCGATACGCCCGATATCCGCACCTCGGTCGGCGTTTCGCTGATCTGGGCCTCGCCGATGGGCCCGATCCGGTTCGACTTCGCCAAGGCGCTCACCAAGAGCCAATATGATCAGACCGAGATCTTCAACTTCACGGGCGGGACGACGTTCTGATCTGGCGCGCTTTCCGATAAGCATCTCACGTGATGACTGGAAGGCAGCATTTCCCCGCTCGCAAAAACGGGGTAGATGAGGCGGCCGCACTTCTATGGCCGCCTTTCGATGAGCGATCCGGTCTTTTTTCATTCTACGCTTCGGCCGACATTGGCTGAAATCGTCGCCTGGACGGGCGCGACGGCTCCGCACGGAGCCGACCTTTCGGCAATCGTCGAGAGCTTGGCGCCGCTCGAGGAAGCCTCGCGCGCGAGCCTGAGCTTTTTCGACAATCCTAAATATTTCGAGGATTTGAGCGCAACGCGCGCAATGGCCTGTTTCATCGCGCCACGTTTTGCCGCGCGCGTCCCCGGATCGACCTTGGCGCTCTTGACCGAGCAGCCGGCGCGCGACTTCGCGCGCGTCCTCGCAAAGCTCTATCCCGATGCACTACGGCCAGGCAGCCTGTTCGGCTCGAATGGGGTGAGCCCCGGCGTGTCGGTTCATCCGGATGCGCGGATCGAGGACGACGTGATCGTCGATCCGGGCACGGTCATCGGCCCCTATGCGGAGATTGGCGCCAATTCCATTGTGGGGCCCAATGTCGTTATCGGACCGAACGTCAAGATCGGGCGCAATTGCGCAATTGGCGCGGGGGTACGCATTGCCAATGCTCTCATCGGCAATCGCGTCATCGTTCACGCCGGCGCGGCGATCGGCCAGGATGGATTCGGTTTCGTGTCCGGCGAGGGCAATCATCTGAAAGTGCCGCAAGTCGGCCGGGTGATCCTTCAGGACGATGTCGAGATCGGAGCGAATACGACGATCGATCGCGGTGCGCTCCACGATACGGTGATCGGCGAAGGCACGAAGATCGACAATCTCGTACAGATCGCGCAAAACGTGCGGATCGGCCGGCATTGTCTGATTGTCGCGCAGGCGGGGATCTCCGGCTCGACCGAGCTTGGCGATTTCGTCACCGTGGGAGCGCAGGCGGGGTTCGCCGCGCATCTCGAGATAGGAGCGGGCGCTCAAATCGCCGCGCAAGCGGGTGTAATCGCCGACGTACCGGGAGGGATGCAAGTGGGAGGAACGCCGGCGCGCGCTGTCCGGGCCTGGCTGCGAGGGGAGGCGATGCTCGACAAGCTCGCCAAGGGCAAGAAGCCGGCGCGCAAAGGCGAGACTCGATGATGGACCAGGTGACGCTCGAATCCTACGACATTCAGCGGCTCTTGAAATTCCTGCCGCATCGCTATCCATTTCTGATGGTCGATAAGATCATCGAGGCGAAGAGCGATGAATCCTGCATCGGCATCAAGAACGTCAGCGTGAACGAACCGCAGTTCCAAGGGCATTTTCCGGACCGGCCCGTGATGCCGGGCGTCCTTCTGATCGAAGGCATGGCGCAAACGGCCGGGGCGCTTTGCATCAATTCGGTCGGGCTTGGAAAACAGCCGCTGGTCTATTTCATGACCATCGAGAAGGCGAAGTTTCGCAAGCCCGTCGTGCCCGGCGACCGGGTCGAGTTCCACATGCAAAAGCTCAATCGCCGCCGCACGATCTGGTGGTATAGCGGACGCGCTTTCGTCGACGGGCAGCTCGTTTGCGAAGCGGAAATTTCGGCCATGATCGTCATTGAGGCCGAGCAGGGAGGCGGATGAGCGGCAATCCGTCAGAAAAGGCGGCGCTCGCAAACGATATGTGCCGGCCGGGCCGGCACATATCACGGCTCACTGCAGGCTCGAGACGATGGACTTGGGCGGCAGGATTGCGACCCAGACGTTCGGATCCTGCTGCGACTGACGCTTCAGAAAATGATAGCCGGTCGCTTCCCACGGGCGAATTTGATCGGTGAGATTGTCCAGAATGAACTCGCCCTTGTCGGTCTTGACGGTGAGGATCGCATGGCCTTCGCCGTTGAGATCGCGGACGATGGTCATGAGCAGCGCCTGACGCGGCAGGCCCGCCTGCATCAGCTCGCGGCGCTTCTCGAGCGCGTAGATCTTGCAATCGCCCTTGCCGTCTTTCGGATAGTCCCAATGATCGAGCATCGTACCCCAATGCGCGAGATTGGAAATTGGCACGATCGTGTGGTTCACATGCCGGTTGATCTTATTGAGCACGTTCCACGTGTCGCCCGTGACTTCGACATCCGCCGGCCGAAGCACAGGCTGATTGCATTCTTGCGGCTCGCGGCTGCAGAAATCGAGCCATCCGTATGGAACAGAAGTTTGGCTGCCGAGCGTTGCATAGCCCGCGTGCAATTCTTCGGCTTCGCCCCTTCCGAAGCCGAGCATGAACATCGCCGTAACGAAGGCGATGCAAAAGAATCCCTGGCGCATTGGCCCCTTCCCAAGCCCGCGCGCAGGGCTCTCACGCCGCCGCGCGCCTCGATGGGGGCGAATGTGCAGGAGGGCTTTTGCAGAGGTCGGAAGCGAAAAGCTAAAGTTTTATGCAAGTCCATTCGGTCGCTCGCCCGAGGCCAAATTGGGTAAATCATCTGTTGTGGCAGTCGGTTTGAGTAAATGATCCCTTGCGCGAGCGCGCGGCGACGTGGTGAACGATCTATTTCTCGGTGAATGAGTCATGAAGGCACTTGCCTTGACGATGCTGGCAAAGCTAGGGGCGATCTGCCGGGGTGCAGAATTGATGCGCGCTCTGCGAGCCGAGCATGGTCAATTTGCGCGTTGCCGGCCGTCGGCGCTGAAGAGGAGTGAGAGATGATCAAAGCCGTCCGCGTGCACGAGGCGGGACCGCCC
Source organism: Beijerinckiaceae bacterium (assembly GCA_021324915.1). Lineage (GTDB taxonomy): Bacteria > Pseudomonadota > Alphaproteobacteria > Rhizobiales > Beijerinckiaceae > Methylovirgula. The sequence goes on along the minus strand of JAJPIC010000015.1, from coordinate 33,574 downwards.
GAAGTGATGCAAATCGAGGAAATCGATTTGCCGACGCCGAAGGAGGGCGAAGTTCTCGTCCGCAATCATGCGATCGGCGTGAATTTTATCGATGTCTATCATCGCAGCGGCGCCTATGCCGCGCCTCTACCATTCATTCCGGGCAATGAGGCGGCCGGCGAAGTGATCGAGCTCGGCAGTCGTGTGAAAGACATCAAGGTCGGCGATCGCGTTGCCTATCTCGCCAATCTCGGCGCTTATGCGCAGGCGCGCGCGGTCGAGGCCGAGCGCGTCGTCAAATTGCCGAAGAGCATCAGCTACGAGACGGGCGCAGCGATGCTGCTCAAGGGGCTCACTGCTCAATATCTGCTGCGTCAGACGCACAAAGTGAAGAAGGGCGACCGCATCCTCGTCCATGCCGCTGCGGGCGGCACCGGCCTCATTCTCTGCCAATGGGCGAAGGCGCTCGGTGCCCATGTGATCGGCACGGTTGGTTCGCAAGACAAGGCGAAGCTCGCCAAAAAGGCCGGCGCCAAAGACGTCATTCTCTACCGCGAGGAAGATTTCGTTACGCGCGTCAAGGAGATCACCAAGGGAAAATTGTGCGATGTGGTCTATGACGGCGTTGGGCGCGCGACTTTCCCCGCTTCCCTCGATTGCCTGCGCCCGTTCGGCATGTTCGTGAGCTTCGGCTCCGCCTCGGGTCCAATCCAGGCGTTCAACATCGGGCTGTTATCCCAGAAGGGCTCGCTTTACGCGACGCGCCCGTCGCTCTTTACCTACACCGCCGATGCAAAGGATATGCAGAAAATGGCACGCGACCTCATCCGGGTCGTTGCGAACGGCACGGTGGAGATCCCGACCACGACGCGGCCGCTCAACGATGTTGTGGCTGTACATCGCGCACTCGAAGCGCGCGAGACGACGGGTGCGACGGTTCTCCTGCCGTAATTCAATCGATAGCAAGTTAAGGCTTCGGCGCAGCGCGGCTGCGCTGGAACCTCGCCGGCCGATGCCGGTTTTGCACCAAACTTTGTTTCGGAGGGACTATGGCTGCGAAGCAAGAACTGGCTGAATTCGTCATCCACAAAGCCTTCGACCCCGTGATGCACGCCAGGCCGGACGGCAAATCCGCTGCCGATCAGCGCATGCTCGAACACGTGAAGCGGGCGACGCAGTCGGAAATCGAACGCTACCGCGGATATGGATCGGCCGAGGAAGTCGCCACGAATTTCAAACGCGATCTCAATTCCGCGCCCGCGAAGAAGGTTCACAGCGAGCTGCGGCATCTTCATCTGCCGACGATCGAAGACATTCGCGAGGAATTCGACCGGAAAGCTCATGCGCTCGGCGTCAAAGCATCCGGCTAGAGACTTTAAGCGTCCGCATCGAAACGCGTGCTGCGTGCGAGCGTTTCCCAAGCCGCGAGATCGTTCAACAATGTCTCGCTATGTGCGCGAATGGCATCGACGGCGTCTCCGCCGAGCTGAAGCCGCAGCGGCGTATTCGGCGCCGCGAGTGCTTTGTCGATCGCGGCGGCGGCCTTGCGCGGATCGCCTTCCTGAGTGCCATGCATGCTGCGCGCGAACTCGCGCGAGCCGCCAACAATCTCGCGATAAGAGTCCATCACGGGCATGTGGCGCAGGCTCGGGCCGGCGAGATTGGTGCGGAATTGGCCCGGCTCGACAATCAGCACTTTGATGCCCAAAGGCGCAACTTCCCGCGCGAGCGCCTCGCTCACGCCTTCGAGGGCGAATTTTGAAGCGGAATATGCGCTGAACCCGGCGAAAGACAATTGGCCGCCGAGGCTCGAAATATTGACGACCGCGCCGCTGCGTTGCGCGCGGAAGATCGGCAATATCGCGCGCGTGACATTCATGGCACCGAAGAAGTTGGTCTCCATCAATGCGCGGAGCTCGGCATCCGGAGTTTCTTCGAAGGCCCCGACAATGCCATATCCCGCATTGTTGATCAGAATATCGATCCGCCCAAAGCGCGCGAGTGTCGCCTGCACGGCGGCTTCCACCTCCGCCGGGCGTGTCACATCGAGCGCTTGCGCCAGAACGCGTGCGGGATCCTTCGCGGCGATCTCCTGCAGCGACGGATGGCTGCGCGCCGTCGCGACGATGTTATAGCCCTGAGCCAGGGCATGTTCGGCGAAGGCGCGCCCGAAGCCTGAGGATGCCCCGGTGATGAACCAAGTCTTCGCACTCATCGCGGCCTCCAGGTCGGTCCAGGCATCGATGGACTAACCGATAATGAGGCAGAAATCGAGCGATCCTCTCCAGTTGTCGGGAAGGTTGCGGCGCCGGGCCTTCAAAGATGCCGCGTCTCGGCGGGCGGCGTCGCCCAGGCATTCTCGCGCCCGTTCAAATACCGGACCGGCGCGCCGATCAGCTCGGCGGGCCTCGCATCGTCGAGGCAGGCCACTTTGATCGTGACGAAATCGCCGCCTAGCGCCGGGACATGGCCGCGCTCGAAGAGCGGCACGCCGCAAAATCTGCAGAAAAGGTGATGAATATTTTTGCTGCCGAATTGATAGTCGCCGAGCGCATCTTCCCCCGCGAGGAGCCGCAGGGCCGCGGGCTTGACGGCCGCGTTCCAATTGCGGGTCTTGGCGCAGATCGAGCAATTGCACTTGTTTGTCCCGGCGGAAAGATCGATGTCGGCCTCGTAGTGCACGGCACCGCAGTGACAGCTTCCCCTATATGTCTTCAGCATGCGTCAAGCTCCCTCGTTTCGATGCAAAGATCCTAGCCCGAGCCTCTTGCCACCATGCTGTCAGCATTATGCAGTTAGATCGATCATGCGCCGCGCCGACCGCCTCTTTCAGATCATTCAGATCCTGCGCCGCTCGAAGCGGCCGGTGACTGCGGCACAGCTTGCGGGCCAGCTCGAAACCTCGACGCGCTCGGTCTATCGCGACATTGCCGCTCTGATTGGCCTGCGCGTGCCGATCCGCGGCGAAGCGGGGTTCGGCTATGTGCTCGAGGGTGGGTTTGACCTGCCGCCGCTGATGCTGACTTCGGATGAAGTCGAAGCCGCGGTGCTCGGCGCCCAATGGGTTGCAGGCCATGGCGATCCCGATCTTGCCCGCGCGGCGCATGACCTGATCGCGAAAATCGCCGCCATTGTGCCGGAAAATTTGCGCCCGCTCATCATCGATGCCGGCGCCCGCACGCCGCCGGGCTCGAAAATCCCTCCGGACGGGCTCGATGCCGCGCGCGCCCGCGCTTCTATGCGCGCCGGCCGCAAGATCGCTCTGATCTATCGCGATGGCGAGGGGCGGGAGACAGAGCGGATCGTCTGGCCGATCGTGATCGGGTATTTCGAGGCCGCCCGCGTGTTGATCGGCTGGTGCGAGCTGAGGGACGATTTCCGAAGTTTTCGGCTCGATCGCGTGATGAGCGCGACATTTCTGGACGAGCGCTATCCCGCGCGGCCCTCCGCCTTGCGGGCGAAATGGCTGGCACGTCTGCCGAAAGGGACTGACAAAATACGCGGGGGTCTCGAATGAGGCATGAGGAATGGCGCCGCACCGGACCGCTTGCGCTTCGACTGCGGGTCGATCCCCGGAATCCAGTCCCGGCGACGGTCGTGACGAACAGACAATGGCCCTGCGCCCGAGAAGAGCATCGTTCTCAAAGACCGACACGCGCCAGATCCGCCGGAGCGTAACGTGCGCCGGCCGTCGGTTGACTATCGAGGAAGTCGCGGATCTTGCGCAAATCTTCTTGCGCGAGTTCGATTGCGGCGGCGCCAAGATTCTCCTCGAGATACTTGCCGCTTCGTGCCCGGAATCGGCACCATATCGTCGCCCTGATGCAGAATCCAAGCGAGCGCGATCTGACTGGCCTTCGCGCGCTTTTCCTGCGCAATGTCTTTGACGAATTCGGCTATCCGCACGTTTCGATCGAAATTCTCCCCTCTGATGCGCGGATCGTGTTCTTTGCGCCAATCCTCGTCCGGGAGTTCTTCGGCACGCTTTGCGGTGCCGGTCAGGAAACCGCGGCCGAGCGGGCTATAGGGAACAAAGCCGATTCCAAGCTCGCGCAGCGTCGGCAGGATTTCATCCTCGACGCCGCGTTCGAAGAGCGAATATTCGCTCTGCAGGGCCGCGACGGGAAACACATGATGCGCGCGGCGGATCGTTGCGGCACTCGCTTCGGAAAGGCCGAAGTAGAGGACCTTCCCCGCCGAGACCAGGTCGCCGACGGTCCCGGCGACGTCCTCGATCGGCACTTCGGGATCGACGCGGTGCTGATAGAGGAGGTCGATGCGATCGGTCTGCAGGCGCTTGAGCGAGGCATCGACCACTTTCTTGATGTGAGCCGGCCGGCTGTTCACTCCGGTGCGCGTTCCATTCTCGATCGCAAAACCGAATTTCGTCGCAATCACGACGTCGTTGCGCCGGCCTTTCAGCGCGCGGCCAATGAGTTCCTCGTTTTTGAACGGCCCGTAGATTTCCGCCGTGTCGAGGAACGTGCAACCGAGCTCGATAGATCGATGAATCGTGGCGAGCGACTCGGTATCGTCCGGTGCTCCGTAAGCATAGCTCATGCCCATGCAGCCGAGCCCGATTTCCGAGACTTCGAGCCCCTGTTTTCCAAGCTTGCGCTTCTTCAAGATCCAATTCTCCATAATGTTGGATCAATGCGCCGCGTCGGCGACGAGTGCCGCGATCGCGGGACCGATATCGATGCGCCCTTTGATGGCTTTGCTGCCCTTGTCCTGGAAATCGATCCAGCCTTCGTTGAAACCATCGAGCATGCGTATGCGCGGCTCGGGATTCTTCATGCCTTGCGCGCGAAACAGACCTTCCCATGACTCGCGCGGTACCGGCACCGCTCGCACCCCTTTGCCAAGAGCATGTGCAAAAGCCTCGGCAAGATCCTCGGGCGAGACGCGCCTTGGGCCTTCAAGTTCAACGATGCGCGTACCGATCCAATCCTGTTCGATGATCTCGGCGGCCACGCGCCCGACGTCTTTCGTGGAAACCATTGCGATCTTCCTGTCGGTCGGTGCCAGGAAACTCTGGATGGCGCCCGTCTCGCGCGCCGACGCGACATCCCAGGCCGCGTTTTCCATGAACCAAGCGGGCCGCAGAATGGTCAAGGGCAGGGGGATTTTGCGCAATTGCGCTTCGATGATCGTATGTTGCGAAAGCAAATTGTCCTGAGCCGCATCAGCTCCAATTGTCGAGAGGCTCAGCACTCTGCCGGGCTTGGCTTCATTGAGCGCCTTCAAAACGGCTTCCGCGACCGCATGCGCTTCCGGATAGCCGGGCTGCGGATCGAAGACCGGCGGCGGCAGAATGAACACGCCGGTCGCGCCGCGGAATGCTTCCGTCAGCGCCGTGGCATCGGTCATATCCGCGCGAGCGATCTCGCAACCGAGCGCTGCCCATTCTACCGTCTTTTTCGGATCGCGCGCGACTGCGCGCACAGGCAGGCCCGCGTCGATGAGATGGCGTGCGAGTTCGCTGCCGATTCTGCCGGTTATGCCCGTAATTGCGTACATCGTTTTTCCGGTCGAGCGCCTTTGGGGTTTAGAAGGATATATGTTGCGGCATCATGCGGCCGACCAGTAGCGGCCATCATGCGCGGTTGGGAAAGCAATGAACCGGAAGCGAAGCGCGTCGAAGAATCTCGCTATGAATGACCGGTCTCGGTCTCTATCTTAAGCGCCGGCAATCCCAGGTAGCCGTAGGCGTCGTGGAGGACCGCCAGTAATTCACGGGCGATCGCCATATCGTCGAGTTTGTCGAGCGAATAGACTTTCCTATAATTTTGCGAACGGCCGGGATCTTCGTAACCGGCAGCGTGCAAGCGGGCGATGCGATCGGAAGTGAGAACCGCCGCGAGCGCCGGCCAACTATCGATCGACTGGGCTTCGCAAAAAATCTCCGAAACGGATTGCGGTGCACATTGTACGAAGCCGATCTCGGTGCTCAAGACGAAGAAAATGTCCTGGTCGGGATTGATCCTCAATCTTTGAATTTCAGCCGCGACTCTCTTGCCATAGTGCGCGATCAAATCCTCGGTCGATTCGAACTTGTCTCCGAGATCAGGTCCGGTATAGGCGCATTCATGAACCGCGACCGAAGCCATCTCAGGCGCGTCGTCGATCATGCCCGCTAGATTTTGCGTCGGCCCATTGCGCGGCGGACAAAGTCCGCTCTCAATCCACTTCGTCTTTTCTTGCAGATTGTCCAAATCGACGCTGTAGGCTTGCGAGAGTGTCTGCAGGATTTTGTCTGCGACTCCCTCCGGCGGAACTTCGGCAGGGAAGACCTGCACATAATTGCCGAAATGCGGATCGAGATGCCAGCCGAGCGCAAGGAGTCTTTTCAGCCGCTCTGGAACGAGCACATGTGCGAGCGAGGGCTGCATCAGCGTCCCCGCAGCTTCGCAGCGCAGGCTGTGATTCATGCTGCGTCCGCACTGGATATATTTGTTGCCGTCGTAGATCGTCGCGTAGCCGGTCTTGCCCGGACGCTCCAAGGCCAGGATGTTCTGAAGCGCCGCTACGACACGCGATTTGCTCGGGAGTTGAGACTCCGCATAGGCTATTCCCGAACCAAGAAACGTCAGAACCAAAAAGGCCAATCCGAACATCCGCGATCCGAACTTCACCATGCGTGCCTCCAAGAAGCGCAGGCGTCGGATGTCTGGAAAGATCAGCGGAATGATTCGCCAAGGGGCAACAACATACACCCCTCGCGCCCGAGCAGACCTCAGGCGCAATGATCCCCGTTTCCTTGTCGCCAGCAGAAAAATCCTAGCTTGGAAGCTGAAGCGTGTCCAGAACAAAATACGAACAGGCCGAGATCACCTGCGCGGCTGCTCGGGTCCCCTGAACTCGAGAGCCAAATGTTCCGCAAAGGCTCGCGCGGAAGGTTTGGCCGCGCGGCCGGCCGGGAAGATCGCGTGAACTTCGGCCGAATCCATCTGCCAATCGGGAAGCACGCGGACGAGTGCGCCGCTCTTGAACTCGCTGAGGCAGCCCCATTGTCCGGTGAGCGCGATGCCGAGCCCGGCGGCGGCGGCAGCGATTGCGCCTTCATGGACCGAGATCATCAGCCGGCCTTCGACGCGCACCGAAACGGTCTGTCCGTCGCGCCGGAAGGTCCAGCTGTTCGCGCTTGCTCCTGCGGGCCCGAGGATCAGCGAATGTTCGGCGAGATCGGCCGGGGCGCGCGGCATTCCGGCCTTGGCGAGATAGGCCGGGGAAGCGACGAGCGCGCGGCACGTCGTGCCGAGCCGGCGCGCCGTTGCATTCGAGTCTTTCAGCGCACCGAAGCGCAGCGCGACATCGACGCCATCGTTGACGAGATCCTGTTGCTGGTCGTTCATCAGAAGATCGACGCGCAATGACGGATGTTGCTCCATGAAAGCGGGCAGGCGCGGAATGACTTCGCGCAGCGCGAAGCTCGAAGAAAGGCCGATGCGCAAGAGCCCGCGGATCTCGCCCGTGCCGCGCGCCGCATGATCGGCTTCTTCCAGTTCCGCCAGGATCGGTTCGATGCGCGCGAGATAATCGGCGCCCGCTTCGGTGAGCGAGACGGCGCGCGTCGTGCGCGTCAGGAGAACGGCGCCGATCTCACGCTCGAGCGCCGCTATGATCCGCGATGCGGAAGGTTGGGAAAGGCCGAACTCGCGCCCGGCGCGCGAAAAACTGCCCGTACGGGCAACGCGGATGAAAAGCTTTAGGGCGGAAAACCGGTCATTCATGCGGCCTTTGAATATATCATAGTTGGCCGCTCTGCCTACTCCCCTTTCGGGCAAATGAGCATCTAGCGCGAAGACAAGGCTAACCGAACGGGAGAGTGAACATGAGCGAACTGACGGGCAAGGTTGCCATTGTAACGGGCGCGTCGAAAGGGATCGGCGCAGCCATTGCCAAACATCTCGCAGCGGCCGGTGCCTCGGTCGTCGTCAATTATGCTTCCAGCCACGTAGACGCGGACAAGGTCGTCGCCGAAATCGCCGCCAAAGGTGGCAAAGCGATCGCCGTTCAGGGCGACGTTGCCAAATCGGCTGATATCAAGCGCATTTTCGAGAAGACGAAAGCGAATTACGGCAGGCTCGACATTCTCGTGAACAATGCCGGCGTCTATTCGTTCATGCCGCTCGAATATGTCACCGAGGCCGAGTTCCATCGCGAGTTCGATATCAATGTGCTCGGCATGATCTTGATGATTCAGGAAGCGGTGAAACATTTCGGTCCGCAGGGCGGCAGCGTCATCAATCTGACCTCGGTCGTGAGCGCCAATGCGCTTCCCAATTCGGTGATCTATTCGGCGACAAAGGCTGCGATCGATTCCCTGACGCGGGTCCTCGGCGCGGAGCTCGGAGCAAAGAAGATCAGGGTCAATGCGATTGCGCCGGGGCTAACGGCGACGGAAGGCGTCGCCGCCATGGGCGAAACTGCCAAGCAGTTCGAGGCTGCGATCATCCCGCAGACGCCTCTCGGCCGCATCGGCGAGGCCGACGATATTGCGCGCGTCGCCGTTTTCCTCGCCTCCGACCAATCTGCCTGGATCACCGGCGAACGGATCGTGGCGTCCGGCGGATTGCGGTAGGGCTCCGGCCTTCTCCCACGGGGAGCGAGATCAGGAGAAAAGTCCAGCGCGAGGGGCTCGTTGCCGAGCCCCTTCGCCTAGCCTTCTCCCCGCGGGCGGGGAGAGGGACATGGCCGGCGCAGGTCGAGAGTCAGGGCAAACTCGGCTGAGCGTTCCTCGCGCGGCACTTCGATTGCGCCCGGCGTGTGTCCATGATCCTGGAAACGCGCGCGTCGGCGGGCCTCGGCTTCGTAGCTGTTGACCGGAAAGGTCTCGTAATTGCGCCCGCCCGGATGGGCGACGTGGTAGACGCAGCCGCCGAGCGAACGCCCGCTCCATATATCGACGATATCGAAGGTGAGCGGCGCGTTCACCGGCAAGGTCGGATGCAGGCCGCGCGCCGGCTTCCACGCCTTGTAGCGAACGCCGGCAACCGTCTCGCCGAATGATCCGGTCGAGGTCATCGGCACGCTACGCCTGTTGCAGGCAAGGACGTGCCGCCCCTCGACGAGCCCACTGGCTTTGACTTCGAGCCGTTCGACGGAAGAATCGACGTAGCGCACCGTGCCGCCGATCGCGCCTTCTTCGCCGAGAACGTGCCAAGGCTCGAGCGCCTGGCGCAATTCGAGCCGTACGCCACCGCGCTCGACCGCGCCGTAAAGAGGAAAGCGGAATTCGCGCTGCGCCTCGAACCAGGTCGAATCGAATCCATAGCCGACACGCGCGAGATCTGCGAGCACGTCGAGAAAATCCTGCCAGACGAAATGCGGCAGCATGAAACGATCGTGCAGCGCCGTGCCCCAGCGCACGAAATTTCCTTCTTGCGGTTCGCGCCAGAACCAGGCGAGCAATGCACGCAAGAGGAGCTGCTGCGCGAGACTCATGCGCGCGTCCGGCGGCATTTCGAAGGAGCGGAATTCGACGAGCCCGAGCCTTCCGCTCGGCCCATCGGGCGAATAGAGCTTATCGATGCAGATCTCGGTGCGGTGCGTATTGCCGGTCGAATCGATAAGGAGATTGCGCAAGAGCCGATCGACGGTCCAGAGGGGCACATGCCCGGGCATGTGTTCGCCTGGCTTCGGCATGCCGGCGAGCGCGATTTCAAGCTCGTAAAGCTGGTCATGCCGCGCTTCGTCGACGCGCGGCGCCTGGCTTGTCGGCCCGATGAAGAGGCCGGAGAACAGATAGGAAAGGGCAGGGTGGCGCTGCCAATAAAGGATGAGGCTCTTCAGAAGATCGGGGCGGCGCAGAAAGGGAGAGTTGGCCGGGCTCGGACCGCCGAAGACGATGTGATTGCCGCCTCCCGTTCCCGTATGGCGACCGTCCGTCATGAATTTGTCGGCCCCGAGCCGCGCGCGGCGCGCGTCTTCGTAAAGGCCCTTCGTTGTCGCGACGGCCTCGCGCCAATCCGCCGAGGGATGAATATTGACTTCGATGACGCCGGGATCGGGCGTCACTTTGATCACGGCAAGGCGCGGATCGAAGGGCGGCGCGTAGCCTTCGATGTGAACCGGCATGCGCTTTTCCGCGGCGGCGGCTTCGACCGCGGCGAGAAGCTCGAGATAATCCTCGAGTGTCTTGACCGGCGGCATGAAGACGCAAAGGATTCCTTCGCGTGGCTCGATGGAGAGCGCGGTACGCACCGCGCCTTCGACAATCTGCTGTTCGACAAGCTCCTGCGCCGCCGCGCTCGGACCGCTGCGCTCGGCCCGCTGGCCGATTTCCGAAGGGCCGGGCAGAGCGCCGCGCTCTTCGAGGGGATCTTGCGCGACGACGAAGGGATAGGCGGAAGGCGGGACAAAGGGCAATGAGGAAAGCGGCAGTCTGTGCCCCACGGGAGAATCGCCCGGAACAAGAAAAAGCCGTCCGCGCCTGAGCTTCCATTTTTCGCTCGTCCAGCGCCGGTCGGCCTTTGTGTTCCAGCGTTGCACCGGAAGAATATAAGCGGAAGGCATGGTCAGGCCGCGCGCGAATGTGCGGACCATGCGATTGCGTTCTTCCGCATCCTCGATCTTCGGATCGAGCGGATCGACATTCTCCGGCAGATTGCCTTCCTTGACGAGCCAGACTGCGGGATCTTCATAAGCCGGAAGAATGCAGTCCTGCTCGATGCCGAGCTGCGTCGCGACGGCTTCAATCAGCGTCCGTGCTTCCATGCAGGAGATCTCGTTATGCTCGCGCGGGCCGCCCCCCGTTCGCGTCAATGGCACGGGCGCGATGAGGCTGGCATCTTTCCAGATCGGCTTGCCGTCCTTGCGCCAATAGAGCGCGAAGGCCCAACGCGGCAGGGTCTCGCCCGGATACCATTTGCCTTGGCCATAATGCAGCATGCCGCCCGGCGCGAAACGTTCGCGCAATCTGCGGATCAGATCGTCGGCGCGCATGCGCTTCGTCGGGCCGACGGCGGCGGTGTTCCATTCCTCGGATTCGACATCGTCGATCGAGACGAAGGTCGGCTCGCCGCCCATCGTGAGGCGCATGTCTTGTGCCGAAAGATCGGCGTCGATGCGCTCGCCCAAAGCATCGAGCTTTGCCCAGGCCTCTTCGGAAAAAGGCAATGTGATCCGAGGCGCCTCGGCAATGCGGCGTACGTCCATGTCGAAACTGAAATCGACTTGCGCCGGCTCGACCGCTCCATGGATCGGTGCGGCCGAGCGAAAATGCGGTGTCGCGCAGAGCGGAATATGGCCCTCGCCGCAGAAAAGGCCTGAGGTCGGATCCATGCCGATCCAGCCGGCGCCCGGCACATAGACTTCGGCCCAGGCATGCAGATCGGTGAAATCGTGCTGCGTGCCCTTCGGTCCGTCGAGCGGCTCGATGTCGGGACGCAATTGGATGAGATAGCCCGAGACGAAGCGCGCTGCGAGGCCGAGATGGCGCAGGAGCTGCACGAGCAGCCAGGCCGAGTCGCGGCACGAGCCCGAGCCAAGCGCCAGCGTATCTTCCGGCGCCTGCACGCCGGGCTCCATGCGGATCAGATAGCGCACCGACTGCTGGAGCTGGCTGTTGAGCGCGACGAGAAAGGCGACCGTCTGCATCTGGCCTTTCGGCAGATGGGCGAGATAGGCCACAAGCCGCGGCCCGAGCGGCTCGGCTTCGAGATAAGGCGCAAGATCCGCTTTGAGCTCCGGCTCGTAGGCGAAGGGGAAATGTTCGGCATAGGGCTCGATGAAAAAATCGAAGGGATTGATGACGGCAAGATCGACCACGAGATCGACCTCGATTTTCAATCCCTGCGTTTTCTCCGGGAAGACGAGGCGCGCGAGCCAATTCCCATGCGGGTCCTGCTGCCAGTTGATGAAATGTTCGGCAGGCTCGACTTTGAGCGCGTAGCTCAGAATTTTCGTGCGGCAATGCGGGGCAGGGCGCAGGCGGATGATCTGCGGCCCGAGGCCGACCGGCCGGTCGTAGCGGTAATGGGTAACGTGATGAATGGCGGCAGAAATGGACACGCGATCATCCGCATTGCTTGCCGGAGGCGGTCTGCCTCGCCCGGCCTAGGATAGCAAGCAATTGCGGGGCCGCTCCCCTCTCTCCATGAGCGAAGCGAAATGGGGAGAGGGCTAGGGTGAGGGCCGGGGCAGAGGGAATGGCGTCTAGCGACGACGCCAATTCACTTTGCCCCTTGCTGTAACCCCCTCCCCGTAAACGGGGAGAGGGCACCGGGGCGTTTCAAGCGCCCTTCAGCTTCTTGTTGCACTCGCTGTAATAGCCGCCGCCCTTCTCGATCCATTTCAGGCCGCCGTTGGAATTGGTGGCCTTATTGGCGTGATATTGATCGAGGCAGGTGTGGAAACGCTGCTTGGCCGGCGTCTCATTGGAATATTTGGACGAAATGGCCGGCGGGAAGACCACGGGGCCGGTTGGTTCCGGCGCTGCGGCCGAGGGCGTCTGGGCAGGGGGCGTCTCGGCAGGGGCCGTAGCTTCCTGCTTCTTCTTGTGATGGAACCATCCTCCTCCCGTCGATGGCGGGGGTGAAGCCTGCGTCGTCGTCGAAGGGGGCGGAGAGGACGGCGCGGCGGTATTGCTTGCAGGTGCGGCCGTATTGCTCGCCGGCGCGCCGCCCTTCAAGTCGGCGGCGCATTGATGATAAAACTGGTTCCAGGTTTGACCGTTCAGCGAATTCGCTGCTTTGGCGGCCTGATATTTCTCGCTGCATTGCTTCTGGACCGATTCTGCCTGGGCCTGCGTCGCCGCAAGGCCGGCAAGCAAGGCGATGCCGGCGCATGCCAAGGCCGGCCGCCAGATAAAGTGAAACATGAGACCCTCCTCATCAAAGGCGTAGAACATCGCCGCTGCTCATCCAACGCTTCAGTTGTTAGAGGCGGCCGATGAACTGCGGCTGAACGCTCTTGCGTCAGCCGCCCACCGCATCGGAGACGCATTTCTTCTCGAAGCTCGTCTTCGCGGCGCCGTGCAGCTTTTTGTCCGCGGCGGCGGAATCGCAAGTCGTCTTCGCGTCTCTCTCGCACTTCTTCATGAAGCTCGTGAGCGCGGCTCCAGCCAAATTCTTCTCTGCCGCCCGAGACTTACAGGTCGACGTCTGCGCAAACGCCATGCCGCCGATGATGCAGAGCAACAAGCCAAGGACAATCGCCTTCATGGATAACCTCCCACGGATTATTCATTGGAGCGAAAGTCTAATCAGCGATCAGCAAAGCGGTCAATCGAATGGCTGCGAGGATCGTGGCGGTCTTAATTTCTATTCGCTCTCGAGCCTCGCAATGAGGCTCGACGTATCCCAGCGTGAGCCGCCCATCTTTTGGACGTCGGCATAGAATTGATCGATGAGGGCTGCGACCGGCAGGCTCGCGCCGTTGCGGCGCGCCTCGTCGAGGCAGATCGCGAGGTCCTTGCGCATCCAATCGACCGCGAAACCGAAATCGAATTTGCCCGCGAGCATGGTCTTGTGGCGATTATCCATTTGCCAGGATTGCGCGGCGCCTTTGGAAATGACGTCGACCACGGCTTCGACATCGAGGCCGGCGCGGCGGGCGAAATGCAGCCCTTCGGCGAGCGCCTGGACGAGGCCGGCAATACAGATCTGGTTAACCATTTTGGTGAGCTGACCGGAACCCGACGGCCCCATCAGCCGCTGCGCCCGGGCATAGGCCGCGATCACGGGGGCGATGCGGGAATAATCTTCGCTATCGCCGCCGCACATGATCGTCAGAGTGACGTTCTCCGCCCCCGCCTGGCCGCCGGAGACCGGCGCATCGATAAAGCCGAAGCCGCCCTTCTCCGCGTCGGCGTGAAGCTCGCGCGCCACGAGGGCGGAAGCGGTCGTGTGGTCGACGAAAACAGCGCCGGGCGCCATGCCCTTGAACGCGCCCTCTTCAAACAAAGTGACGGAGCGTAAATCGGCATCATTGCCGACGCAGCAGAAGACGAAGTCCTGGCCTTCTGCCGCAGCGCGCGGCGTCTTGGCGAGCGCACCGCCATTTTCGGCGACCCATTTTTGCGCTCGCGCAGTCGTGCGATTGTAAACCGTGACGTTGTGGCCCTTGTCCTTCAAATGGCGCGCCATGGGATAACCCATGATGCCCAGTCCGATAAACGCGACCTTGGCCATGTATCTTTCGCCGATCGAGAATGTGCGGGGCTTATTAAGTCAGATCGCCGGACCTGTAAAACATTAGAGCGGGATGCGAAAAAGTGGACACCGGTTTTTCGCGCAAATCCCGCTCTAAATCTTTAGAATCGATCACGTTCATGCTTTTGGATCGGTCCGATCCAAAAACATCGTGATCTAATGCGGGATGCGAAAAAGTGGACACCGGTTTTTCGCGCAAATCCCGCTCTAAATCTTTAGAATCGATCACGTTCATGCTTTTGGATCGAATAGATCCAAAAGCATCGTGATCTAATGCGGGATGCGAAAAAGTGGATACCGGTTTTTCGCGCAAATCCCGCTCTAAATGTTTTAATCGATCCGATCCAAAAGCATCGTGATCTAGCGCTTCAGCGCTCGCCAGACGCGCGCGCCAACACGTTTGCCTCCGCGCAACGCCGCAAAGAGGTGCGGACTTCTTTTGGTCGTGGATTTGAGCCGCGAACTCAGCGAGGAAAGGGCGGAATAGACTTGGCCGCTGGCGTCGAGGCCGATGACGACATCGAATAAAGGTATAGCCTCTTCGCAATAGGTCTTCTTGTAGCGTGCCTCGCCGATGCCGAGATCGAATTTCGCGATCCCCTTTTCGCATTGGCTGGCGATGAGCTTCATGAGCAGAAGATCGCCGGGGCTCGACTTGGCTATTTCCGGATCCGTATCGAAAGAATTGACCATGGCGCTGAATTGACCGCGATGCGCCGCGCCGGCATAGGTTGCAATCACGCGATCGCCGAGCATCAGGGCATAAAGTTCGAGCCAAGACGAGGCCGTGGTCGTAGGCCGCGTCAGCCGCTCGAAGAAATCGCGGACCGACGGATTGGAAAAATCCGCGTCAATTGCCTGTTCTTCGCAGCGGGCGATCTTTTCGCTGAAAAATGCGTCGAGGATCTTGAAGCGCAGGCCGGGAGAATCGCTGGCGGCCAGCGCGAGCGGCCCCATCTCGGCAAGCCGCGCCTCTTTCTTGCGCAGCCGCCGACGCGCATTCTTCGAAAGCTTAGCGGCCAGAAAGCTCTCGGCGCTTGTACCGAGCCTTGTCGCATAGGCGAAACTCGGGCTCAAACGATGCGGCAGGAGGGCGAAAGGATTTGGCACGCCCTCCCATTCGAACGGCTGGTTCTTCAACGAATAGACATGCGGCGCATCGGGCCCGAGCGCTTTGGCTGCTGCCAAGAGGAGCATGCGCAAATCTTGGCCGCTCAGTTCGACGCCGGGTCGGAAAAGGCCGAGGTTGAAATTCGATTCCTTGCCGCCGAGAAAGAGGGCGCGCCGCCAACGGCCGCGCCGCTCGATGCCGAAAGGCAGAAGCGCCATGACGCGCCCGCGGCGGTCTCGCGCAACAATGAAAAACGGTTCGATCTTACGCGCCCGCCCGATGGTTTCGAGCCAGGGAATGAGAAAGGCGCGGGTCTGATAAACGGAAGCCGGCGCGACCTCCTCGAGTTCGGCCCAGGCGGCGCGGACCGAGGCGAGGTCGCGATGAACCTCCGCGACGACCTGCGGCGCGGTCGAAATAGGCCACGAGCTTTCGGATGAAGCGTATTCCGTTACGATCGACACGATGAACCCGGATCGAGGCCCCGCCGTATTCCTATCGCATCGAGTTTTGCGAATCTGCCGGGCTTTATGAACATGGTTTATCAACCAAAGGTCAACGACCTCTTGCCAAGATGAAGGCCCCCGTGGAGTCCTCTCGTGATCGACACCAAAAATCGACTGATTTCTTCCGGCTTTTCATTTTTCAAGATGACAGGCCTGCATCGTCTCGCATCCCCGTTTACGCGTGGGGCAGGGGCGATCCTCATGTTCCATCAAGTACGGCCTTGGGCTGAGCGCGGCTTTGCGCCGAACCGGCTGCTTGAGATTACGCCGGAATTTTTCGATGCGGTTCTCACCCGCCTTCGCGCGCTCGGCTTTTCGATCGTGAGCCTCGATGAAGCGCTCGCTAGGATGGCGAGCGAGACGGAGCAGCCTTTTGCGGTCCTCACTTTCGACGACGGCTATAAGGACACGCGCGATTTTGCGCTCCCGATCCTCGAGAAGCATCGCGCACCTTTTGCGATGTTCGTCACGACCGGTTTCGCCGATCGCAGCGCTTCGCTTTGGTGGATCGACCTCGAAGAATCGATCCGTCTCTTGCAGCGGATCGAGATCGAGATTTTAGGCGAGAAGCTCGAATTGCCGACCGCCACGCCGGAAGAAAAGAACGCCGCATTCGCGGCAATCTACCGCCGCCTGATCAACGGGCCGGAACATATTTTGCGCGACGTGATCGGCGACCTCGCGCAGAAAGCGGGGGTCAATTCGGCCACCATCGTCGAAGACCTCTGCCTCGATTGGGCGGGGATTGAAGAGGTGGCTCGGCATGATCTCTGCACAATCGGCGTCCATACGTTGACGCATCCGCGCCTTTCCAAATTGAGCGAATCCGACATGCGCCGCGAACTCGCGCAAAGCCGCAAGGAGATCGAATCCCATATCGGGCGGCCCGCGGAACATCTCGCCTATCCGGTCGGGATCCGCATTGCGGCGGGCGAACGCGAATTCGCCGCCGCAGCCGAGCTGGGCTTTGCCAGCGCCGTGACGACGCGGCCAGGAATGATTTTTCCAGAACACGCACGGCGTCGGACCGCGCTGCCGCGGCTTTCGATCAACGGCAATTGGCAATCGCTCGACTTCGTCGAAATTCTGCTTTCCGGCGTGCCCTTCGCGATCTGGAACCGCGGACGCAAGGTTGCGTAGCATGACGCAAGGCGCGCTCAATCCCGCCGCTCCATCCATTTGATGAGCGGCATCACCGGCAGGATCCAGGCCATTCCGATGAGGCCGTAGCAGAGGGCCTGAACGAGGCCCGGGGCCTGCTGCAAGGCTTTTGTTTGCGCAAGCGCCATGGCGACCAGCGCATAGACGATGACGAAGGCGAGCATCAGGACCGCGCCCAGAAATTTGCGCCGGTTTCCGCCCATGATCTCTCCAATCTGCGACAGGCCGCGCCTGGACTTGCGGCAAGCCTTGGCTCTATAGAGCAGGATCCGGAAAAGAAGGAACCTTTTCCGAAAAGATCATGCTCAAACAAAGAGCTAAAGAAACCAAGAGCCGGGCGGGATAAAAATCGCGCCGGTTGCATCGGGCTCTTTCGCCAATTCGACAATTTGAAGCAGTATGACAGAGACCACGCTCCCATCCGCCCTCGCGCCTGCGGCATCCACCACCGGCATTGCCGTCCATCGCACTGCCATTCGCATCTGGCTCTGGAGCGTGGCGGCGCTCGTCTTCGCTATGGTCGTTGTCGGAGGCGCAACGCGCCTGACCGAATCCGGTCTTTCGATTACCGAATGGCAGCCGATCCGCGGCGTGCTCCCGCCGCTCGATCACGCTGCCTGGGTGGCGGAATTCCAGCGCTATAAACAGATCCCGCAATATAGGGCGCTCTTTTCGACGCTCGATCTCAACGGGTTCAAGTTCATCTTCTTTTGGGAATGGAGCCATCGGCTGCTGGGGCGCCTGATCGGTCTTGCCTTTGCAGCACCGCTTGTCTTCTTCTGGCTGCGCGGCGCGCTCACGCCCGCGCTGAAGGTGAAGCTTTCGGCCGTCCTCGCTCTCGGCTGTATTCAGGGATTCGTCGGCTGGTGGATGGTCGAGTCCGGCCTCGTTCATCGAATCGAAGTGGCGCAGCAACGCCTTGCAATCCATCTTCTTTTGGCATCGCTCACATTCGCGGCGCTGATCTGGATTGCGACCTCGCTCTCGACCCGCAAGGCCGAGACGACGGCGTTCTGGCAGCGTGGTTTCGGGCTTCTGATCCTGATCGCGACGTTTGCGCAGATCTTTCTCGGCGCTTTGGTCGCCGGGCTGCGGGCCGGAAAAGTCTATAACACCTGGCCGCAAATGGACGGCGGATTCGCGCCACCCGGAGATGTCCTATTGTCGCTGATGCCGCTCTGGCGCAATTTCACCGACAATGTCGCCATGGTGCAGTTTCAGCACCGAATGGTCGCCTATACGCTGCTCGCTTTGGCGTTCATTCAGGCACTCAGTTTCATCGCCTTTTCGCCGGGAAGCGGCGCGGCGCGGCGGGCGACCGGCTTTATGCTCATCGTCATTCTCCAGGCGGCGTTAGGAATTGTTACCCTTCTTCTGGTCGTTCCCCTCTGGGCCGGGCTCCTGCATCAGGCCTTTGCCATGGTCGTGCTGTCGCTTGCGGCCGTCAATTTGCAGGTTCTGTCCCGCGGTTCGCAAAGGGTAGAGCAGGGGCTTCTCAAGGTATCATAATACCACATGCATAATAGGCCTGTTTCCTTGGCCTTTTTGCTTTTGCCGATTGACGAAATCGGTGCGCGCCGCTAGAAGCACGGCCTCGCCTTATCCTGAGTAGCAGCCATGTTTGCCAAGACTCACTCGACCAAGACGGCCGATATCAAGAAGAACTGGGTCTTGATCGACGCCACCGGCCTCGTCGTCGGCCGGCTCGCTTCGCTGATTGCGCTGAGACTGCGGGGCAAGCACAAGCCGAGTTTCACGCCGCACGTCGATGACGGCGACAATATCGTCGTGATCAACGCCGAGAAAGTTGTTCTCACCGGCCGCAAACGCGACGACAAGGTCTATCATCATTACAGCGGCTTCCAGGGCGGCATCAAAGAACGCTCGGCCAAGTTCATCCTCGAAGGCCGCTTTCCGGAGCGGATCATCGAGAAAGCGGTCGAACGCATGCTGCCGCGTGGGCCTCTCGGCCGCAAACAGCTCGGCAATCTGCGCGTCTATAAAGGCGCCGAACATCCGCACGCTGCGCAAAATCCGACGCCGCTCGATGTGGCGAGCCTCAATCGCAAGAATGCGAGAAGCTGATGTCCGATACTCTTTCCTCGCTCCAGGATCTGAAGGCGGTGACGGCAGCGCCGGCGCCCGCGCCCGTACACGTTCAGAAGCTCGATCAGCATGGGCGCGCCTATGCGACCGGCAAGCGCAAGGACGCCGTTGCCCGCGTCTGGATCAAGCCCGGCACAGGCACGATCACGGTCAATGACCGGCCGCTCGAAACTTATTTCGCGCGTCCCGTGCTGCGGATGATCCTCCAGCAGCCACTCGGAGTCGCGAAGAGAATCGGCCAATATGACGTAACAGTCAGCGTCGCCGGCGGCGGGCTTTCGGGTCAGGCGGGCGCCGTGCGCCACGGCCTCGCCAAGGCGCTCACTCATTACGAGCCCGATCTGCGGCCCGTCCTCAAGCACGAGGGCTTCTTGACCCGCGACGCGCGTGTCGTCGAACGCAAAAAATACGGCAAGAGAAAAGCCCGGCGCAGCTTCCAATTCTCGAAGCGCTGATTATTTGTCAGCCAGCCGCGCTGCGGCTCTGGAAGTCAGCCCAAGGCGCGATGCGATTTCACGCCGGATCGTCATCGCGCTTTAGAATTCTGAGCGGGCACGATGGGCGCACGTATTTTCATCGACGGGCAAGCGGGCACGACCGGGCTTGGCATTGCCAAGCGGCTCGCTGCTATACCGGAGATCGCGCTCGCGAGCCTACCGGAGGAACAGCGCAAAGATCCCGCTGCCAAAGCCGATCTGCTGCGTCAGGTGGATCTCGTGATCCTCTGCCTGCCGGATGCGGCGGCCAAAGAGACTGTGACGCTCGCCGCGGGCCTCGGCAATGCCGCCCCGCGCATTCTCGACGCCTCGAGCGCGCATCGCGTTGCGGAAGGCTGGGTCTACGGCTTTCCGGAACTGGCCGAAGAGCAGGGCGACAAGATCAGAAGCGCCACGCGCGTCTCCAATCCCGGCTGTTATGCGACGGGTGCGATCGCGCTCTTGCGGCCGCTCGTCGATGCGGGGCTTGTTTCGGCCGATTATCCGATCACGATCAACGCGGTCTCGGGCTATACGGGACGCGGGCGCAGCTACATTTCTTATTACGAATCGGAAGATGCGCCGCCCTTCGAGCTCTACGCACTCGGTCTCGAGCACAAGCACGTGCCCGAAATCATGACGTACAGCAGGCTCGCGCGCCGGCCGATTTTCGTGCCGAGCGTCGGCAAATTCGCGCAGGGCATGCTCGTTTCCATACCGCTCTTCGTTGACGAACTGCCCGCCCGGCCGAAGCCGGCGGACCTTTCCGCCGCGCTCGCCGCGCATTATGCTGGGAGCCCGTTCGTCCGCATCGTTCCGGCCGATTCCGCCGAGCGGGTCGAGCCGCAAGCGCTCAACGGCAGCAATAACCTCGAACTGCGGGTTTTCGGCAACGAGGCCCGGGGCCACGCGGTGTTGGTGGCCAAGCTCGACAATCTGGGTAAGGGCGCATCGGGCGCCGCGGTCCAGAACCTCGGCCTGATGCTGGGCCTCGATGTTACGCCGTAAGCGCGGCGGCCTTGGCACTCCTATCGGCCGATAGGTGCAGGACGGTCATTGCGAGCGAAAGGATTGCGCGAGTTCACTGCGCGTCGTGAAAAATAATGCCGAGGGTATGGCGCCGGCCTGATCGGATGCGGCTGACGCCGTGACGCAGGTTGACGCGATAATTGCCGCTCGTACCTTGAATGGGACGATTGTGAACGGCGAAGGCGACCGCATCACCTTGCCGGAGCGGCACGACCTCAACCCGGCTTTGCATACGGGGGCGTTGCTCGGTAAGCACGAATTCGCCGCCGGTAAAGTCCCGGCCGGGCTCCGAAAGCAGGATTGCGACCTGGATCGGGAACGCGAGTTCGCCATAGAGATCCTGATGCAGGCAGTTGAAGTCGCCGGCGGCGTATTGGAGCAGCAACGGCGTCGGCCGGCTCTGTCCGGCATCGTGGCAGAGTTTCAGGAAGTCGCTGTGCTCGGCCGGATAATGCTGATCGAGCCGCAGCCGCGCGTTCCATTCATTGGCGATGCGCGCCAAATGTCGATAGAGAGCTGTTCGCAGTCCGGCAATGAGATCGGGAAGCGGATATTTGAAATAGCGGTATTCGCCCTTGCCGAAGCCGTGGCGGGCCATATGGATCTGGCTGCGGAAATGCTCCTCATGGAGATAGAGCTCCGCGATCTCTTTGCATTCTTCCGGCGTGAGCAGTTTCTCCATGACAGCGCAACCGTAGGCGCCGAGCTCGGACGATAGCGCCGTCCAATCATATCTTCCGACCCACTCCTCAGCGGAGCGAAAGACGGACTGAGCAGGGACGATCTTTCCGGCAATATTCATTCGAGCCTCCATTCATTTGAGCCTCCTATGCAGGGCATCGCATCGGCCTCGCCGAGTTCCGCTCCATCAATTCATCTCGCCGCCCCGGCGTCTCGAAGCGGCGCTGCTGTTCGCTTCTAATCTTGTTTTTGAATCGAAAGCTCGCGGGTTTCGGACGGCGCATCGCGGCACAGCAAGGCGGCAGCTCAACCTTCCTCCCAGCCGGAGTTCGCAAAGACGTGTTTGCGAGCAGCATTCCGGAAAGCATTGGCGAGCGCCGGATCGTCGACGGCGCGTGCCACCGCCATTGCCCCGACGCAGAGCGCGACCAAGGCGAGGGCGCGCTCGCGGGCGTCTTCCCCGTGCATGTTGCCGGCAAAGACATCGAGCATCGATTCCAGAACTTTCCGGAACGCCTGTTTCACGCGCAAGCTGCTGCGCGAGACGTCCGAAGAAAGACCGGCCGTGGGGCAGGGGCCGTCGCGATCGAGCAAATGTTCGCGGGAGAGATAGGCCTCGACCACCATGCGGGCGAGCGGCACACCCTTGGCACATGGATCGACATATTTGCTCTGCCATGTTTCCGGCGGATCCTTGCAGGTGAACTGGAGGAGAGCCTCGCTGTAAAGCTCGTCCTTCGTTTTAAAGTGACGATAGAATCCGCCGCGCGTCAGTCCCGCATCATTCATGATCTCGTCGATCGTGACCTCAGCGAAGCCTTTTCTATTAAACAATCGTCGCGCGCTGCGCAGGATTTGTGCGCGGGTCTCCAATTTGCGCTCAGGTACATGCGGCACGAGCCTGCCTCCTCGAACAGATCACGGAACTTACGCGACGAAAAAGGATGTTCTTGAACATCCGCTCGATCTCGCGACTCTGGCGTCGGAACGCCGGCGTAAACCGGCTCGGTCAGCGGGAACACGGGATTGGCCGTTCAATCTATTCCGACAAAAGATATGCCGGAAGTTCCGGTCCTCTTCACGGACGTAAAGGGGATGCGGCTGCATTATATCGCAACTGGCGCGGGAGCGCCCCTCGTGCTTCTTCACACGCTTAAAACGCAGCTTAAGATTTTTGCGCCGATGCTGCCTGCGCTCGCAGCACATTTCTCCGTTTATGCCCCGGATTATCCCGGTCACGGCTATTCAGAGTCTCCCGACGAGGCTTACGATGCTCCATTCTTTTCGGCGGCTATCGAAGGGTTCTTGGAGCGGCTTGACCTTCAAAACGTGACGCTGGCCGGCATTTCCATCGGTGGGGTGATCGCTCTCGTTCTCGCGGCTCGGCATAACCCACGCATTCGGCGCGTCATTTCGATCAATCCCTACGATTACGGCAGCGGGCTTGGTCTCGCCCGAAGCTCCTTGTTCGGCTGGGTCGTCACGCAGTCTGCGCGCCTGCCGGCGTTGGGCGAAATCGTCATTCCGCGGGCACCGCAATGGCTCGTCAAACGCGTTCTCGCCGGCGGCGTCGTCGACGCAGGGCATCTGCCCGCGGAACTCGCACGGGAAATCTATGACACGGGAAACCTGCCGGGCCAGGCCCGCGCCTTTCTGCGTCTCTTGCGCAACGCCAAGAGCTGGCCCGACATGCAGCAGCACTATCGTGACATCGCCCTCCCGGTCTTGCTGATCTGGAGCGACGAAGATTGGTCTCGGCCGTCAGAGCGCGAGCGCACCGCTGCTCTTATCCCCGGAGTGCTCACCAAATCCCTGCCGGGCGGCCACTTCCTGTCGCTCGATCGGCCGGAAGAATTGGCGCGTCTCATCATTGGATTTGCGGAGCCCTGAGGCCATGAGTCTTCCTGCCGTAAATGCCAACATGATTCATTTCATGATCAGCTACATCGTGGCGTTCATTGCCTTTGCACTCATCGCCATATGGTACGTATGGCCGAACATCAGGAACAGGCCTCCGAAGGCGGCGCTCTCCCCGCTGCTGCTCTACTCCTGTCTGCGCATCAACGGGCTGATGTTTCTGATGCCGGGCGTCGTTTCGCCGGACCTTCCTTCGGCATTTGCCGTTCCCACGGCCTACGGCGATGCAACGGCCGTTTTACTCGCGCTGATCGCGCTCCTGCTTCTCCGCACAGAGAGCGTTTTGGCTCTGCCGGCGATCTGGCTCTTCAACGTCGAAGGCACACTCGACCTCGTCTATGCCAATTTCGCGACATTCAAGTACCACGTCGATCCCGCCCAGCTCGGTGCGTCCTACTACCTCGCCACGGTGAACGTGCCGGCGGAGCTGCTCGTGCACGTCCTCATATTCGCCTGTCTCTTTCGCGTGCCTCCCGACGAGAAGATGCATCCGGCATGAGCAGAACGAGACTCAGCCTCTATTATCTGGGCACCTATCTCGTCGTCATCGGCCTTGGCCTCCTTGTGGCGCCGCGCGCGACGCTCGCCCTTCTCCAATCGAACTTGGCCGCGTCCCGATAATGAGAGGAAGGTCGTTCATCCGAAACTCCAGCGAGGCCAAATTGCGTTTCAGTGGGATACCTGAAAGCGCCACACTGTTCCGAGCTGAAGCAGGTTGCCGCAGAGCAGCGCGAGGAAACTACCCATAATTTGGACCGTCATGGAGCCAAGCGGGGCGGGGCGCCATGTTCAGAATGCTACGAGAACAGTTTGGCGATCTCGGCCACCGGGATGAACAACCTCCGGCCTCCTTCGATGAGAAATCTGAATCGGTAGCGTTGATAGAATCGCGCTGCTTTGTCGTCCTTGGCATCGACCACAAAGGCGTAGGACGCGATGTCGTTCCGCAGCACGCGGCTAAAGGCGTCGAAGAGCATGAACTCGCCATGCCCTTGTTGCCGATGGCCGGCATCAACCGCCAGCCGTCCCATCAGGGTTGCGGGCACGACAGGATAGCGTGGCAGCCGCTTCGCCAGCGGCCCGGGCAGTTCGGCAAGAGCGATGCTGGTCGCCGCAAGCGTGTAATAGCCGATCGGAACGCGGTCGCCGCCACTGACCAGTACGAAGCACGAGGCGATCCGGCGCCTTGCATCCTGCCCCGCTTGCTGTTGCAAATACCTGTCCAGCGGCTCGACGCCGCTGTTGAAGCGTTCTCGATCGTGCTGGTCCGACAAAGGCTCGGTATACAGTGCCGGTGCGGTCGAGGTCACTCAGCGCCGGTCAGCTTGAGGTATCGCTGTGAGGCCGCCTTGAGCCGAGCGCTCGGTTCCCGTGGATGGAGGAGTGCCTCCGCGAAGGCCCGGCTGTCGGCGGCGCTCAGCCGGATGGTCTGGGTTTCCTCGATAACGCGCACGGCCGCGTCATGCACGCTCGCGATCACGAAATCCGTCAGTGTGCGCCCCTGCAACTCGGCAGCGCGCTGGAACATCGCCTTTTGGTCGCGGGAGACCCGCGCCTCCAGCCGCTCATTTCGCGTTTTGGTCGTAGCTTTTCCTGACATCTCGTATAACTTGAGCTGCACCTAGAACGCGGCTATCTATGTACGGCTAATGGACGGACAGATCAAGGGCTGTCTTAGAGATGTTCGTTCTTGAGGTAGGGGAAGTGATTATGACGTCGACTGCTCATTGCGCAGAGATCTTACCTCGATTTGGGCCGCTGTGATGAGCGCCGCCACGCCTTCGTTTCAGGATAGCTTCTACAGCTTGACCGGCTATTCGCCGATGCGATGGCAGAGTCGGCTGTTCGATCAGTTGATCAAAGGAAATATTCCGGCCGCGCTCGATTTGCCGACCGGGCTCGGAAAGACCTCGGTGATGGCGATCTGGCTGATTGCGCTCGCCGAGCAGACCGCCGCCGGCGCGGTGGGGCTGCCGCGGCGGCTGGTCTATGTGGTCGATAGGCGGACAGTTGTGGATCAGGCGACCGATGAGGCGCTCAAGCTCCGCAACACGCTGAAGGCGCGCGATTCGAACGGTGCCGCCGGATGGATTCGAGGGGCGCTGGACAAGTTGTGCGTAGACCATAACGACGACGCTTCGCCGCTTGCCATCAGTACCCTTCGGGGTGAGCTGGCCGACAATCGCGAATGGCAGGCCGACCCGGGGCGCGCCGCCATCGTCATCGGCACGGTCGATATGATCGGCAGCCGCCTCCTGTTCTCGAGCTATGGCAACGTCGGCTGGAAGATGCGTGCCTTCAACGCCGGGCTGATCGCGCACGATACGCTCATCGTGCATGATGAGACGCAGCTCTCGCCGGCGTTCGGAGAGCTTCTTCGTCAGATCGAGAACGGTCAGCAGGGCAAGCCCAGGCGCCTCCGCGTCCTGTCGCTCTCCGCGACGCGCCGGCCGGTGAATCCCGCGCAAGTGCGCGATTCTGCGCCTGCGGACATATTCCCCCTGACAGACGAGGATCGCGGTGAAGATCTGGTGAATCGCCGGACCGGTGCGGCCAAGGCCCTGCGCTTTCACGACGCGCCCGACGTCAAGCTTTTGCCGCAACGCCTGGCGGACCTTGCGTTGGCGCATCGTGACGCCAAGGCGCGCGTGCTCGTGTATGTGCGATCGCCGGAGGACGCGAAAGAGGTGCGTCGCGTGCTCTCGAAAGCAGTTGGCAGCGAAGCCGTGGAGGTGCTCACGGGGACGCTGCGCGGACGCGAACGCGACGGACTCGCCGGCACGGCTTTGTTCAAGTCATTCATTGCGCGCCTCAAGCGCGAGCCGGTCGAATCCTCGCGATTCCTTGTCGCGACCTCGGCCGGCGAGGTCGGGGTGAACCTCGATGCCGATCACCTGGTTTGCGACCTGACGACGCTCGATTCTATGATCCAGCGGCTGGGCCGCGTGAACCGCCTGGGCCGCGATGATGCCGACTTCGTGGCGCGTGTCGATGTGTGCGTGGCGCCTGCGAAAGATGACGACCTCGGCGTGCGCCTCGACAAAACGCGCAGCATCCTGAAATCACTGCCGCGGCGCGACGGTGACGCCTTTGCTGCAAGCCCGGCGGAGCTCGCAGCGATCGTCGGGGCGGATTCAGTTGTAGTGGAGGAGGCGTTTTCGAAAACGCCCCGCCTTCGGCGGCTTACCGACATCCTGCTCGACAAATGGGCGCTCACATCGGTACGGGACATGCCCGGACGGCCGCCGGTCGAGGATTGGCTGCACGGTATTGAAGGCGAGCCGCCCGAAACGGCCGTTGCCTGGCGCGAAGAGGTGGCCGATCTTGTTCGCCACGCGGTCGATGGCGGTGACATCGACGACTGGCTCGAAGTCCATCCCATCAAGGCCTGGGAACGCCTGCGCGACCGAAGCTCGCGCGCCGCGGAATGCTTCAAGAAGATGGCTGCAAGGCGCAAGGAAGGGGACCCGCCCATCGGCGCTCTTCTCATCCGGCCGGACAGGAAAACCCAGCGGATCGAAGACCTAGCAAAACTCGCGGATGCCGGCCTTATCGCGAACGCGACGGTCATCCTGCCGAAGGAAGCCGGGGGTCTTTCCGATGGCCTGCTGGATGGCGATTCCAGGGATGCGACCGACGTGGCGGATATTGTTCCCGACAAGTCCGACTCAGCGAAGCGCGCACGCGTGCGCATCTGGCGCATTGGGGAGCAGGGCTGGAAGGCTCAACTTCTGGGATCCGCAGACGGTCAAGGTGATCTCACGAATATTTACTCCGAACTGGATGTCACGGATTTGCTCGACAAGGTCATTACGAAAATCACCGAACGTTTCGACTTCAAGGAAAAGGAGCGGCTGGTCCTACGGGAAGACGAAGATGAGGTACACGTGCTCGTAGCCTTCGGCGAGAGCCGCAGCATCGAAACCGCGCTCGATACGTCAGCGGCGGCACGCAGCGAACAGACGCTTCTCAATCATCTCGACTGGACCTGCAGGGCCGCCGCGGCAATCGTTGCACGGCTTGGCCTCGACATCGCGATCCGCGACGCCGTCGTCCTGGCCGCGCGCTGGCACGATCAAGGAAAGGACCGCCAGTCGTGGCAACGCGCCATCGGCAATAGGGAGCCGAAGCATCCTCTGGCCAAGAGCGGACACGGACGTTTCGACAACCGCGTCTGCGCGGGATATCGACATGAGTTCGGCTCGCTGATCGACGCGGCGAACGATCCCGGCATTCGGGGAAATCCCGAACAGGATCTCATCCTGCACCTCATCGCCTGTCACCATGGCCGCGCGCGCCCGCATTTTGAAGAACGCGAATTCGACCCCCAGGCTTCGTCTGCGGCGAACAACGATGCGGCGGCAGAGGCGGTGCGCCGCTATGCCCGCCTCAGCCGCCGCTTCGGACATTGGCAGCTCGCCTGGCTGGAAGCGCTGATGAAGTGTGCCGATGTGATTGCGACGAAACGCGGCAAAGACGTCGAGGAGTTGCGCTGATGCGCCTGCCCGATCCCGACATCGTGATTGGCGTCGACCTACGCAATCCGGGCCAGTTCTTCGCCTGCTGCGGCGTGCTGGAACTGGCTGGCCGCCTTTGGCCGGGAAGCGAAGGTTGGTTCGCGGCAAACGGCCCGCGTGCCACGTTCCAGATCTCGACTGGAAGCGGGCATAACGACCCATTGGCAGAGATCATCCGTATACTGTGCAGATCCGAACCGCTGGCCGAGCTCGACCACGATCACGATAGGTACAAGCCAGATCGCCAGCCGCTGATGCTGAAACCGGTTGGCCTTCGTCTAGACTGGTGGCTCGACTCCTATAGCGATGACGCCGAGAAATCCGAACTCAAGATCTGGGCGGGGCAGCAAACGCCTTTGGGCAAGCTGAATGATCTCCGCATCTGCTGGCGGAATATCAATGCTCATGCCGCGGGCGTGCCGCCGTGCGGCCTGCTCCGCGGCCGCTGGCCGATGACAGGCCGCTTTGGTTTTGACCCGTCCGCTTCATGGGAAGCCCTGGACGTCGGCTTCTCCCCCGACGAACAGGACATGCCCGTGCAAACCTCGCCGGCGACGGAAATCCTGGCGGCAATCGGGCTTCAGCGCTGCCGGCCGGCGCGGACCCGCGATCGCGGCCGGTGGTTCGCGTATCGCACCTGGCGGATGCCGCTCGAGATTTCCGTTACTCCCGCTGCCGCTGCCGGCGCGGTGACACTGGGACCGGCCTTCGAATTTCCGGTGAAAATGCGCAATGCCCAATACGGAAGCTTCGGTTGGGCAAAACCCATGGAGGAATCACGATGACAACGTGGGACGAATTGGCGTCGCAAATGCTCGCGGAGAAGGGGCCGGCGGCGCTCACTTGCCGCCAATGGCTTATGCCGGCGGAGGGACACAACGCAGTGATCTTTCCGCCGACCTTCGCTGCGCCCGATGGTGGTGGCGGGAAGGCGGGCTACAACATCGACCCCGTGGGCGAGGGGCCAAACGCGCAGCTTGTTGCGATCATCGACACGGTCGGTTCGCAGGCCAATAGAATGGAGCCGCTGTTCAAGAGGGTGAACGGCGCGGACACGGACTATTCGCGGCTGGTGCCGCAGATCATGATCGAGGTGGGGAACAAGGTGGTCAATCTGCTCGATGCGGGGCATCGTGCCGCCGACGCCATCGCGCGCTATTCGTCGCTGGGACCCCAATTGGCCGAGGCGTTCGACAACTATCAGGAATCTGGCGATGCGACGGCGCTCGCCAGGATCGCGCCGACCTCGCTCATATTTGGCGTGTGGGATTCGCGCGGCAAAGGGGCGAAGCTGCCGCGGCTCGTTGCGTCGACAATCCGGGCCTATGACGTCGTCAAGCTCAACAGATCGGCGCAATACAACCCGCCCATCGATTACGTTGCGCTCGATCTGCTCGATAACCCCGACGACAAGGAGGTTCTCGACACTGCGTCGGAACTCGGTTTCCGCCACGCGCCGGCCGCGGGGACGCATGGCGGTGTCATCGTCCGCGGCGAAATACGGCGCGAAGCGATCCTCAGTCTCGTCGCCCTGCGGTCGCTCGGTCCTGCGAGCGAGAACGGGGATGCGCTTCGCCGCTACATTCTCGGCCTCGCGCTCCTCGCCATGACCTACGACCGCGAGCACAATCTGCGCCAGGGCTGTCTCCTCGTGGGCGATCCTGAAAAGCCGGCGCTATGGGAAGTGGTCATGCACGATGGTACACGCACGCCGATTGCACCCGATCACGAAGCGCTCGTTGCTTTTGCGCAAGCGGCGGAGAAGGCGTTCGGTAAGGGCAAAGATCAGAAGGTCGCGTTCGACCGGAAGGCGGCGAACGACGCCATCGGCGAAAAGATCCGCGGCAAGGTGGCAAGAGGAAGGAAGGGCAAGAAGGACGAGTAACATGCGCTGGCTCTGCATCGAGGTGCATTTCCTCGCTGGCCGTTATCACGGCAAGGCCGACGACGGCAGAGCGGCGCAGTGGCCGCCGAATCCGCATCGTTTGCTCCAGGCGCTCGTCGCCGCCGGAAATCTCGGCTTTCGCCGCAAGGAATTTTCGGACGCGAAGAAGGAGGCTTTGCGATGGCTGGAGCGGCGCGCCGCACCGGAAATCGTCGCGCCGCGGGAATGCGCGGCGTCCGCGCTCAGGCTCTATGTGCCGAACAACGACTTGGACAAGGTCGCGCGCGCCTGGGCAGCCGGCAAGCAGCCGGAAAAGCAGCCGAACGAACTCCGCACCGACAAAGATCTGCGTTCCCACCTGCTGGACAGTGATGCGACGGTCCGCTTTCTCTGGCCGATAGAGGATTCCGAATGGCCAGCGGCGCGTCCCCATGCCGAAATTCTGTGCGGCGAGGCGGCGCATCTTCATGCGCTCGGTCTTGGTATCGATCTCGTGGCCGCCCGCGGCCGCATTCTGGCCGGCGCGGAGAAGGCGTCGCTTCTGGGCCAAGTGTGGATTCCCGAAGAAGGTATCGGCTGGCGCGTGACGATCGAAGGCTCGCTCGACGAACTGCTGCTGCGCCATGAAGACCAGCGATCGAGGCTCGAACTTGCAGGCGGCGGCCGCAAGAGTTGGGTGGCCGCGCCGGCGCCGCCCTCCGTCTACGACGAGGTCCGGTATGTTCGCCGCACCGCGGGTAGGCGCCGGCCTGTCCACCTCTTTTCGCTCGATAACGGGAACGATGGCTTCCGCTCCTTCGATCCGCGCTTCACCATGAAAGTTGCCGCATGGCTGCGTCATGCCGCGCACCAACGCGCCAAGACGCTTGGCCTCAACCCTGCGTTCATCGAACGCTTTGTCTGCGGTCATGGCGAAGACGAGAGCGCCAAGAACGATCGCTTCTCCTATGTTCCGTTGCCCACGCTGCCGACCAAGGGCCGCGACGGCCGCATCCGTCGAGCGATGCTCGCCGAACCCTTCGGAAGCGTAGATCTTGCCGCGAGGGATGTTGTGCGCTCGCTTTCCGGCGCGCCGCTCGTAGACGAGAAAACGGGTGAGATCGTCGCCGAACTGCGCGCGGAGCCGTTCCCCGACACGATCACGAACCGATACATACGCAAATCCCGTCAGTGGGGCACCGTGACTCCGTTGGTTCTGCCGGGCCGCGACGACTATCGCTCCGCGAAGGCCCACGTTCTGGTGCTCAAGGCGCTCGCCCAGGCGGGCTATACGACGCCTGTCTTGGAAATTCATTTGCAGCGCGAGCCGGTGTTCGCCGGGGCCGAGATGGCCGGGGCCTATCGCGTACCCGCATATCTTAAATCATTTCCGCGCACGCATGCTGTCATCACCTTCGATCAAGAGGTTTTGGGGCCCGTTGCCATCGGCGGCGGCCGCCACATCGGGCTCGGCGTATTCGCGAACTTTGGCAGATGAGTCCGTCATGACCGACACTCAGCTCGAATTCCATCTTCCCGCGCCGCCGGTCTCTGGCGACACGCCGCTCATTCCAGCGCGGATGGTGAACGAGTTCGTCTATTGCCCGCGGCTTGCTTATCTCATGTGGACGCAGAGCGAGTGGGCGGAGACCGGTGACACAGTCGAGGGCAATCGCGTCCACACGCGGGTCGATCGTCCCAGTGCACCGCTTCCTGAGCCGCAGGCATTGGAGACCGGTGAAGCACCGGCGAGTGACAAGGTCGTCAGCCGGTCGTTGACGCTCTCCTCGATCGCCCTGGGGGTCATCGCCAAGCTCGATATTGCCGAAGCCGAGGATGGCATTGTAACGCCAGTCGATTACAAAAGGGGCAAGCGCCCGCATGTCGCGCAAGGCGTTTACGAACCAGAGCGCATCCAGATCTGCCTCCAGGGATTGCTGCTCGAAGAGCATGGGTACCGCGTCGAGGAAGGCGCCATCTATTATGCCGAGAGCAGGGAGCGCGTGCGTGTCGCGCTGGACGACGCCTTGCGAAGCGCAGCACGCACTGCGATCAGTGAGCTGCGGCTGACGGTTTCGCAAAGCCGCATCCCGCCGCCGCTCAAGGACAGTCCGAAATGTCCGCGCTGCGCGCTCGTGACGGTCTGTCTTCCGGATGAGATTCGCTCATTGTCGGGCTCGTCGCTCGCCCCGCGGACGATCGCTGTTCCGCCTGACGAAGCACTGCCGCTCATCGTGCAATCCCAGCATGCCCGGATCGGCAAGGAAGGCGAAACGCTCAAGATCACCGACGAGGAGAAAGGCGAATCCCAAGTGCGCTTCATCGACATTTCGGACGTAGCGCTGTTCGGCAATGTATCGATCACCACACCCGCGCTCGCGGCGCTGCTCGAACGCGAGATTCCGGTGACCTTTCACAGTCACAGCGGCTGGTTTCGCGGTGTTGCCCACGGCATAGGGCACCGCAATGTCGAGATTCGCACGGCGCAATATCGCTTGAGCTTCGACGAGGCCGCGTGCCTGCGGTTCGCAAAGGAACTGGTCGGGGCGAAGATCACGAACCAGCGGACGATCCTGCGCCGGAATTGGCGCGGGCCCCCGGAGGAGCGACAGGCGGCGCTCGACCGGCTTGGGGCTGCGCGCAAATCGGCAGATGGTGTGACGACACTGGCGCAACTGCTTGGGGTCGAAGGCGATGCGGCCGCCGTTTATTTTCGCGCCTTCGCTGGTCTGCTGAAGTCGCCCGAAGACAAGCAAGGCGCCGGCGAACTGGCGCCGTTCCGCTTCGAGGCGCGCAATCGCCGCCCGCCAACCGATCCGGTCAACGCCATGCTGTCGCTCGCCTATGCGATGTTGACCAGGAATTTGACGATCGCGTTGGCATCGGTGGGTCTCGATCCCTACCGAGGCTTCTATCACGCGCCGCGCTACGGCCGCCCGGCGCTGGCGCTCGACCTCATGGAGCCGTTTCGCGCGATCATCGCCGATTCCGTCGTGCTGTCGGCGGTCAACACGGGCGAGGTTGGGCCGAGCGATTTCGTCGTTGCGGTCACTGGGACAGCGCTGACGCAAGCAGGGCGCCGACGCTTTGTCGAGGCGTTCGAGCGTCGTCTGTCGCAGGAAACCACGCATCCCATCTTCGGCTATCAGGTAAGCATGCGCCGCATGCTGCTGGTTCAGGCGCGACTGCTGTCCCGGTTTCTTTTGGGAGAGTTGCCGGCCTATCCGCACTATTTGCCGCGGTGAGGACGCGCCATGGCCGACGAACGCCTCTTCATCGTGACCTACGACATCTCCGACCAAAAGCGCTGGCGGCGGGTGTTCAAAGCCATGCATGGGTATGGCGAATGGATACAGCTTTCCGTTTTCCAATGCCGTTTGTCGCAGCGGCGCCGGGCCGAGCTCGAAACGCGATTGCGCGAACTGGTGAAGAATGGGGAGGATCACGTTCTCCTGATCGATGTCGGACCGGCCGACAAGATCGAACTCGTCATGGAGAGCATCGGCAAAACATTC
Organism: Beijerinckiaceae bacterium; assembly: GCA_021324915.1. GTDB lineage: Bacteria > Pseudomonadota > Alphaproteobacteria > Rhizobiales > Beijerinckiaceae > Methylovirgula. The sequence goes on along the minus strand of JAJPIC010000015.1, from coordinate 556 downwards.
TCAAAAATGGAACGTCAGGCTACCGTCATATAGCGAAATCCTGTAAGATCACTCGTGCGTCCGACAAAGATGAGCGGCCCTGATTGAAGGCGTTTCGTACCTGCCGGGTGCTTTCGAGCGGCGATGTGATGCGTGGAACCCGACGCCCGCTCGAATCTCGGTAGATCGTTGGAATTGCGAAGCTCTTTGACATCGTGAATAGGATAGCACCTGGAATCTGCCGCGGGTCGCTCGTCCCGGTAGACCACCGATCGAAAACGCGGCAAGATTGCCTTTGTGTCCAGGGGCTTGTAGGGTGGAGGCATCCGAGGCGCACACGCCTCGGCCTCATTGAAGCGAAGATCGGAGAGGTTGTTCGCCTTTAGGAGGCTCGAGCATCCGAGGCGCACACGCCTCGGCCTCATTGAAGCGACCAGAAGATCGGCTGCAAAGGCGCCTCCGCCCGCGCGCATCCGAGGCGCACACGCCTCGGCCTCATTGAAGCCTGGTTGGGGACCGAATAACCGCCCTGCGGAGCTGGCATCCGAGGCGCACACGCCTCGGCCTCATTGAAGCT
>JAJPIC010000018.1 GCA_021324915.1 Beijerinckiaceae bacterium | reverse complement strand
GAGCATGATCTTATCGGAAAACCGGCTTCCACTTTTCCGGATCATGCCTTTGCTCGAGCATGATCTTATCGGAAAACCGGCTTCCACTTTTCCGGATCATGCCTTTGTTAAGCATGATCTTATCGGAAAACCGGCTCGCGCATTTCCGGATATGCTCTAGATCCGCGCGTCTATAAGCCGAGATAAGGCGAAAATAAACCGTCTCAATCGAGACCCTTTGCCCGCCGGATTTCCCGCCGTGCGGCCTGGAAGATGTCCCGCGCCGAATCGGCGTTAAGCACCGCAATTCCCAGGCCGACGACAACATCCGGCCAGATCGTCGGCCAAAGCGCCGTCACCCCGCCCGCCACAATGATGGCGACGTTCGCCGCCACGTCATTGCGGGCCGAAAGAAAGGCGGCGCGCGTGAGGCTCCCGGCACGGTCGCGCACGCGGGCGAGCACGAGCGCCGAGGCGGTATTCACAACGAGCGCCCCGAGCCCGGTCAGCGACAAGGGCAAAGGCGCGGGCGCCACGGGCGCCGCAAACTTCCGTGCCAGAGTGACGAGCATCGCCGCAGCCGGCAATATGAGAAGCCCGGCGAGCGCCATTCCGAGCCGCGCGCGCAGCGCAGGCGAGAGGCGCAGCGCAGCGAGCACCAACGCGTTCAGCGCAAGATCTTCGAGAAAATCGAGGCTGTCGGCGAGAAGCGAGAGCGAACCTATGGCGAGCGCAACGGCAAGCTCGATGCCGAAATAGGAAAGATTGAGGCCGACCACGAGCGCGAGCGTCGATTCGAGTCCTCGATCCGATCGAGCCGGCTTCATCCTAATCCCAAAAATCCGGTTTCGCCGGACTGAGCCTTCCGCCGATCCGAACCGGCGCAACCTTTTCCGCTAGTCCGCGTGTATCCGTTTCGACCGCTATTGCGCAGAGCGTCGCCTCGCCCCCTGAAGGTTCGAGCCGCCCGCCCGGCGTCTTCTGCAGAAAGCGGCGGATCGGCTCCTCCTTGTCCATGCCGATGATCGATTCATAATCTCCCGTCATGCCGACGTCGGTAATATAGGCCGTGCCGGCGGGCAGGATTTGATGATCGGCCGTCGGAACATGCGTGTGCGTGCCGACGACAAGCGAGACGCGGCCGTCGACAAAATGCGCGAAAGCCTGTTTTTCGCTCGAAGCCTCGGCATGGAAATCGATGACCGCCGCATCGCAAGCTTCGCCCAGCGGACAGGCAGCGATTTCCTCCGCGCCGGCGGCGAACGGATCGTCGAGCGCGTCCATGAAAGTCCGCCCCATGAGATTGACGACAAGCACGCGCGCACCCCCCTTCGTCTCGACGAGAGCGGCGCCCGAGCCCGGCGTTCCGCGCGGATAATTGCGCGGACGAACGAGTCGCGGCTGATGCGCGATGAAGCTGAGTGCTTCGCGCTGATCGAAAGCGTGATTGCCGAGCGTGACGCAATCGGCGCCGGCAGCTAGAAAATCCACGAGGATCGGCTCGGTAATGCCAAAGCCGCCCGCGGCATTCTCGCCGTTGACGATGACGCAATCGAGCCGCCAAGCCTCTCTGAGCTTCGGCAATCGCTCGATGAGGGCGATGCGCCCGGAGCGTCCGACGATGTCCCCGATGAAAAGAAGCCGCATTAAAATTCCTCGCGCCCGTTCAACATAGACGCGCACGAAGATAAGTGCCAAATGGGGTCCGCAGCGCTCGCCTTCACGTGCAGACGATCCATTCGCGCTCGGTCAGCACGTAATCGAGCCTCTGATCGTAGCTCTCGCTCGGAACCTGCGGCACTTCCTGAAGCGAATAAGCAAGGCCTACGGTGATGATCTTCTGCATCGAACGCAGCCGCGCGAGCGTGCGGTCATAAAAGCCCGCGCCATAGCCGAGCCGATTGCCGCTGCGATCGAAAGCGAGCAGCGGGACGAAGAGCAGATCGGGGAAGACTTCGTCGCCTTCCGCCGGCTCCCTGATTCCCCATTGCGATTCGGCGAGCGGATCGCCCTGTTTCCAGAGCCGGAACAGAAGCGGGGCGCCGCGTCCCTGCATCACCGGCAGGGCGGTGGCGATATTTTTTTTGGCGAGCTTGTCGAGCAGGCGGAACGTCGAGGCTTCGTGTTTGATCGCCCAATAGGCAGAGGCGATTTTCGCGCCTTGTTCCACGGCGAAAGCCGTGCCGACTTCCGCAAAATGGCGGGCGAAGGTGCGGATTTCATCGGCGGTCACTTGATGGCGATTTAAGAGCGCCTGCTCGCGCAAGGCGGCTTTCGTGGAAATCGAATTCATTTGGGTCGGATTTGGCAGGAAGCGCGGGGCCACGATGGCCGTGGGATTCGATCCCGGGAACCTACAAAGTAGGTGGGCGCCATGTGCCCAAGCCCACGGGCAAGGACAGGGACAGCTCCCGACGAGATCGATAAGGCCCCGGGGAATTGATCCACACGCACCCCGCAGCTCCGCCACGCCAATCTAGGGCCGTCCGGCGCCGATTGCTAGGGGCTCCTGCCGACGCTCAGCCAGCGCACCCGCCAGGTTTTTAGGCCCGAATTGGGGTTGACGCCGGCTTCCACCGGCTCGAACCCGGATTTCTCATAGAAGCGCAGCGCACGGGAATTATCGACATTGACCTCAAGGGCGAGGCCGGCCGGACAGAGCCGCTTCGCCTCTTCGAGCAGAAGGGCGCCGACGCCAGTGCCGAAACGATCCGGCCGAACGGCAATCTGTTCGAGAAAGCGGCGCTCGCGATCGAGCAGCATGAAACCGAGGAGAGCATCTCCCGCGAAGGCGCAGATCGTCGCCGCGCCCTGCGCTTCCATGTCCCGGACATGCGCGAGAAACCAACTCCGCCGCGCGGTGAAGTCGATTTTCGGCATGACCGCCTGCCAGCTCGCAACCCAAAGATCGGCGAGCGCGTCGAGGTCGGCGCGTGAGGCCAAGCGGACCGGCAAATTCGACGCCTCTTTCATCGCAATTCCAGCGGATGCATCGGATTCGTCCCAAAACCGGTGCCCACTTTTGGGTCCGATGCTTTCTTTGAGCATCGGATTCGTCCCAAAACCGGTACCCACTTTTGGGTCCGATGCTTTAGAAACCCCGGAATGAATGAGACCATGCCGGTTTCGCGCTCACAAGGTCCGCTGCCGTCCATCGAGCGGCTCGTGCTCACCGATTTCCGCACCTATGCCGCGCTCGATCTCAAAATAGAGGGCGCCGTCATTGTGCTGACCGGCGAGAATGGCGCCGGCAAGACCAATCTCATCGAGGCGATCTCGCTGCTCACCCCCGGGCGCGGCCTTCGCCGTGCCGAGCTCGCCGAATTTGCGCGGCGGGGCGGACACGGCACGTTCGCCGTCTCGGCAGAGGTCGCAACGAAGGAAGGATCGGTCCAGCTCGGCACCGGGACGGAAGCGCAGCCCGATGGATTGCAGCGTCGCTATCGGCTGAACCGGGAGCCGGTCGGCTCGATCCGGGCGTTTGCCGATCACGTGCGCGTCGTCTGGCTCACGCCCGCTATGGACGGGCTCTTCGCCGGACCGGCCGGCGAGCGGCGGCGCTTTCTCGACCGGCTCGTGCTCGCGGTCGATTCCGAACATGGGAGCCGGGTCAATGGGCTCGAACGCGCGCTTCGCAATCGCAACCGCCTGCTCGAGGAAGGAGGAAGGCAGGATCGCTGGCTCGATGCGGCCGAGCACGAGGTCGCCGAACTCGGCGTCGCAGTTGCCGCGGCGCGCACGCAGACGATCGCACATCTCGCGAGCGTCATCGCCGCGACCAAGGCCGGACCCTTCCCTTTCGCCGAGCTTCAATTGAAGGGCGACATAGAGGCGCTCGTCGCCGGGCGCCCGGCGCTCGAAGTCGAAGAAATCTATCGCCGGGTTTTACGCGACAATCGGACACGCGATGCCGCCGCCGGGCGCACGCTCATCGGTCCGCACGCCGCCGATCTTCTCGTGAGGCACGGACCCAAGCAGGCGGACGCGGCGCAATCTTCGAGCGGCGAACAGAAGGCGCTGCTCGTCGGGCTCGTGCTCGCCCATGCGCGTCTCGTGGCCGATCTTTCCGCAATCGCCCCTTTCATCCTGCTCGATGAGATCGCCGCGCATCTCGATGCGGCCCGCCGTGCCGCGCTTTATGAGAGGCTCGTCGCGCTTGGCGCACAAGTATTTCTGACCGGCGGCGATCGCGCGGCCTTTTCGCCGCTGGAAGGTCATGCGACGATCCTGAAGGTCGTGCCGGGAGACGTATTGACGGCATGATCCGCCTCCACAGGACCCTCTCTTACGGGAGGCAGAGGCAGCGGCTCCGCTGCTTGTTGGCCATCACGCTTCGCTCTCCGCGCAACGGGAGAGGTCATTTCTGGCATGCGGGGCAGAAAAAGGTGGCGCGGCCGGATTGGACGATGCGTTTCACCTTGCCGGCGCAATCGGGACAGGGCAGCCCCTCGCGATCGTAGACGCGGAATTTGTGCTGGAAATAGCCAAGCTCGCCATTGGTCTGACGATGATCGCGCAAAGAAGAGCCGCCGGCCGCAAGCGCTTCCTCGAGGACTTCGCGGATCGCCTTTACGAGCCGTTCGGCGCGTTCGGTCGGGCTGCCGTCCTTGCGCGCGATCGAGCCGGCCGCGCGCCGCGGCGAAAGGCGCGCGCGATAGAGCGCTTCGCACGCATAGATGTTGCCGAGGCCGGCAATCAGCCGCTGATCGACGAGCGCCGATTTCAGCGGCGCTTTCCTGCCGGCGAAGAGCCGCGCGAGGCTCTTCGCGTTCAGATCCTCGCCGAGCGGCTCAATGCCGAGCTGCCGGAATAGAGGATGAGCGGCAAGCTCCTCGGCCCGGATGATCTGCATGAAGCCGAAACGGCGCGGGTCGTTGTAGATGATGATTTTGCCGTTCGAAAGATGAAAGACCACATGGTCATGCGCGGCGTCCTTCGCGCGGCCATAATGGAATGCGCCCGGCGTCTCGGCCTTTTTGGCATTCTCGATGCGAATCGACCCGGACATGCCGAGATGCAGGACGAGGATGTGACCGTCATCGAGCTTCGCCAAAATATATTTGGCCCGCCGCTGCAAAGCTTCGACCTTGCGACCGGCGAGACGCTTGGCGAAATCCCTGGAAAAGGGAAAGCGCAGATCGGCCCGCCTCAGCTCGACCTCTTCGATCCGCGCCCCGGCCATCGCAGCCGCGAGCCCGCGGCGCACCGTCTCGACTTCGGGCAATTCGGGCAATCGGACTCCTCGGCATTGACGCTTGAGATGCGCCTTCGCCCGTCAAAGCATATAATCCGAACGCCCGGAAGGGCGCCCTGCGTTAAGCCTCGGCGGAACGCCGAATTGACGGGCGCCGTGGGAAGCGGGCATAGGTCGGCGCCGATCGGGCGTCGAGCACGGGTGCCGGAACGCGGAGTGGGTGGCGGCGTGGAAACAGATTTCGGCTTTGCCAGGATTCCTCTGCGCGAAAAGCAGGGCCGCGTCGATCGGATCTTTCGCAATGTGGCGTCCCGCTACGACCTGATGAACGATCTGATGTCCGGCGGTCTCCACCGGCTGTGGAAGGATCGGCTCGTGGCGATGCTCAATCCTCCAAAGGCCAGGGCCTTCGACCATGTCGACGTCGCGGGCGGAACCGGCGACGTCGCTTTGCGTATCGCCAAGGCAGGCGGCCCCGAGACGCGGGTCACCGTCGCAGATATCAATGCCGACATGCTGGAGATCGGCCGCGCCCGTGCCGGAAGGACGGGTGTTAGCTTCGTCGAGGCCAATGCGGAAGCGCTGCCCTTTCCGGCTTGCGCCTTCGACGGCTATACGATCGCCTTCGGTATTCGCAACGTGCCGCGCATCGATGCGGCGCTCGCTGAAGCCTATCGGGTGCTGCGCCGCGGCGGGCGCTTTCTCTGCCTCGAGTTCTCGCAGGTCGACAATGCCCGGCTCGATCGGCTCTATAGCGCCTATTCCTTCCGCGCCATTCCGGAGATCGGCCGGCTCGTCACGGGCGATGCGGACGCCTACCGTTATCTCGTCGAATCGATCCGGCGTTTCCCGTCGGCCGAAGATTTCCGCGGGATGATCGAGAAGTCGGGCTTTGCTCGCGCCTCGTTCGTAAAGCTCACGGGCGGCGTCGTCGCCATTCATTCCGGCTGGAAGCTTTAGGCGTGCGTTTCTTTCCCGGCCATATGCTGCGCATCGCTCGGGCCGGCTTTGTCCTGTCGCGCGCCGGCCTCTTCCGCGATATCGACATTATGGCCTTGCCGATTACGGCGCGGCTGCCATTCGGCTTTGCCAAACTTATCGCCAAGCGCGACGGCGGCCTCGATCTTTTGCCGGCGGCGATCAGCCAGCTTGGGCCTTCCTACGTGAAGCTTGGACAATTTCTGGCGACGCGGCCGGACGTGGTCGGCCCCGAGGTCGCGCTTCGTCTCGAGCTTTTGCAAGATCACATGCCGCCCTTCTCGCGCGAGACGGCAGTCAAAGCGATCGAGACCGCATTCAAGCGGCCGATCGACTCGTTGTTCGTCCGTTTCGGCGAATCCGTCGCCGCCGCTTCGATCGCGCAAGTTCACCGCGCGCGCGTCCGCGACAAGAAGGGCGAGCGCGAGGTGGCGGTCAAGGTTCTGCGTCCCGGCGTCGAACGGCGGTTTCGGCGCGATCTCTCCGACATGTATTTTGCCGCGCGGCTTGCCGAGCGCTGGTTTCCGGAAACCAAGCGCTTAAAGCCGGTGCAAGTCGTCGATACTTTGGCGCGCACGGTGAAGATCGAAATGGATTTTCGCCTCGAAGCCGCGGCGGCCTCCGAATTCGCCGAGAATACCGCGAATGAGAGCGATTTCCGCGTGCCGCAAGTCGACTGGGACCGGACGGAGAAAGAAGTCCTGACGCTGGAATGGATCGATGCCATTCCGCTCTCGGACACGCCCGCGCTTATCGCCGCCGGTCTCGACCTTCGCGCGCTGGCGAAGACGATCATTCAATCTTTCCTGCGGCATGCGATGCGCGACGGCCTCTTCCATGCCGACATGCATCAGGGCAATCTCTTCGTCGATCGCCAGGGCCGCCTGATCGCGGTCGATTTCGGTATCATGGGACGGCTCGGTACCAAGGAGCGCCGATTTCTCGCCGAAATCATCTATGGCTTCATAAGGCGCGATTATAGGCGCGTTGCCGAAGTTCATTTCGAAGCGGGCTACGTCCCGCACACGCATAAGGTCGAGGATTTCGCCCAGGCGATCCGCGCCATCGGCGAGCCGATCCATTCGCGCACGGCCGATCAGATTTCCATGGCGCGGGTTTTGACCCTGCTCTTCGAGGTCACCGCGCTTTTCGACATGCACACCCGCACCGAGCTGGTGCTTCTGCAGAAAACCATGGTCGTCGTCGAAGGCGTTGCCCGCGGCCTCGACCCGAAGCTCGACATGTGGTCGACGGCCGAGCCCGTGGTGCGCAGCTGGATCGAGAAGAACCTCGGGCCGGTCGGCAAGATCGAGGATGTTGGGCGTGGCCTCACCGCGCTCAGCCAATTCGCCGCCAATCTCCCCGCCGCGCTCCTGCGGGTGGAGAATATCATCGCGCAAATGGAGGATATGGCGGAAGAGGGGTTTGAAATTTCCGAGGAAGCCGTCGAAAAGATCGGCGAAGCGCAGGCGCGCGCAGCACGGCTCGGGCATTTCGCTCTTTGGTTCATCGTCGCTATAATGATTTTCTATTTCTTCCTGCATTGAACTTTGCCCATGCGGAAGAAGGATCAAGTTCTCGGCAAGATGCGATAAACCGGCGTGCTGCAAGGCAAGCGGATTCTGCTCATCATAGGCGGCGGGATTGCCGCCTATAAGGTCCTCGAGCTCATTCGACGGCTGCGCGAAGAGGGCGCGAGTCTTCGCGTCGTCATGACCAAAGCGGCGAAGGAATTCGTCACGCCGCTTTCCGTCGCAAGTCTCTCCGGAACCAAAGTCTTCGATGATCTTTTCTCGCTCACCGACGAGACCGAGATCGGGCACATCCAGCTTTCGCGCGCCGCCGATCTCGTGGTCGTCGCGCCCGCGACCGGCGATCTCATAGCGAAGATGACGCATGGATTGGCCGACGACCTCGCCTCGACGCTGCTGCTCGCGACCGACAAAAAGATCCTGCTCGCGCCGGCGATGAACATCCGGATGTGGCTCAACCCGGCAACCGCACGCAATGTCGCGCAATTGCGGGGCGACGGCGTGCTCTTCGCCGGACCGGAAGACGGCGAAATGGCCTGCGGCGAGTATGGGCCGGGACGGATGAGCGAGCCGCATGCGATCCTTGCGGCGATCCGCGTTGCGCTCGAAAGCAATACGTCGATCCCCCTTCCCGGCCGGCTGCTTTCGGGCCGGCGCGTTGTGGTGACTTCGGGGCCGACGCGAGAGCCGATCGATCCCGTGCGCTTTCTTGGCAATTACTCGTCCGGCAAACAGGGTCATGCGATTGCGGCGGCTGCGGCACAGGCCGGCGCCGAAGTCGTGCTCGTCAGCGGGCCGGTGGCATTGCCGGATCCCTCCGGCATCACGGTGCGGCATGTCGCAACGGCCACCGAAATGCTTGCCGCTGTCGAGAAGGGCCTGCCCGCCGATATTTTCATTGGCGCGGCGGCCGTCTCCGATTGGCGCGTCGCCCAAGTGGCTGAGCAAAAGCTCAAAAAAGCCGAACGCGCGCCGGTTCTTTCACTTGTCGAAAACCCGGATATTCTCGCCGGCGTCGCAGCGGGCGGCAAGGCGCGGCTCGTGGTCGGCTTCGCAGCGGAAACCGAGAACGTCATCGAGCATGCGCGGGTAAAATTGGCGCACAAACATTGCGACGTGATCGTGGCCAACGACGTGAGCGCGGGCGTTATGGGCGACGATGAAAATCAAGTTACCATCGTCACGCGCGAGAATGCCGAGACGTGGCCGCGCATGCGCAAGGATCAGGTCGCGACGAAACTCATCGCTTATCTCGCCGCAAGGCTCGGAGGGATCCGTGGTTGAGGCACGTGTCGCCGTCCGCCGATTGCCGCACGGCGAAGGCCTGCCGCTCCCCGCCTATCAGACGGCAGGCGCGGCAGGGGCCGACCTCTTCGCAGCCATTGCGCTTGACGCCAAGATCGTCATCGAGCCCGGCGCGCGATTGCTGGTTGCGACCGGCATTGCGCTCGAATTGCCGGAGGGCTTCGAAGCGCAGGTGAGGCCGCGTTCGGGACTTGCGCTCCAATATGGCGTTACCGTCTTGAACGCGCCCGGCACGATCGACTGCGATTACCGTGGCGAGGTCGGCGTGCTGCTTGCCAATTTCGGCAGCGAGCCATTCGAAGTGATCCGCGGCGCCAGGATCGCTCAGCTGGTCGTCTCGCCGGTGACCCGCGCCACTTTCCTGCCGGCGGAAAAGCTTGCGGCGACCGAACGCGGGGCGGGCGGTTATGGCTCGACGGGAAGCTTTCTGGGGAAGAAGACATGATCCTCCTCTGCCGTCGCAGCATGCTGGCGCTCGCGGCCGTGGCCGATATCGCGATCCATGCGCGCCCGCAGCCCGTCGCCGCAAAAACGTTGGCCGGACGCCTCGATCTGCCCCCGCGCCATCTCGAGACGCTGCTCCAGGCGCTGGTCCGCGCCGAAATCCTGAAAGGTGTGCGCGGTCCGCGCGGCGGCTATGAGCTGGCGCGGGAGCGCCGCCGCATCAGTGCCGCCGAGGTCGTCCGCGCCGTGATGAGCGAAGATGCCGGCGCCGCGAAGAACGAAAGCCAGTTCATCGCAAATGTGATCAGCCCGATCATCGAACAAGCGAGCCAGGCTTTTCTCGCCGAGCTCGACCTCGTCAGCATCGACGACATCTGCCGGCAGGCCGGCGAGAAGAAGATTTTTCTTGATGAGAGCGTGAAGCCGGATTTCACAATCTAATCTCGTATAAGCTCCCTTATCACCTTGCGAATATTGGAATTAATGTTATATCCATGCACCAATGGTTTTCGGCTACATTCGGCTCTGGAAAATGCCAGCCGAGGACCAAAGTCTTCACGACAGGATCGCCGATCTTCAGCCGCAGGGCGGCGCGTGAGCGGCGATTTCGAGAGGTATCAGCAATGGCACTGCAACTTGGCGACGTCGCGCCCGATTTCGAGGCGCAAACGACCGAAGGGCCGATCAGATTCCACGATTTCATCGACAATTCCTGGGTCGTCCTCTTCTCGCATCCGAAGAATTTCACGCCGGTTTGCACGACCGAGCTCGGCTACACGGCCAAGCTGAAACCGGAGTTCGACAAGCGCGGCGTCAAGGTCATCGGGCTCAGCGTCGATCCGCTGACGGCGCACGATAAATGGGCCGAGGACATCGAAGAAACGCAAGGCTACGGCCTCAATTTCCCGCTGATCGCCGACCATGACCGCAAGATCGCGAATCTCTACGGGATGATCCATCCCAATGCGAGCGATACGCTCACCGTGCGTTCGGTCTTCGTCATCGGACCCGACAAAAAGATCAAGTTGACGCTGAACTATCCGGCGAGCACCGGCCGCAACTTCGATGAAATTCTACGGGTGATCGATTCCCTGCAGCTCACCGCCAAGCATCAGGTTTCGACGCCGGTCAATTGGCGCTACGGCGAAGACGTGATCATTTCGGGCACCGTTTCCGACGAGGAGGCGAAGAAGAAATATCCGGCGGGCTGGAATGCGCCCCGGCCTTATCTGCGCATCGTACCGCAGCCGCGGGGGTGAAGAGCAGCGCAATCATGCTGGAGCGCGATGCGATCGATTTGTCGCGATCGCGCTCTAGGATTTTGATTACGCATGATCTTTTTGGAAAACCGGTTTCCCCTTCTGTGGATCATGCTAGACTTTGAGGATTGGCCGGTCTTTGGGAGGAATTGATGGCGCAGGCCGCAGTGAAGGAAGCCGGCAGCTCGGCGCATGTTCCGGGACGCGGACGGATCTATGAGTCCATTACCGAGACGATCGGCGATACGCCGCTCGTCCGGCTGAACAAGATCGCCGCGGAAAAGGGCGTCAAAGCCAATCTCCTCGCCAAGCTCGAATTCTTCAACCCGATCGGCAGCGTGAAAGACCGCATTGGGGTGAGCATGGTCGAAGCGATGGAAGCAGCCGGCAAGATCACGCCGGGCCGCTCGGTTTTGATCGAGCCGACTTCCGGCAATACGGGAATTGCGCTCGCCTTCGTCGCCGCGGCGCGCGGCTACCGCTTGATCCTCGTGATGCCGGAATCGATGTCGATCGAGCGCCGCAAAATGCTCGCTCTGCTCGGCGCCGAACTCGTGCTGACCCCCGCGCCGCAAGGCATGAAAGGCGCCATTGCCAAGGCGCAGGAACTCGCCAAGACCATTCCGGGCGCCGCCATTCCGCAGCAATTCGACAATCCCGCCAATCCCGACATCCATCGCCGCACGACTGCCGAAGAAATCTGGAACGACACGAATGGCGAGATCGACGTCTTCGTCTCGGCGGTCGGCACCGGGGGCACGATCACCGGCGTGGCAGAAGTCCTGAAGCCGCGCCGGCCCGGTCTGCGCATCGTCGCCGTGGAGCCCGAGGATTCGGCCGTCCTCTCCGGCGGGCCGCCCGGGCCGCACAAGATCCAAGGGATCGGGGCGGGCTTCATCCCCTCCATTCTCGACCGCAGCCTGATCGACGAGGTCGTCACGGTCGGCAATCAGACGGCTTTCGACACGGCAAGGCTCGTGGCGCGAATTGAAGGGATACCGGTCGGCATTTCGTCCGGCGCGGCTGTCGCGGCGGCGGTCGAAATCGGCTTGCGGTCGGAATTTGCCGGCAAGAACATCGTTCTCGTCATTCCCTCCTTCGCCGAGCGCTATCTCTCGACCGCGCTCTTCGACGGGCTCTAGAGCATGATCCGGAAAAGTGCGTAGCGGTTTTCCGAAAAGATCATGCGTCAAATCAATGCATGATCCGGAAAAGTGCTTAGCGGTTTTCCGAAAAGATCATGCAGTCAAATCAATGCATGATCCGGAAAAGTGCGTAGCGGTTTTCCGAAAAGATCATGTAATCAATGCATGATCCGGAAAAGCGCCTAGCGTTTTCCGAAAAGATCATGCTCGACGGAACATCGAGGCGCGACCTCAACGCAGCTTGACCCCACGCAGGCCCGCTGCGACACAGTTCGCTTGCGCCAGCGAGGGCATATGGACGCAGATTTCGACCTTGTCGGCCTTGGCAATGCGATCGTCGATGTGATCGCGCCGAGCGATGATGATTTCCTCGTCGCCCACGGATTGCATAAGGGCTCGATGCGCCTCATCGACGAGGCAACGGCGGAAGAACTTTATCGCGCGATGGGCCAGACGACGGTCGTCTCGGGCGGCTCGGCCGCCAATACGATCATCGGCGCGGCCAAGCTCGGCTGCCGTACCGCCTTCATCGGCAAGGTGAAGGCCGATCCGCTCGGCGAAATTTTCGCCCATGATATTCGCGCGGCGAACGTGACCTTCGCCGCACATCCTGCCGTGGACGGGCCGGCCAGCGCCCGCTCGCTCATTCTCGTCACGCCCGACGGGCAGCGGACCATGAATACGTTCCTCGGCGCCTGCCAGGCGCTGACCGAAGCGGATATCGACGTTGCGCTCATTGCCGGCGCGCAGATCTGCTATCTCGAGGGCTATCTTTGGGATCCGCCGGCAGCGAAATCCGCGTTCCTCAAAGCAATCGGGATCGCGCACGCCGCGGGGCGGCGCGTCGCGTTGAGTCTTTCCGATTCATTCTGCGTCGATCGCTATCGCGACGAATTCCTGCGGCTCATCCGCGACGGCAGCATCGACATTCTCTTCGCCAATGAGAGCGAGCTTCATTCGCTCTATCAGACCGCGGATTTCGACACGGCCGTCGCCGCCCTGCGCAACGAGGACATGCTCGCGGTCGTCACGCGCTCGGAAAAGGGCTGCCTCGTCGTCACGCGCGAGGAAACGCATGCCGCCAAGGCCTATCCCGTCGAAGCCGTAATCGATACGACCGGGGCGGGCGACCTCTTTGCCGCCGGCTTTCTTGCCGGCCTCGTCAAGGGCCGCGATCTCGTCGATTGCGCGCGGCTCGGCGCGCTCGCCGCGGCCGAGATCATCCAGCATTATGGCGCCCGCCCGCATGCCGACCTTGCCGCGCTCGCAGCGGAGAACGGGCTGGCGTAAGTGCCTCGCGAAGCGGGGCGGGGATTAAGGGTTTCGCCTCACCCGGCAGGCTCCGCCCGCCTCTCCGTCTGGGAGAGGGTTAGAGCTACAGTTTCCTGAGCTCGACCGTCTCGATGGAATGGCTCGCGCCCTTGGTCAGCACGAGGCTCGCCCGGGCCCGCGTCGGCAGAATATTCTCATGCAGGTTGCGCAGGTTGATCCGCGTCCAGATCTCGCGCGCGACGCGCTCGGCCTCGGCCTCCGGGACTTCGGCATATTTGCGAAAGTAAGAGCGCGGATCGCGAAACGAGGTCTGCCGCAGCCGCATGAAGCGCTCGATATACCATTTCTCGAGATCCGCTTCGTCGGCGTGAAGATAGACCGAGAAATCGAAATAATCGGAGACGAAAGCGGTCGGGCGCCCATCCTTCGGCGGGCGGCCGGCCAAGAGAACGTTCAGACCTTCCACGATGAGAATATCCGGCCGATCGACGACGATGCTCTCGTCCGGCACGACGTCGTAAGTCAAATGCGAATAGACGGGCGCGCGGACATTGCGCGTTCCGGCCTTCACATCATGAAGGAAGCGCAGGAGAGCGGTGCCGTCATAGCTCTCGGGGAAGCCCTTCTTCTCCATCAGGCCTTCGGCTTCGAGAACTGCGTTTGGATAGAGAAAGCCGTCGGTCGTGACGAGCTCGACTTTCGGCGTATTCGGCCAGCGCGAGAGCAGCGCACGCATCACGCGCGACAGCGTCGATTTGCCGACCGCGACCGAGCCGGCGACGCCGATGATATAGGGCATCTTGCCGTCTTCGGCGCCGAGGAAGCGCTGGGTCGCCTTGAAGAGGCCTTGCGTCGCAGCAACGTAGAGCGCGAGGAGGCGCGAGAGCGGCAGATAGATCGCGACGACCTCTTCCAGCGAGATGGGGTCGTTGAGCGATTTCAGTCTGCTCAAATCCTCGAGCGTGAGGGTGAGCGGCGTATCGGCGCGCAAGGCCGCCCATTCGCTCCGGGTGAAGCGATGATAGGCCGAAAGAATTTCCTCCGCGACGCGTTCGTCCATTCAGACCTCTTGGGTCCGAGACCGGATTACGGTTGTTCCATAGATGGCGCTAATTTCCCTCGGCGCCAGCCTATCCGGGATTTATCTCCGCGCAAATCAGCTTTTTCGGGAGTCTTTTTCCTCGTGCCCGGACTGCGCCGTGCGCTTCTCGAGTTCGGTTAGCACTTCGCCGAGCGCAATGCCGCGCGACTGGAGAACGACGAGAAGATGATAGAGAAGATCGGCGCTTTCGTGGACGAGCGCCTGACGCTCGCCGAGGGCAGCGGCGATGGCGGCTTCAATTGCTTCCTCGCCCATTTTCTTGCCGGCATGCGCTGGCCCGGCGTCGAGCAAAGATTTCGTATAGGAGGTTTCGGCGCTCGCCTTTGCACGTTCCGCAATAAGCGCGGCGAGGTCCTCGAGGCTGAACTTGCTCATTAAGCTCTTCCCTTATGCGGCCGCGGCTACGCTGCAGCCGTCGAGCCGCATCGCGACGCCGGCGCGCGCCATGTAGGTCTTGGCTTCGGCAATGCTGAATTCGCCGAAATGGAAGATGGACGCGGCCAAAACGGCACTCGCGCCGCCGACTTCGACGCCCTCGACGAGGTGATCGAGCGTACCGACGCCGCCCGAGGCAATCACCGGGACGGTCACGGCATCGACAATGGCACGGGTGAGCGCGAGATCGAAGCCCGATCTCGTCCCATCGCGATCCATGGAGGTTAAAAGAACCTCCCCTGCTCCGAGGCTCACGACCTCTCGTGCGTAGGCGATGGCGTCGAGGCCCGTCGGATTTCGCCCGCCATGCGTGAAAATCTCCCAGCGGCTCGGGCCGGTCTGTTTGGCATCGATCGCCACGACGATGCACTGGCTGCCGAATTTCTCCGCCGCGACGCGCACGAGATCGCGGTTCTGCACGGCTGCCGTATTGATCGAGACCTTGTCGGCGCCGGCGAGCAGAAGATTACGAATATCTTCGATCGTGCGCACACCGCCGCCGACTGTGAGCGGCATGAAACAGGCCTCCGCCGTGCGCCGCACGACCTCGAGGATAATGCCACGGTTCTCGTGGCTCGCGGTAATATCGAGAAAACAGAGTTCGTCAGCGCCCGCCGCGTCATAAGCGATGGCGCAAGCGACCGGATCGCCGGCATCGCGCAATCCGACGAAATTGACGCCCTTGACGACGCGGCCGTCCTTGACGTCGAGACAGGGAATGAGCCGCGCCTTAAGCAAGGCTTTTCTCCGCTGCACGGATGAGCGCGAGCGCCGCCCTGGCATCGAGCCTGCCATCGTAAAGCGCGCGGCCGGTGATCGCGCCGGCGAGTTTCGCGCAGTCCGGCATCAGCAATCTCTCCACGTCCCCGAGCGAGGCAAGCCCGCCCGAAGCGATAACGGGAATTGCAACAGCACCGGCGAGCGCCAGAGTCGCCGCAATGTTCAGCCCCGCCAACGCGCCGTCGCGCGCTATATCGGTATAGATGATGGCGGCAACGCCCGCATCCTCGAACTTCCGGCCGAGATCGACCGCGCTCGTTTCGATATTCTTCGCCCAGCCTTCAACCGCAACTTGGCCATCGCGCGCATCGATCCCGACGGCGATCCTGCCGGGGTGAGCGCGTGCCGCGGCGCGCACGAGCTCGGGATTGCGCACCGCCGCCGTGCCGATGATCACGCGATCTATTCCTTTGGCGAGCCAGGCCTCGATCGTGGCGAGATCGCGGATGCCGCCGCCGAGCTGAACCGGGATCGTCGCGCGTGCGATGATCGCCTCGACCGCGCCGGCATTCATCGGCTTGCCTGCGAAGGCGCCGTCGAGATCCACAATGTGGAGATATTCGAATCCTTGGCATGCGAAAATATCCGCTTGCGCCGCAGGATCCTCATTGAAGACGGTCGCGCGGGCCATGTCCCCTTGAACGAGGCGCACGCACCGGCCTTCCTTCAGATCGATCGCCGGAATGAGGATCACGGCTGCCACCGCAGGAAATTGGCAATGAGGGCGAGACCGAGCCTCTGGCTCTTTTCCGGGTGGAACTGAGTGCCGACGAGATTGTCGCGCCCGACGATCGCAATGACCGGCCCGCCATAATCCGTCATCGCCAGGACCTCCCCCGCCGCCGTGCCGGTGAACGCATAGGAATGGACGAAATAGGCATGCAGACCCTGCGCGCCTGTCGCAATCCCTGCAAGCACCGGGTGCTCGCGCTGAAGTTCCAGCGTATTCCAGCCCATATGCGGGATCTTGAGCGCCGGATCTTTCGGCGCAATCGCCGCAACGTCGCCGCCGATCCAGCCGAGTCCGCGCGTCTCTTCATATTCGAGGCCCCGTTCGGCCATGAGCTGCATGCCGACGCAAATGCCGAGAAACGGCTTGCCCTTCCTGACGACCGCCTCGTCGAGGGCTTCGACCATACCCGGCAGAGCGTCCAGTCCGCGGCGGCAATCGGCGAAGGCGCCGACACCCGGCAGCACGATGCGCTCCGCGCGCGCGACATCCTCAGGATTGCCCGTCACCTTGATTTCGGCGTCTAGGCCCGCTTCACGCGCGGCGCGCTCGAAGGCTTTGTGCGCGGAATGAAGATTGCCGGACCCGTAATCGACAATGGCGACGTTCACCGCGGATCCTCCGGCAAAGGAAAGACGCCAAGGACGTCCGGCTGCGCGCCCGGGGGCACCGCCGGCAGCGGAGGCGGTTTCTCGTCGCTGGCGGCGGGAGCCGGAGCGCATGCGCGGCGATAGAAGCCACGCTCGGCATCGTCGCGCGTAGCCCCTGCCGCGACATCGATCAACCGAAAGCCACGCCGCGCAAAGTCGCCGCGCCGCAGATTATTGGCTTCGAGCCCAAGCAGAATTTCGAGCAGCAGCGCGATGAAGAATGCCGTACCCGAAGAGATGTAAGGTATGGCCCCGCTCGCGAGCAGCAGAAAGGCGACGATCCAAGCAAAAAACTCGAGCCAAAGCCTGTTCCAAGCGAGCCATAACGGGCCGAGAAAAAACGCCGCGCGCGAAAATCCTTCCGGCACGAAAACCGCATGCACAAGCGAGCCCGGTGAAGCGCCCCGACCCGGCAGATGAACCGTGTAGACAGCCATGGTACTCCTTCTAAAGCATGATCCGGAAAAGTGGGAACCGGTTTTCCGAAAAGATCATGCTCAAACCTAAAGCATGATCCGGAAAAGTGGGAACCGGTTTTCCGAAAAGATCATGCTCGAACAAAAAGCTACAGCGGGATCATGATTCAACTAAAATCACTCTGCGTTAGCCGCTCAGCGAGCCCTTGGTCGAGGGGATCTCCCCGCTGCGGCGCGGGTCGATGGCGACAGCACTCTTCAGCGCCCGCGCGAGGCCCTTGAACGCCGACTCGGCGATGTGATGGCTGTTTTCGCCATATAGGGTCTCGATGTGGAGATTCATCCCGAGGTTCGTCGTCAAGGCCTGGAAGAATTCGCGCACAAGCTCGGTATCGAAGCTGCCGATCTTGGCGCGCGTGAACTTCGTCTTGAAGACGAGATAAGGCCGCCCGGAGAGATCGATTGCGACGCGCGTCAGCGTTTCGTCCATAGGCAGATGCACGTCGGCGAAACGGCAGATGCCGCGCGCTTCGCCGAGCGCTTGACGCAAGGCCTGGCCGAGCGCAATCCCGCAATCCTCGACCGTATGATGCGGATCTATGTGGAGATCGCCTTTCGCGGCAATCTCCATGTCAATCAGAGAATGGCGGGCGACCTGCTCCAACATATGGTCGAAAAACCCGATGCCGGTCGAAATTTTGGCAAGGCCGGTGCCGTCGAGATCGACGCGGACCTCGACCGCGGTTTCTTTGGTCTTGCGGGAAATGAATGCTTTGCGCATGGCTTCGGTCTGCTCCTTCCGCCAGATTAGAGCATTTTCCGGTAAAGGAAAAACCAAGCAGCAAAAGAGGTTATCGCGCGGTCCAAAGGGGTGCCGGATGCCTCCGCCCTGCCGGCCCGCACTTGCAAGGATTGGCGCGACCCCATAGATCAGGGCGCGTTGTCCCCGCCTACGGGCCTTTCGAGAGCCTTGATGTCCGATCCTTCGCCGAGCCCGCAGAGCTGGCATGCAACGACGATCGTCATGGTTCGCAAGGACGGCCGCACGGTGATCGGCGGCGACGGCCAGGTCAGCATCGGACAGACGATTATCAAGGGCAATGCAAAGAAAGTGCGCCGCCTCGCCAAGGGTGACGTCATCGGCGGCTTCGCCGGAGCGACCGCCGATGCATTTACCTTGTTCGAGCGGCTCGAAGCCAAGCTCGAACAATATCCGAGCCAGCTTATACGCGCCTGCGTCGAACTCGCCAAAGACTGGCGGACGGATCGCTATTTGCGCCGGCTCGAAGCCATGATGCTCGTCGCCGATAAGGATGCGGGCCTCGTCCTCACCGGAACGGGCGACGTGCTCGAGCCCGAGATGACGACGAACGGCAGCGTCATGGGGATCGGCTCCGGCGGCAATTATGCGCTCGCTGCCGGACGCGCGCTGCTATCGACCGAGCTCGACGCGGAGGCGATCGCCCGACGCGCGCTCGAGATCGCCGCCGAGATCTGCGTCTATACGAACCGCAATCTCGTGATCGAAAGCATTCCATGATCACCGATCAGGTGCTCAATCTCGCCGTCGACAGGGGTCTCATCAGCGCGGCGCAGGCGGAAGGCCTGCGCGGTCTTGCGCGCGAGAACGGAGCTCCCGATCTGCCTCCGCCCCTTCCGACCGCGCCGCGCGACGAAATCGGCGAACCGGATGCCGAACGGCTGCGTTTCGTCACCGGCTTCGCCGACATATTCGTGACCATGGGGCTCGCGCTCTTTTTCGGCGCCGCCGCCTATCTCTTGAGCCTCTATGTCGTCGGCGCGACCCTTTGGGCGATCGTCGCAGCGCTCGCCTGGATCTTGGCGGAATTCTTCACCCGCCGTCGCCGTATGGCTTTGCCGAGCATCGTTCTCCTCGCGCTCTTTTCCATCGCGGTATTCGGCACCGCGTTCGAACTGATGATGCGTCCGGAACCGCGCTCGTATGCGGATTGGCTGCCGGTCTGGCAGACGCGCTTCTGGTCCATCGAACATGCGCGCGACATTGTGGTCGCGGCCGTCGTGAGCGCGATTTTCGTCGCGCTGCATTATTGGCGCTTCCGCGTGCCGATCACGGTTGCGGCGGGAGCCGCGGCGCTCGTCACCGCCGCCACGGCCGCGCTCGATTGGCTTTTGCCTTACGCGAGCTGGACCATGCACAATGGGCTCATGCTGCTCTGCGGGCTTTTCGTCTTTGCGCTCGCCATGCGCTTCGACATGTCCGATCCCGAGCGCCGGACTCGGAGGACCGATATCGCCTTCTGGCTGCATCTCCTCGCCGCGCCGCTCATCGTTCATCCGCTGATCACGGCGCTCTTGCAGGGCTATGCTCTCGAGACGAAGCTCAATACGGCTTCGGCGATCGCCATCCTCGGCATATTCTTCGCGCTCGGGATCGTTTCGGTGATCATCGATCGCCGCGCCCTGCTCGTCTCAGGCCTCATCTATGCCGGGCTCGCCTTCGGAACTTTGATCGAACAGACGGCATTGGCCGACAAGGCCATCCCGGCGAGCATTCTCATCCTTGGCCTGTTCATTCTCCTGCTCAGCGCCGGATGGCGTCCGCTAAGGCGATCCTTGCTTCACCTTCTCCCGGCGCCTTTTACCCGGCGTCTTCCCAATCCGCTCTCGCCATGACAGATTTTTCACCCCGCGAAATCGTCTCCGAACTCGATCGTTTCATCGTCGGCCAGAAACAGGCGAAGCGCGCGGTCGCCATTGCGCTGCGCAATCGCTGGCGCCGCCTGAATCTCGAAGGGCCGATGCGCGACGAAGTCATGCCGAAAAATATTCTGATGATCGGCCCGACCGGTTGCGGCAAGACTGAAATATCGCGCCGCCTCGCCAAACTGGCCAATGCACCCTTCATCAAGGTGGAAGCCACGAAGTTCACGGAAGTCGGCTACGTCGGCCGTGACGTCGAACAGATCATCCGCGATCTCGTCGAAATCGCGATCGCTATGGTGAAACAGGACAAGCGCAAGCAATTGAGCGCGCGGGCTCAGCTCGCGGCCGAGGAGCGCTTGCTCGATGCGCTCGTCGGCGCCAATGCCTCGCCCGCAACCCGCGATTCGTTCCGCAAACGGCTGCGCAACGGCGAGCTTGCAGAGAAGGAGATCGAGATCGAGCTCGCCCAATCCTCCTCGGGCCTGCCGATGTTCGAATTGCCGAACATGCCGGGCGCCGCGATCGGCGCCATTTCGCTGGGCGACATTTTCGGCAAAGGGTTCGGCAAACAGGCCAAGCCCCGCCGCATCCTCGTAAAGGACGCCTATGAGCCGCTGATCTCCGAGGAAAGCGACAAGCTGATGGACCAGGATCAGATCGTGCAGGAAGCGGTCCGGGAGGTCGAAAACAACGGCATCGTCTTTCTCGACGAGATCGACAAGATCTGCGGGCGAGAGGGCCGCGTCGGGGCCGATGTCTCGCGCGAAGGCGTGCAACGCGACCTGCTGCCGCTCATCGAGGGAACGACAGTGTCGACCAAGCACGGCGCCGTGAAGACGGATCACGTGCTTTTCATCGCCTCCGGCGCTTTCCATACCGCCAAGCCTTCCGATCTCCTCCCCGAGCTGCAAGGCCGGCTGCCGATCCGCGTCGAACTCTCGCCTCTCGACGAGGATGATTTCCGCCGCATTCTCGTCGAGACCGAGGCAAGCCTCATCAAGCAATACGAGGCCTTGTTGAAGACCGAAGGCGTGTCCCTCTCCTTCACGCCGGATGGCGTGAATGCGATCGCCAAAATCGCAGTTCAGGTCAATGCCAGCGTCGAGAACATCGGCGCGCGGCGCTTGCAGACCGTCATGGAAAAAGTGCTCGACGAAGTCAGCTTCACCGCGCCCGACCGGTCCGGCGAGACGATCAGGATCGACGCCGATTATGTCGAGAAGAATATCGGCGATCTCGCCCGCAATGCCGATCTGAGCCGGTTCATTCTCTAGCGCGGCAAGAGGCTTGCCAGGGCTTGGCGGCAAGGCCATAAGCGTCGCGGAAATCAACGGGACCCCTATGGCTCACTTCAAACCGCGCGTCTTTTCCGGCGTACAGCCGACCGGCAATCTTCATCTCGGCAATTACCTCGGCGCAATCACCAAGTTCGTCGCTTTGCAGGAGACGCATGAATGCATCTATTGCGTCGTCGATCTCCACGCGATCACCGTGCCGCAGAATCCGAAAGAGCTGAGGGCCAGCATCCGCGAGGTCACCGCCGCCTTTCTCGCCGCCGGCATCGATGCAAAGAAACATATCGTCTTCAATCAAAGCCAGGTCGCCGAACATGCCGAGCTTGCCTGGGTGCTCAATTGCGTGGCGCGGCTCGGTTGGCTCAATCGCATGACGCAATTCAAGGAAAAAGCGGGCAAGGACCGGGAGAACGTTTCGGTCGGGCTTTACGATTACCCGGTGCTCATGGCGGCCGATATTCTCGTCTATCGGGCAACTCATGTTCCCGTCGGCGAAGATCAGAAACAGCATCTCGAGCTCGCCCGCGACATCGCGCAGAAATTCAACCTCGACTATGGCGAGGAGATCGATGCGCTGGGACATGGCGAGGCTTTCTTTCCCTTGCCCGAGCCGCTCATCCAAGGCCCGGCGACGCGCGTGATGAGCCTGCGCGACGGGACGAAGAAAATGTCGAAATCCGATACGTCGGATAATTCGCGCATCAATCTCTCGGACGATGCCGAGGCGATCGCGCAGAAGATCCGCAAGGCGAAGACCGATCCCGAGCCATTGCCGAGCGAGATCGAAGGCCTCGCCCAAAGGCCGGAGGCGGATAATCTCGTCGGCATTTTCGCCGCCCTCGATAATCGGACGAAAGCCGACGTGCTGAGGACCTTCGGCGGCGGGAATTTCTCGACCTTCAAATCGGCTCTCATCGATCTGACCGTCGCCAGGCTCGCGCCGATCGGCGCGGCCATGACGGAACTCAAGCGCGATCAGGCCTATATCGACGGCGTGCTCGCCGAGGGAGCGGCTAGGGCGCGCGCCATCGCGCAGGAAACGATGAAGTCGGTCAAAGACATCGTCGGTTTTGTGCGCTAGCTGCGATCCAGCTTGCATCGCATCTCGCCTAGCTGCTTGTTTGATCATGATGTTTTCGGAAAACTGGTTTCCACTTTTCCGGATCATGCTCTAGGATTGCGGGTTCTCACGTCCACGAGAGTCTGACGATTGTGGATAGGCCCGGCCAGGCGCATTCGCTAGCAAGCAATCCCGACAATCCCGACCCGAGGCTCATTCTCGAAGCCTCCGGCGCCGTGCTGCGCATGGTCCAAAATCGGCCGCTCTTCAGCGTCTTGCTGGGCGGCAGCCTGGCGCTCCACGCCCTGCTCTTCCTGCTCCTCGCGCTTTTGGAAGCACCCGCCGCTCCGCCCAAGAACACGGTTGAAATCCCGGTCGAATTGGTGAGCGAAGCGCAGGCGAAAGCCGCCGGCCAAGAGAGTGGGCCGGCCACGGGCAAAGGCGAGCCGGCCAAGGAACAGGAAGCCAAATCGGCCGGGGCGCAAGAACCCCAGCCGGCAAAGCCTCAGGAAACGAAGTCGGCGAGCGCCGAAGATGCCAAAACGGCAAAGCCTGACGAGGCCAAACCGGCAGCGGCGAAACCGCCGCCCCAACAACAGGCCGAGGCGCCGAAAAGCCCGGAACCGGTGCCCCAGCCGGCCAAGCCCGAGGCCAAGCCGGAACCGGCGAAACCGGAACCCGCCAAGGCCGCCGAGGCAAAGCCGCCCGTCCCGGTCCCCGAACCTAAGCCTGCGACGGCTCAGCCGAGCAAACAGGCACTCGCGCAAGCCGCGCCACCCAAACCTCCGGCGCCCGAACCTCCGGCGCAGGCCGCTCAACCGCCGCAGCCCAAGCCGCTGGCCGCCAAACCGGTCGCCCCGGCCCCGACAATGGCGGCGCTGCAGGGTCCGGACGGCGGGCGCGGAGGCCTGTCCCCCGTCGACATGGACGACCCCTGGCAGGCGGTCGCCGTGCCCTCCACCTCGGATTCAGGCGAAATCGCGACGAGCTATAAGACCCTCGTCCTCGGCACATTGGAACTTGCCAAGCGATATCCCGAAGACGCGCGCAACCGAGGCGCCCACGGCACGGCCGTCGTCTATTTCGAGGTGAACGATCAGGGCGAAGCGAAGAATATCAAGCTGCTCAAGTCGAGCGGCGACACCGAGCTCGACGTCGAAAGCCTCGCCATTGTTTTGCGCGCCGCGCCCTTCCCGAAACCGCCGCAGGGTGCGCAGAGAATATTCGCCATCGACATTGGATTCGGAGACAACTGAACTGGCCCTCGTCACGAGGGCGCGATCGTCTCGATGGCTTGTGCGGTCAGCGCGAGATCCGATGGACGCGAGAGGCGATGATCGCCGTCCTTGACAAGGGTCAAGACCACAGGGTCGCCGGCGAGGCGCTCGACGAGCAGCATGGCGTGCTGCCAGGGAACGTCCGCGTCCTGCATGCCTTGCAGGATGTGGACGGGGCAATAGCTCCTGATGACCGCATCGAGCATGAGATGATTGCGCCCCTCTTCGATCAGCCGGCGCGTGACGACGTAAGGGGAATCGGCATAGGCGGAAGGAAGAATACAGCGGCCTTCGGCTTCGAGCGTGGTGCGCGACTTTGCCGATAATCTTTGGAAGATGAGCCTTTCCGTCATGTCGACCGCCGGTGCGATCAAGACAAGACCGGCTAGGCGGGCGCTCTCGCCGTTTTCGGCAAGCGCCCGCGCGCAGAGGAGCGCGAGCCAGCCGCCCATCGAGGAGCCGACGAGGATCTGCGGGCCCGGGGGGGCGACGCGAAAGATGGCGAGTGCTTCTTCGAGCCAGGCGCCGATCGTGCCAGCCTCGAATTCGCCCTCGGATTCCCCATGCCCGGAATAATCGAAGCGTAGGAAGGCGCGTCCGTGGGCCGCTGCATATTGATCGAGGAAGTTCGGCTTGGTCGAGCGCATGTTCGACATGAATCCGCCGAGCCAGACGAGGCCGGGCCGCCCCCCTTCGGAACGATTGCCCGCACGCTGCAAAAACGCGACGCGCCGTTCGCCAACCGTAAGGAATTGTGGACGAAAATCGGGATCGAGCGCCCCGCTTTCGCTTTGCATCGCCTGAACCTCTATTCTATGCGCAAGATGAGTGGCTGTTACGATCTTTGCGGAGCGGCGCCTTGTTGCACATGATCCGGCAAGGGTCGAGGGCACCAGATCACGATGCTTTCGGATCGAAGCGATCCAAAAGTGTGAACGTGATCGATTCTAAAGGTTTAGAGCGGGATCTGCGCGAAAAACCGGCGTCCACTCTTTCGCATTCCGCTCTAGATCACGATGCTTTTGGATCGAAGCGATCCAAAAGCATGAACGTGATCGATTCTAAAAGATTAGAGCGGGATTTGCGCGAAAAACCGGTATCCACTTTT
>JAJPIC010000010.1 GCA_021324915.1 Beijerinckiaceae bacterium | reverse complement strand
TGCTGCAAGGACGCGTCCGCGCTGGTGATCATCACCGAATGGGATGCGTTCCGGGCGCTCGATCTCGGGCGGGTCAAAAGCCTGCTCGCCGCGCCCGTCCTCGTCGATTTGCGCAACATCTACGACCCCAACGAAGTCAAGCGCCACGGGTTCACTTATGTCGGGGTCGGACGCGAACGCTATGTAAACCAGTGAAGCTGCGCATTCGCGCAGCACGCTGGCGCTTTGGCGCTCCGGATGTTTGAGCGGCGGCGATGAGCGGCCGCAGTTCACGGCCATCTGGCCCAAAGGGCGTTGGAGCGCGTGCAGGCCTGACCGCATGGCGCGCGGCCCTGATCAATTCCCAAATTTCTGCTTCGAGCGGCAGGAGCAAATCTGCGGGGCCTGGTGGAGCTGAGGGGAATCGAACCCCTGACCTCTGCAGTGCGATTGCAGCGCTCTCCCATCTGAGCTACAGCCCCGGCAGGGCGCTCTTTACGTCTCTCACAGCGGCGCGTCAATGCGCCGAGCCGGCGGATTTCCCTGCCAATGCGCCGCCTTGCCGGTCAGGCCCAAGCCCGGTAAATCAAGCCAGCCAATCCCTCGCCCGGAGCTTGCATGCGCGCTTTGCTCATCGTCATAAACATTGCCCTCGGCCTATATTGGTGGGTGATCGTCATCATGGCGATCATGTCGTGGCTGATCGCCTTCCATGTCATCAATGTCTATAACGAAGTCGTCCGATCTATTTGGAATGCCTTGAACGCGCTGACCGAGCCGGTCCTCCGACCAATAAGGAATGTGCTGCCGAGTTTCGGCGGTCTCGACATATCGCCGGTCATCGTCCTGCTCATTATCATGTTTCTCCAATATCTTATCGCCGGTCTTTTGACCATGTATCCCTACGCCATCTAGGTTCGATGATTGGGCGCAGAGCCGCCAAGATCCGAAGACCTGCCCTGGAGCCCGCGCAAGGACGGGGTGGCGCTCCGGGTCCGTCTGGCGCCTAAATCCGCTCGCGAGGCCGTCGGGGGCATCGAACATCTCGCCGACGGCAGTGCCGTGTTGAAAATCCGCGTCCGCGCCGTGCCGGAGGCGGGTGCCGCGAATGAAGCGCTGATCCGCCTCCTCGCCAAGGCCTTGAAACTGCCGGCCTCGGCGATCGAGCTCGAATCCGGTGCCACCGCCCGGATCAAATGCCTCCATATCTTCGGCGATCCACCCGCTATTGCAGTGCGGCTCGCAGCATTGATTACCGCGCCTTCGTCTCCCTGAGGCTCAGCGCGTGATGGATGCGCACCATCAAGGCCGCGCCGAAGAGCGGCGTCAGAAGATTGACGAGCGGCACGGCGGCGAGCACCGCTATCGCAAGTCCCGCGATGAAGATCTCGGCCGGATAGGCCCAGAGCATGCGCCGCATGTCCTCGATCTTTCGGTAGCGCAGGGCGGCGAATTCGAAATATCCGCGGCCGAGCAGATAGGCATTGACGATGACGAAGGCCACCGCATTGACGAAGGGCACGAGCAGAAGGAAGAGCGCCGCCAGATTGAGGACGAGTGCGAGCGCCGCGAATTTCGCAGCGACCAGCGCTTGATCCGAGAAGGGCGGCGTGCGGCCCATATGCGCCGGGTCGATTTCCGCTTCGACGATCGCCGCAAGCTCGTCGAAGAAAAAGCCGCCGACGAGAAAAGAAACGGGCGTGATCGCGAAGGCGAAACCGATCGCAAGCGCAATGCCGGCGAGCACGATGAGGCTCGTCGTCAGCAGAGAGTTTGGCAACATCAGAAAATGGACGAGCAGGCGTTCCATGCCGACGAAGACGAAAACGAGCAAAAGCAGCGTGAGCGCCAGCGTCTTCCAGAACACGCGGCGGAAGGGCGGGGTGAAGATCTGCTGAACGGCGGCGAATGTGGCGTCGAGGATCATGGTGCGGGTTTGAATTGCTGCATTGTCGATGAAGGGCGGACGTCATGGCGCGGTCGAGTCGGCCGTTAGGCTCTAACGAAAATATGCATGTAAACTGGAATGCCTGGGCGCGCGGATCAAGTCCGCGCATGACTGTCCTCGAACGGCTCTGGCGTTGCCGGCGATGTTGCGCTAGAGAGCTAATTCATGCTCGAAAGCGCGCAAGAGATCCGCCACGATTGGACGGTCGACGAAATTGTCGCCGTGCATGACCAGCCTTTGCTCGAACTCATCGGCGAGGCGAACCGGCTGCATCGTGTCTACCAGCCGCCGAATTACGTGCAGAAGGCGAGCCTTCTTTCGGTGAAGACGGGCGGCTGCCCGGAAGATTGCGCCTATTGTCCACAATCGGCGCATTACGAGGTCAATATCGAAAGATCGCCGCTGATGCCGACCGAAAAGGTCCTCGAGCTTGCGGCGCGGGCGCGCGCCGCCGGGGCCGACCGTTTCTGCATGGGCGCGGCCTGGCGGCAAGTGCGCGACGGGGCGGAATTCGATGCGCTGCTCGACATGGTCCGCGGCGTGCGCGCCCTCGGCCTGGAAGCCTGCGTGACGCTCGGCATGCTCAACGAGAGCCAGGCGCAAAGGCTGAAGGAGGCGGGGCTCACCGCCTATAATCACAATCTCGATACCGGCCCCGAATATTATTCGAAGATCATTTCGACACGCACTTACGAGGACCGGCTGAAGACTTTGCAAGCCATCCGCGCCGCCGGCATCGAAATGTGCTGCGGCGGGATCATCGGCATGGGCGAGAGCGTGCGCGATCGCGCGGCCATGCTGCAAGTCCTTGCCTCTTTCGATCCGCATCCCGAAAGCGTGCCGATCAATGCGCTTGTCGCCGTAGCCGGCACGCCGCTTGGGGAGCGCGAGAAGATCGATTCTGTTGTCTTCGTGCGGATGATCGCGACGACGCGGATCGTGATGCCGCAAGCGCGCGTGCGGCTCTCCGCGGGCCGCTCGAACTTGAGCCGCGAGGCGCAGATCCTCTGCATGATCGCCGGTGCCAATTCAATCTTCTACGGCGAGACTTTGCTGACGACGCCGAATGCGCGCATGCCGGAGGACGATGCGCTCTTCGCCGCGCTCGAGGCGATTTCGTCCGAGGCTCGCGCGCAATAGAGCTTGCACTGGGGTGGGGCGATCTTTTCGCCGCCGCTCGAGGCGGTCCCTCCGGGCGATTCTCTGCGGGTGCGCGGGGCGGCTAAGCTAGCGGGCGGTATAATGGGGGGCCACGAAGAACCGCGCCGCCCCGAAAGCATTGATTCCGGTCAAGGCCGTGCGAAGAGATCGAAGCTCTGATTGGACGATTGAAGGAGGTCCCTTTGATTGGCCTAAGACGCAGCGCGGCAGGCTCGCCGGAACCGGGCATGAGCAGCAGCGAAATCGAAATTCCCCCGCTTGGGCTCGGCGGAACCTTGAAACTTCCTCAGCATCCGGCCGGCTTGATCGTGTTCGTGCACGGCAGCGGTTCGAGCCGCTTCAGTGCGCGCAATAATGCTGTCGCAGACGTACTGAACAAGGCCGGATTCGCGACCCTGCTTTTCGATCTGCTGAGGCCGGAAGAAGAGGGTGATCGCAGCAAAATCTTCGATATCGGGCTTTTGACGGAAAGGCTGATCGATGCGATCCGCTGGATCGATGCGAGCGCCGAGCTCTCGCGTTTGCCGCTTGGCCTTTTTGGCGCCAGTACAGGCGCGGCCGCTGCTCTTTGCGGAGCGGCACGTCTCAACAAGCGAATTTCCGCCATCGTCTCGCGCGGCGGCCGCCCGGACCTTGCCGGTGCCGCACTCGCGCAGGCGGAAGCCGCGACTTTGCTGATCGTCGGAAGCAACGACGACCTGGTCATCCATCTCAATGAAAAGGCGCTGGCCAAGCTCAAAACGCCGAAGGCCCTGTGGATCGTGCCGAACGCGACCCATCTCTTTCCTGAACCAGGCGCGCTGGAAATGGTGAGCCGCTTTGCTGTCGAATGGTTCTCGCTTCACCTTGCCGGCGTCGAGGCCGGAAGCTGAAAGGACGAACATGTCATTCCGCAATCGGGTGGATGCTGGGCGGCGGCTTGCCCGCGCGCTCGCGGATCATAAGAAGGATCGTCCGATCGTTCTGGCTCTTCCTCGCGGCGGCGTTCCGGTCGCCGCGGAGGTCACAAAGGCGCTCGAGGCGCCGCTCGATCTCCTGCTCGTGCGCAAGATCGGCGTGCCTTTTCATCCCGAGCTCGCGATGGGCGCGGTCGTTGACGGATCCGCGCCGCTGACCGTGCGCAATGAGGAGATCATTCGGCTCGCGCGGGTATCGGAAGAGGATTTCGCGGCCGTGCGCGATCACGAACTCGCTGAAATCAAGCGCCGGCGCGCGCGCTATGTCGGAGATCGATCCCATCCCGAACTCGAAGGCCGCGTGATCATCGTCATCGACGATGGAATTGCGACCGGCGCCACCACGCGCGCGGCTTTGCGGGCGGTGCGCCGGCAGAATCCGAGCCGGCTCATTCTCGCCGTTCCGGTCGCGCCGACAAGCACGCTCGCGGAATTGGGCGAAGAAGCCGACGAGATCGTTTGCATCGAAGATCACGAACCTTTCGGCGCGGTTGGCACTTATTATGCCGACTTCCGTCAGACTTCTGACGAGGAAGTGGCCGCTCTCCTTGCCGCCTGCGCGCATCAGAGGGCGCGCGCCGATCTCCAGTAGTTCCCACCTAAACTCGCGAGAGATGAGATGCTCATGCAAGTGCCGCTCGAAATCGCTTTCCGGAACACGGGGCCTTCAGAAGCCATCAAGGCCGAGATTGAAGAGGAGGCTCGCTGGCTGGAGAAATTCTACGGACGGATCACGAGCTGCCAGGTCACGGTGACCGCGCCGAACGGGCATCACAGACACGGCATCCCCTACAAGATCAGCCTGCGTATTGCCATGCCCGATCGCAAGGACATCATCGTCAACGCCACTCATGACGACAAAAAGGAACAAGAATATCCGACGGTCGCGATCAAGCGCGCCTTTGCCGCCGCGCGGCGCCAGATCGAGGATGCAGTGCGCGAAATGCGCGGAGTGGTGAAGCCGCATCCGCCTGAGGATCATGGCCGGGTGTCGAAATTCGTCGCCGATCAGGATTATGGATTCATCGAAACCCCGGACGGGCGTGAAGTCTATTTTCACCGCAACAGCGTACTCGACGGCGCGTTCGATCGGCTGAACGTCGGCTCGGAAGTGCGGTTTGTCGAAGAAATCGGCGCGAAGGGTCCGCAGGCGAGCACAGTGCGGCCGGTCGGCAAACATCATCTGGTGTGAGGCTCGCCGTGGCACCTGCGCTCTCCCAGCGCTTACGCATCGGGGATGCGGACGAAGCCGCCAAGATTCTCGCAGGATATTGCGAGCGCATCGCCACTCCCGATGCCATGCAAGATTTCGGGGCTCATTTCGATCGGTTCGGAGACGCCAAACTCGTGCTGCTTGGCGAGGCGACGCATGGGACGAGCGAGTTCTATCGCGCGCGTGCCGCGATCACGCGGCACCTCATCGAGAGGCACGGGTTCAACATCGTCGCCGCCGAGGCGGACTGGCCGGATGCCGCGCGTATCGACCGGCATGTCCGCTTTAGAGCGCACCAAGCTTCGCCCGAAGGTTTTGCGCGATTTCCGACCTGGATGTGGCGCAACCGCGATGTGCATCATTTCGTCGAATGGCTGCGCGCGCATAATGAAAGTCTTTCGCCCCAAGCGCGCGTCGAGTTTCGTGGTCTCGACATCTATAGTCTCAGCAGTTCGATCGCCGCGGTGCTCGCCTATCTCGACCGCGTCGATCCTGAAGAGGCGAAGCTGGCACGCAGGCGCTACGGCTGTTTGACGCCGTGGCAGGACGACCCTTCGCTCTACGGCCTCGCCGCGACGGAGCGCGGCAAGTCGCCGTGCGAAGATGCGGTCGCCGCCGAACTCACGGCCCTCGTCGAAAAACGCCTCGCCTATCTCGAGGGGGACGAAGAATCTTTCTTCGACGCGGCGCAAAACGCACGCGTGATACGCGCCGCCGAATATTATTATCGGCTGATGTATCGCAGTTCGCGCGAATCGTGGAATTTGCGTGACCGCCACATGTTCGACACGCTCGTGCGCCTACTCGAATGCCGTGGGCCCAATGCCAAGGCGATCGTCTGGGCCCATAATTCTCATATCGGCAATGCCGCGGCGACATCCATGGGCTGGCAAGGCGAATTCAATATCGGGGAATCTGGCCGGGCGGCATTCGGCGACCAAGCCGTGCTCATCGGCTTCGGCACGGATCGCGGCACCGTCGCCGCGGCGAGCGAATGGGACGGTCCGATGGAAGTCAAGGATGTCGTTCCGGCGCGGCACGACAGTTACGAGCGGGCGTTCAGGCGGACGGGGATCTCGGCGTCGCTGACCGAATGGCGCTCAGGCAAAAGCGAACTGCGCGAAATTCTGTCGAAGCCCAGGCTCGAGCGCGCGATCGGCGTCGTCTATCGGCCGGAAAGCGAGCTCTCGAGTCATTATTTCGAAGCGGTGCTCGCCGATCAATTCGACGCTTATGTCTGGTTCGAGGTGACGAAGGCGGTCGTGCCGCTTCCGGCGGAGCGCCCGCGCGGCGCGCCGGAAACCTATCCGTTTGGACTCTGATTGCCTTACCTTCGTCGTGGGCTCGGCACGCCCCTAAGCAGGGCTTAAGCGTCAGCTTCATCTTACAACTTAGGTCAACGCGCGAGCTTGCGTGCTTTGCGGCTTAACGGTTCAGCAGCCAAAAGACGAGCGAAAGGACGAGGCTCGCAAGAAGGCACGTTGCGATCGGTGCGTAAAAACTGAAATTGCCACGCTGGATGACGATGTCGCCCGGGAGCCGGCCGAGACCGAGCCGCGAAAGCCACGGCCAGAGAAAGCCGATCCCCGCAATCGTCAATCCGACGATGATCAGAATGCGCGACATAGTCGAGACATAGAGCACCGTTCATGCAGCGTCATAGCGAGCGCAAGCGATGGCGGGATCAGCCGCGCTGCGCTCTCTTGTCGAACCAGGCCTGGATGTCCTCCATAGGCAGGGGCTCCTCGTCGGGCCCTTCGATGGCGGTAATTTCCTTGCCCGGCTGCTGCGCGAGGTTCCATGCGTCCTCGAGCGCTTCCTCTTCGGTTGCGAATTCGCGCGACAGCATTTCGTGCTTCAGATCCTCATCGAAGTAGCGAACATGCCATCCCATGTGTGTCTCCCTCGCAGAATGCCCAGAGTTGCCTTTTGAGCATCGGATTTTCCCAAAACCGGTTCCCACTTTGGTCCGATGCCGGTTCTTCTTTGAGCATCGGATCTTTCCCAAAACCGGTTCCCACTTTTGGGTCCGATGCCGTTCTTTCTTTGAGCATCGGATTTTCCCAAAACCGGTTCCCACTTTTGGGTTCGATGCCGATTCTTCTTTGAGCATCGGATTTTCCCAAAACCGGTTCCCACTTTTGGGTTCGATGCCGATTCTTCTTTGAGCATCGGATCTTTCCCAAAACCGGTTCCCACTTTTGGGTCCGATGCCGGTTCTTCTTTGAGCATCGGATCTTTGCCAAAACCGGTTCCCACTTTTGGGTCCGATGCTCTAGCGCACCGCGGGCGCGCCGTTCGGTATCGTGAGCAGATCATAAAGGACGGAGGGTTCCAATGTCGCCCGCAGCCGCCGGGCGATTTCCGGATCGCGCAAGCGTCGCGAGACACAGGCGAGCGCCGTCAAATGCGGCTTATCCGCGTTTGCCGGCACCAGCAGCAGGACGACGAGATCGACCGGCTTTCCGTCGACGGCATCGAAATCGACCGGCTTCTCCAGCCGGGCGAACAGCGCAAAATAATCCTTGAGGCCCGGAACACGCGCATGCGGAATGGCAACGCCCGAGCCCACACCCGTCGAGCCCAAAATTTCGCGCTCGAGCACCGGGTCGAGAATGGCCTGCGGGTCGGAGCCAAGCGCGTGGGCGGCACGGCGCGCCAGCTCCTGCAGGAGTTGGGCCTTGTTTCCGGCGCGCAGACTGATCACGTGCTCGGGCTTAATCAGCTCGACTATTTCCATCGGGCGACTCTTGTGGGGCGGCATCATCGGACAGGCGGAGCCGGTATCCGACGCCGGTCTCGGTGATGATATGGTGCGGGCGCTCCGGTTCGACCTCGATCTTTTGCCGCAGCGCGCGGATATAGATGCGCAGATATTGGATGTCGGCTTCTCCGCCCCAGACTTCGCGCAGAATGAAGCGATGAGTCAATACCTTGCCGGCATGCGCAACAAGCAGACGCAGGACGTCGTACTCGCGCGGCGAGAATTTCACCTCTTGTCCGCGGACGGTCACGATTCGCCGCACGAGATCGACCGTCAAATCGCCGCTGCGAAAGATCGCCTTCTCGCCTTGCTGCTGAAGCCGATGGCGTTGGGCGGCGCGAATTCGGGCAAGCAGCTCGTCGATCCCGAATGGCTTGGTGACGTAGTCGTCGGCGCCGAGGTCGAGCGCCTTGACCTTCGCGCCTTCGGCCTCGCGGCTCGACAAAACGATGATCGGCAATGTTTCGCCGGCCTCCCGCACTTGCCGGATGATATCCAATCCCTCCATGTCGGGCAGGCCGAGATCGAGGACGACGACGTCCGCAGATTTGCGGCGGATCGCTTCGAGCGCGCTGCGTCCGTCCTTGGCTTCGGAGACGACATAGCCTTGGGTCGCAAGGCTCGGGCGCAGGAAGCGTAGAATTGCGGGCTCGTCGTCTACCACGAGCACGCGAAGCTGGCCTGCGAGCGCGCTCATGCCGGAACCTCCGCCATCTGACTTTGCGGCACGGGCAGTTTCACGGTGAAGATCGCGCCCGATCGGTCGATGCGGTTGGCTGCGGTGATCGTCCCGCCCATGGCCTCGATAAAGCCGCGGCAGATCGCAAGTCCCAGTCCTGTTCCCACCCGCTGCCGATCGGTACGATTGACGCGGTAGAACTTGTCGAAGATCCGTTCGCAATCGGATTCCGAAATTCCCTCGCCTTCATCGGCGATCTCGAGCACCACGCTTTGCCCCTCTCGGCGCGCGCGAATCTCGATATTCGAGCCGGCCGGCGCGTATTTGGCGGCATTGTCGGCAAGATTGAAAAGGACTTGTTCCATCAGAACCGAATCGATTGCGAGCATCGGCAGGCCCGGCTCGAAGACGATCTCAACTCTATGGTCTTTGAGAATCTTTTGCGCGCGCTGCAGCGTGGCGCCGACGACGTCGGAGAGATCGGCGAGGCTCGATTGCGGCGCCAGCGCACCGCTCTCGAGGCGCGTCATATCGAGGAGATTGCCGATGAATCGATTGAGCCGTTCGGCTTCCTCCTGGATCGTACGCAGCAGGCTCACGCGGATTTGCGAGTCGAGCTCCTCGCCATGCGCGACGAGGCTGCTCGCCGAACCGATGATCGAGGCGAGCGGTGTGCGCAAGTCATGCGAGATCGAGGTCAGGAGCGCCTGGCGCAGGCGGTCCGCCTCCGCCGCGACCCGCGCCTTGCCGATGTCGCGAGCGAGATAAACTCGCTCGATGGCGAGCGCCGCCTGATCCGATAGCGAATCGAGGAGCCGGTTCTCTTCCGGCGTGAGCCAGGCGCCTTGCTTATCGGATTCGATCCCGATCACGCCGAGTGTGCCGCGCCCCGTGCGCATGGGAATGAAAAGGCGTTTCGCGCCGGGCAGAGTATCGGCGCCACGGCCCGCGGTCTGGCTCTTCTCGAAGGACCATTGCGCGGCGGCAAAGTCGGCCTCGTCGAGTTGGTCCTCGGGCGGAAATCCCGCCTTCAGCGCCAATCGTCCCTCCTCCGGCAGCAGCAAGACGACGCCCACCTTGAGCAGAAGCGCGATCTGATAGACGGTCACCCACAAAATATCGTCGAGCGCGGCGGCGCCGGCGAGCTTGCGGCTGAACAGATAGAGCTCCTCGGTGATCCGCGCGCGCCGTTCGGCCGAATAGGCTTGGGCGCGAAGCCGCGCCGTCAGATTGCTGGCAATGACCGCGACCATCGCAAAAAAGACCAGGGCGACGACGTTCTCGGGATCGGCGATCGTGAATGTATAGAGCGGCGGCAGGAAGAAGAAATTGAAAGCGAGGACGGCGACGAGGCAGGCGAACAGCGAGGGCAAAAGCCCATAATTTACGGCGCTCGCCAGAACGCCGATAAGAAAGACGAGCGCGAGGTTGGAAACGGCGAAAGCTTGGCGAATGCCAAACGCGACGAGACCGGATGCGGCGACGAAAGCGAAACTTGCGGCATAGGCGACCCAGTTCGTCTCGAAAGGAAAGGCGTGGCGCGCTCTCTTCGGCCGCACGGTTCCTTCGGCGGCGACGACATGGACATTGATGCCGCCGGCACGCCCGATGAGTCTTTGGCTGACAGAGCCGCGAAGCAGGTCGAGCCAGTGGATGCGGCTCTGGTGAGCAACGAGGATATGGGTGAAATTGTGCGAGCGAGCATAATCGATCATGCTCGTTGCCACGTCTTCGCCCGGCAGCGCCACCGGCGTTCCGCCGAGCCTTGCGGCGAGCCGCAGGGTTTCCGCGACCTGCGCGCGCTCGCTCTCGTCGGCGCGCGCTTCTCGCGGCGTCTCGACATGCAGCGCTGTCCAGGGCGATTTCAGACGGTCGGCCATGCGCCGGGCGAGCCTGACGAGCGCCGCGCCGCCGGAGGCGCCATTAACACCGACGAGCAGGCGCTCGCCGGCGGGCCAGGGCCCGCCGATCGCATGCGCTTGCATATAACTCACCATCTGCTCGTCGACGCGTTGCGCCGTGCGGCGCAGCGCGAGTTCGCGCAAGGCGGTGAGATTGCCGGGCTGGAAATAATGGCGGACCGCGCGTTCCGCCTGCTGCGGAACATAGACCTTGCCCTCGTGCAGGCGCTGGATCAGGTCCTCCGGCGTAAGGTCGACGAGCTCCACTTCATCGGCGCGATCGACGATCGAATCGGGCACCGTCTCGCGCACGAAGATCCGGGTGATCCTGGCGACGACGTCGTTGAGGCTTTCGAGGTGCTGAATATTCAGGGTGGCATAGACGTCGATGCCGGCGTTGAGCAATTCTTCGGCGTCGAGATAGCGTTTCGGATGACGGCTGCCCGGCGCATTGGTATGGGCAAGCTCGTCGACGAGCGCGAGCTTCGGTTGACGTTTCAGAATCGCGTCGAGGTCCATTTCCTCGAGCCAATGACCCCTATAATCGACGCGCCGCCGCGGGATCACCTCGAGCCCTTCGAGCAGCGCCTCCGTCTCTTTACGGCCGTGAGTCTCGACCACCCCCACAACGACGTCCCAACCCTCGCGCCGCCGCGCCTGGGCAGTCGCCAGCATTTCATAAGTTTTGCCGACGCCCGGCGCCGCGCCGAGAAAGATCTTCAGTCTTCCCCGGGCGCCGTTCTGCGCCTCCTTCTGCGCCTCTTCCAGCAAGGCGTCAGGCGAGGGCCGCCTTTCGCCCAAATCGCGTTTGTCCATTGCTTTCGTCAAACTCGGCCGGCACCCCAATATAGATGGGCAAAGCCGGCCTTGCGAGTGTCCGCAAGCCCGGCCGTAGCCCAACGTCCCTATTTCTCTCGGGCTTACCCGTTTCGTAGAGCATCGAGAGCAAGATTGAGCTTCAGCACATTGACATGCGGCTCGCCGATGACGCCGAGGAAACGGCCCTCGATATGGGCTTCGACCAGCGCCTTCAGGCGATCTTGCGGAATATTGCGCGCCTTGGCGATGCGCGGCACTTGGAAATACGCGGCTGCTGGGGTGATGTCGGGGTCGAGCCCGCTCGCCGAAGTCGTGACAAGATCTACGGGAACGGGCGCTCCGGGATTCTCGGCCCGAAGTTTTGCGACATCCGCCTTCACCCGATCGACGAGCGCCTTCGAGGTCGGCCCCAGATTGGAGCCCGACGAATTATCGGCCGCATAGGGAACGGGAACGGTCTTCGCCGGATCCTTGGGATCGGGCTCTGTCGTTGCCGAAGGGCGCGGATGAAAATATTTGTCGCTCGTAAAATTCCCGCCGATCAGCTCCGAGCCGATCGCCTTGCCGTCCTTCTGGATGAGGCTGCCGTTCGCTTGATGCGGGAACAGAATTTGGGCGATGCCCGTGATGCCGAGTGGATAGATGAGGCCGGTGAGCACTGTCATCACGGCGATCATCAGGACGGCCGGGCGGATTTGTTTGATCATGGGTTAAGTCCTCACGCGAGCCCGATGGCGGTCACGGCCATATCGATCAGCTTGATGCCGACGAAGGGCACGATGATTCCCCCGAGTCCATAGATCAGGAGATTGCGGCGCAGGATGTTTGCCGCGCCGAGCGGGCGATAGGTCACGCCCTTGAGCGCCAAAGGCACGAGGGCGATGATGATCAGAGCATTGAAGATGATAGCCGAGAGGATGGCGCTTTCCGGCGTCTTGAGGCGCATGACATTCAGCGCCTGAAGCTGCGGATAGAAGGCGATGAACATCGCCGGAATGATGGCGAAATATTTCGCCACGTCATTGGCGATCGAGAAGGTCGTCAGCGCGCCGCGCGTCATCAAGAGCTGTTTGCCGATCTCGACGATCTCGATGAGCTTCGTCGGATCGCTGTCGAGATCGACCATATTGCCGGCTTCGCGCGCCGCCATCGTACCTGTATTCATCGCCACGCCGACGTCGGCCTGGGCGAGGGCAGGGGCGTCATTGGTGCCGTCGCCGCACATGGCGACGAGCTTGCCCTGCGCCTGCTCCTGCCGGATGAGTTTGAGCTTGGCCTCGGGTGTCGCCTGCGCCAGGAAATCGTCCACTCCCGCCTCGGCGGCAATCGCCGCGGCGGTCAGCGGATTGTCGCCGGTGATCATCACCGTGCGGATGCCCATGCGTCGCAGCTCCTGGAAGCGATCTCTGATCCCGCCCTTCACAATGTCTTTGAGATGGACGACGCCAAGCAGGCGGCCGTTCTTGGCAACGGCGAGCGGCGTGCCGCCCGCCTTGGCGATCTCGTCCGATTTTGCCGTCAACTCACGCACGGCAGCTTCGGAAACGGAGGTTGAAGAGACATCGCGCACATAGGAGAGAACCGCATCGACGGCGCCCTTGCGCACCGAACTGTCGCTCGCATCGATGCCGCTGATCCGCGTCTGCGCGGAAAATGGGATGAATTTCGCGTTCAAGGTGGTCATGTCGCGCGCTCTGATCCCGTGTTTTTTCTTGGCCAGCACGACGATCGAGCGGCCCTCCGGCGTTTCGTCGGAAAGGGAGGCGAGCTGCGCCGCGTCCGCGAGCTCGGCTTCGCTCACTCCGGTCAGAGGAATGAAGGCGGAGGCCTGGCGATTGCCGAGCGTGATCGTGCCGGTCTTGTCGAGCAGAAGCGTGTCGACATCGCCGGCGGCTTCGACCGCGCGGCCCGACATGGCGAGCACGTTGAAGCGTACAAGCCGGTCCATTCCGGCGATGCCGATTGCAGAGAGCAGCGCGCCGATGGTCGTCGGAATCAGCGTGACGAAAAGTGCGACGAGCACGAGTATGCTCAACGTGCCGCCCGCATAATGAGCGAAGCTCGGAATGGTGGCGACGGCAAAGACGAAAATGATCGTCAATCCGGCGAGCAGGATGTTGAGTGCGATTTCGTTCGGCGTCTTCTGCCGCTCGGCGCCTTCGACGAGCGCGATCATCCGGTCGAGAAAGGTCGAGCCCTGCGCGGCGGTGATCTTCACCTTGACCCAATCGGAAATGACGGTCGTGCCGCCGGTCACGGCCGAGCGGTCGCCGCCGCTCTCGCGTATGACGGGCGCCGATTCGCCGGTGATCGCCGATTCGTTGACGGACGCCACGCCTTCGATCACGTCCCCATCGCTCGGTATGAGATCGCCCGCTTCGACGAGGACGATGTCGCCGGGCTTCAACGACGTCGCCGGCACGGAGTGCCACGGTTCGTTCATCGCCTTTTCGCCGGCCGAATAAAGCAGCTTCGCATTCGCCTCGGACTTGCTCCGCCGCAAGGTCGCCGCCTGCGCCTTGCCCCGTCCTTCGGCGACCGCCTCGGCGAAATTGGCGAAAACAACGGTGAACCAAAGCCAGACAATGATCTGAAAGGAGAAGCCATAATGGCCGCGGCCGGCGATAAGGTCGCGAAAGAAGAGAATCGTGACGAGCGCCGCGACCACCTCGACCGTGAACATCACAGGGTTGCGCACCAGGGTTCGCGGATCGAGCTTCTTGAACGAGTCACCGATCGCGGCGACGAGGATCTTCGAATCGGCCATCGCTGCGACCGGCATGCGTCGGCGCTTTTGGGTGAGTTCCATGGCAAAGCCCTCTTTAGTAATGCGCGCCGGCGTTCATCGCGAGGTGCTCGACCACGGGGCCGAGCGACACGGCGGGGAAATAGATGAGACCGCCGGTGATCGCGATGACGCCGATGAGGAGGCCGACGAAGAGGCTGCCGTCGGTCGGGAATGTCCCGGCCGAGGCCGGCACGATCTTCTTGCCCGCGAGCGAACCGGCGATTGCGAGCATCGGCACGATCATGAGAAAGCGGCCGATATACATCGCAAGCCCGAGCGTCGTGTTGTAGAAGGGCGTGTTTGCCGAGATTCCGGCAAAGGCGCTGCCGTTGTTCCCGGTCGCGGAGGTGAAGGCGTAGAGGATCTCGCTGAATCCATGCGGGCCATTGTTCGCCGGGCCGGCGAGACCCGCCGGCATGACTGTGGCGAGGGCGGTGAATCCGAGGATCGAGAAAGGCAGGATGAGGATGGCGAGCATCGCCATCTTGACCTCGCGCGCATCGATCTTCTTGCCGAGATATTCGGGCGTGCGCCCCACCATCAATCCGGCGATGAAGACGGCGAGGATGGCGAAGATCAGCATGCCGTAGAGACCCGACCCGACTCCGCCGAAGATGATCTCGCCGAGCATGATGTTGACCATCGGCACCATCCCGCCGAGCGGCATCAGGCTGTCGTGCATGTTGTTGACTGCGCCGCAGGAGGCATCCGTCGTCACCGTCGTGAACAGTGCGGAATTGGCGATGCCGAAGCGCACCTCCTTGCCTTCCATATTGCCGCCCGCCTGCAGCGCGGACGGCGTCTGATCGACATGCAAGGCCTTGAGCGCCGGATTGCCGGACGCCTCGGCTTCGTAGACGACGGCGACGCCGGCGAGATAGAGAACGCCCATCACCGCGAAGATCGCCCAGCCCTGGCGCTGATTGCCGACCATGCGGCCGAAGACATTGGTGAGCGCGGCGCCGATCGAAAAGATCAGCACGATCTGGACGAGATTGGTGATCGCGTTGGGATTTTCATAAGGATGGGCGGAATTAGCGTTGAAAAAGCCGCCCCCGTTCGTACCCAGCATTTTGATCGCTTCTTGCGAGGCTACGGGGCCTTGCGCGATCACCTGCTTGGCGCCTTCGAGCGTGGTCACCTGAGCATAGGCGTTCAAATTCTGAGGCATGCCCTGCCATACGAAGAATAGAGCAACGGCGATGGAGATGGGCAGGAGCACATAGAGGACGCAGCGCGTGAGATCGACCCAGAAATTACCGAGCGTCCGCGCCGAGCGCCGCGCGAAGCCGCGCACGAGCGCAATCGCGAGCACGATGCCGGTCGCGGCAGAGACGAAATTATGGACGGTGAGCCCCGCCATCTGAGTGAGATAGCTCATCGTCGTCTCGGGAACGTAGGATTGCCAGTTCGTATTGGTGACGAAGCTGATCGAGGTATTGAAGGCGAGGCTCTGCTCGACGGCGCTCTGGCCCGCCGGATTGAACGGCAGCACGGCCTGCAGGCGCTCAATCCCGTAGAGGACGACGAAACCCGCGGCGCTGAAGAACAGCATGGCGACGGCATAGGTCACCCAATGCTGTTCCTCAGTCTCGTCGATGCCGCAAATGCGATAGATGACACGCTCCAAAGGCTGCAGGACGGGGGAGAGCAACGTCCGCTCGCCGCTGAAAACCCGCGTCATATAAGCGCCGAAAGGCTTTGTGAGCGCGATCACGATCAGCGAATAGATCGCGATCTGGATCCAGCCGTTGACAGTCATGATCTGCTCCTAGAATCGCTCGGGACGTATGAGCGCGTAGACGAGATAGGCGAGGATGAAGACGACCGCCAAAGAGCCGAGCACATAATCGAGCTGCATGATTGCCTCACAGCTTGTCGCAAACAAAGACGTAGAGTGTGATGATTGCGAAGGATGCGAGTCCGATCGCAAGGTAAAGAAGATCCATGCGAGTCTCCGTCTTGCGCGCCGGGACGAGAATTTCGGCGTCGGCCGCCAGCTAATGATCGCGGGCCGGACTTATTCGGGTGCGGCCTCTACGCGGATCAGCGAGTGATTGCGCGAGCATTTGGAGGAAGCTGCATATAGATTCGAGATTTCTTCAGCGGCGCCATAATTAAAATCGCATATAGGAGGCGCCGAGATTCACTATGTCGGGCGAACGGGCCGGCGCGATTTGTGCATGAATGTTTCGCGCCGCGAATCGGGCAGGTATCGCAGACCTTGGGGACTCTTTGCGATGAGCTCTTCGCAGGGTCGGCAAATCGGCCGCAATGGGCGGGACAAAATATCTCAAGCAGGCGGCTGGACGTTCGTGGTCGCTTGCCGCATTGCTCGCCTGCTACGCCCGGGCAATATGGACCTATGAAGCAAGTCATGAACGTTCTGGTGATCGACGAGAACCGCATCCGCGCTTCGATCATAGAGGCCGGGCTCAGCGAAGCGGGCCACAACGTCACCCTCATTTGCGACATCAATGGGATCGCGCGCCGGATCGCCGAGATCAATCCGGATGTCATCGTTATCGATCTCGGCAATCCCAATCGCGATATGCTGGAAAACATGTTTCAGCTCTCCCGCGCAGTG
The DNA here is from genome assembly GCA_021324915.1 of Beijerinckiaceae bacterium. Lineage (GTDB taxonomy): Bacteria > Pseudomonadota > Alphaproteobacteria > Rhizobiales > Beijerinckiaceae > Methylovirgula. The sequence continues at coordinate 64,887 of JAJPIC010000010.1, read as the reverse complement.
AAACGGCCGGTCGCCATGTTCGTCGATCGTTCGGATCTCGCTTCGATCGAGGCGGCGGTCGATGCCGGCGTTTCGGCCTATGTCGTCGACGGGCTGAAGAAGGAACGGGTGAAAACGGTTCTCGATGTCGCCATCAGCCGGTTCAACGCTTATTCGAAGCTCGCGCGCGAGCTCGAGGAAGCGCGCGGCGAGCTCGAGAACCGCAAGCTGATCGAGCGGGCCAAGGGCATTCTCATGAGATCGCGCGGATTATCGGAAGAGGCAGCCTATGCGCTGTTGCGCAAGACCGCCATGAATCAAAATCGAAAGATCGCCGATATCGCTCAAAGCCTGATCACCGCGGCAGGTCTCCTCGAATCCGGAGAAGAATGATGAGCGCGCATCGGATCACGGCCGGCTTCATGCCTTTGCTCGACGGCGCGCTCGTCGTCGCAGCAAAGGAGAAGGGCTTTGCCGAGGCGGAGAATATCGATCTCGCACTCGTGCGCGAGACCTCCTGGGCCAATATTCGCGACCGGCTCGCCGTCGGGCATTTCCAGGTGGCGCATATGCTCGCGCCGCTGCCGATCGCCTGCAATCTGGGTCTTGCGCCGCTCGCCTCGCCGATGATCGCGCCGATGGCGCTCGGCCTCGGGGGAAATGCGGTGACTGTCTCAAATCATTTGTGGGACGAAATGTCGGCGCAGGGGGCGGCGCCGGATCTCAATGCGGCGACGAATGGCGCCGCGCTCGGGCGCGTCGTCGCGGAACGCGGACGGCTCGGCAAGCCGCGCCTGCGTTTCGCGGTCGTGCATCCGCACTCGGGGCATAATTACGAATTGCGCTATTGGCTCGCGGCCTGCGGGATCAAGCCGGACAAAGAAGTCGAAATCATCATCCTGCCGCCGCCGCTCATGGCCGATGCGCTCGAAACCGGAAATATCGACGGCTATTGCGTCGGGGAGCCCTGGAATTCGGCTGCGGTGGCTTTGGGCCGCGGCCATATCGCGACTGTCAAAGCCGCAATCTGGCGCTCGAGCCCGGAAAAAGTTCTGGCCGCCCAAGCCCAATGGGCAGAGGAAAATCCCGAAGCGCTTGCCGCGCTGCTGCGCGCCGTCTTTCGCGCCAGTCTCTGGTGCGCCGAAAAAGCCAATAGGGAGGAATTGGCCGCGCTTCTCGCCAATCCCGCTTATGTCGGCAAGCCGGTCGATTGGATCATGCCGGCGCTCTCGGGCGACATCCGAACGGGCGAGAAGATCGTGCACGTCGACGATTTCTTCGTGCCTTTCGCGAAGGCGGCGACCTTTCCCTGGAAGAGCCACGCGCTCTGGTTCTATACGCAGATGGTCCGCTGGGGTCAGATCGCGCATACCCAATCGCACGCGGCAACGGCGCGGGCGACCTATCGGCCGGACCTTTATCGCGCGGCATTGAAGCCGCTCGGCGTCGCTCTGCCGGGGGCCAATGCCAAGGTCGAGGGCGCGCTGAAGACGGCAACGCCGGTCGGATCGAGCGGCGCGAGCCTCATGCTCGGCCCCGACGGATTCTTCGACGGCGGTCTCTTCGATCCCGACGAGATCGCCGCCTATATCGGCCTGCAGGAGAAATCTAAGTAAATTGAAGATGATATTGCCCGCGCATTGGGCATTTGCCTAGCCGCGCTGCCAATCATTTCAGCGTGGATTCGCCGCCGGCTTCGCAGCGCAGCACCAATCGCCTGATTTTCCGCTTTTTCCGGAAACGCGCCGTTTGGCACGCTTCCTGCTTATAAGATGCTGGGCCTTCGGCCTTCGCGTCCAACGGCGGGCGTTTCCCAAGCAAAGCTGCTGCCCCGGATCTCGTGCCTTCATGACGAAGGCGGCGAACCCTGGCGGCCATTTTCATCGCAGCACCGAAATTCGCGCGACGCGTCGCGCCACGGAGAAACTATGGTTGCGCAAATTGAGCCGAATAAAGAGCAAGGGGCGGGACGCGCGCTTTGGGTTTCGACCATTGCGTTCACGCTCTGCTTTGCGGTCTGGACGATCTTTTCGATCATCGGCATCAAGATCAAACAGCAGCTCGGCCTCAGCGAAACCGAATTCGGCCTGCTCGTCGGCCTGCCGGTCCTTGTCGGTTCGCTCTCGCGCATCTTGCTCGGCATATGGACCGCCCGGTATGGCGGACGGCTCATCTACACACTCGTGATGCTCTCGGCCGCGGTTGCGACTTTCCTCCTCGCTTATGCCAAGACCTATGACGAAATGCTGATCGCCGGTCTTGGCGTCGGGATCGCCGGAGGCTCTTTCGCCGTCGGCATCGCCTATGTCTCGGCCTTCTATCCGGCGGAAAAGCAGGGAACGGCACTCGGCATTTTCGGTGCCGGCAATGTCGGCGTCGCCCTCACCAAGTTTCTGGCGCCTTTCGTTCTCCTTGCTTGGGGCTGGCCGGCTGTGGCGCAAATTTGGGCGGCGGTTCTCGCCGTCATGGCCGCCGTCTTCTGGTTCACGACAAAGGACGAGCCTGCAGTTCGCCAGCGCCGGATGAGCCTTGCCCAAGAATTCGCGCCGCTCAAGAACCCACAAGTCTGGCGTTTCGCGCTCTACTATTTCTTCTCGTTCGGCGGCTTCGTCGCGCTTTCCCTCTGGCTGCCGCATTATCTCGTCGGCGTCTATGGATTCGACATCAAGGCGGCCGGCATGACGGCCGCGGCCTATTCGATTCCCGGCAGCATTTTCCGCGCCTACGGCGGCCGCCTCTCGGATCGGATCGGCGCACGCAAAGTCATGTATCTCATGCTCGCGGTCTCTGCCGCGGCTTGCTTGATCTTATCGCTGCCGGCCTCGAAAGCCGCCGCGCACGGCCTCGTAATCGGCCCCATCGCCTTCATTGTCGTGGTCTTCGTGCTGGGTCTCTTCATGAGCCTCGGCAAGGCCGCGGTCTATAAGCACGTTCCGACCTATTATCCGGACAACGTCGGCGCAGTCGGCGGTCTCGTCGGCATGGTCGGCGGCCTCGGCGGTTTCATCCTGCCGATTGCGTTCGGCGCGCTGAAAGATTCGACCGGGCTCTGGTCGAGCTGCTTCCTGCTGCTCTTTTTCATCGCGGCGATTTCGCTCGGTCTCATGCATGTGGCCGTGCGCGGACTGACGCGCAATGCAGCCGCGGCAACTGCGGGCGCAGCCGCCTAGGTTCCCGATCGCAACAGGAGATGCACATGACTCCGAAGCAAATCGACCTCGTTCAGGACTCCTTCGCCAAGGTCGCGCCGATCGCGGACGCCGCCGCAACTCTCTTCTATGGGCGGCTCTTCGAGACCACACCGGAAGTGAGGCTACTTTTCAAGGGCGACATGCAAGAGCAGGGGCGCAAGCTGATGGCGACGCTCGGCGCGGTCGTCAACGGGCTGAAGAATCTCGATGCGATTCTTCCCGCCGCCAAAAGCCTCGCCGTGCGGCATGTCGCCTATGGCGTAAAGCCCGGACATTACAGACCGGTCGGGGAAGCCTTGATCTTTACGCTGGAAAAAGGTCTCGGCGACGAGTTCACCCCAGAGACGCGCGAGGCGTGGATTGCCGCCTATGGCCTGCTCTCGGGCGCGATGATCGCCGAGGCCTATGGCATGGCGGCTGCCTGAGGATCAATCATGACAGAGAAACTCGTCATCATCGGCAACGGCATGGCACCCGGCCGCATGCTCGAACATTTGCTCGCCGAGGCGCCGGATCGCTATCAAATCACGATCTTCAATGCCGAGCCGCGCGTCAATTACGACCGGATCATGCTCTCGCCCGTGCTCTCGGGCGAAAAGGATTACGAGCAGATCATCATTCACGGCGATGGCTGGTATATCAAGAACGGCATCACGCTCTATAAGGGCCACAAGATCGTCTCGATCGATCGCGCCGCCAAGTTTGTCACCTCCGACAAAGGCGTCGTCGAGTACTACGACAAACTCGTCATTGCCACGGGCTCGGTGCCACTGATCCTTCCTGTGCCGGGCCACGATCTCGCAGGTGTGCTCACCTATCGCGATCTCGACGATGTCAACGCCATGCTGCTCGCTGCACAATCGCGGGCGAAGGCGGTGGTCATCGGGGGCGGCCTCTTGGGTCTCGAGGCGGCGGCGGGGCTCAAGGAGCGCGGCATGGACGTCACCGTGCTGCATCTCATGCCGACCCTGATGGAGCGACAACTCGATTCCGCAGCCGGCTATCTTCTGCAGAAGGCGATTGAAGAGCGCGGCATCAAAGTCATCACCAAAGCCAATACCAAGGCGATCCACGGCGAGCGCAGAGCCGAAGCCATCGAGCTCGCGGACGGAAGACTCATTCCCGCCACCCTCGTCGTGATGGCGGCCGGCATCAAGCCCAATGCAGGCCTCGCAAAACGCGCCGGCCTCGAGGTCAATCGCGGCATTCTCGTCGATGCCTTTATGCAGACGTCCGACCCCGACATTCTGGCGCTCGGCGAATGTGCCGAAGTCAGCGGCCATGTCTATGGGCTGGTCGCGCCGCTTTATGAAATGGCGCGGGTCGCCGCTCTGCGCCTCGCGTGCCGCGCGGGCGCGGGTTTCGCCCATAGCGACACGCCGACGAAGCTCAAAGTGACCGGCATCGAAGTCTTCTCGCTCGGCGATTTTGCTGACGGGGAGGAGCGCGAAGAGATCGTGCTGCGCGATGCCGCGGCCGGCATCTACAAGCGCCTTATCCTCAAGGACAACCGCATCGTCGGCACGGTTCTCTTCGGCGAGACCGCCGACGGCGCGTGGTTCAACGATCTGAAGAAGAAAGGCACCGATATTTCGGAGATGCGCGAGACGCTCATCTTCGGACAGGCCTATCAGGGGAGCGCCCCCCTCGACCCTATGGCGGCCGTTGCAGCCTTGCCGGATGATGCGGAGATCTGCGGCTGCAACGGCGTGTGCAAGGGAAAGATCACCGGCGCAATTGCGGCCAAAAATCTCACCTCGCTCGAAGAGGTGCGCGCTCATACGAAAGCCTCGGCCTCGTGCGGCTCCTGCACCGGGCTTGTCGAACAGCTCTTAAAGCTCGCGCTCGGGGAAGCCTATAGTCCTGTCGCCGTGCAGCCCATGTGTTCGTGCACGAGCCTCGGGCACGATGACGTGCGCCGCCTCATCAAGGCGAAGAAGCTCAAGACCATTCCGGCCGTCATGCAGGAGCTCGAATGGAAGACGTCGTGCGGCTGCGCCAGATGCCGGCCGGCGCTCAATTATTATCTCGTCTGCGAATGGCCGGACGAATACGCCGACGATTATCAATCGCGCTTCATCAACGAACGGGCGCACGCCAATATCCAGAAGGATGGAACCTATTCGGTCGTGCCGCGCATGTGGGGCGGCGTGACGAGCGCCAAGGAATTGCGCGCGATCGCCGACGTCGTCGAGAAGTTCAACATTCCGACCGTGAAAGTCACCGGCGGCCAGCGAATCGACATGCTGGGCGTGAAGAAGGAGGACCTGCCTGCCGTCTGGGCCGATCTCGGCAAGGCCGGATTCGTCTCGGGCCATGCTTATGCAAAGGGAATAAGAACGGTGAAGACCTGCGTGGGATCCGAATGGTGCCGTTTCGGCACACAGGATTCGACGCGTCTCGGCGTCAGGATCGAGAAGTTCATGTGGGGATCATGGACGCCGGCGAAAGTGAAAATGGGCGTCTCCGGCTGCCCGCGCAATTGTGCGGAAGCGACCTGCAAGGATGTGGGCGTCATCTGCGTCGATTCAGGCTACGAGATCCATTTTGCCGGCGCGGCAGGTCTCGACATCAAGGGCACGGAAGTCTTGGGCCTGGTGCCGAGCGAAGATGAGGCGCTCGAGGTGATCGTCGCGCTCGTCCAAATGTACCGCGAACAGGCGCGCTATCTCGAGCGGATCTACAAATGGGCGAAGCGCGTCGGCCTCGCCGAGATCCGGCGACAGATCCTCGAAGACAAGGTCAAGCGTCAAGCTTATTTCGACCGGTTCGTCTTCTCGCAGAAATTCGCGCAAGTCGATCCCTGGTCCGAACGTGCCTCGGGCAAAGACAAGCACGAATATAGGCCGATGAAGGTTCTCGAATTCGCGCAAGCGGCGGAGTAGGGCGATGGTCTGGATCGAAATCGGCGCGATTGCGGATATTCCGCGCCGCGGTGCACGCTGCGTGGTGACGCCGCGCGGCCGCATCGCCATATTCCGCACGATGGACGATTCCGTCTTCGCGCTCGAGGATCATTGCCCGCATCGCGGCGGCCCGCTGAGCCAAGGTATCGTGCACGGCACGGCGGTGACGTGTCCGCTGCACAGTTTCGTCATCTCGCTGGAGACGGGGAAGGCGCTCGGCGCCGACGAGGGCGAGGTGCGCACGATTCCGATCAGGAAGGAAGGCGATCGCCTCTTTCTCGCGCTCGAAGCTCACGCGGCGTAAGATGAGGCAAATGATTCGTACCACCTGTCCCTATTGCGGCGTGGGATGCGGAGTCCTGGCCGAAAAAGTGGATGGGAAGGTGAATCTCAGCGGCGATCCGGATCATCCGGCCAATTTCGGCCGGCTCTGTTCGAAAGGATCGGCGCTCGGCGAAACGATCGGCCTCGAGACGCGCCTGCTCCATCCGAAAATCGAAGGGCGCCGCGCGACTTGGGACGAAGCGCTCGATCTCGTCGCCTCGACATTCTCGCGAACGCTCGCCGAGCATGGACCGGAGTCGATCGCCTTTTACGTTTCCGGACAATTTCTGACGGAAGATTACTACGTCGCCAACAAGCTGATGAAGGGCTACATCGGCTCCGCGAATATCGACACCAATTCGCGGCTCTGCATGGCGTCGTCCGTCGCCGGACATAGGCGCGCCTTCGGCGCCGATGTCGTGCCGGGCTGTTATGAAGATCTGGAATGCGCCGATCTCATCGTACTCGTCGGCAGCAATCTCGCCTGGTGCCATCCTGTCCTTTATCAGCGCATCGCCGCGGCCAAGCAGAAGAATCCGCAGATGCGCGTCGTGCTCGTCGATCCGCGCCGGACGATGACCGCGGATATCGCCGATCTTCATCTTGCCATCCGCGCCGACGGCGACGTCGCGCTCTTTTCCGGCTTGCTGGCCTCCATTGCCGATCAGGACGCGGTCGACCGCACCTATGTCGGAAATCATACGAATGGTTTCGAGACAGCGCTCGAGGCGGCGCGCTCGCTCAGTCTCTCCGACATCTCTGCCAGTACGGGCCTCTCGGTCGACGAGCTCACGATCTTCTATGGGCTCTTCGCGCGCACGGAAAAAGTGGTCACTGTCTATAGCCAGGGCGTCAACCAATCCTCGTCCGGAACCGACAAGGTCAATGCCATCATCAATTGCCATTTGGCGACGGGACGTATCGGCAAGCCCGGCATGGGGCCGTTCTCGGTGACCGGCCAGCCCAATGCAATGGGCGGGCGCGAGGTCGGCGGATTCGCCAATGTTCTCGCCGCGCATATGGAGATCGAGAATCCGAAAGATCGCGATCGCGTGCGGCGATTCTGGCAGGCGCCGAGGATGGCCGAACGGCCGGGCCGCAAGGCCGTGGACATGTTCCGCGCGGTTTCCGAGGGCCGCATCAAGGCGATCTGGATCATGGCCACCAATCCGGTCGATTCGCTTCCCGATTCCGCCTTGGTCGAAGCGGGCCTCAAATCCTGCCCTTTCGTCGTTGTCTCCGACGTCGAAGCGACGACCGATACGCTGCGCCATGCGCATGTCGCTCTGCCGGCTGCCGGTTGGGGCGAGAAGGACGGCACGCTCACCAATTCCGAGCGGCGCATTTCGCGTCAGCGCGCCTTTCTGCCATTGCCCGGCGAGGCGCGTCCGGACTGGCAGATCATTTGCCAGGTCGCGCGGCGCATGGGTTTCACTGAGGCCTTCTCCTATCGATTCCCGGCGGAGATTTTCGCCGAACATGCGGCGCTCTCCGCGTTCGAGAATGATGGCACGCGCGCTTTCGACATCGGTGCCGTCGCGGAGATCAAACGTGAAGAGTTCGAGCGGCTCGCGCCATTTCAATGGCCGTATCGAAACGGCGAGCCGCGCGAAACGCGCTTCTTTGCCGATGGCGGCTTCTTCACGCCGAACGGCAAGGCGCGCTTCATTGCGCCTGTGCTGCCGGCGAGCACCGAAACGGCGGAGCTCGTTCTCAACACCGGCCGCGTGCGCGATCATTGGCATACGATGACGCGCACCGGAAAAAGCGCGCGCCTCTCGCAACATCTGGCGGAACCTTTTGTCGAGATCAATCCGGAGGATGCCGCGCGCTTCCGTATCGCTGACGCGGACCTCGTGCGCATTTCGAGTGCCGGCCGATCGATTATCGTCCGCGCCCTGATCTCATCGCGGCAAAGCCGTGGCACGGTCTTCGTTCCGATCCATTGGAACGATCAGTTTGCCGCGCAGGCGCGCGTCTCGCTTCTCGTGCCGGGCGCAACCGATCCTCATTCGGGCCAGCCGGCCTCCAAGAGCGCGCGCGTCCGCATCGCGCGCTTTCCCGCAGCATTCTATGGTTTTGCAGTCCTGCGCGAACGGTCGAAGAACTTGCTGGCGGATTATTGGGCGCTCGCCAGATGCGCAGGCGGCTGGCGGCTCGAACTCGCTTTCGCGGCGGAGCGCGACTGGGCGGATTTCGCCGAGCGGCTCATCGGGCGCGCGGCGGATGTTCTTGCCTATCACGACGAGAGTGCCGGACTGCGGCGCTTTGCATTCTTCGATGAAGAGAGGCTGGTCGGCGCTTTGTTCTTAGGCTCGAAGCCGGTCGCGGTGTCGCGCAATTGGGCAGTCGAGCAATTGAATGCGACTTTTCCCAATCCGGCGGCGCGCTACCGCGTCATCGCGGGGCGGCCGGCGCGCGGCCTCGCCGATCGCGGCGCCTTGATCTGCAGTTGTTTCGGCGTCGGCGCCAATCAGATCGCCGCCGCGGTACAGGCCGGATGCGCGAGCCTCGAGGCGGTCGGCGAGCGCCTGCAGGCGGGGACCAATTGCGGCTCCTGCCGCGCCGAGATCAAGGGGCTCATCGAGACCCATCGGCTGCGCGCGGCCGAGTGAATCCGCTCCCTATAGCTGAGCGGATCGGGAGCGCGAGCGGCGAAGGAGGCCGCCGCTTTCCCGGCCGCCAAGCGCCCGGGCCGGATCCGGAACAACAGCACGTAACTTTGGTCCGACAGTGCCGGATCCCGGATCTTCGCCCGCTTTTGCGGGCTCGTCCGGGAACGTGGCTAACGAGCCAGCTCTGTCTCTTTGCCGGCAAACCGGAGGAGCGGTCGGCTGCGGAAATCGCATATAATCGGACGGAAATGTCGCGGAGCGCCTTCATGCCGAATTCTCACGGCCGTTTCGTCTGGTACGAGCTGATGACGACGGATGTCGACAAGGCCAAGGCCTTCTATGCCGAGGTCCTGGGCTGGAACACCCGCGATGCGTCGACCTCCGATCTCGTCTACAGCCTCTTTGCCGCAAACGATGTCCCGGTCGCCGGCGTCATGCGGCTTCCGGCTGAAGCGGCGACAAGAGGCGTGCCGCCGAACTGGCTGGGCTATGTCGGCGTCGATAATGTCGATGCGGCCGTTGCGCGTGCGCGCGAGCTCGGCGCAAGCGTGCACGTCGCGCCGACCGACGTTCCCGATGTCAGCCGCTTCTCGATCATTGCCGATCCGCAAACGGCGACGCTGGCTTTGGTCAAGGGCATGAAATCCGGGGAGACGCCGCCTGCCGAGCCTGGTGCGCCGGGTCACGTCGGCTGGCACGAATTGCTGGCGGCAGACTGGCAGAAGGCGCTCGCCTTCTATGGCGCGCTCTTCGGCTGGCAGAAAACCGAATCTCATTTCGGCGTGATGGGGACGTATCAGCAATTCTCGGCGCAAGGCGAAGAGATCGGCGGCATGTTCGACAAGCCTGCCACATTGCCTTTTGCCTTCTGGCTCTATTATTTCAATATCGAAGATATCGAGGCGACGGCCGGGCGCGTGGTGGCGAACGGCGGCCAAATTCTCTACGGCCCGACAATCGTGCCGGGCGGCGCGCAAATCGCTCACTGCATCGATCCGCAGGGCGCCGTTTTCGCCCTGATCGACAGGCGGCGTAAGCCCCTGGGCTTTTTCTTCTCGGACGGGGCGCCTCGCTCAGCCGGATGAGGATCCTGTTCGAGCATGATCTTGTCGGAAAAGAGTCCCATCCTCGGATCGAGTCCGAGGGCAGACTTTTTAGGATCATGCCGCAATTAAGCCGACGGGCGGCCGAGCGCGAATTGGCCGACCGGGCCTTCGACATGGAATTCGATCCCCGTCATTTTGGCGAAGAGCTCGATGTCGGTGATCCCTACCGCGCAACCGCCAAGCCGCATCTCGGTTGCGACCAGATAGAAGGTCTGCATCAGAACGCCGGCATCCTTCAAGATCAGCGCATAGGCGACCGAACTATATTTCCATGCAACCCGTCCGAACCGCGCGGCGATGGTGACGAGGATCTGCGGTGCGGTTGGTGCGCCCATTGCGAATTGCGCGCCTATGAGCTGCGCCTCGACGGATTGCGCGGGAACGTCGATCGGTACCAAAGCATGGCCGTTCGCATCGTAATGATAGAAGCCGCGCGCCAGTCCTTCGCACGCGTTGACCGAGAGATAGAGCTCTAGCTCATAGGCGGCGCCAGCCGATGCATAGGGCCTCGGCGCGTGGCCGCCTTCGCCATCGATAACAGTCGAGAGGACGCGTGCCGTGGCATGAAGAAATTGCGAAAGCTCGGCAAGGGTAATCGGGCGCCGCTCGTCGAAGCTTCGCGTCGAATGGCGTGTGCGCAAGAGCTTCGCAAGGGGCAGGAGCGGCAGATGCCCGAGATCGATTTTCTTGCCCGGCCAGCCCGGCCGCAGTGCGGGCAGGGGAGGAATGGTCCCGCTATGCGGATAAGTTCCGCCGAGCGGATTGGCGTGCCGGCCCGCCGTGCTGCGCGCATGGAAGAGAAGATCGTGAAAATCCCAAAGAACGAGGTTGGCGTCGCCTTCCTGCGGGCGCAGCCCGTTCTCGCCCGCTCGGATCTTGAGGAGAATTCGGCAATCGAGGAGCAGAGCAAAGAGTGCCGGTCCGGGAAAATTCTCCTGGCGGCGCAGGTTCTTGATCTGGCGCGGGCTCGAGAGCAGGGCTAACGAGGCGGCGATGTTCGGGTCACAAATTCTGAACAGGGCGCCGGCGCGCGGCGATTCCAGCACGAGTTCATCGCCTCGCCGCCGCAAATAGGCAAAGCGCGACAGGACGAGCGTATCCGTCTCTCTAAGCTGTGGTATGGCAGGCCAATAGTCGGGAACTTGCGGTTCGATCACGATTTCCGCTTCGCCCGCGCGTCCGAGGCAATATTCGACAAAGCCCTGGCTCGCCAGACGCCGCACCAGAAGATCGATCTCTTTGTCGATCGTTTTCCTGCCGGCGAAAGAGGCGAGCGGCAGGCCGTGCGCCAAATCCATGGCGCGTTCTGCCGTTGCCGCGCTGAATCGCCCAAGTCCTATTGATTGGCCTTCGAAACGGGCGACGATCTCGCCATTCGCCTGAGCTTCGAGACGGATGCGGGTGCGTAATCGCGCAGAGACGACAACCGGTTTTGCGCGGACTCTTTTTTTCTGGGGAGCGCGCAAGCCGCCCTCACGTATGGGGATGGATCGGATTGAGTTCTTCTTCCGTGAGCCGCCGCTCGCGCAGGCCAAGCTTGACGGGTACGTCATAGAGCCGGCCAGGCGCGAACCGCCGATAGAAATGCCGCAAGCCCGGAACGATCACGCGAACCACCGGAACTTCGACGTCGGGCCGCGTCTGATCGAGGACGAGAAAATCATGACCCGCGCGCCGCGCGAGCTCGACACAGGCTTCGACCTGCTCGCGCGTATCGAGGTGGCCGAACTTCGCGCTGAAATCGGGCTTCACCCGCTGGTTGCCGTTCGGCATCAGGAAAGGATGGTCTTCGATGCGCAGCGGCGTGACGCCGTCGAGGGTCGATTTCTCTCCCGTTCCGCCGCCGATCAGGCCGAGCGAGAGGAATTGATTGAGTTCGGTCATCGTCCGCAACAGGGCAATGCGCGCATCGAAATGCGCGCCTGAGCCGAACTCGATATTTTCGCGCCCGTTCTGCATCCAATGGGTAATCGCCACAAAAGTCGGGATTCCGAGATCGCTCGTGATGTCGAGCACCCAGAGCCGGCGTCCGATTCGCGCGAGCTCCATCTGCAGGTCGCGAACATAGGAATCCTCGAACTGGCTGAGATCGACGGCCGGAACCTCGAGCCGATTGTACCACCAGATGGCATAGGCATCGCGCTCGATGAGCTCGAGGAAGCCCTGGACGATTGCTTCTTCCCGCGTATTGCCGGCCGCGCAACCGTTGGAATCGGCCGCAAAGGCGCCGGCCCCGCGATGGAAAAAATAGAGCAGGCTCGTCGGCAGATGTTTGAAGCTTCCGTCGCGCAATGACCAGACCGGCGACCATTCGATCTTTGCGGCAGGATCGAAGAGGGCAGGGGTTGCCTCCCATGCTCCCGCATCGGGCGTCAGCGCCATTCCGCGCTGCAACTGGGCGTCGCTGAAGAGAAGCACGTCGTTGGGAGGGATGGCTTCGCCGGGTGCGAAATCGACGAACCGGCGGGCGCTCCTGATCTCGTCCCCCTGAAAAATTCCGCAATAGCGCTCGATCGCCTCCATGAGCGCGCTCGCCTCGCCCTGTTCGGCGGTGCTGCCCTTGCCGAAACTTCCGGCGCTGAGGCCGGCCCGTAGCTCGTGGACGGACTCGGCCGGCGCCGAGAAATTATGCGTTGCCCGGTAATTCGTGTTCAGCGGCAGATCGGCTTCGATCCGCTCGAGACGCGAGACGACGCCCGTCAGCGGGCTCACATGTTTGCGAAATCGGGCGACCGTCGAGCTAGACCCGACGGTCCGGTACCCGCCGCTCGTCATGACGAGCTTGGCTCCGGGACCGAGCACGATGGGTTCGGGCGCGCGGCGCGGATCGCGCAATTTCTTGCGCCCGCAAGCCGGACATTGCGGGCGTGCGGCCACATAATGTTTGGCGATGGTCGAGCCGAGCAGGTCGAGACTGACGATATGGTCCTTGAGCTCGCTGCGAAAATCGCTGGCGACCGCTTTCGCGATCTCGATTGCCGCAAGCTCGATCCCGCTGCGCCCGACACTCGCGCGGAGCAAGGGCGAGACGGCGACGACTTCGGCTTGCGTCCGGTCGAGGAGCGCCTTGATCTCGCGGTTCCGTTTCATCCGCTCGGCAAGGCACATCCAGCAAGCGCTCTCGCCCGGCCTGAAGACCGGCCCGACCAAAGGAAAAATGCCCGAGGGCTGCGCGAGCGCCCATGCGGTGCCGTCCGCCAAATGCTGCTGATTTAGCTCGTCGAGCCGGCCATCGAGATAATCGCTGACCAATGTGACCGTGAGATCGGGCGTGCGCTTGACGAGGCGAACGCCGAATTTGCCCAGCGCTTCGCCGAGCTCCGCCATGCCGTCGACGTCGATCGATTGAATGGCGAGGCGACAATCGCCGATTTTTTTTCCCGCGACTTCCGGCGGAAGTCCGAGGCTTGCCCAACAAGCGTCCGCGATTGGATTGGAGAGAGGCCCCGAAGGAATGACGTAGCGTCGCTCGAGGAGCCGGTTCAGCCCTTCCTCAATTTTATCGGACGGGTAATCCTGCCCGAGTTCGGAGAGAAGCGCGCGCGTGCTCTTTCCTTCTTCGCCGATCGCTGAAGCGAGGGCGCAAAAAAGCTCACCGTGAAGAAAGAACTTCCGGTGCTCCGAATAGAGGCACACGACATCGGGGGGGAGCAGATAGACGGTGAAATTCGGCGCAAACCGCAGGATGTCTCTGCTCCTGCCGGTTGCGCCTGCCTTCTTAATGCGCGCCATGAACTCCCGCTTCTAGCACATGCGACGCGTCTTATCCGCAAAGAAAATCCACCCTTGCTGGGCCGAACGGCGCTCGGCCCAGCCATCGCCCTCGAGCCTGCCCTCGGGCGTGCTAGCACAAAGGCGAGCAGCCGCCCCACGAGAGACAGCAGCCGCCCCAACCCCAGCCCCAGCCGCAGCCGCCGCAGCCACCCCAGCCGCAGCCGCGCCAGCCCCAGCCACAACCGCGCCCGCAGCCATGCCCGCAACCGCCACAGCCATGTCCGCAACCGCCACAGCCATGTCCGCAGCCGTGTCCGCAACCGCCGCAGCCATGTCCGCAGCCGCCACACCCGTGTCCGCAGCCGCAGCCGCCGCGGGCCAGCTGGATGCCCGGGAGGGAGGTTTTCTGGCTGTCCTGGTCGAAGGCGTGGAACGTCGCGAGGCTGACGTCGGAGATTTCTTCATCGCCGAGAATGAGGGGATGCGATGGAATGGCATTCATTGCCGGCATCTCGGCCGACGATCCTGTAGCCGATGCCGCCAGCGAAACGCCGGCAATTCCGAGCACGGATACAGCTTTACTTGGGCCCTTGCCCCTTGAAGCGCGCTTCGTCTGCGACATGGCAGAGTTCCTCCTCTACGCTCGAACAAAAGTGCGCGGCGCCGGTATCCGTAGCATTTTTCCCACGCCGGGGATAGCGCTTGGGAAACAAGCTTCCAGTCCGGCGCTCGCCGGGAGAAACTTCACCTAAGCCATTGCCGCGCCTATGCTAACGGCCGTCAATGCTTTCGGGGTCGCTTGGTTCGCAAGAAGCCGAACGAGCTCAACTCCGAAGTTGGAAGATCCGTTCAATTGCGGGTGAAGCGAAAAGAGGGCCGCGGACATGGCTCGAGAAAAATCCGGCCGGGCGGCTCAACTCAACTCAACTCATGAAGGACTGGTGGAGCCAGGCGGAATCGAACCGCCGACCTCTTCAATGCCATTGAAGCGCTCTCCCAACTGAGCTATGACCCCACGCCTTGCCGTCCGTTGGGGCGGACCGGCCGGATATAGACGCAATACCCGGGCTTCACAAGCAGATCACGGTTCCTCGTCGGGCGCGATATCCCCGTCGATCAACCCAGAAACGTCGTCGGTATCTTCCTCTTCCTCTTCGAGGAATGTGTCGTCGGCGGGCTCGTCTTCGATTTCAACGTCATCTTCCGCCGCGGTTTCGAGATTGGGCTCAATCTGCTCGACTTCGTCGAGCGAAACCATCTCGACGCCCTGTTCCGCTTCAGCCTCTTCTTTTTCTTCGGTGCTTGCACGCGCCGGGCGTGCCGATGCGATCTGCTGAACGGCGCCGCATTTCGGGCAAATGACCGGGGTCCGGTTGAGATCGAAGAATTTCGTGCCGCACTGCTGGCATTGATGCTTGTTGCCAAGCTCGGGTTTTACCACGGTTTAACCTCTAAATGAATCGCCGCCCCCGGGCGCCGCCGGCAGGGCGGAACATTCCGCTTGTCCCCCGCATGCGGCGCAATCCAAAGTGACGCGCTGTGCGGTCGCGGCTCCCGTTAGTGAGGCCGAACGCGCCTGTCAATTGGAAGTTGCGGCACGCGGCCCGGTGGTCCGGGGGCGGGCGCGCGGTCCAGATTTCCGGCCGGATTTCCTGCACTCTGCGGCCCGCATGACAGGGAGCCGAATCGCGTGCTACCAGCGCGTGAAAACCGGTTTGCAAGAGGCGAATATTGACGATCTCAACGGGAGTTCTGCCGCTCGCAGCCGAGCCGAGCGGGCCGCTGCGTGGGCGGCTGAAGCCGCCGGGCGATAAGTCGATCTCGCATCGCGCTTTCATTCTGGGTCTGCTTTGTGTCGGTCGCACCGAGATCGAAGGCCTGCTCGAAGGCGAAGACGTCTTGCATACGGGACAGGCTTGCCGTGCGCTCGGCGCCAAGATCGAGCGATTAGGGGATGGGCGCTGGCGCGTCGAGGGCGTCGGCATCGGCGCGCTCCTTCCGCCGTCGGATCCGCTCGATTTCGGCAATGCCGGGACCGGCACGAGGCTGATGATGGGCGTCGTCGGCGGCCACGGCATCAAGGCTCGATTCGACGGCGATGCCTCGCTGCGCAAAAGGCCGATGCGCCGCGTTCTCGATCCTCTCGTCCAAATGGGTGCCGAAGTGCTCGAAGCGGCCGAGGGCGGGCGCTGCCCCATTCTGCTCAAGGGCACGCCGGAGCCTCTGCCGATCGAATATGTGACGAAAGTCGCCTCGGCGCAGATCAAGTCCGCCGTGCTCTTGGCGGGCCTCAATTCGCCCGGCCGCACGATCCTCGTCGAGCCGCAGGCGAGCCGCGATCACACCGAGAAAATGCTCGCCTATTTCGGCGCGAAGATCGCGAGCGAAAGCTTCGGGCAGGGCCGCAGGATCGTGCTCGACGGCAGGCCCGAGCTGCGCCCCGCCCGCATCGTCGTGCCGGCCGATCCGTCCTCCGCCGCCTTCCCGATGGTCGCGGCGCTCATCGTGCCCGGTTCCGAAATCGTGATCGAAGGCATGATGATGAACGCGCTGCGCACCGGCCTCGTGCAGACCTTGCGCGAAATGGGCGGCGGAATCGAAATTCTCGACCGGCGTGAAGAGGGCGGCGAAACCGTCGCCGACCTTTGCGTGCGTGCCTCCGAGCTTTGCGGCGTCGACGTGCCCGAGGAGCGGGCGCCCTCGATGATCGACGAATATCCGATCCTCGCCGTGGCGGCGGCTTTCGCCAAGGGGCAGACGCGCATGCGCGGCTTGAGCGAATTGCGGGTGAAGGAATCCGATCGTCTCGCCGCGATCGCCGCCGGATTGCGCGCCGCCGGCGTTCAGGCAGCGGTCGAAGGCGACGATCTCATTGTCGAAGGACGGAGCGAGGTGGCAGGCGGCGGGTGTGCCACCACCCATCTCGACCATCGTATCGCCATGAGCTTTCTCTGTCTTGGGCTCGCGGCGCGCCGCAAGATGGCGATCGACGATGCGCGGATGATCGCAACGAGCTATCCGACTTTCCTCGCGCAAATGGGGCAATTGGGGGCGCGCTTCTCATGATCATTGCCATCGATGGTCCTGCCGCCTCCGGCAAAGGCACTTTGGCGCGCCGGCTCGCCGAGGCGCTCAATCTGCCGCATCTCGATACGGGCCTTCTCTATCGCGCGACGGCCCGCGTCCTCCTCGATCATGGCCAGAGCCTCGGCAATGAGGAGGCTGCGGTCGCCGCAGCGCGCTCGCTGGCGCTCACAGATTTCGATGCCGACCTTTTGCGTGGGCGCCAGATGGGCGAGGCGGCCTCGATCGTGGCCGCCATTCCGCAAGTGCGCGAAGCCTTGATCGAGATGCAGCGCACCTTTGCCCGCCGCCCTGGCGGCGCGGTTATCGATGGGCGCGATATCGGCACGATCATCTGTCCGGAAGCCGAGGTGAAGATCTTCGTGACCGCGAGCCCCGAAGCGCGGGCGAGCCGCCGCGCGCTCGAATTGAAGGGGCAGGGCGAGGAGATCGATTATGCCGAAATCCTCGAAGATATCCGTCGGCGCGATGCGCGCGATGCCGGCCGCTCGACCGCGCCGCTGAAAGTTGCCGAAGACGCGGTCGTGCTCGATACGACGAAGCTCGACATCGAGGCCGCCTTCAAAGCGGCGCGGGAGATTGTCGAGCGGCGATTGGTCAAATCGCGACAATAGCGGCACGCTTCATTCAAAGCCGCCCCCGCCGCGCTGTAGGACGCAGCGTCGTACAAACCTCCCTCGGCAAGCCCCTTGCCGCCCTGCCTGGCCCTTGCTACATAGGCCCCGAACCCGCTTTTCCTGCCGTCCCGCGCCGGCTCCGCCCCTTGGCGAAGGTCCAGTCGCACGATCGACGGACGCCGGCAGGCAAGAGCGCCACCCATACGAACCGCCGGCGCCGCCCAACCGGGCATTTCAGGAGATTAAATGTCATCAGCTCAAACCTACGCGCCATCGCGCGAGGATTTCGCCGCATTGCTCAACGAGAGCTACGGTCAGAACGAGGCTCTCGAAGGGTCGGTCATCAAGGGGACCGTCGTCGGCATCGAAAAGGACGTCGCCATTATCGACGTCGGCCTGAAGACGGAAGGCCGCGTAGCCTTGAAAGAATTCCAGGGCCCCGGACGTGAGGGCACGCTCCATATCGGAGATGAAGTCGAAGTCTATCTCGAGCGCATCGAGAACGCGCTCGGCGAAGCGGTCATTTCGCGCGACAAGGCGCGACGTGAAGAAAGCTGGGTGAGGCTCGAGCGGGCCTTCGAGAAGCAGGAGAAGGTCGAAGGCGTCATCTTCAACCAGGTGAAGGGCGGATTTACGGTCGATCTCGACGGGGCCGTGGCCTTCCTGCCGCGCAGCCAGGTCGATATCCGCCCGATCCGCGACGTCGGCCCGCTAATGCACGTGCCGCAGCCCTTCCAGATCCTCAAGATGGATCGCCGGCGCGGCAATATCGTCGTCTCGCGCCGCACGGTGCTCGAGGAATCGCGCGCCGAGCAGCGTCACGAGATCGTGGCCAATCTCGAGGAAGGCCAGATCATCGACGGCGTCGTGAAGAACATCACCGATTACGGGGCCTTCGTCGATCTCGGCGGCATCGACGGCCTGCTGCACGTGACCGACATCGCCTGGCGGCGCGTCAATCATCCGAGCGAAGTTCTCACCATCGGCCAGACGGTCAGGGTCAAGATCATCAAGATCAATCACGAGACCCACCGCATTTCGCTCGGCATGAAGCAATTGCTCGAAGATCCGTGGCAGAACATCGAGGTGAAATATCCGGTCGGTGCCCGCTTCCACGGCCGGGTGACCAACATCACCGATTACGGCGCCTTCGTCGAGCTCGAGCCCGGTATCGAGGGCTTGATCCACGTCTCGGAAATGTCGTGGACGAAGAAGAACGTGCATCCGGGCAAGATCGTCGCCACGAGCCAGGAGGTCGATGTCCAAGTGCTCGAGGTCGATCCGGTCAAGCGGCGGATCTCGCTGGGCCTCAAGCAGACGCTCGCCAATCCTTGGGAGACGTTTGCCGAGAAGCACCCGGTCGGCACCGACATCGAAGGGGAGGTCAAGAACAAGACCGAGTTCGGCCTGTTCATCGGCCTCGAAGGCGATGTCGACGGCATGGTCCATCTCTCCGACCTCGACTGGAACCGGCCCGGCGAACAAGCGATCGAGGACTATAAGAAGGGCGATATCGTCCACGCCAAAGTGCTCGACGTGGACGTCGAGAAGGAGCGTATCTCGCTCGGCATCAAGCAGCTCAGCACCGATCCTTTCGCGGCCAAGCCGGCGGAAGCGGGCGGCCCGGACTTGAAGAAGGGCGCTATCGTGACCTGCGAGGTGACCGACGTGAAAGAGGGCGGCATCGACGTCAAGATCGCCGGCACCGATCTCACGGCCTTCATCAAACGCGCCGAATTGGCGCGCGATCGCGCCGATCAGCGGCCCGAGCGTTTCGCCGTCGGCGAGAAGGTCGATGCCCGCATCACCCAGTTCGACCGCCGCGCCCGCAAGGTCGGCGTCTCGATCAAGGCGCTCGAAGTCGCCGAGGAGAAAGAGGCGATCGCCCAATTCGGCTCGGCCGACTCGGGCGCCGTGCTCGGCGATATTCTTGGCGCGGCTCTGAAGGCCCGCGATACGGAAGCCAAGAAAGCCAAAAAGAAGAAGGACGAGGAATGATTTGAAACCCGCGTGGAAGCCCCACGCGGGTTTTATTTTAATGCGGGCGCGCGGGCTTGCCCGCTGCGCGCTCGCGGCCTAGTTTGCAGCGCAACGTCAGGATAGTCCTGCAATGTCAAACTCTTCGGCCGATTACATCGTCGATCGCAGGCTCCTGCAGCGCAAATTGTCCTTTTGGCGTGTCGCTGCCGTCGTCTTGCTCATCGCTCTCCTGGTTTTCGCCGGCCTGCGGATCTCCGGAAAAGTGAGCCCGGCGAGCTATTCTCCCCAAATCGCGCGCCTGACGATCAGCGGCCTCATCACCGGCGATCGCGAGACTGTGAAACTCATCGACGACGTCGCGAAATCCGGGGCAAAGGGCGTCATCATTTCGATCGACAGTCCCGGCGGGACGACGACCGGTGCGGAGCGCATTTACGATGCGATCCGGCGGCTTTCGGCGAAGAAGCCGACGGTCGCTGTCGTCGGCAATATGGCGGCTTCCGGCGCCTATATCGCCGCGCTCAGCGCCGACCGGATTTTTGCGCAAGGCAATTCTCTCGTGGGTTCGATCGGCGTCCTCATCCAATATCCGAATTTCGCAAAATTGCTCGATACCGTCGGGGTCAAGATGGATGCGGTGAAGTCCGCACCGCTGAAGGCCGAGCCCAGCGGCTATGAGCCGACAAGCCCGGAAGTTCGCGCCGCGCTCGCGGCGCTCGTCAACGATTCCTATGAGTGGTTCAAGGGCCTGGTGAAGCAGAGGCGCGGCATGACGGATGCGCAACTTGCGGCCGTCGATGACGGCCGGATCTATACAGGGCGCCAGGCATTGGGGCTGAAGCTTATCGATGAGATCGGCGACGAACGGGCCGCGATCGCCTGGATGGAAAAGGTCAAGGGCGTTCCGCACAACCTTCCCGTGCGCGACTGGAAATCGGAAAGCGAGCTTGAAAAGCTAGGAATTCTAAGTACTTCCGCCAAAATCGCCGACGCCGTCGGGCTCGGCAGCCTGGCCCGGGCACTCGACCGAGGCGCGGATTACGCGCAAGCCCGCTTACTTGACGGTCTCGTGTCGATTTGGCAGGTTGGTGCAACCGATTGAAAACAAGGAACTGGCCTTGCCCAATTTCAGTTGAAAGCGGTCGGTTGGGGCAGGTGATTCGAGGGCTGGGTCACCAAGGGCATTTGCGCACAAGTTGAATTTTAAGCTTCAGCTTGAGTTGCGGAGCGGCGGGGGCGGAACATGATTAAGTCGGAACTCGTGCAGCGGATTGCTGATCGCAACCCGCATCTCTACTTGCGCGACGTCGAGAAGATCGTAAATGCGATCCTCGACGAGATCACCAATGCATTGGCGCGTGGCGACCGGGTGGAATTGCGGGGTTTCGGGGCCTTTTCGGTCAAGCGCCGCGACGCGAGGCTCGGCCGCAATCCGCGCACCGGGGCGCATGTCGCCGTTGACGAGAAGGCCGTGCCCTTCTTTAAGACCGGCAAGGAAATGCGCGAGCGGCTGAACGACGGCTACAACGGCTGAGCCGCGACGTTCGAACCAGCTTGCGGGGAATGGGCCATGCGACGGGCCTTGCAACTCATCGTTCTCATTCCCTTGGCCGCAATCGGCCTCGCCTTGGCGGTTGCCAATCGCCATAATGTGACCGTGTCCTTCGATCCGTTCTCGAGCGATGCGACAGGCGAGGTCGTGGCACCTCTCTTCGTCGTCCTTATCGTTGCTTTGATGCTCGGGGTGGTCGTCGGCAGTCTGGCCACTTGGGTTACGCAAGGCAGACATCGCCGCGCGCTGCGCGACTTGCGCGCCGAGGCCGGCCGCCTCCGCGAGGAGGCTCATCATATGAAAGTCGGCTAGTTCTTTCGCTCACAGCAGAGATCGCCGCGCAGAGGACCAATGTCCGTCATCGTCAAAATTTGTGGACTTTCGATGCCGGACACGGTCGAGGCGGCGATTGCGGCGGGTGCCGACCTGCTGGGCTTCGTGCGCTGCGCGCAGAGCCCCCGCCATATTTCGCTCGATTTGGCGCGCGCTCTCGGCGCTCAGGTCGGTGGACGGGTGCGCAAAGTTCTGGTCACCAGCGACGCGTCCGATGCCGAACTCGCCGCCGCAATCGCGGCACTCGAGCCGGATCTTCTCCAATTGCATGGCGAGGAGACGGCGGAGCGCGTCGGCGCGCTGAAGATGCGTTTCGGCCTGCCGGTCATCAAAGCCATTGGCATCGGCGGCGCCGCCGATCTGAAACGGGTCGCGGCCTATAACGCGGCCGACTGGCTCCTGCTCGATTCGAGGCGCGGGGGGTCCGGTACGGCATTCGACTGGTCTCTCCTCGGCGGCCTCGACCTGCGCAAACCCTGGCTTCTTGCGGGCGGCCTGACGCCAGAGAATGTCGCAGCCGCGCTCGCGGCCACCCGCGCCCCCGGCGTCGACGTCTCCTCCGGGGTTGAAAGCGCGCGTGGCGTCAAGGATGTAGCCAAAATCGCGGCTTTCGTCGGCAAGGCGCGGGCGGCGAGACTTGGATCGGCGGGAGAGAGCGGCTAAACCGCACGCATGACGATGAAAGAAGCCGGCGGGATCAAGCCGGAAATTCCCAATTCCTTCCGTACCGGACCCGACGAACACGGGCATTTCGGGATCTACGGCGGCCGCTTTGTCGCCGAAACCCTGATGCCGCTGATCCTCGATCTCGAGCGCCACTACGAGGCCGCCAGGCAGGATTCGTCTTTCAAGGCCGAGCTCGACCATCTGCTCACCCATTATGTCGGGCGGCCGAGCCCGCTCTATTTCGCCGAACGCCTCACCGAACATGCGCGCGAAAAGGCGGGCGGTGCGCGCGGGGCGAAAATCTATTTCAAGCGCGAGGAGCTCAATCACACCGGGGCACACAAGATCAATAATGTGCTGGGCCAAATCCTGCTGGCGCGCCGCATGGGCAAGAAACGGATCATTGCCGAAACGGGGGCCGGCCAGCATGGTGTTGCGACCGCGACGGCTTGCGCCAAGTTCGGCCTCGAATGTGTGGTCTATATGGGCGCCGTCGACGTGGAGCGGCAGAAGCCCAATGTGTTCCGCATGAACATGCTCGGCGCCAAAGTCGTGCCTGTGCTCTCGGGCGCCCGCACGCTGAAAGACGCGATGAACGAGGCGCTGCGCGACTGGGTCACGAATGTCGAGACGACCTTTTATTGCATCGGCACGGTCGCCGGCCCGCATCCCTACCCCGCCATGGTGCGCGATTTTCAATGCGTGATCGGGGAAGAGACGCGCGCGCAAATGCTCGCGGCCGAAGGCCGGCTGCCGGATTCTCTCTTTGCCTGTATCGGCGGCGGCTCGAACGCCATGGGGCTCTTCCACCCCTTTCTCGACGACCGCCAGGTCGAGATCTATGGGGTCGAGGCGGCGGGCTATGGACTCGATAAGAAGCACGCGGCCTCGCTGGCCGGCGGCAGGCCGGGCGTGCTGCACGGCAACCGCACCTATCTGTTGATGGACGAGGACGGGCAGATCGAAGAAGGCCATTCGATCTCGGCCGGGCTCGATTATCCGGGCATCGGTCCCGAACATGCCTGGCTCAAGGAAACCGGCCGCGTGACTTATCTCTCGGCGACCGACGACGAAGCGCTCGCCGCTTTTCAGCTCTGCGCCAAGCTCGAAGGGATTATTCCGGCTCTCGAACCCGCGCATGCGCTTGCCCGCGCGATCGAGATCGCGCCGCAAAAGCCGCGCGATCATCTGCTGGTCGTCAACATGTCGGGCCGCGGCGACAAAGACCTCTTTACCGTCGCCGATCATCTGGGCGGGATGTGACGGGGCGTCATGGCGGACTTAACCCGGCCTTCAAGCACAATTGAGCATAGGGTAGCAATGCGCTGATCGCCCCAAGGACTTAATCCGGGACCGGGCATGACGGCCCGCCTGTCTCACGGCTCCCGAAAGGGATCGCAGATCCTTAAGCCTCCGATCACCTGCCCGTGCTGCATATCTTCAGTATACAGCAGAGTGCAGCGCGCAAGCTCCGCCGCTGCGACGATCAAAGAATCATAAAACGAAAAGCCGAGCCGCTCGGAGAGTCCGAGCGCGGCGTCATGTGCTTCCAAAGATACCGGAACAATCTTGCAAAGCGCACGTACGACCGCTAGGACCTCTCGAACGTCAGTGACCAGCATGTTTTGTTTGCGGAGTGCAACCGAGGCGAATTCGTTGAGCACCTGCACGCTGAGGATGCCGCCTTTTGCTAGAAGCGCCTCAGCCCGATCTGCTTTGCGTCCATCGCTCGAGACGAGATAGAGAAGGACGTTCGTATCGAAAAAGCAACGTTCAGCGCCGCTCATGCGCTTCGAGCCGGTCGAAATGGAAGTCGGCAGGCAGGCGACCGCGATATTTGCGCAAGCGTGCGAGAAGTTCCTGTGCCGTTGGCGATTTCTCGACCGCGAAAGCGCGCGACCCGACGATCTCGATCTTTATGTCGTCGCCCTCCTTGAGACCGAGCGCCTCGACGAGTGCTTTGGGAAGGCGCACCGCAAGACTATTGCCCCATTTCGCGACTTGCATAGGCTCGTTTCTCCCAAGATATACATGTGCATAAAGTATATCCCCTGGGCGCGTCTGTCGAGGGGCCCGCCGACGCTTTCCCGGCGGCGCGCTTTCGTGCTAGCCACTTCGCCCTCATGTCCAGCCGCATCGAATCCCGCTTTGCCGAGCTTGCCCGCAGCCGCCGCGCCGCACTCGTGACTTTCGTCATGGCCGGCGATCCGGATCTCGAGACCTCAGGCGCGATTCTGAAGGCGCTGCCGCAGGCGGGTGCCGATCTGATCGAGCTCGGCATGCCGTTCACCGATCCGATGGCCGACGGGCCGGCGATCCAGGCTGCCGGCCTGCGCGCGCTCAAAAGCGGCGCGACTCTCGCCAAGACCTTGGCGCTCGCCGCCGATTTCCGCGCCCATGATCGGCAAACCCCGCTGATCCTGATGGGCTATTACAATCCGATCTATGTCTATGGCGTGGACCGGTTCCTCGCGGAGGCGAAGAAGGCCGGCGTCGATGGCCTCATCGTGGTCGATTTGCCGCCGGAGGAAGATGCCGAGCTTTGCCTTCCGGCGATCGATGCGGGCCTCTCTTTCGTGAGACTCGCGACGCCGACAACCGACTCCGCGCGCCTGCCCGCCGTGCTCGCCCATACTTCGGGCTTTCTCTACTACGTATCGATCACCGGCATCACGGGCGCCGCGGCGCCTGAACATGCCAAAGTGGCCGCCGCGGTCGCCCGGCTGAGGCGACATACGGACCTGCCCGTCGCCGTCGGGTTCGGCGTCAAGAATGCGGAAAGCGCGGCAGCGATCGCATCCGTCGCCGACGGCGTCGTCGTCGGCTCCGCGCTCGTCGAAGCCTTGCGCAAATCGCTCGATCAGAGCGGCAAGGCGACGCCTCAAACCGTTGGCGCCATTGTCGATCTCGTACGCGATCTGGCCAAGGGCGTGCGTTCCGCCGAGCGCGGCTTTGCGCGCGCCGATACGAGCGCCTAAATAGGCTGAGCAGAGCAGGGAGTTCCCATGAATTGGATTTCCAATGTCGTGCCGCCGAAAATCCGCTCTTTCCTGCGCCGGGAAACGCCCGAGAACCTCTGGGTCAAATGTCCAGACAGCGGCGAGCTGATCTTCCACAAAGACCTCGAATCCAATCTCTATGTCGTGCCGGGCTCGGGCTATCACATGCGCATGCCGACCAAGGCGCGGCTCGAGATGATTTTCGACGACGCGACCTATGAAGATCTGCCGACGCCCGAAGTCCCGCTCGATCCGCTCAAGTTCCGCGACGTCAAACGCTATACCGAGCGACTCAAGGAGAACCGTCTCAAGACCGGCACGAGCGATGCCGTCCGCGTCTGTGCGGGGAAGCTCGAGGAGCGGGATGTCGTCGTTGCAATCCAAGACTTCGAATTTTTGGGCGGCTCGCTCGGCATGGCGGCGGGCGAGGCGATCATCGCCGGCATCACCAAGGCAATCGAGCGCCACACGCCCTTCATCATCTTCACCGCGTCCGGCGGTGCCCGCATGCAGGAGGGCGTCTTCTCGCTGATGCAGATGCCGCGCACGACGGTCGCCGTGCAGCGCCTCAAAGCCGCGCGCCTGCCCTATATCGTCGTCCTCACCAATCCGACCACTGGCGGCGTCACAGCCTCTTATGCCATGCTGGGCGACATCCATATTGCCGAGCCCGGCGCCGTGATCGGCTTTGCCGGCGCCCGCGTCATCGAGCAGACCATTCGCGAGCGCCTGCCGGAAGGTTTTCAGCGCGCCGAATATCTCCAGGCGCATGGCATGGTCGATATGGTGGTCCGCAGGCATGACATGCGCGCGACCTTGGCGCGGCTCTGCTCGCTCCTCATGCAGCGGCAGGAGCTCGGCGCGGCATGACCTTCGAGGGCGCGACAGGGGAATGGGACGCGATTCTCAAGCGTCTGCTCGACCTGCATCCCAAGAAGATCGATCTTTCGCTCGGTCGCGTCATCCGTCTGCTCGATGCGCTCGGCTCGCCGCAGGACCGCCTGCCGCCGGTCATTCACGTGGCGGGCACGAACGGCAAGGGCTCGAGCATCGCGTTCATGCGGGCGATCCTCGAGGCTGCCGGGAGAAGCGTGCACGTCTATACCTCGCCGCACCTCGTGCGCTTCCATGAACGGATCCGGCTCGGCCGCAAAGGCGGCGGACACCTGGTGAGCGACGCCGAACTCACGTCCGCCTTGAAGCTCTGCGAGAAGCTGAACGAGGGCGCGCCGATAACGTTTTTCGAAATCACGACTGCGACCGCGTTCAAGCTCTTCAGCGAACATCCTGCCGATTATCTTTTGCTTGAAGTCGGGCTTGGCGGCCGGCTCGACGCCACCAATGTCGTCGAGCGCCCGGCGGCGACGCTCGTCACCCCGGTCTCCATCGATCATCCGGAATTCCTCGGAACGAGGCTCGCCGACATTGCTTTCGAGAAGGCCGGCATTCTGAAGCCGAAAGTGCCCGCGATCCTCGGACCGCAGCAGGCGGAAGCCTTCGAGGTTTTGAGCGGCAGGGCTCGCGAGATCGGCGCCCCGCTCAGTGTCGCCGGCCAGGATTTCTTCGTTCGCGAAGAACATGGAAGGCTCATTTTCGAGGACGAGCGCGGTCTTCTCGATCTTCCGCTACCCCGCCTCGTCGGCCGCCATCAGCACCAGAATGCCGCTGCCGCCATCGCCACCTTGCGTACCGTCGAGCCGGAGCTTTCGGCGGCAGCCGCCGAGATCGGCGTCGCGACGGCCAAATGGGCCGCGAGACTGCAGCCGCTGAAGCGCGGCCGTCTCGTGACGCTCGCACCCGAAGGTGCCGAGATCTGGCTCGACGGCGCCCACAACGAAGATGGCGCCCGCGTGCTCTCGCAGGCCATGGCCGATTGCGAAGAGAAGGCGCCGCGCCCGCTCGTGCTCGTCTGCGGAACTCTGGCGAGCAAGGACACGACTGCCTTTCTGCGCGCCTTCAAAGGCCTGGCGCAGGAAGTTCTCGCCGTGCCGGTCACTGGCGAACATTTCGCGCGCCTGCCGCTCGAAGTGGCAACCATTGCCAATTCGATCGGCATCCCCGGTGTTGCCTGCGAGAGCATCGAATCGGCTTTGCGCTTTCTGGCGGCGCGCGAATGGCCCCTTCCGCCCCGCATTCTCATTGCCGGCAGCCTCTATCTTGCGGGCGAAGTTCTGTACCTGAACGGCACGCCGCCGGTTTGAAGAAAGAGCAAAAACGAATCACCAGCCGAGCCGCGGCCGATCTTGCGCGCTCTGCACGGGGTGCAGTTTTCATCTGTAAGAAATGCGTAATGCGCGTGTAACGCGCCCCTCAGAAAGAACCGAAAAGAAGCTCATTCGGCGCGCATGTCTTACGGCCTAAACGCTTGATTGTAATAGATCTGTAAGAAATACATTGCGGCTCTAACTGGCCGTGGCAGCCCTACTTATTTTATGAGAGCATCGATCTTGGACAGCATTTGCTGTCTCGTTGATGCATCTGCTCATGGAGGAAATCATGGCCTGGACAACTCCGGTTGCCGTCGAAGTCTGCGTCGGCATGGAAGTCACCAGCTACGAGTCGGCCGAGATCTAAGCGGCCAGACGCTAGCATACACGTAACGGACGGACTGTGCATATAGTCGTCCTCGGATCGGCAGCTGGGGGAGGCTTTCCGCAATGGAATTGCCTCTGCCCTGTCTGCCGACTCGCGTGGGAAGGCGACAATCGGGTGAGGCCGCGGACTCAATCGAGTCTTGCCGTCAGCAAAGATGGCGAACGCTGGCTTTTGCTCAATGCCTCCCCTGATTTGCGACAGCAGATTCTCGCAACGCCGCAGCTCCATCCGCGCGGGAAGAGCCGTGGTTCGCCTATCGCAGCGGTCTTTCTGACCAATGGCGACGTCGATCACATTGCAGGGCTTCTCACCTTGCGAGAGCAGCAGAGTTTCACCGTTTTCGGCAGCGGAGCGACGCTCGCGGAAGTCTCGGGCGGCGTTTTCGGCGTGCTCAACAAGGAACTCGTCCATTTGCAAGAGGTGAGGCCGGAAAGCAAAGTCGAGACCGGGTTCGGTCTCTCGGTGACGCCGTTTTCAGTGCCCGGCAAAGTGCCGCTTTATCTCGAGCGTGGCGACGTCGAGATCGGGGCTGAAGGCGAAGAGACGCTCGGCCTCGAGATTACCGACGGGGCGAAGACTTTCTTTTATATTCCGGGGTGCGCCGAGGTTACCGGCCGGCTGCAGGAAAGATTGCGCGGCGCCGACCTCGTCTTCTTCGACGGTACGACCTTCACGGACGACGAAATGATCCGGCTCGGCCTTTCGAATAAGAGCGCCTGGCGGATGGGCCATGTGGCCATGACCGGCGAGAAGGGATCCATGCTGCGCCTTGGCGATCTCGCGATCCGTCGCAAGATCTATGTGCATATCAATAATACCAATCCGGTTTTGGTCGAGGATTCGCCCGAGCGCGCGAAAGTCGAAGCGGCGGGGTGGGAGGTCTCCCACGACGGTATGGAGGTGAGATTATGAGCGCGCTTATGAGCCCCGAGGACCTAGAGACCGCGCTACGCAACGTGGGAGCCGAGCGCTATCACAATCGGCATCGCTTTCATCGCCGCCAATATAGCGGCCAGTGCACTTACGAGGAAATTCAGGCCTGGGCGCTCAATCGCTATTATTATCAGTCGATGATCCCGATCAAGGACGCGACGGTTCTCACGCGCCTCACCGATACGGAAGACAGGCGCCAATGGCGCAAGCGGATCGAAGATCACGACGGCCTCAAGCCGGGCGACGGCGGCATCGAGCGCTGGCTGAAGCTCACCGATAGTCTCGGTTTTCCCCGCGACTACGTCGTCTCGACCGAAGGCATTCTGCCGGCGACGCGTTTCGCCGTCGATGCCTATGTCGAATTCTGCCGCACGCGCAGCCCGCTCGAGGCGGTCGCCTCGTCGCTCACCGAGCTCTTCTCGCCCAATATCATCAGCGAGCGCATGAGCGGCATGCTGGCCAACTACGATTTCGTCAGCAAGGAGACGCTCGCCTATTTCTCGCAGCGCCCGCCGCAGGCGAAGCGGGATTCGGAATGGGCGCTCGACTACGTCAAAGCCCATGCCGGGACGCGCGCCGAACAGGAGCTCGCGATCAAGGCGCTCGAGTTCAAGTGCAATGTGCTCTGGGCGCAGCTCGACGCGCTGTGGAGCGCCTATGTCGACAAAGCGCTGCCGCCCGGCGCATGGGTGCCCGGTACGATAGCTGCAGAGCGCGGCAAAGCGGCATGAGCAATCTCGCGACCATAAGCGATCAGGCCAAGCCGCGCCTGCCGCGCGGCGTGCATCTGAAACACGACGAGACGCGCGGCGAATGGTTATTGCTCGCCCCCGAACGCGTCTTGAAAACCAACCCCATCGCGGTCGAGATCTTGAAGCGCTGCGATGGAACCGCCACATTGAGTGAGATCGTCGATGATCTCGCCGCAAAGTTCAATGCCGAGCGCGACCGCGTCGATGCCGACGTCAAGGCGCTCCTTAGTGAACTCGCCGCCAAACGGATGGTGGACCTATGAATGCGCTTGAGACCACGCCGACGCCCATTGCGGCTCCGGTCGGCATTCTTGCCGAGTTGACGCATCGCTGCCCGCTCGGTTGCCCTTATTGTTCAAATCCGATCGAGCTCGAACAGCGCGCCGGCGAACTCGAAACTCACGACTGGATGCGGGTCTTTTCGGAAGCTGCCGCAATAGGCATCCTGCATGCGCATCTCTCCGGCGGGGAGCCGGCGGCGCGCCGCGACCTCGTCGAGATCGTCGCGCATTGCAAGAAAGTCGGGCTCTATACCAATCTCATCACCTCGGGCATCGGCCTGACGCAAGAGCGCCTCAAGCAATTGGCTGACGCCGGTCTTGACCATGTGCAGCTCTCGATCCAGGACGCCGCGCCGGAATCCGCCGACAGGATCGCCGGCTACAAAGGCGCCTTCGCGCGCAAGATGGATGTCGCTAAATGGGTGAACGAAGCGGGCCTTCCGCTCACCGTCAATGCCGTCATTCACCGCGCCAATATCGCCCGCGCCGGGCGCATGGTCGAATTTGCCGTCGAGCTCGGTGCGCGACGAGTCGAGATCGCGCATACGCAATATTACGTCTGGGCGCTCGTCAACCGTAAGGCCCTGATGCCGTCTCGCGCGCAGGTCGACAAGGCGGTCGCGGAAGTCGAAGCCCTGCGCGAAACCTATGCCGGAAAAATCGTCATCGATCATGTCATTCCGGATTATTACGCCCGCTATCCGAAGGCATGCATGGGCGGCTGGGCGAAGCGAACGCTGAATGTCAACCCGCACGGCAAGGTTCTGCCTTGCCATGCTGCCGAAACCATTCCCGGGCTCGAATTCTGGAACGTGCGCGACCATTCGCTCGGCGACATTTGGTTCAACGCGCCGGCGTTCAATGCTTTCCGCGGCACGGAATGGATGCGCGAGCCTTGCCGCTCTTGCCCGCGCAAGACCGTCGATTTCGGCGGCTGCCGCTGCCAGGCGCTGGCGCTCACCGGGGATGCGCGCAACGCCGATCCGATTTGTCATCTCTCCCCGCATCACGACAAAGTGTCAGAAATCGCCGCGACTTTCGACGAGGTCGATGAAAACGTGCCGGCATCTGATTATAATTATCGCATGCTCAAGACGCAGGTGCCGGCTTAGAGCATGATCCGGAAAAGTGGTTTCCGGTAAAGTGCATGATCAGGAAAAGCGGTTTCCGGTTTTCCGAAAGATCATGCGAAGGCCCTGCGTCGCCGATACGCGCGAGGTTCGACGATGCAAGGCAAAACCGTGGTCATGACCGGCGCGACTTCTGGGATAGGCGAAGTCGCGGCTGTTAAGCTGGCAGCCATGGGCGCGCGGATCGTGGCGGTCGCGCGCAATCCGAAGCGCGGCGAGGCGACGCTCGCGCGGCTGAACGAAGTAGCGCCAGGCCTTGCACATAGGATCTTTTATGCCGATCTGGCGCAGCTCGCCGATATGAGGCGCGTCGCGGCCGAGATCGCCGTGGCCGAGCCGCGCATTGACGTGCTCATCAATAATGCAGGGGCCATGTTCGCCAATCGTCAGCTGACGCAGGACGGATTCGAGATGACCTTCGCGCTCGATCATCTCTCTTATTTCGTCGTTACCATGGGCCTGCGCGAGCGGCTCCTCGCCTCGGCGCCAGCGCGGATCGTCAATACGTCGTCCGAGGCGCATCGCGGCGCGCGCTTCGACATCGACGATCTGCAGACCGAAAAATATACGAGCCTTCAGGCCTATGCGCGCGCCAAGCTCGAAAATATCCTTTTCACGCGAGAGCTGGCGCGCCGACTTAAGGGTACCTCCGTCACCGTCAATGCGCTTCACCCAGGTTTCGTGGCGACACGTTTCGGCCACGAGAGTGGCGGAATCATCAGCCCTCTGCTGAAGCTCGTGCAACGTTTTGCTATTTCGCCGGAGAAGGGCGCCGAGACGATCATCTATCTCGCCTCTTCGCCCGAAGTCGCCGACGTGAGCGGGGAATATTTCTCGAATTGCAAGCCGCTCGCACCGGCCCGCGCGGCGCAAGACGATGGTCTTGCTGCCGCGCTCTGGCAAAAGAGCGTCGCGCTCACCGGGGCCGACTGGCCCCAATGATCGGTTCGCGGCGCCTCAATCGAAGGCGTGTTGCGAGGCCTGCAAGGCAAGGTCTGTCGTCGCCGGATCGAGCCTTAAGGCTTTCGCTTCGTCGACGCAGCCATCGTCGATGATTGCGATCGTGTCAAAGCCGAGCGCCGGGAAGCGTTCGACAAGCACGCCTTGCCCCCACAGGTCGGTCGAATGTCCGACATGGTCGTTGACGTAGTCGAGGAAGTCTTCGGCTTGATCGCCGCCGAGCTGAACCGCCACGCCCCCGGCGCTGCTCGTGACCATCTGCGCATGGGCCAGCGCCGCCCCAGGAGGCACGCAGCCCGGGCCGGTGGCATAGGCAAGCGGGGCGAAGCCAACGAAGCCGGCAACGACCAAAGTTCCAATAAATAGGCTTTTCATCGCTGAACCTCTCATGGTTGCGGTGAAGGGTTAGATCTGCGGATTCGGCATCGATCCAAATCATCGCGAGATCGCTTCTGGAGCCCGGAGGCAGGATCCCGGTCCAGGCCGCCACGGCCGTGTCCGCGCTTTTCGCACCGCGACCGGCACGGCAAAGATCCAACGCGCAAAGCCAATATTCTGTTTCGGAAAAAGCGCGCCTGCGGCTTCACAAGTGCTGCAAGGCCCGCGCTTCGGTCCTCATGCAACAGTCGACATAATCCCTGGCGAGCTTCGCTGTTGCGCGGGGGGCCCGAACCGCCTAAGCATCAGCTCCGGAATTCGCCCGCCGCCAAATTGCATTTTAAAACCAGTCAGAGGATTTCATGCGTCCTTCCAAACGCGCGCCTGATGAATTGCGACCTGTCACGCTCGAGCGCAATGTCGCGCGGTTTGCGGAAGGATCCTGTCTCGTTAAATTCGGCGATACGCATGTTCTGTGCACGGCCTCGCTCGAAGACAAGCCGCCGCAATGGCTGCGCGGCCAGGGCCGCGGCTGGATAACGGCCGAATATTCCATGCTGCCGCGCGCCACTCAAACGCGCTGCAAGCGCGAGGTGACGGCGGGACGCCAATCCGGACGCACGCAGGAGATTCAGCGGCTCATCGGCCGCAGCTTGCGCGCGGTCACCGATTTGCAAGCAATCGGCGAGCGCCAGATCACGATCGACTGCGACGTCCTGCAGGCCGACGGCGGCACGCGAACGGCAGCGATTACCGGCGCTTGGGTTGCGCTGCGCGATTGTCTCAAATGGATGCACGGGCGCTCGATCATCAAGGACATTCCGTTGCGCGATCATGTCGCGGCGGTGTCTTGCGGGATGTCGAGCGGCCAGGCGGTGCTCGATCTCGATTACGCGGAAGATGTCGCAGCGGAGACGGATGCAAATTTCGTCATTACCGGCGCGGGCTCCCTGGTCGAGGTCCAGGCGACGGCGGAAGCGGCGGTGTTCGGCGAGGCCGATCTCGTCACGATGCTCGGTCTCGCGCGCGCCGGGATCGCCCGGCTCATCGAATTGCAGAAACAGGCGATTGCTTGATGACGCGGTTGAGCGGCCGGCTCGTCATCGCGACCCATAATTCGGGCAAGCTTTGGGAAATGCGGGAATTGCTCGCGCCCTACGGGATCGACACGGTTTCCGCCGGCGAACTCGGCCTGCCGGAACCGGAAGAGACGGGCGCCACGTTCGTGGAAAATGCCGAATTGAAGGCGCGTGCGGCGGCGCAGGCCTCGGGCTTGCCGGCGCTTGCGGATGATTCCGGGCTCTGTGTCGATGCGCTCGGCGGCGCGCCGGGGCTCCAATCGGCCCGCTGGGCGGAGATAGGGCCCGGCGGCCCGCGCGATTTCGCCGCTGCGATCGAAAAGGTCGAGGCCGCGATACGCGCGACGGGTGCTGAACCGCCCTATCGTGCGCATTTCATCTCGGTGATCGCGCTCGCTCGGCCGGATGGAGCGGTCGAAAGCTTCGAAGGCAAGGTCGACGGCACGCTCGTCTTTCCGCCGCGCGGGACACTCGGTTTTGGCTATGACCCTATTTTCCTTCCCGATGGATTGAAGCGAACCTTCGGCGAGATGATGACGGCCGAAAAGCAAGCCATTCCCGCAGACGGATCTCCGGCGCTCTCGCATCGCGCCCGCGCCTTCCAGGCTTTCGCAAAAGCTTGCCTCTAAAGCATCGGACCCAAAGTGGGCACCGGTTTTGGGACAATCCGATGCTCGAGAAAAGCATCGGACCCGAAAGTGGGCACCGGTTTTGGGACAATCCGACGCTCAGGAACTCGAATGTTTCGCGCCAATTGTCGCGGCCCCCGGATCTTGCTGCAACGCGATCATCTCGCGATAATTATCGCGCGAAGGGGCGCATTTGATGTCGGATACTTGGGAAACTAAATATGGACCGCGCCGTGTCCGGCATGATCCGCCAACGCTTGAAGAAGCGATCACTGCCGCACAAGGTCTCACCGATCAGTTGGCCGAGCAGATCGAAATCGCCGCCGGATTCATGGATCTGCCGGTCGAGGTGGTTCGCGCGGAAGTGATGAAGACCATGCGCCAGGCTCCGCGCGTCGTCGCGACGAGCCGCGAAGGCACGGCCCGCACGGTAATTGTCGAGCGCAAATCGCGGCGGACGCGTCTCACGCCGATCTGAGCGCATTTAAGTGCGCGGCCCACGAAAACCGGCTTCCAGTTTTCGGGATCATGCTTTTTGCGCATGATCTTGTCCGAAAACCGGCCTCCACTTTTCGGGATCGTGCTTCTTTCGCATGATCTTGTCCGAAAACCGGCCTCCACTTTTCGGGATCATGCTTTTTGCGCATGATCTTGTCCGAAAACCGGTCTCTACTTTTCGGGATCATGCTTTGGCGAGCACTTTGACCGCCTCGTCGACGCTGTGGAAAATGCGGTTGTCGCTCAAGGCCTCCTCGATCCTGAATCTGCGCACCGCTTCCTGAGCGCGCACCGATTCGAGGCGCGCGATGGCAAATTCGGCTCCGCCGGCACGACATTCGCGGATCACTTGCTTGAGCATCTCGGCGGCGGTGAAATCGATTTCGGAAATGCTGGTCGCCTCGAGGACGATCAATTTCGGCGAAGCAGCTTCCGTCGCCGCTGTTAGCTGGCGATGAAAACGATCGGCGTTCAGGAATGAGAGCGGCGCGTCGAAGCCGAGCACGGCGACACCGGCCAATGTCTCGCCGCGTTGGCCGGCCTGGGGCGGCCACCAGATGGAAGTTCCAGGCACGCGCTCGAACGCGACGATCGTCCCGCTCGCCATGCTCCAGATCCCGTGGACAAGCGAGAGCCCGATGCCGATTGCAACACCTTGCTCGATGGGCAGAACAATGATCGCGGCGGCGGTTGCAATTATCAGTAGAAATTCGGGGAAGGATTGCCGGTAAATGATCGCGATCCGATCGAACCTGATGATCTTCAGCGCGACGAAGAGCAACACGCCGGCAAGCGCCGCCTGCGGCACGTGGCGCAAAAGGGACGTGCCGAACAGGAGCAAGACAAGAAGGATCAGCGACGCGATGAGGCAGGCGAGCTGCGAACGCCCGCCGCTCGCCACCACGATCTCCGTCGAAGGCGGGCTCGCATCGACCGGAAACGCGCCGAAGAGCCCGGCGACCAGGCTGCCCGCGCCGACGCCGACGAAATCGCGGTCGATGTCCGGCGGCTTGTCGGGGTCGGAAGGAAATGAACGCGTCGTGGCAGCCGTCTGTACCATGATCACGATCGCGATGATGAGGGCGAGCGGCACGACCTGTTCGAGGTCGAAGGCCGGAAGCCTCGCCGGCAGGCCGAAAGTCGGCAAAGCGTTCGGCACCTCGCCCAGCACGGCAACGCCATGCGTCTCGAGCCGAAATAGAAGAACCGCACAAGTCGCTACGATAAGGCCGATGAGGGCCGCGGGAATGCGTGCGCTCAATCGCTCGAAAAATAGAATGGCTGCAAGTTCGCCGAAGGCAATGGCGAGCGTGAAGGGATTGGCTTTGGCAAATGCGGCAAAGGCGCCGGCTATGTCCTGAGGCGGCGCGGTCCCGAAAATGTCGGGCAATTGCGAAAAGATGATGTGCGCGGCGATCCCTGCGAGAAAGCCGACAGTCACCGGGATCGACAGGAGATCGCTGATCCGGCCCAGGCGGAAAGCGCCGGCGGCCACGAGAATTGCGCCGACAAGGAGGGCGAGCGCGGCGCAGAGCAGGGCGTAATCCTGCGTGCCCGCTGCGGCGATCAGCGTGAGACTGCCGGAAAAAATCGGGGCGATTGTCGAATCGGCGCAGGCGCAGAGCCGATGGTTGTCGCCGAAGGCCGCAAAGCCGATCGTCCCGGCGAGAAATGCGAAGAAGCCGATCTGCGGCGGAAATCCGGCCAAATGCGCCGTCGCCATCTGTGCAGGAATGGCGATCGCGGCAAGGTTCAACCCGGCGACGAGATCGGCGGAAAGGTAACGGGACCCATAGCCCTGCAACGAGCGGAATGCCGGCCAAATGCGCCGCGTCGTCGCCTGCGGGCTCTGCCCTTGCACCATACCGGCTCCCGATTCCCGAAAAGGCGGAAGCTTAAAGCCGCTGGGCAAACACGGGAACAGAATTTTGATAACGGGCGAAGGCTTTGGCCGCCTGGGCACAATTGACGCGGGCCTCCTTTCGCGCGAAACGCTGAGAGTCCATGGGCACATTGTTTCGCAAGTTTCTGGCGCAACTCATTCGCGTGGGCGCGATCGAGATCGAGGAGCCTGACGGCACGCGCTACACAGTGGGCTCTGCGCAGACGCAGCCGCCGCCGCTCGTGAGAATAGAAGACGAAGGCGTAAAGGCGGAGCTGCTGCGCGACCCGGAGCTTGCCTTCGGCGAGCTCTATATGGAGGGTCGCATCGTCGTTCTGCGCGGCTCGATCTATGATGTGATCGCGGTTGCGATGCGCAATATGGCGCAGGGCGGCGGCTCACGCTGGGTCGAGCTTCTGCAAGAGACGCGGCTCGCGATCCAGAAAATGATGCGTAACACTTTACGCCGCGCGAGCGCGAATGTCGCGCATCATTACGATATCGGCAATGATCTCTATCGCCTGTTCCTCGATTCCGACTGGCAATATTCTTGCGCCTATTTCGAAACGGATGATGCCGATCTCGACACGGCGCAGCGGGCCAAGCAGAGGCATATCGCCGCCAAATTGCTGATCGAGCCAGGCCATCGCGTGCTCGACATCGGCTGCGGCTTCGGCGGACTTGCCTTTTATCTCGCCAGATACTGCAGTGCGCGGGTCACAGGTCTTACACTGTCGCGGGCGCAGCTCGATTTTGCAGAGGCACGCCTGGCGGAAGAGAAGGCGGATATTTCCTTCCTCTTGCAGGACTACCGCGACATCCGCGGCACGTTCGATCGCATCGTCTCGGTCGGCATGTTCGAACATGTGGGCCGCGCGCATTATTCCTTGTTCTTCCGCAAGCTCGCCTCTCATCTTGCGCCGGATGGGGTCGCGCTTCTCCATACGATCGGCCGTTACGGGCCGCCGCGCGGCGTCAATCCGTGGGCGCTCAAATATATTTTCCCGGGCGGCTATATTCCCTCGCTCTCCGAAATCGTGCCGGCTATCGAACGCGCCGGCCTATATGCAACCGACATCGAAATCCTGCGTCTGCATTACGCGAAGACTTTGGCGCATTGGCTCAGGCGATTTCTGGCGCATCGCGACGAGGCAAAGGCGCTTTACGGTGAAAGGTTCTGCCGGATGTGGGAATTCTATCTGTCGATCGCCCAATGCGCCTTCGAATATGAGGATCAGGTCGTCTTCCAGATTCAGATCGCCAAGAGCATCGATAAGGTGCCGCTGACACGAGCCTATATCGAGACGAGGGAAGAGGAATTGCGGGCTCGCGAACGGTTGGATCTCGCTGCCGAATGATCATGTGCCCATGACGGTCAGCACTCCGTCGATGACAAATTGGATGGCGAGCGCCGCCAGCACGACGCCCAGCATGCGGCTCAACACCAAATTGCCGGTCGTGCCGAGCAGGCGCGCGACCTGTTCGGACAGGCGGAACGCAAAATAGCAGAAGAGGATTACCAAGGCGATGATCGCCATGAGCCCGGCGAGCGCCTGCCAATTGCCGTTTGCGCGGCCGGCGAGCAATATGGTCGCCGTGATCGAGCCTGGTCCGCTCATGAGCGGGATCGCCAAGGGAAAAGCGGCGAGATTGCGCACATGGTCGACCGCCACCGCATCGCTCGCGAGTTCCTTGTCCCGGTGGCTGCGCAGCTCGAAGATCATCTCGAAAGCGATATAGAAGAGGAGCAGGCCGCCGGCGATGCGGAAGGCGGGAAGGGAAATGCCGAGCGCGCTCATAATCGCGCCGCCGCCGAAGGCGAAGATCGCGAGAATTGCAAACGCCAGCAGCGCAGCGCGCAGTGCGACTTCGCGCTTCACCTCCTTGCTCATGCCCAAGGTGAGGCCGATAAAGATGGGCGCGAGCCCGGGCGGATCGATCGTCACCAACATGGTGACGAAAGCCGTCTTGAGAAAATCTGGCGACATGGCGTTCCCGTTCGGCACGACGCGCGTTTGTAGTTTATCTGCTGCTACACTGACAACGACGGCAATCCAGGGGCATTGAACCATTCCATGACTTTCGCCACTCCGAAAGCCGAGGGCTGGCGCCACGCCTTCACCTTCGTTCTCCTCATCGGCATTCTGAGCTTCTTCGCCGATTTCGCTTATGAAGGCGCGCGCAGCATCATCGGGCCCTATCTCTCGAGCCTGGGCGCCAGCGCCGCCATTGTCGGCTTTGTCACCGGTTTCGGCGAGTTCTTGGGCTATGGTCTGCGGCTCGTCTCGGGTCGTGCCGCGGACAAGACCGGCAAGCTCTGGCCGATCACGATCCTCGGATATGTCGTTCAAATGTTGGCCGTACCGGCCCTGGCTCTTACGGGGTCTTGGCCGGCGGCAGCCGTCCTCATCATTCTGGAGCGCGCCGGCAGGGCGACGCGCAATCCGCCGCGCGACGTCATGCTTTCGCATGCCGGGACGCGGCTTGGCGGCTATGGCTGGGTGTTCGGCCTCAACGAGGCGCTCGATCAGGCGGGGGCCATGGTCGGTCCGCTCGTCATCGCGGCAGTGCTCGCGGGAAAGGGCGATTATCATGCGGCCTTCGCCGCGCTGCTCGCGCCGGCCCTGATCACGCTGACCTTCGTCGCGGTCGCGCGGCTGCGCTATCCGCGTCCGCAGGAGATGGAGGGGGAACGCGCCGCACCCGTGCAGCAGGGCGGACGGTTTCCGCGCGTCTATTGGGTCTATCTTGCCGGTGCGGCCTTGGTCGGCGCCGGTTTTGCCGATTATCCGCTGATCGCCTACCATTTCAGCCGCGCGCATACCGTGCCCGGCGCATGGATTGCGATCTTCTATGCGATTGCCATGGGAACCGGAGGCGCCGGGTCGCTTCTCTTCGGCCGTCTCTTCGATCGTTTCGGCTTCAGCGTTCTGATTTGGCTGACGCTTCTTTCGGCTGCCTTCGCCCCGCTGGTCTTTCTCGGCAATTTCTGGCTGGCTCTCGCCGGTGCTGCGATCTGGGGCATCGGCACGGGTGTGCACGAATCGATCATACCGGCCGCCGTTGCGCCCATGATTCCGGCCGAACGCCGCGCCTCGGCCTTCGGCCTCTTCACAGCCGGTTATGGGCTCTTCTGGTTTCTCGGCAGCGGCGCCATCGGCCTGCTCTATGACGTCTCGCCGGTTGCCGCGATGATCTTCTGCGTTGCGACGCAACTTGCGGCGGTGCCGATCTTTCTGTCCGTTGCTTCGACTGCGCCGCTGGGTTCTACAGCCGGCGGCGCGAGCGGAAGAGCCCGAGAATGAGCAGCAGGAGCACGGCGCCGATGGTCGCGGTGATGACCTGGTTGAGGAGCGCCGAACTGGTGATCCTATGGATGCCGAGTTCGTCGTGGAGCAGCCAATTTCCGATCCAGGCGCCGACAATTCCGATGAAAAGGTCGGCGACGACACCGAAACCCGTGCCGCGCGTGATCTGACCGGCAAGCCAGCCCGCGACAATACCAACCACAATGATAATGAGAACGTGCTCCACGAGACTTCCCCTCCAGCTTCGTGTTCCCGGAATATTTCCGACTATCTCACAATCTCTCGCCTACGCAACCTGGTGCACCTCTCATTCGGCGGGCGCCGGTCTCGTGGCGGCCTGCTTACGCGCTCTTCGCCAATCTTCGAATGATTGCGCGACGACGAAGAAGGAGGGCACGAAAAGAACGGCGAGACAGGTCGAGGCGATCATGCCGGTGAAGACCGTAATGCCGATCGACCTGCGTGCATTGGCGCCGGCGCCCTGCGCCACCACGAGCGGCGCGACCCCGAGAATGAAGGCGAAGGACGTCATGAGAATCGGGCGGAAACGCGCCTTTGCAGCGCCGCGAGCAGCTTCCGCCAGGCTTTGACCCTGCGCGCGCAGATCGCGTGCGAATTCGACGATCAGGATGGCATTCTTGGCCGAGAGCGCGATCAAGAGAACGAGCCCGATCTGCACGTAAAGATTATTCTCGACCTTCAGTGCGCTGAATGTGAGGACGGGTCCCACGAGCGACAGCGGCACGGCGAGAATAACCGAGATCGGCGCAATCCAGCTCTCGTATTGGCCAGCCAGCACGAGATAGACGAGCAGGAGCGCGAGGGCGAAGACGAGATAGATTTGGCCCCCGACGATCTTCTCCTGATAGGACATGGCCGTCCATTCATAGCCCGTTCCTTTCGGCAAATCCTGATCGGCTATCTCCTCCATGAGATGCATCGCTTGTCCCGAACTGAAGCCCGAAGCCGGCAGGCCGACGATCGAGGCCGTCGGATAGAGATTATAGAGGCTCACCAATGAAGGCCCTGCATCGGGCAGGAGGTGCACGATGGTTCCGAGCGGGATCATCGTGCCGTTCTGGGTGCGCACCGGCAGATTGGCGACATCTCGCGGCAAGACGCGATATTGCGAATCGGCCTGGACATAGACCTGGAAAGTGCGGCCGAACTTGTTGAACTGATCGACATAGGTCGATCCCAGATAGGAAGCGAGCGTCGCAAAGACCTGTTCGACGGTCACATGCAGGCTCTCCGCCTTGGCGCGATCGACTTCGACCGCGAGCTGCGGCACGCTCGCGCGGAACGAGGTCGAGACACGCTGTAGGCCGCTCTGCGTCTGGGCGTCGGCCACCATCGTATTGGTGATGCTCTGCAGCTTGATGAGATCGAAACTGCCGTCCCGCAGCTCCACCTGCATGGCGAAGCCGCCGGCATTGCCGACGCCCTGGATCGGGGGCGGCGGAAAAATGGTGATCTTCGCTTCTTCGATAGTGGAAAGCGCGCTGCCGAGCTTTGTGAACATCGGCAAAAGCCCTTCCTTCGTCCCTCGCGTCTTCCAGTCCTTGAGCACGATATAGGCGACCCCCGCGTTCGCCAGGCTCGCGCTATTGTCGAGCACCGACACGCCGGAAATCGCGACGACATGCTGAACGCCGTCGATCTTGCCGGCGATCTCGCTCACCTTGGCGAGCGCTGCCTGAGTGCGTTGAAGCGAGGCGCCGTCCGGCAATTGAACGGCGGCGATAAAGTAGCCCTGATCTTCGATCGGCAAAAAGCCCGTCGGGATGCGCGCAATGCCATAAAAGGCTGCCGCAATGATCAGGAGACCGACGATCACGGTAAGGCGCGCATGTTCAGCCAGAGCGCCGACGAAATTGGTATAGCCGCGTTCCGTCCGCGCATAGACTGCATTGAACCCGCGAGAGAACATATTGCGCCGCTCCGCAGGCACGGCGGGGCGCAGCCAGAGCGCCGATTGGGTCGGCTTCAAGGTGACGGCGTTGACCGCGCTGATGAGCGCGGTCGCGGCAATCACGAGCGCGAATTGCGCATACATGCGCCCAGTAAGCCCGGGCAGGAATGCGGCCGGAAGAAAAACCGACATCAGCACCAGCGTAATGCCGATAATGGGACCGAGCAGAATGTCCATGGCGCGGATCGCCGCGTCATGCGCGCTCATGCCTTGTTCGATATTATGCGCTGCGCCTTCGACGACGATGATCGCATCGTCGACGACAATGCCGATCGCCAGAATCACGGCGAAGAGCGTCGAGAGATTGATGCTGAAGCCGAGCGCCGCCATTGCGGCGAAAGCCCCGATGATCGTCACCGGGACCGTGGTCGCCGGCACGAGCATCGCCCGCCAATCCTGCAGGAAGACGAGGATCACGATGAGGACGAGAACCGCCGCCTCGAAAAGCGTCTTATAGACTTCGTTGACCGAGGCTTTGACGAAAGTCGTCGTGTCGAAAGGCACGCTATAGACGAGGCCCGGCGGAAAGGCGCGGGCAAGCTCCGCCATTTTGGCGGCGACCCTTTTCTGAACGTCGAGCGCATTGGCTTGCGGCAATTGGTAGACGGCGATGCCGGCGGCCGGCCTCTGGTCGAGGGTGAAGACCTGGCTATAGGTCTGGGCGCCGAGCTCGACCCGCCCGACATCGCGGACGCGGGTCACGGCGCCGTTCTGTCCCGTTTTGAGAATGATGTTTTCGAACTGGCTGACGCGATCGAGCCGCCCGGCCACGTTGAGCGTGAGCTGAAAGGCCTGATTGGCGTTGGCGGGCGGCATGCCGAGCTGTCCGGCGGTGACCTGCTCGTTCTGCTGTTGCAGGGAATTGATGACGTCCTGCGTCGTGAGCGCGCGCGCCTTGAGCTGGTTGGGGTCGAGCCAGATGCGCATGGCATATTGGCCGGCGCCGAACACATTGACGTTGCCGACGCCCGGCAGGCGCGCGAGCTCGTCCTTCAGATGGATCGTCGCGTAATTGGCGAGATAGAGCGAATCATAGCGCGAATCGGGCGAAGAGAGCGTCACGAAGAGCAGGACGGAAGTCGATTTCTTCTGCACCGTCACGCCTTGGGCCTGCACGGCCTGCGGCAGCGATGCGAGCGCGCTCGAGACGCGATTCTGCACCAGGATTTGCGCGAAATTGATGTCGGTGCCGATCTTGAATGTGACGGTGAGCGTATAGGTGCCGTCGGAAGCGCTCGTCGATTGCATGTAGATCATGTTCTCGACGCCGTTCACCTGCTGCTCGATCGGTTGCGCGACCGTCTCGGCGAGCGTGCGGGCGCTCGCGCCGGGATAGGTCGTCGTCACTTGAATCGTCGGCGGGACCACGTCCGGATATTCGGCGACGGGCAGATTGAGGAGGGCGACCAAACCGATCACGACCGTCAGGATCGCCAGGACATTGGCGAGGACCGGTCGCTCGATGAAGAACTTCGAGATCATCGGCGTTAATTCGCCTCGGCTTCGGGCAAAGGCGAGATCGTCTGCATCTCGGGCTCGACTTTCTGGCCTGGCGAGGTCCGCAATAGGCCGTTGACGACCACGAGGTCCTGCGGCTGCAGACCGTTTTCGACGGCGTGCAATGCGCCGAACGTCTGGCCGAGGGTCACGCCGCGCTGTTCGACCACGCCTTGCGCATTCACGACGAGAACATAGCGGCCGCTCTGATCGCTGCCGATGGCGACTTCCGGCACGAGAAGCGCTTTGACGGGCCGGCGCGGAACGCGCACCCGCACATAATAGCCGGGGAGCAGGCGAAAATCGTCGTTCTTGAGAATGCCGCGCAGCGCTAGCGTGCCCGTCGAAGGATCGACGTTGGGTGCGATATAGTCGATCACGCCCTTATAGGGAAAGCCCTGGTCGGTCTGCAGGCCGACTTCGACCGGCACCTTGTTGACGATATCTTTCGTCGTGATGCCGCGTGCGGCCATGCCTGCGCGGATCGTCTGAACGTCGCGCTCGCTGATGTTGAAATTCACCCAGATCGGATTGATCTGAATGATGCTCGCAAGCTGTGTCGCGGAATTGGCGCCGACGAGCTGGCCGATGGAAACGAGCCTCTGCGTCACCGTCCCGTCGAAAGGCGCGAGGACTTGCGTATAGCCGTAATTGATCTGCGCCTGCTGGAGATTGGCTTGATCCTGTTCGACGTTCGACTGATCGAGGTCGCGTTGCGCGCGAGCTTTGTCGAGGTTGGCCGCGGTTGAAACTTGCCGTTCCTGAAGGGCCGATTGGCGCTCGAATTCGGCTTGCGATTGCACGAGCTGCGCCTTCGCGCCGTCGAGCGCGGCTTTTGCCTGATCGACCTTCAGCTTATAGGGCTCGGGTTCGATGACGAAGAGCAGCGTGCCTTTCTTGACTTGCGCGCCATCCTGATAATCGATCCCTTGAACGAAGCCCTGCACGCGGGCGACGAGATCGACGCTGTTGATCGCCGACGTATTGCCTGTGGCCTCGAGATAGGGGGTAACGCTCTGTTGCAGCGGATGGGCGACGCCTACTTTCGGGGGAGGCGGGGGGACATAGGTATTCTGCTGACCGCAGGCGGCGAGCGGCGCGAGCCAGGCAAGAACCGCAGCGCGCCGAAGCGCTGGCCATTCTAAATTCGCCGGCATGGGCTCCCCTTGCTCGATCGGATGTTTACGATGATTTCATCCGATCGCTCAAAATCGCATAAGCCTATCCCTCAAACCCAACACAATTGCGAAATGTGCGGTGTTGACGGCGTCAGTGCGCCATGAACACCGGCAGATTGGCTTCTGCCAGAATCTGGCTCGTGGCACCTCCGAAGATCATTTGCCGCAACCGGCTTTGGGTATAGCCACCCTTGATGAGGAGATCGGCGCCGATCGAGCGTGCGGTGACGAGCACGGCGAGACCGGGAGTCTTCGCGGTCGTGTGCGCCGAGACGGCGCGAGCAGCCACGCCATGGCGTTTCAAATTTTCCACCAATTGTTCCTCGTTCGGCCCGGGCAGGGTGGAACCGGGAATGGAAAAGACCGGCACGTCCTTCGCCATCTTCAGCAGCGGCATGGCGAAAGCGACGCTGCGTGCAGTCTCGGAGCTGCCGTTCCAGGCGATCGCGATACATTCGCCGAGCTGCGCAGGCGCGCGTGGCGGGGCGATCAAAAGCGGGCGGCCACTTTCGATCAATGCCGCTTCGAGTGTCGATTTGCGCGGCTGCTGCGGCCCGGCGCCCGGCCGGCCGACGGCGATAATGTCGAAGACGCGCCCATATTCGCCGACGCCATTGTCGGAGACAAGCGTGTCCCTCGTCCAGGCGTACGAGGGGGCCTCGCCGTCGCCGGGATGCTGCGCAATCCCATGTTGGCGCATGAAGCTCTCGAAGGTCTGGCGCGCATCATCGAGAAGGTCGCGCCGCACCGCATCGTCGAAGACGACGCCGTCGAGAGAAAAGTCCGCCGCGACGATCTGCGTGAGGTCGGGCCCGAGCGCAACGCCCTCCATATAGCTT
Organism: Beijerinckiaceae bacterium; assembly: GCA_021324915.1. Lineage (GTDB taxonomy): Bacteria > Pseudomonadota > Alphaproteobacteria > Rhizobiales > Beijerinckiaceae > Methylovirgula. Next base: position 19,910 of record JAJPIC010000010.1, on the reverse strand, counting down.
CCGAATCTCAGCGCAAGCAGCCGCGCCGTCTCGAGCACTGCCGAGATCGCCGAATGCGCTTCGATCGGAACCAAAACCGACTTCATCCCGCTCGCCCCCGCCTATGATGCACGATTTTCCGATCACGTATACTGAGTTTGCTCCCGCGTTGCGGCAAGACCGTACGGCTTGGAGAATCGTCCGCAATCACAAGACGATGGTCAGCTGCTCGGCGGCGCGCGTTATGCCGGTATAAAGCCAGCGGTTGCGATGTTCGCGAAAGGCGCCGCTTTCGTCGAAGAGCACGACCTTGTCCCATTGCGAGCCTTGCGCCTTGTGCACGGTCAGCGCATAGCCGTAATCGAATTCGTCGCTGTCGCGGCGTATCGCGTAGGGAATCTCTTCTTCGCCTAGAAAAAATTCGGGCACGACGCCGACGCGCAACGGCTTGCGGTTGGCTTCCTCCTCCGGAACGATGCCGAGACGCAGCTTCTTGCGGCGGACCGAGCCCACGGTGGCGACCATCCAGAGCGAGCCGTTGAGCAGCCCCTTCTTGCGGTCGTTCTTCAGGCAGACGAGCTTGTCGCCCGGCTCGGGTAGCGCGTCATGGTGGCCGTGCAATTCGCGCATGCGTCCATTATAGGCGCGCCGTGTCCGGTTGAGGCCGACAAGCACTTGGTCGGCCTCGGTGACGCAGCCCGCGTCGATGAGCTCGCGATTGACGATGCGGCTGTCGCCATAACGCCCTTCGCTCAGTCGGCCGCCGCTGCGAATCAGCATCGAAAGCTTGATGATCGGATTGTCGGCCGCCTGCCGATGCACTTCCGTCAACATGGCATCGGGCTCGGCCTCGGTGAAATACCCGGCGCCCTTGACCGGCGGAAGCTGCGCAGGATCGCCCAGCACGAGCACGGGCTTGCCAAAAGAGAGAAGATCGCGCCCGAGTTCGGCATCGACCATCGAACACTCGTCGATGACGATGAGCGAGGCCTTGGCGGCCGGCCCGTCTTCATTGAGTTCGAAGACCGGTTCCTCGCTGTCGCTGTCGCGTGCGCGATAGATCAGGCTGTGAATGGTGCGGGCGTCCTTGCATCCTTTCGAGCGCATGACCAGCGCCGCCTTTCCGGTGAAGGCGCCGAAGGCGACATCGCCTTCGCAATCTTCGGCGATCGCGCGCGCGAGCGTCGTCTTGCCGGTGCCGGCGTAGCCGAACAGGCGAAAGACCTGCGGTTCGCCCCGCTTCAGCCAGAAGCTCACGGCTTTAAGCGCCGCGTCCTGCTGCGCCGACCAGATCATGCACCGCCCGCCGCGTGCACGGCGCGTCTTGTCCGCACCTTGGTTCTCCGGATCTGTTGTTGAGAGGAAGATTAAAGCGACTCTTAATTCAAGATTATAGAAGCTCTAATCTGCAGGCCGCAACGGGTTGCACAGACGCGGTAAGTCGAGCCTTGATTTATTCCGCTGCGTGACAATATTGGCCGCATTTACAATCGTCCGGCGCGTGGCAGCGTGCCGATTCCAAATCAGGATGGAGCCCATGCAGATCGCCGGTCGCGCGCAGATGTTGTTCCTTTCCGTTGTCCTTTCGGGAGGCCTCGCGGGCGCCGCGTTGGCCGATCCGATCGTTGTCGAATTCCACGACGGCAAGCTCTCCCCCGTGCGGATCGAAGTTCCGGCCAGCAGCCCCGTGAAGATCGAGCTCAACAATACCGGCAAGACGCCGGCGGAATTCGAGAGCCACAAGCTGCACGTCGAAAAAGTCGTTGTGCCGCACAGCAAATCCGTCATCACGCTGCGCCCGCTCGATCCAGGCCAATACGATTATTTCGACGACTTCCACGAGGATGCGCCGAAGGGCCTGCTGATCGCCAAGTGAAAGCGAACATAAAAAGCGAGCATCAGAAGGCGTCAGGCGCCGAGATGGCGGAAGGTTGCGATGACGCGTTCGTAGACCGAGCGCTTGAACGGGATCACGAGTTCGGGAAGCTTTTCCATCCTTTCCCAGCGCCAGGCATCGAATTCGGCATGTGCGCCTTCGGCGGGGGCGGAGATGTCGATTTCCGAATCCACGCCTTCGAAGCGGAAGGCGAACCATTTCTGCTTCTGTCCGCAATAGCGGCCCTTCCATGAGGCTTTGGCGAATTCCTTCGGGACTTCGTAAGTGTACCAGTCGGGAGCCTCCGCCAGCAGGCTGATCGAGGAGACGTTCGTCTCCTCGTGGAGCTCGCGCCGGGCCGCCGCAAATGGATCTTCGCCGGGATCGATGCCGCCTTGCGGCATTTGCCATTCATGGCCGAGCGCGGCGCGGCGCTGCTTCTTGCGTCGGCCGATGAAGACGAGGCCCGCGCGATTGACGAGCATAATTCCGACGCAGGGCCGGTACTTGGAAAGATCGATCATGCTCAGGGATCGCGGGTGACGAGCGCGGACGCGTTCTTGCCGATCGCGGCGCTCAGCGGAACGAGAACCAATCCGCGCGCCTGCGCCTTCTGCGCGAAGCGCCGGATTTCATCGAGACTGCCGGGAAGCGCGCTCGCCATGCCGATTGCTATGCCTTTGTCGCGCGCAATCGCTTCGAGTTTCAAGAGCGCGGCATCCTCGCCCTCCGGCGTTGCATCGATCACGAGGTCTGCTTTCGTCGCGGCGAGGCCGAAATTGGCAGCGAGCGTGAGCGCGAGAGACTGGGGCGCCGATCCGTCGTCGAAATAATAAAGCCCGCGCTCCGCGATCTCGTGCAGCATGGGCGAGAGGGCAGCGGAATCCGCGGTGAACTTGGCGCCGAGGAAATTGGCAACGCCCGCATAGCCGACGAACCGGCTCATGAGCCAATGCAGATCATCGGTATTTTCGGCGGGGCTCGCTGCCGAAAGAAGCGTGTGCGGGCCGGGATCCGTCTGCGGATAATCGATCGGCTCCATCGGCAGTTGCAGGATGACTTCGTGGCCCCGTGCGCGCGCGGCGGCGACGTCTGCCGCCAGAGTCTTCCCGTAAGGAGCAAAAGCCAGCGTGACGGCGCCCGGCAGGCGGATCGCCGCTTCACTCGCCGAGCGGCTCAATCCGACGCCGCCGAGAACGAGCGCAATCCGCGGCGCATCTGGCTTTGCGCCGGGCCCGGTGACAAGCGGCCTCGCATAGACTTCGGAAGGCCGCGCGCCATCGGTGCCGATACGCGGCAAGAAGCCATAGCGGCACTTCTCGATGAGGCGCGGATCGGGCGCCGGCGCCAAGGCGACATCGAGCACCTGCGGCACTTCGATGATCGTTGCACCGGGGGCCGTTCCACCGTCGAGGCGAACGACCTTGACGCCGCTTCGATGTTCGACGTCCGCGGCATTTTCGATCGTGGTTTGATGCGGCGCCGCGAGGCTTGCTTGCGCGGGCTTCGGAGCGGGGATTTGCATCGGCGGTGGTGGTGGCGCCTGCGGCAGGGGCGGCACGATCTCGGCGACGGCCTGAGGCTCTCCGCCGCCCGAAATGCCGGTGAGACGCGAAACGAGCAAAGGCGAGAGAAGGGCTACTCCCAAGACGGCCGCGAAGATCAGCCGAAACGGAATCTGCCGTTTCGGCCGGCGGCGATCGAGGCCTAAGGGGTCGTAAAGGTCATCCATCCCGCGCCGGCATTCTCAGCCGCCTGTCAGCTTGGCTGAGACGGCGAATCACGTGCGGGAAATCATACATGGGCGCGACTCATCCCCCAAACCGGCGCCTCTAACGAAAAGTCCCGCAATCGGGTGATTGCGGGACTTTCGGCGATCTTAGCACCGCTCAGGGAGTCTTGCTGTTGTCGTCGGAGTCGGGCGGAGCGGCGTTGCCATCCGCGCCGGGCGTAACCGGCGAGGGCGCGCCTGGAACCGAGGTCGAAGTGTTCGAAGCCCGCGTCACGCCGCGCAACAGGTCTTCGGCGGCGATCAGCTGCTTGTCCTTCTTCGGATCCGGCGGGACATAGGCCTGCGAGCCGTGTCCTTCATCCTTGCCGTTCAAGAGATGGCCCTTGAGGGAGGCTTCGCCCTTGATGTCGTCCTTGCCGACGAGTTCCGGCGGCACGTCCTCCATGACCTCGATATCCGGCTCGATCCCCTTGGCTTGGATCGAACGGCCCGACGGCGTGTAGTAGCGCGCCGTGGTGAGCCGCAGCGCCCCATTGCCCGGGCCGAGCGGAATGATGGTCTGGACCGAGCCCTTGCCGAAGGAACGGGTGCCGAGGATCGTGGCCCGCTTATGGTCCTGCAGCGCGCCGGCAACGATCTCGGAAGCGGAGGCCGAACCGCCGTTGATCAGCACGACAAGCGGCTTGCTTTTCGAGAGATCGCCGGGCCTTGCATTATAGCGCATCGTCTCATCGGCATTGCGGCCGCGGGTCGAGACGATCTCGCCGTGATCGATGAAGCAGTTCACGACCGCGATCGATTGATCGAGCAAGCCGCCGGGATTGTTGCGCAGGTCGAGGATATAGCCCTTGAGCTTGTCGCCAGGCATTTCCTGCTGGAATTTCAGCATCGCGTCGCGCACGCCGTCGGCGGTCTGCTCGTTGAACTGGGTGATCCGGATGTAGCCGAGGTCGTCGCCTTCCTGATGAGCGCGCACCGACTTGATCTGGATAATGGCGCGGGTGAGCTTGACGTCGAGCGCGTTCTTCTTCGGCCCGCGCAGGATCTTCAAGGTGACGGTCGTGTCGGGCGCGCCGCGCATCTTGTCGACCGCTTGATTGAGCGTCATGCCGTCGACCGCCTCGCCGTCGATCGCAGTGATGATGTCGCCGGAAAGAATGCCGGCGCGCGAAGCAGGCGTGTCGTCGATCGGCGTGACGACCTTGATCTCGCCGTTGTCTTCGGTGACTTCGATGCCGAGCCCGCCGAACTCGCCGCGCGTCTGCACCTGCATATCGTTGAAGCTCTTCGCATCCATGTAGCTCGAATGCGGATCGAGCGAGCCCAACATTCCGTTGATCGCCGCCTCGACCAGCTTCTGGTCGTCGGGCTTTTCAACGTAATCGGAACGAATCTTCTCGAAAACGTCGCCGAACAAATTGAGGCTACGATACGTATCGGCAGCGGCCGCCCGGGCGACCGTGTCCGCCGAAAACCAAGTCTGCGTTCCCATCAAAGCGACGGAAGCGCCAAGCCCGGCGCCGACCAACAGAAGTGAGATTTTGCGCATTATCCGCGAACCCTTTGCATGTCCGGTTTTGCCCACCATGGGCCTGGATCGATCGCCGCCCCATCTTTGCGAAATTCGACATAGAGGATGGGCTGTGCCGCGCCAATTGCGATAGCCGCGGCTGTCTTGACCGACCCGTCGCCCATGACAGCGACGGGCTCCCCGGCAAGGACAAATTGTCCTGCCTCTACGTTGATCCGTTCCATCCCAGCCAGGACCATATAATAGCCGCTCCCCGCATTGATGATCAAGAGTTGTCCGTAGCTGCGATAGGGACCGGCGAAGGCGACCCAGCCGTCGTAAGGCGACGCGACGACGGCGCCGGGACGTGTTGCGATCAACAGGCCCTTTTCGGTTCCGCCGAATCCGTCGGGCGACCCATAGGGCTTTACGATCGTCCCGCTGACGGGCATCGGCAGCAGTCCCTTGGTGTCTTCGAAGGCCATGGCGGGAGCAAGGCGACCAGGATCGCCGAACGGCGATGGATTGGATTTGCCGGTCTCCGCTTTCGCCATCTGGCGCGCTTCTTCGGCCTTGCGCGCTGCCTCGGCCTTCTGGGCTTCCTCGGCGGCGCGCTTGGCGCCGGCCAATTCATTTTCCATGCGGGCGATCAGCTGTTTCAAGCTCGAAGCCTGATCGGCGAGATCGGCCGCGCGCTGACGCTCTGCGTCGAGCGCCTGTTCGGCGACCCCGAGTGCCGCTTGGCGCGTATCGACGAGCGCTGCGAGCTTTTGTCGCTGGGCGCCGAGATCCTGGGCCTGCTGCGCGAGCTCGGCCTTTTCATCCACGATCGACTGGCGCGTTTTGACGAGATCGGAGAGATCGCCGGCAAGCGTCTCGGCCTCGGCCCGCATTTGCGGCACGACGGCGCCGAGCATGATCGAGGTGCGGATTGCCTTCAGCATGTCTTCGGGCGCAATCAGCACCGCCGGCGGCGGCGTGCGCCCCATGCGCTGAAGCGAAGCGAGAACTTGGGAGATCAGCCAGAGCCGGCTGTTGAGCGAGCGGCGGATCGCGTCCTCCCGCTCTTTCAGGCCTACGAGCCGCGTCTCGGCTTCGCTCACCTTGGTTTCGGTCGCGCTCACCTCTTCGGTCGTGGCGATCAAGGCGGCGGTGAGCCGAGCCCGGTCGCCGCGCAGATTCTCGATCTCGGCTTCGATCTTGCGCCGCTGCTCTTGCGAAGCGCCGATCGTATCTTCGATTCCTTGCAGTTCGGTCTGATGGGTCGAGATGTCCTTGGCTTTGTCTTCGACCGCCTTGCCTTCGACCGTCGGGGTCTGCTCTTGCGCCGGCTGCTGCTGCGCGGCACTCGAAGGCAAGGGAAAGAAAAAGCGAACCGCGGCAAGCGCGGCGAGCGGCGCGAGATGCGCGCGCCATCTCTTCGTTTCTGGGGTCCCCTCGATCATCGTCTCCGCCGCAGGCCCAAAGCTTGGAAGACGTGCGGTGGCGGAATTAAGGCGCGGAGCAGATCAATCGCGTTCAAATCCGGTGATAAGGATGGCCGGCGAGGATGGTCGTCGCTCGATAGATCTGTTCGGCCAACATGATGCGCGCCAATTGATGCGGCCAGGTCATCGTGCCGAAGGCGAGCAGGAGGTCGGCTGAGCGGCGCAAATCCCGATCGAGCCCGTCCGGTCCGCCGATTGCAATTGCGAGCGCCGAGATCGCCCGGTCGCGGCTGCGGCCGAGCTCGGCGGCGAAGTCTTCGCTCGTAAGAGATTTGCCGGCGGGATCGCAGGCGATGAACCGCGCCTCCCCGACCAGAGAGCGGATCGCCTTGGCCTCTTCGCGCGAACGTTCTTGTGCGCGCCGCGCGCGGCTTTCCTCGATCTCGCGCTCGTCGATCGCAATGCCGACGTTGCGACCGATCACGCCGGCGCGCTCGAGATAGCGCTCCGCCAATGCGCGTTCCGGACCGGCTTTCAGCCGGCCGACGCAAACGAGAAGAAGGCGCACCGGCCTAGCCGGCGTGCCGCTCGCGCGGGCGATCCCGGCCCCACATCTTCTCGAGATTGTAGAACTGCCGCACCTCGGGACGGAAGAGGTGGACGACGATGTCGCCCGCATCCACCAGCACCCAATCGCAATGCGGCAGGCCCTCGACCCGCGGCGCCTCGACGCCCGAGTCCTTGAACGCCTTGACCACGTGCTCCGTGATCGCTCCGACGTGAATGTTGGAGCGTCCCGTGGCGATGATCATCGTGTCGGCGATTGGCGTCTTGCCTTGGACATCTAAGCAGACAACGTCTTCGGCTTTGGCATCTTGGAGACGCGCCAGGACGGTCTGCGCGAGAAGGCCGATTTCGGGCTCGACCGAGCCTTGAACCGGTTGAAACGGTAGAGCTACCGTTTCGCGAGAGACCACACGAATCAGTGCTTCGATCCTCGGTTGAGAATGCTCAATTAGCGCGTTCAGTTCTCTAGGCTGATCGCGACCGCTTTATAACACGGCACAAATTAAGATGGCGTAAGTCGGCCATTTTTTCAATTGTATCGCGGCCGAATTTCGGGTGCGCCGCGCCCCCCGAACCGGGCAAATCTTCATCTTGGGTCGGCAAGCAAACAGAAGCGTGCTCGAGCGCCGAAAATTCAAAAGCACCGCCGCCTTCTTTCAAGCAAATCCACAGGTCGGGCTTTAGATGAGCGCAAGGCTAATCGGGCGGCATCTAGGCTTGCGGCGTTCTCCCTGGTAGGTATGAACGAGGAAAGACTTGAACTCACCCTTGAGAATGTCGCATTGCACGCCGCACGGGCGCGTATTACTCAGGGATCACACGATCGAGAAGGATCCAGGGCCGATGGCCGAACTCAATGGCGGCAATCTCGCGGCGCGGCGGCCGTTATCGCCGCACCTTTCCGTTTACCGGCCGATGATGACCATGATGATGTCGATCGCCCATCGCATCACCGGCGGAGCGCTCTACGTCGGCACGATCCTTCTCGTCTGGTACCTGCTCGCGGCTGCGAGCGGCGGGGCCGCCTTTTCAACCGCCTCCTCGTTCCTCGGCTCGATCTTCGGCCAGTTCATCCTCCTTTGCTTCACCTTCGCCTTCCTGCATCATTTTTTCGGAGGCGTCCGGCACATGATCTGGGACGCAGGCTATGGGCTCGATCATCCGATGCGCGAATATCTGGCGGTCGGCACGCTCGCTGCGAGTCTCGCGTGCACCGTGATTCTCTTTGCCGCCGCTCACTTTATCGGCTAGGCGCGAATCCGTAATTTGCGCGCATATGGCAGAACCATGACAAACGGTCCCGCTTCGATCCGCACGATGGCCAGTCGCGTCCGCCATCTCGGCGCCGCGAAATCCGGCACGCGCGAGGCCTGGCGCATGCGGCTCACCAATTTCGCGCTTCTGCCACTCGCCATCGCCTTCATCTGGATCGTGCTGCGGCTCGCCGGCAAGGATCTGGCCGGCGTGAAGGCCGAATTCGCCCATCCCTGCACGGCGATCTTCATGCTTCTCTTCATCCTCGTCGGGATCGTGCACATGAAGCTCGGCATGCAATCGATCATCGACGATTATGTTCACGCGGCGCGCCTCAAGGAATGGTCGATGGCGGCCAATGCCTTGTTCAGTATCGGCTTCGGCGTCGCCGCCATCTATGCCGTCCTCAAATTGAGTCTTGCTTGATGCTGAATGGCGGATCGACTGCAGGGCTTGACCCGAAAGCGGATGCGGCGCCTGCCGCGAGCCGTGCCTATCCGATTACCGATCATGCTTTCGACGTCGTCGTGGTGGGCGCCGGCGGCGCGGGCCTGCGGGCGGTCGTCGGCTGTTCGGAGGCGGGGCTGCGCACAGCCGCGATCAGCAAGGTCTTTCCGACCCGCTCGCATACGGTGGCGGCGCAGGGCGGCATCGCCGCCTCGCTCGCCAACATGGGTCCCGATCGCTGGCAATGGCACATGTACGATACCGTCAAAGGGTCGGACTGGCTCGGCGATCAGGACTCGATCGAATATTTGTGCCGCAACGCGCCGGCCGCCGTCTACGAGCTCGAACATTGGGGCGTACCATTCTCGCGGACCGAGGACGGGCGCATTTATCAGCGCCCCTTCGGCGGCATGACGACGGAATTCGGCAAGGGCCCGCCCGCACAGCGCACATGCGCCGCGGCCGACCGGACCGGTCACGCCATCCTCCATACGCTCTACGGCCAGGCGGTGCGCCACGACGCCCAGTTCTTCGTCGAATTCTTCGCCATCGATCTGATCATGGAGAACGGACGCTGCTGCGGCGTCGTTTGCCTCAAGCTCGATGACGGCACCATCCATCGTTTCCGCGCACAGCTCGTGATCCTCGCAACCGGCGGCTACGGGCGCGCCTATTTCTCGGCGACGTCCGCCCATACCTGCACGGGGGACGGCAATGCCATGGTGCTGCGCGCCGGCCTGCCGCTGCAGGACATGGAATTCGTGCAATTCCATCCGACCGGCATCTATGGCGCGGGCTGTCTCATTACGGAAGGCGCGCGCGGCGAAGGCGGCTATCTCACCAATTCCGAGGGCGAGCGCTTCATGGAGCGCTATGCGCCTTCGGTGAAGGATCTTGCGCCGCGCGATATGGTCTCGCGCTCCATGACGCTCGAGATCCGCGAAGGGCGCGGCGTGGGCAAGAACAAGGACCACATCTATCTGCATCTCGATCATCTCGATCCGCAGATCCTCCACGAGCGGCTGCCCGGCATTTCCGAAAGCGCCAAAATCTTCGCCGGCGTCGATGTCACGAAGGAGCCGATCCCGGTTCTGCCGACCGTCCATTACAACATGGGCGGCATTCCGACGAATTATCACGGCGAGGTGGTGATCAAGAGGGGCGAGGACCCGGACGTCGTCGTTCCCGGGCTGATGGCAATCGGCGAGGCGGCTTGCGTCTCGGTGCATGGCGCCAACCGGCTCGGCTCGAATTCGCTCATCGATCTCATCGTCTTCGGCCGCGCCGCGGCCTTGCGCGCCGCCGATATCGTCACGCCCGGCGCCAAACAGCCGGAGCTTGCCGCCGATTCCGCCGATGCGGCGCTCGCCCGGCTCGACCGGTTCCGTTACGCAAAGGGCGGCACGCCGACGGCCGAGCTGCGGCTTCGCATGCAGAAGGTCATGCAGTCCAATTGCGCCGTCTATCGCACCGGCGAGACGCTGGCGGAAGGATCGAAGCTCATCCACGAGGTCTGGGCAGCGCGCGACGACCTTTCGGTGACGGACCGCTCGCTGATCTGGAATTCCGATCTCGTCGAGACCTTGGAGCTCGACAATCTGATCGTCCAGGCGGTCGTGACCATGGACGGGGCGCTCAACCGCACCGAATCGCGCGGCGCCCACGCGCGCGAGGATTACCCCGAGCGCGACGACAAGAACTGGATGAAGCACACGCTCGCCACGATCGATCCGCAAGCGCGCAAGGTCACGATCGATTACCGGCCGGTCCACAGCTATACGATGACCAACGAGATGCATTATATCGAGCCGAAGGCGCGGGTTTATTGAGGTTTACCGAAATTCCCGACGTGGATCGGCTATTGGAGATCAAGGCTTTGGGATCTTCCGCCATGCAGCTTGGCCATAATTCCCGACGGGGCGGCAGGATGTATGCGATTACCTTCGATTTGGACACGCAAACGCTGGAGCAAGCCTATGGCGGCACGTCCTGGCGGAATGCTTGTTCGGATATTCGGAATGCGCTCCGGCCGTTCGGCTTTAACTGGCAGCAAGGGAGCGTCTATTTTGGGGATGATGGCGTGAATGCCGTAACCTGCGTGCTCGCGGTGCAAGATCTGACAGGGAAATTTCCCTGGTTTCGGTCTTCTGTCCGCGACATTCGCATGTTGCGGATCGAGGAAAACAACGATTTGGCTCCTGCTATCGAAATAGCTGCTACAACGCGGTCTTAAACCATGGTCCAACTGAGGCTTCCCAAGAATTCGCGCATCGGCAAAGGCAAGACCTGGCCGACCCCGGTCAGTGCCGCGCCGCTGAAAGAATTCCGCATCTATCGCTGGAGCCCGGACGACACGCAGAATCCGCGCATCGACACCTATTTCGTCGATACGAGCGATTGCGCGCCCATGGTGCTCGACGCGCTGATCCTGATCAAATCGAAGATCGATCCGACGCTGACTTTCCGCCGCTCCTGCCGCGAAGGCATTTGCGGCTCTTGCGCCATGAATATCGACGGGACGAACACGCTCGCCTGCACGAAGGCGATCGCCGACGTCGAGGGTGCGGTCAATATCTATCCGCTGCCGCACATGCCGGTGGTCAAGGATCTCGTGCCCGATCTTTCGACGTTCTATGCGCAGCATGCCTCGGTCAAACCCTGGTTGCAGACCGTGACCCCGGCGCCGGAGAAGGAATGGCGCCAATCGCCGGGCGATCGCGCCAAGCTCGACGGGCTCTATGAATGCATTCTCTGCGCCTGCTGCTCGACCTCCTGTCCGAGCTACTGGTGGAACGGCGACCGCTATCTGGGACCGGCCGTACTGTTGCAGGCCTTTCGCTGGCTCAGCGACTCGCGCGACGAGGCCAAGGGCGAACGGCTCGACAATGTGGAAGACCCGTTCCGTCTCTATCGCTGTCACACAATCATGAATTGCGCCAAAGCCTGCCCGAAAGGTCTCAATCCGGCGAAAGCCATCGCCGAAATCAAGGAGATGCTGATCGAGCGCCAGCTCTGATCGGGCGTGCCGGATCTTGTCGATAAAGCTTCAGAGAAGGACTTATATAAGAGTGCGATAACAGATCTTTGGGAGGCCTCGCCATGAGAAGACCGAATGCGCTGCCGGGATTGGTCTTCGTTATTGTCTTCGGCATCGGCCTGCTAATCGCCTATTCGAGCTTCTCGCTCGGCTATTATGCCGAGGGGATGTGGATCGGGATCGGTTCCGCAGTCCTTGCCTGGATCCTTTCCTATTCCATCAAAGTCGCGAATCAATGGGAACGGGCCGTCGTTCTCCGCCTCGGCCGGTTCCGCGGCCTCGAGGGCCCCGGGCTCTTTCTCATCATCCCCATCATCGAATCGATCGCCTATTGGATCGACGTCCGGGTGATCTCGAGCGCCTTCAAGGCGGAGAAGACGCTGACCAAAGACACAGTGCCGGTCGACGTCGATGCCGTCCTCTTCTGGAAAGTCATCGATCCGCAGAAGGCGGCGCTCGACGTCGCCGATTATGCGAGTGCGATCAATTGGGCAGCGCAGACGGCGCTGCGCGACGTCATCGGCAAGACCGTCCTTTCCGACATGCTCGAAGGCCGCGACAAGATCAGCACCGAATTGCAGAGGATCATCGACGACCGGACCGAGCCCTGGGGCATCAATGTGATCTCGGTCGAGGTCAAGGACGTGCTGATCCCGTCTGGTCTCGAAGACGCCATGTCGATGCAGGCGCAGGCCGAGCGCGAGCGCCAGGCGCGCGTCATTCTCGGCGATTCGGAACGCCAGGTTGCCCAGAGCTTCGTCGAGGCGGCGGCGACCTATGCGCGTGATCCGGCCGCCTTTCATTTGCGCGCGATGAACATGCTTTATGAAGGTCTGAAGAGCGGCAAGACGAGCCTCGTCATCGTGCCGAGCACAGCCGTCGAAACGATGCAGCTCGGGGGCCTTTCGGGGCTCACCGCCCTGAGCAGCAATTTGACGGGGCGCCCGCCGGCCACGCCGCCGTCCGGCCCTGTTCCGACCGCTCCCTAGCGAGTTCGTGCCCTCGCTCAGATCGCGATCTGCCGGCCGACCTCGACGACCTGATCGGGCGGGAGCTGGAAGAAATCGGTCACATGCGCCGAGTTGCGCGCCAAAAAAGCAAAAATGGCCTGTTGCCAGCGCGGCAGGCCCTTTCTGTCGCCGCGCGGCACCACGCTTTCTATGCCGATGAAATAGCGCAAATCGGAAAGATCGATTCTCGGCTCCTTCGCTTCGATCGCACACATCAGGCGGGGAATATTCGGGCGCTGCATGAAGCCATAGTGAGCGGTGGCGCGCCAGAAATTGGGTCCGATCTCCTCGAGGCAGACGCGCGCATCGGTTCGGACATAGGGAATCGACTCGACGATGACGTTCAGCGCCACGACCCGCTCGTGGAGGCTGCCTGCGATGCGCGCGTACCAGACGACAATCGGCGGCGCGTTCTCCCGTGTGCGAGTCAAAAACGCGGCGGTTCCCGGAACGCGCGCGATGTTCTTCCGGTCGAGCTCGGCAAGCAAATCGGCCACGGGAATGCCGAGGGCGGCGATCCGCGCGCCGACCGCGCGAATGCCTCTATGCCAAATCCACATGATGAGATAGACGGCCGCGGCGAGGAGCACCGGCACATAGCCGCCATTGGCGATCTTGAGGCTGTTGGCGGCGAGGAAACTGCCGTCGACCGTCACAAAAACCGCCGCGACGGCGGCGCTCGCGGCCAAACTCCAGTTCCAGATCTCGCGCATGGCAATGAACAATAGGATCGAGGTCATCAGCATGGTGGCGGAGACCGCGATTCCGTAAGCCGAGGCGAGATTGTCCGACTTGCGAAAGCCGAGGACGAGGCCGATGGTGACGATCATCAAGATCCAATTGACCGTCCCGACATAGATCTGGCCATAGCCTTCCTTGGAGGTCTGGGTGATGCGCATGCGCGGCATCCAGCCGAGCTGGATCGCCTGGCGCGTCATGGAAAAGGCGCCGGTAATGATCGATTGGCTCGCGATGATCGTGGCGAGCGTCGCGAGAATGATGAAGGGCAGAAGCAAAGGCTGCGGGCAGAGCCGGTAGAAAATATTGTCGCCCGTCGGCGCGCCGCTCGCAACGAGCGCCGCTTGGCCCGCATAATTCAAGATGAGGCTCGGAAAGACGATGGCGTACCAGGCGATCCTTATCGGCCCGGCGCCGAAATGCCCCATGTCGGCATAAAGCGCTTCGGCGCCCGTCACGCAGAGAAAAACCGCGCCGAGCACGAGGAACGAGGCCCAGCCGCCATGCAGGAGAAAGCCGATCGCAAAGCTCGGGCTGAGCGCGATCAGCACGGAGGGATGGCGCAAAATGCCGGCGATCCCGAGCAGAGCCATGCCCACGAACCAGATGAGCATGATCGGCCCGAAGGCGCGGCCGATTCGCGACGTGCCCTGCGGCTGGATGAGGAAGAGAGCGATGAGGATCGCGATCGTGGCAGGGACGACATAAGCGGTGAGGGCGGGGGCCGCGATCTCCAAACCCTCGAGCGCCGAGAGCACCGAAATTGCCGGCGTGATCGCGCCGTCGCCGTAGATCAGAGAGGCGCCAATGAGGCCGATCGCGATGATCGCTGGCCGATGCTGGCGCTTGATGCCGAGGAGCGACATCAACGCCAATATGCCGCCTTCGCCGTCGTTATCGACGCGCATTGCAAAGGAGACATATTTGACCGAGGTGACGATGATCAAAGTCCAGATGATCAGCGAGAGCACGCCGAGGACGACGTGTTCGCTTCCGGTTCCGGTCGCCGCGAGCACCGTCTTCAAAGTATAGAGCGGGCTCGTGCCGATATCGCCGAAGACGACGCCGAGCGCCGCGAGACCGAGGCGTGGCAGGCTGGGGCTCCGAGCTGGTCCGGCGCTTTGCTCTGAGGACATGGGTCTACCGCGAATGCCGAAGAGAGTGCGCGCCAACTAGTCGATATTCGCGCGAAGGACAATTCGACACTTGCGAGGTTGTGCTGTTTCGTCTCGCTCCATCGCCCCGCCGACAGGTGGGAATGAGGATTGCGACGGGATAATGTTCGCTCGCCGGACTTAAGGGAGGCGCCGATGGACTGGCTGACTTCATCTCTGATCGCTTTGGCTCGAATTGTGCTGCGCGTTCGGAAGGTTTCATGGCTGCGTCGCATGATTGTCATCTTGGCCGTCCTTCTTGCGCCGTCTGTTGCTTCAGCCAGCTCTTACCGCCATCGCCCGGTCTATTCGCACTGCCATTGCCATTTCGGTTATGGCGATGTTTGCACCCCGGTCGCCTCTTGCTACGCGGAGGGCGGACGGTGCACGGGGCATTGCCTCTCATCGCTGTCGCATTCGGAGGAATCAAATTATCCAGCGACCGCTACGTCCGAGGCCCCCACGGCCAGCGCCGATATCGTCAAGAAATGCGGGGCGCTTGCCGCCAAGGCCTATCCGCCGCGCGTGCCGGGCAATCCGGCGGCCGGCAGCGCCAAGGGAACGGCGAAGGCCAAACAGGCCTATTTTAAGCAATGCGTGGCGAACGGGGGCAACGACCAGCCGAAAGACAACGGGGCGAAATAAGAGCCGAACCCGTTTCGTTGCCGAGCCTATGTTCCTGTCTTTATTGGCGGCTTTTGACGCCGGCCGAGCGCTCGTGTATCTCATTGCGGCAATGAGCCCCGGTGCGGCCATTGCAGGCCGCTCCGGGGTTTTTCGTGTGCACGATCCGGAAAAGTGGGCGCCGGTTTTCCGGGAAAGATCATGCTCGGACGACGAGCGGCGGAGCTTAGGTATCGATGGCGAATGTGGTGGTGATCGGCGCCCAATGGGGCGACGAAGGAAAGGGCAAGATCGTTGATTGGCTGTCGCTCGAAGCCGACGTCGTCGTGCGCTTCCAGGGCGGCCATAATGCCGGCCACACGCTCGTCATCGGCAATCAGGTCTTCAAGCTTGCGCTTCTGCCGTCGGGGATCGTCCGCCCAGGCAAATTGTCCGTCATCGGCAACGGCGTCGTGCTCGATCCCCATCACCTCCTCGCCGAGATCGCCAAGCTCGAATCCCAGGGCGTCGAAATCTCGCCCGACAATCTCAAGGTCGCCGAAAACGTCCCCCTGATCCTCTCTCTGCATCGCGAACTCGACGCCTATCGCGAGGAGGCGATTGCCGACGGGCTCAAAATCGGCACGACCAAGCGGGGAATCGGCCCCGCCTACGAGGACAAGGTCGGACGGCGCGCAATCCGGCTGATGGACCTTGCCGATCCAAAAGGCCTCGACGAGAAGATCGCGCGCCTGTTGGCCCACCACGAGCCTTTGCGGCGCGGGCTGGGGCTCGACGCGGTTCCGGCTTCGTCCATTCGCGAAGAGCTCATGTCGATTGCCCCAAAGGTTCTGCCCTTCATGGCGCCGACCTGGGACCTGCTCGAAACCTATCGGCGCGAAGGCAAGCGCATCCTCTTCGAAGGGGCGCAGGGCGCACTGCTCGATATCGACAATGGCACTTATCCGTTCGTCACGTCCTCGAACACGGTTGCCGCCAATGCGGCGACGGGCTCCGGACTTGGCGCCAAGGCGATCGGCTATGTGCTCGGGATCGCCAAAGCCTATACGACGCGGGTGGGTGGCGGCCCGTTCCCGACCGAGCTTCACGATGGCATCGGCCAATTGCTCGGCGACCGCGGCCATGAATATGGCGTCAACACCGGCCGCAGGCGACGGTGCGGCTGGTTCGACTCCGTGCTTGTCCGGCAAGCCGTCCGCACTTCGGGAATCGACGGCATCGCCCTCACCAAGCTCGATATTCTCGACGGCCTCGACGAGATCAAAATCTGCGTCGGCTATCGGCTCGAGGGTACGCGTATCGACCGGCTGCCCGCGAGCCAGACGGCGCAGGCGCGGCTCGAGCCGATCTACGAGCCGATCGAAGGCTGGAAGGCGACCACCGCCGGGGCGCGCTCTTGGGCCGAACTTCCGGCGCAGGCCATAAAATATGTGCGCCGGATAGAAGAATTGATCGAAGCTCCCGTTGCGCTCCTCTCGACCAGCCCCGAGAGAGAAGACACAATTTTAGTTCATAATCCTTTTCAGGATCGCTAAGCTTAGCTCCTCGCGCGCCGCCCCCGAGTCGTTTCACTGCTTGGCCGAAGGGCGCGCGGGTTCATGCCAGTTGACGGAGGGGCAGAGGAATGGTGTTAACGCGCCATGGCTGAATATTATCCGTTGCTTGCCAAGGCTGTCGCAGGCCTGCCGAATTCCACGCCAGAAACTCGCCGCGTCGTCTATGAGCGCGCCCGCAAGGCGCTGCTTGCTCAATTGCAGAATCTGCAACCCCCGATTCCCGAGGCCGATCTGCAGCGCGAAACAAAGGCGCTCGATATGGCGATGGCGCGGCTCGAAGCCGAGCTCGGCGGACAGAACGGCGCGCAGACGAAGGCGCAGCCCGTCGTCAAAATCGTTCCCGAACCAAAGGTGAGCGCGCCGGCCGGCGAGTCGAAGCGGATGGCGCCGCGTCCCCCTGTTCGCACGAATGGGTCGCAGCCGGCTGTTGCGAGCGATCCCGCTCCGGAAGCGAACGAACCTGAGGTCGAGAACGGGCACGCCGAGGATTTCACGCCGGCGGAGCCGCCGAGACTGCGCGCCGAGGGGCTGCGTCCGGAACCCATGCGGCCCTATGCGCCGCAGCCGCGGGCCGACGACGAGGATGCCCCGCAGAGCCGCAGACTCTGGATTGTCATCGCGGTGGTCGTGCTCGTCGTCGTGGCGGTCGCCGCAGCCGCGTGGAAATTGCGCGAGCGGCCCGAGCAGCTCACGGCCTTCAATTCCGCCACGCAGACCCATCCCGAAAAGGGAGCCGGCAAGATCGCCGAGCGCGTCGGTGGCGCGGCGCCCGATCAAGATAAACAGGCCGCTCCGGCCGCGAGCCCGGCGACGCCGGCGCCCGCGCCAGCGCCGGCTGCTCCGGCGGCAGCCCCGGCTCAGGGCCAGGCCGCGGCCCCCGCACAGAAAGCGCCCGATACGGGTGTTCCCATAGCTTTTCGTGCCGCTCTCCTCGTCGAAGCGCCGGAGGAGCCGAACAAGGTCAAGACCTATGTCGGAACGGTGATTTGGAAGCTGCAGAACGTCACCACGGATCCGGGCCAGCCACCGGGCACCGCGGTTCACGCCGATATCAGCGTCCCGGATGACAAGCTCGCGGCCAGCATGGATATCCAAAAGAACACCGATCCCAGTCTCTCGGCCTCGCATACGATCACGATTGTCTTTACCGTTGCTCCCGACAGTCCGACCGGAAGCATCAAGCAGATCAGCCTGCCGCAATTGCGCAACGAGGATAGTCCGAATGGCGAGCCGCTCGTCGGGAGTCTTGTCCCGATCATGGACAATTCCTTCCTCATCGGACTCAATCGCGGCGCGGCGGAATCGGCCAACATCAACCTGATCAAGCAGCGCGAATGGTTCGACATTCCGATTCTGCTCGGCAGCGGAAAAGTGGCCAAGCTCACATTCGAAAAAAATACGTCGGGCGATCGAGCGATCGACGACGCGCTAGCCTCCTGGCAAGGGCAGCAGTAAGCTTGAGCTTAACTGTCGGATCAAACGGCTGTGCCGATCTCGCCGCAAATCCGCGCGCGAACAGGCCGAAATTCGGCAAGATTCTATTGCATGGCTGCGAGGCTCGGCTCCTGCGATCTCGAGCATGGACAGGGCAGCCCGGGAGAGTTCGTTGCGAAAGAAGAGATCGATGCTGCGCAAGCTGACAATTTTACTTGGCGTCCTCGCCACGGCGGCGGTTCCCGCCGTTGCGCAACCTGCGCCTCCGGAAAAAGACCGTCATGTATTCGACATATTTCGTGACGGCAGCAAGATCGGCACGGAAGTTGTCGAGATCGACAAGAATGGCGATACGACGAAAATCAAATTCACGACGCATATTTCGGTCGTCGTGATGTTCATCCAGGCCTATCACTTCGATCACTCGGCGACCGAGACATGGAGCGGCGGCCACTTCGTCTCGTTCAAGTCCTCAACAGACGACAACGGCACCAAGCACGAAGTGAGCGCCGTCGCCAAGAAGGATGCTGTCGATCTCGTCGTAGACGGAAAAGAGAGCGAGGCTTCGGCCGATCTCGTCCCGGCGAGCTGGTGGTGCACGGATTTTGTGACCCGCACCGACGTGCTCAATGCTGAAACGGGCCAGCCCGCTTCAATCAAAGTGACCGATCTCGGCGAAGAACCCGTCGTTGAGAATGGCACGACTATTCAGGCACATCATTATAAAGTCAGCGGCGATATCAATCGCGATCTCTGGTTCGACGGCGATAATCTCGTGCGCCTCAAGCTCTTGGGATCGGATCATTCGACCATCGTCTCCGATCTTGCGCCGGACTCGGAAGCCGCGCATTCGCCCGATTCGGAAGCCGCGCACTAGCCCGATCGACGCCGCGTGTTGCCGTTTCTCATGTCGCGCCGCGTTTTGCGCGCGGACATGTACCGTTTTGCTCCATCAACCGATCGGGAAAGCGTCCCGAAGGCGATCGGGAATAAGTCCCGTGGTGTTCGCGTGGATCTCGTTCTTTATTTCCGATCGAAGAAAAAGCGAGACGACTTCCGGCTTTAGCTCTTTCGCGGGCGGCCGGAGGCAGAACCTTCAAAGAGATCTCGCCGCACATTGAGGATTGGCTGGGAGGCCCTCACAACTTTCACGCTTTATCTAGAGAGATTTTCGGCCTGCAGGGTCCCCGCGGCATCGACGGATGGCGTTCGGGATGTCGAAGGCGCGTGGCCGGAAATATGCAGTTCTGCATGGGAGGAAGTAGCATGAGACTTCGAACACTGCTGCCTATAGGTGTTGCATTGGTAGGTGGATTGGCGTTTTCGAGCGCCGTCTACGCTGCCGGTGGCACCAACTGGAATGATCGCGATCAGAATTATTGGACGGTGCCGGGTGCCGACAATCAGCTCACCCGCCACAGCGAGCTGAAAGACATCAACACCGAGAACGTCAAGCATCTGCAGCTCGCCTGGGATCAATCGACCGGCGCTCTGCGCGGTCATGAAGGCCAGCCGCTCGTCGTGGACATCGACGGCACGCCGATGATGTACATCTTCAGCGCGTG
>JAJPIC010000007.1 GCA_021324915.1 Beijerinckiaceae bacterium | reverse complement strand
GTGCTGCCACTTGCCGCGCGGATCCGTGAACCGACAGTCCACGTATTTGACGTCCTTGTCCTTGATCGCTTTCAATACTTCTTCGGCAGTCTTCATGTCTTGCCCTCAACTCAGGTGGGAAAACTACGGCGGTCGCTTGGGGTGACAAAAGCGGTCGAATCGCCCCCCCGCGCGGATCGACTCGCAAATCGGTGGCAGGATCGCCGCTTCGCGCAGGCCGTACCGGCCGTGCTCAAGACCGAATATCAAGCCCCATGCCAACCGAGGTAGGCCCGCAAAATCCTCGCAGCGCCCTGTATTGCGGCTTCTTTTCCGCGAAAACCCAGCAAATCCCGTTCATCCGCAGCCGACTTCCTGGGTATAAAATCATCAGATTGGCTAATTAATATGCAGACCGTCGCAGAGAGGGCGATGCGCTCCGGTCCTGGGGTCTGGCGCTTGCCGAGCCGGCATCACCTCACTCCGCGGCCTTGGCGAAGCCACTGAGATCGGTTTTCGGCTTGGCTATTTCGGCGAAATCCATCGTGTCGATCCGGTCGCCGCGCTTGGCGATTTTGTCCGCCGAGACATTGATTGCGGTCACGTCCTCTTGCGCCTGGGTGAAATGGGTCGTGAGCTTGCCCACGCGGTCGCGCAGCCGGACGACATCCTCGACCAGCCGGCGCACTTCGATCTGGATCATATGCGCCTGTTCACGCATCCGCGCGTCGCGCACGATCGCCTGCATGACCTGCACGGCCATCACGAGCAGCGAGGGCGAAACGATGAGGACGCGCGCCCGATGCGCCTTCTGGATCACGTCCTCGAAGGATTCGACGAGATCGGCATAAAGCGACTCCGAAGGCACGAAGAGAAGCGCAATATCCTGCGTCTCGCCGGGAATGAAGTAACGCTCCTCCATGTCGCGGATATGTTTGCCGAGATCGGCGCGCACGCGCTGGCTGGCCTGCTTCTGCGCCTCTTCGCCCTCCGCGTCTTTCAGCGCGAGGAAGGCTTCGAGCGGAAATTTCGCGTCGATGATCATCAGCCGCTCGTCGCCCGGAAGCCGGATCACGCAATCGGGCCGGCAGCGGTTGGACAGCGTATGCTGGAAGACATAGGCCGTCATCGGCAATGCATCCCGGATGATCGCCTCCATGCGGCCCTGGCCGAAGGCGCCGCGCGCTTGTTTGTTGGCGAGGATGTCCTTGAGGCCGATCACTTCTTCGGTCAGTCCGGTCAAACGCGCCTGCGCCGCGTCGATCACTGCCAGCCTTTCGTTGAGCTTGGCGAGGCTTTCGCTCGCGGCTCTGCTCTGGTCTTCGAGACCGCGACCGACACGCGCGCCGACCGCGTCGAGCCGTTCGGAAACGAGCCGTGCGAGATCCGCCTGACGCGCGCCGAGAAGCTCGCCCATGCTGCGGATGCGGCCGGTCAGTTCGGCATTGGCCCGCGCGAGCTCGCCAATATGATTTTCGAGAGCACCCTGGCGCTGTGCCGCGGCGAGCGCCTCGATACGCCGCGTCCGTAAAATCAGAATGGCGGCGACCGAAATGAACAAGAGGAGAGCGAGCGCGATGCCCGCCGCGAGTTGGGCGAGTCCGGCCGGAGTTGCGGAAAGCCAATGTTCCATTCCGCCCTTCTAGACGATTCGCATGGATTTAGGAACGAAGGTGGAACATCTTTACACCGCAGCAAGCCCAGAGCGAACCTGCGCAGATGGTCGCCTTCAGATTGCACACTTGTTACCGGGCGCTAACTAATCGGACCTAAGCTCGGACGAACACTTGGGTATGGGCATGAGCTCCAACGTCTGCCTCGCCGAGCTACGCCGGTTTTATCAGATCGACGCAAAGACGATCTCACTGCTCAAGGCGCATAAGCCTTTCCTGCTTCGGGAATACGCCTGCGCGCTCGAGGCGTTCTACGCATATTTTCGGCCCTTCGCCGGGACTTCCTCGCCCTATCGAGATAACGAACACGTCGCCGTCTCGAGAGAGCTTAATCTGCGGCACTGGCACGTTATGATCGAGGGCCGATTCGACGAAACTTATGCGCGCTCGGTCGAGGCTCTGCACAAAATGCGCAACGTCATGAGCTTCGATCCTCGCTGGTCTGCCAGCGGCTACAACTTCGTGATCGCGCGGATGGTCGAAGCAATCGGATTGCGCCTGCCATCGAAGCCGTTCGATTTCTCCGGCAAAGAAAAGCGCGCGGCGCTGCAATCGGCCTATATGCGGATCGCGATGTGCGACATGGCCTATGTCGTCGATGTCTATATGGATATAAACTTCCGCGAGCGGCAGCAGACGCTCAATCGCCTCGCTCAATCCTTCGAGACGGCGGTGAGCCGGGTTGCCGGGGGCGTCGCGGCAGCGGCCGAACGTTTGCGCGCGACCGCGTCCGCTTTGACCCATTCGGCCGAGTCGACAAATCTCCAGTCCATGGCCGCCGCCACGGCCTCGAAGGAGGCGGCCACGAATGTGAGCGCCGTCGCGGAGGCGACCGAGCACCTCTCGCTCGCGGTCGGCCAGCTCAGCAAACAGCTTCATGAATCGAACCAGATTGCGGGCCATGCCGCTGACGAAGCGGACAAGACTCAAGAAGCCGTCCGCAGCCTCACCGAGGCCGCCGAGAAGATCGGCGGGATCATCGATCTCATCAGCAATATCGCCGGGCAGACCAACCTGCTGGCGCTCAACGCGACGATCGAGGCGGCGCGAGCCGGCGAGGCCGGGCGCGGATTCGCCGTCGTAGCGCAAGAAGTCAAAGGCCTCGCTCACGCCACGTCCAGAGCGACCGCCGACATCGGCGCGCAAGTGGCCGGCATGCAATCGGCAACTCAGCACGTCGCCTCTTTCATCGAATCCGTCGCCAATTCGACCCAGCAGGTCAGCGACATCGCGCTTGCCGCGGAGACCGCCGTTGCGGAGCAGGATGCGGTCACCCGGGAAATCGCCCGGCGCGTCCACGAAGCCTCGCGCCGCACCCAGGAAGTCACATCCAATATTGTCGGTGTGACGGAGGCGGCAGGAAATTCCAGCGCCGCCGCCAAGGAACTCTTGAAGTCTGCGACCGACCTTACCCTCCAGTCCGAGATCCTCTCGAAACAAATGGAGGATTTCCTGCGCACGGTTCGCGTGGCCTAGATCTAGCGGCGGAATTTGACCTTATCCGGCCTGTTGCCTATGTGTTGGACTTCACTTGACGAACACGCCATGGCTTTGCGACCCATACTTACTCTGCCCGACAAACGGCTGCGCCTGCGCGCCGAGCCCGTCGCGCGCGTCGATGACGAAATCCGCGCGCTCATGGATGACCTGCTCGAGACGATGTACGATGCGCCGGGAATTGGCCTCGCCGCGACCCAGGTCGGCGTGCCGAAGCGGGTGCTCGTGCTCGATGTCGCCAAAAGGGAAGACGAGAACGCAAGCCCTAACCCGATGGTCTTCGCCAATCCGGAAATCCTCTCGACATCGGAGGAAACATCCCTCCACGAGGAAGGCTGTCTCTCGATTCCCGAATTTTTCGAGGAAGTCGAGCGGCCGGCGCGTATACGGCTCAGCTATCTCGACCGGTCCGGCAAGCGCGAAGAGCTGGAGGCCGATGGAATCCTCGCGCGCTGCCTGCAACATGAGATCGATCATTTGAACGGCGTTCTCTTCATCGATCACATTTCCCGGCTGAAACGCGAACGGGTCTTAAAGAAGTTCAACAAGGAAATGCGCGAACGGGAGCGCGGGGCCGGCAAAAACGAAGCCGAGCGCGCTTGACGCCCATTGCAACATCGTAAGGACGGCTCTCGTGCGCGTCGTCTTCATGGGCACGCCCGAATTTGCCGTGCCGGTTCTGCGCAAGATCGTCGAAGAAGGCCATGACGTGGCCGCCGTCTATACGCGGGCACCGAAGCCGGCGGGACGGCGCGGATTGGAAACTCTGCCCTCGCCCGTTCAGCAAGCCGCGCTGAGCCTCGACCTGCCCGTGCTTACGCCGCAAAGCCTCAAGAGCGAAGAAGCCGTCGCTGCCTTTGCACGCCATCAGGCAGATGTAGCCGTCGTCGTCGCCTATGGGCTCATCCTGCCGAAGCCCATCCTTGCAGCGCCGGTGCGAGGCTGCCTCAATCTTCACGCTTCGCTTCTCCCGCGCTGGCGGGGCGCGGCGCCGGTGGAGCGCGCCATCATGGCAGGCGATCGCGAGACGGGCATCGTGGTCATGCGGATGGAAGAAGGGCTCGATACGGGTCCCGTGGCACTCGTCGAGCGCGTGCCGATCGAACCTGATGTGACGGCGGGCGAGCTGCGGGAGAAACTCGCCGCGCTCGGTGCCGACTTGATGGCGCGCGCGCTCGCCGGCCTCGATCGCCTAACTTTTACGCCACAGGCGCAAGATGGCGTCACTTACGCCGCGAAGATCGACAAGGCCGAGGCGCATATTTCCTGGGCGAAGAGCGCTTCGGAGGTGCATAACCTCGTGCGCGCCCTGTCGCCTCGCCCCGGCGCCTCCTTCGAAGCCGATTTCGGCAAGGGGCTCGAGCGCATCAAAGTTTTGCGCAGCCGGAAAGTCGAGGCCGGCGGGCCGCCGGGCCTCGTCCTCGATGACCAATTGACAATCGCCTGCGCAAGCGGAGCCTTGCAACTCCTCGAAGTGCAGCGCGCCGGCAAGTCGCCCATGAGCGCGGCAGAATTCCTGCGCGGCCAGCGCATTCCTGCCGGCACGAGATTTCTCGGCTAGCATAATATGTCTTTATTGAACCAGGGTCCCCGTTTAGGGCTTTGCTCCGCGTCGTGCTCCGATGCCTCGCTATAAGCTCACCATAGAATATGACGGGACGGATTTCGTCGGCTGGCAGCGGCAGGCGAACGGCCCCTCGATCCAAGAGGCGATCGAAGCGGCTTTCGCCGCCCTTTGCGGATCGGAGATCGCGGTGCGCGGCGCCGGTCGCACCGACGCCGGCGTTCACGCGCTGGGGCAAGTGGCGCATGCCGATCTCGATCGCGACTGGCGTGCGGACGTTTTGCGCGATGCGCTCAACGCTCATTTGCGCCCGCGGCGCATCGCGATTCTAGGCGCGGAAAAAGCGGCTGACGATTTCGATGCGAGATTTTCCGCGGTCAAGCGCCATTATCTTTATCGCATCATCAACCGTCGCGCGCCTCTCACCATCGAGGCGACGCACGCCTGGCTGGTCAAACGTCCGCTCGATGCGGCGGCGATGCACGATGCCGCGCAAGTCCTCCTCGGCAAGCATGATTTCTCGACTTTCCGTGACGCGGAATGCCAAGCCGCCTGCCCCGTGCGCACGCTCGATCGGCTAGACGTCGCGAAAACCGGCGATCTGATCGAGGTTCGCGCCAGCGCCCGATCCTTCCTGCACCACCAGGTGCGCTCCATGGTCGGATCGCTCGAACATGTCGGGGCAGGAAAATGGACGCGCGCCGATTTGCAGGCCGCGCTCGAAGCTTGCGATCGCGCCCGCTGCGGCGTCGTGGCGCCCGCTGCCGGGCTCTACCTCATCGGCGTCGATTACGGCGGGGCGCAAGAGCCGCCGGGGACCTGAACGGGGCGGCCGTTTTCCATCCGAAAAAATTGCGTTTGCAGGTCGTGAAAAAAGAAAGACAGGCGCCTCGGCCATGCTATAACGAGGACAAGCAAAAAACGGGCCGCCGGCCCGGGCTGCCGCTGTCGGTACAGGGTCGTAAGCAGTGTAATGGCGCTGACCACCAAGCTCCTTTTGCGCCAGGGCCAGACCCTGGTCATGACGCCGCAGCTCTTGCAGGCGATCAAGCTTCTTCAATTCTCGAATGTCGAGCTTGCGGCCTTCGTTCAGGAGGAACTCGAGCGTAATCCGCTTCTCGAACGTGCCGACGATCTGCCCGACGGCGAGCCCGGCCCGGCTGCCGGCGATTCCGAGCCGGACGCCGACAATGCGCCCGATTTCAATGAGGCAGGCGAGGCAGACTGGAGCTCGGAGGCGCTGGCAACCGACCGCGGTTCGCTCGAGGCAAGCCTTGGCACCGAGCTCTCCAACGCTTTCGACGACGATCGACCGGTTGCTGCGAACGAAACCCAGGATTTCTCCGAAGGCGCCGGCCTCTCTGCGAACTCTTGGTCCGGATCGCCCGGTCCTTCCGGCGACGGAGACTGGACCAATCTCGAAGCCTATGTGGCCGCCGAAGTCAGCCTGCGCGATCACCTCGCCGCGCAACTGGGCCTTGCGACGGCCGATCCCGTCGATCGGATGATCGGTCAGGCTTTGATCGACTCGATCGACGATTCCGGCTATTTTACCGATTCGCTCGTCGAAGTCGCTGCGCGGCTCGGGGCGCCGCTAGACCGCGCGGAGAAGATCCTCGCCCTCATTCAAACGTTCGAGCCTTCCGGGGTCGGGGCGCGCAATCTCGCCGAATGTATCGCGATCCAATTGCGCGAGAAGGATCGGTTCGATCCGGCGATGCAGAAGCTCGTCGCCCATCTCGACCTTGTCGGCAAGCGCGATTACGCCGCCTTGCGCAAGCTCTGCAACGTCAGCGCTGAGGATGTCGCCGACATGATCGCCGAGGTCCGCAAGCTCGATCCCAAACCCGGCCGCGTCTTTGGCGGCGCACCGGTTCAGCCTGTCGTCGCCGACGTTTCCGTTCGTCCCTTGCCCGATGGTTCTTGGCACGTCGAGCTCAATTCGGAGGTTCTGCCGCGCCTGCTCGTCAATCAGGTCTATGCCACGCGCGTCATCCGCGCGAAGGCCAGTGACGTCGACAGGTCTTTTCTCTCCAATTGCCTGCAGAGCGCGAATTGGCTGACAAAGAGCCTCGAGCAGCGGGCGCGCACCATCCTCAAGGTCGCGAGCGAGATCGTTCGCCAGCAGGACATGTTTTTCTCGCGCGGCGTCGAATATTTGAAGCCGCTCAATCTGAAAACAATTGCCGATGCCATCGGCATGCATGAATCGACCGTCTCGCGCGTCACCTCCAACAAATATATCGTAACGCCACGCGGTCTTTTCGAATTGAAATATTTCTTTACCGCCGCAATCGCATCGCACAATGGGGGCGGCGCGCATTCCGCCGAAGCCGTACGGTTCCGGATCAAACAGATGATCGATCATGAAAGCGCCGACGAAATTCTCTCCGACGATGCAATCGTCGAAAGGCTGAAATCATCGAATGTGGATATCGCGCGGCGCACCGTGGCCAAATATCGGGAGAGTTTGCGCATTCCCTCGTCGGTCGAACGCCGGCGCTTGAAAGCACTGCACTAACGCCCCGCGCGCAAAAAGAACAGGCGCCGGCGTAACTTGCGCAGGCTGCTTTGCACGACATGCGAACCGCCCATTGCGTCCCCAGGCTCAAGCTTGCTGTGCGCCCATTGACTTCCCCGCGCGACACTCCTAACCGTGAAGCAACCGCTCGAAGAAGCGGAACGTGGGGGCGGCGTCAGTGTACTGGGAGAAGGCCATGACATTGCGCGTCTCTGGCAAGAATCTAGATATTGGCCAGTCGCTGCGTAGCCATGTCGGTACGCGTCTCGACCAGGTCATTTCCAAATATTCCGCGGAACCGACCGGCGGGCATGTCACAATCGAAAAGGCAGGCTCGGGCTTTCGCACCGATTGCACGCTCTACCTCGATTCCGGTCTGACCTTACAGGCTGAAGCGGAGGGGCAGGACGCCTATTCAAGCTTTAATAAAGCCGCAGATCGGATCGAAAATCGCCTTCGGCGGCGTAAAGACCGGGTCAAGGAACGATCCGGCACACATTCCCCACCCTGATTAAAAAACCCACGAAACGTCTAGGCCTTTCCGGCGTTTCATCTTCACGGCACAGACATGGCTTATCCAGCGAGCGTTCGAAATCTGGACGTTCTTCCCAACATGCGGCTCACCGACGTTATCGGCCCGGAGGCGATCATGGCCTCGCTCAGGGCCAGTTCCAAGAAACAGGTTCTGCAGGACTTGAGCGAGCGCGCCGCGCGCATCTCCGGCCTGCGCGCCCGCGAGATCTTCGACGCTCTGCTGCAGCGCGAGCGGCTGGGTTCGACCGGAATTGGCAACGGGATTGCGCTTCCGCATAGTAAGCTGCCGAAATGCAAGGCGATTTTCGGAGTCTTTGCGCGGCTCGAAAAGCCGATCGATTTCGAAGCGACGGACGGGGCGGCGGTCGATCTCGTCTTCCTGCTCATTGCCCCTGAATCGGCCGGCGCCGACCACCTCAAAGCATTGGCGCGAATCGCGCGCGTGCTGCGCGACCCCGGCAGGGTCGCCAAGCTGCGCTCGACCCGCGATCCTGCCGCGCTCTATGCGGTTCTGACCCAAGAGCCCGCCTCGCATGCGGCTTGAGACCTGCCCAGCTTTTGCGCTGCAGAAGCGAATTCCCTGAGCAGATCGATTTCGCCGAAAGCAATCCTGCTCTAGATTGCTTCCATGCGCCCCAAGCCGGACGACACCTATTCCCTTGCCCCGCTCTCTCTGCCGCGGTTGTTCGATCAGGCCGTGGCGCGTTTCGGCAAACATGCGGCAATCGATTTTTTCGGCCGCAAGTTCAGCTATGCGGAGCTTGGACGCCTCGTCGATCGCGCGGCGGCCGGATTCAAAAAAATGGGCGTCGAGCGCGGCACGCGCGTCGGCCTTTGCCTGCCCAATACGCCCTATTTCATCATCGCCTATTACGCGATCCTGAAGGCGGGCGGGATTGTCGTCAACTTCAATCCCCTCCACGTGGAACGCGAGCTGGCCAAGCAGATCGAAGACTCGGGCACGACAATCATGGTCACGCTCGATGTCAAGAAGATCTATCCCAAGATCGCGGCTCTGCTCGGCACGACCCGGCTCGAATGCGTCGTGATCTGTTCGATGCAAAACGCGTTGCCTCTCGCCAAGGGTCTTCTTTTCCGGCTGTTCAAATCGCGCGAATTGGCCGAGATCCCGCGCGACGCGCGGCATGTGCCCTTCGCTAACTTGATCAGCGAGCGCGGGAAGCTCGAGCCGATCGAAATCGACCCGCAGAGCGATCTCGCGGTCCTGCAATATACGGGCGGAACGACCGGCCTTCCCAAAGGCGCGATGCTGACGCACGCCAATCTTTCGATCAATGTCGCGCAGATCGGCCGGCATGTCCCGATCCTTGTGCCCGGCCGCGAACGCGCGCTCGTGGTCTTGCCGCTCTTCCACGTCTTCGGCATGACGGCGGCAATGAATTTCTGCGTATCCCTCGGTGCCGAAATCATCCTGCTGCCGACTTTCGAAGTGCACCAGGTGCTCCAAATCATCACCAACAAGAAGCCGACGCTCCTACCTGGCGTGCCGAGCCTCTTCGCGGCATTGACCGCGCGAGTCGGCGACGGCAAATATGATCTCTCCTCGATCAATTATTGCATTTCGGGGGGTGCGCCCTTGCCGCTCGAAGTGCGCACGCGATTCGAGAAGCTCTCCGGCTGCAAGCTCGTCGAAGGCTACGGGCTGACGGAGGCCTCGCCCGTCGTCGCGGCCAATCGTCTCGACGCCGAATATAAGAACACGGCGGTCGGGTTCCCGCTCGAAGGCACAATCGTCGAGATCCGCTCGCTGGACGACCCGAGCAAGATCTTGCCGGTCGGCGAGAAAGGCGAGATTTGCCTGCGCGGCCCGCAGATCATGGCCGGCTATTGGCACAATCCGAAGGAAACCGAAGCGGTCTTTATCGACGGCGCGCTGCGCACCGGCGACGTGGGTTTCATCGACAGTGACGGCTATCTTTTTCTCGTTGATCGCATCAAGGATTTGATCCTCTGCGGCGGCTTCAACGTCTATCCGCGCGTGATCGAGGAAGCGATACATCAGCACCCGGCGGTCGCGGAAGCGGCGGTCATCGGAATTCCCGATGCCTATCGCGGCCAGGTTCCGAAAGCTTTTGTCACTCTGCGCCCGGGCTCGGATGTGGCGCCGGAGGTTCTGATGCGCTTCCTCAAGGATTATTTGTCGCGCATCGAAATGCCGAAGGTCATCGAAATCCGGCAATCGCTGCCGAAGACCACGATCGGAAAAATCGATCGCAAACAGCTTACCGCGGAGGAGCAGCAAGGCGGCGGCTGTTGAATTCCGTGCATGCGAAAGAGACTTTGCTTCCGGCACGCTTCGCACGCTGGTTCGCGGCGCGGGGATGGTCTGCGCGGCCCCACCAGCTTGCGCTGCTCGAATGCGCCAAGGCGGGCGAAGACGTGCTTCTCATCGCACCGACCGGCGCCGGCAAGACCTTGGCCGGATTCCTGCCGACGCTCGTAGATCTCGAGGCGAGCAAGCGAGCGGGCCTGCATACGCTCTATATTTCACCGCTCAAGGCGCTCGCCGTCGACGTAGCCCGCAATCTCGAGACGCCGATTGCCGAGATCGGCCTCTCGATCCGGGTCGAGACGCGGACAGGCGACACCTCGCCCGCCAAGCGCCAACGCCAGAGGCGCTATCCGCCGCAGATCCTTCTGACGACCCCCGAACAGCTGGCGCTTCTCCTCGCCAGCGCGGATGCCCGCCACCTCTTCGCCGATCTCAAGCGCGTCGTCATCGACGAATTGCACGCCATCGTTGCCTCGAAACGCGGCGATCTCTTGAGCCTCGATCTTGCGCGGCTGCGTGCGATCGCGCCAACGATGAAGGCGACCGGTCTTTCGGCCACGGTCCGCGATCCCGACGAATTGCGCCGCTGGCTCGTTGCGCGTCCAGGCGCCGCCAAGCTCGTCACCGCGCCACCTGGTGCGCCACCCGATCTCTCTATCCTCGACACGACCCAAGAGCTGCCCTGGTCCGGCCACATGACGCGCCACGCGCTCGCCGAGGTTTATGCGCTGATCCGGCAAGCGCATATGAGCCTTGTCTTCGTCAATACGCGGGCGCTCGCCGAATTCGTGTTCCAGGAACTATGGCGGCTCAACGAAGACGCACTGCCGATCGCGCTGCATCACGGTTCGCTCGACGTCGGCCAGCGCCGCCGCGTCGAATCGGCCATGGCCGAAGGCAAGCTGAAGGCCGTCGTCTGCACCTCGACGCTCGATCTCGGCGTCGACTGGGGTGACGTCGATCTCGTGATCAATATCGGTGCGCCGAAAGGTGCGAGCCGGCTGATGCAGCGGATCGGGCGCGCCAATCATCGGCTCGATGAGCCCTCGCGCGCCATTCTCGTGCCGTCGAACAGGTTCGAGGTCCTCGAATGCCGCGCGGCGGTCGACGCCGTCTATGCCGGGGTCCAGGACACGGCCGTGGCGCGCAGCGGCGCGCTGGACGTGCTCTGTCAGCATATCCTCGGCATGGCCTGCGCGGAACCCTTCATGGCCGACGATCTCTTCCGCGAGATCACGTCCGCAGAGCCTTATGGAGCGGTTTCGCGCGAGGATTTCGATGCGGCGCTCGCTTTTGTCGCGCACGGCGGCTATGCGCTCGCCTCCTATGAGCGTTTTGCGAAGATCAAGCAGCGCAAGGATGGAAGCTGGCGCATCGCTAATGCGCATGTCGCGCAGATCTATCGGATGAACGTCGGCACGATCGTCGAAGCCGATATGCTGAAAGTAAGGCTCGTGCGCGGCAAGGCGGAGCCCGGCGAGACTTACACGGGTCCTCTGCGCCGCGGCGGCCGGATGCTCGGACATATCGAGGAATATTTCCTCGAGACCTTGGCGCCGAACGATACGTTTCTCTTCGGCGGCGAAATTCTGGCGCTCGTCGGCATGGTCGAGAATGAGGCGCTCGTTGCGCGCGTAGAAGCGGATGCGCCGAAAATACCCTCTTACGAAGGCGGGAAATTCCCGCTCTCCACACATCTTGCCGCGCGGGTGCGCGAGCTCGTCGCCCATCCCAGGCACTGGCGCAGCCTTCCGCCGGAAGTCGCCGAATGGCTCAACCTGCAAATGCGCCGCTCTGCCCTGCCTCCGCCCGAACATCTGCTCGTCGAGACCTTTCCACGCGGCAGCAAGTTTCATCTCGTTGCTTATCCCTTCGAAGGCAGGCTCGCGCATCAAACGCTCGGCATGCTGTTGACGCGGCGCATGGAGCGCTTGGGCCTCAAACCGCTCGGCTTCGTCGCTAATGATTATGCGCTGGGGGTCTGGGGCGCGGCAGACATGGGTGCGGCCATCGAGAGCCGGCGCGTCAAGCTCGATATGCTCTTCTGCGAAGATATGTTGGGCGATGATCTCGAGGCCTGGCTGCAGGACTCTTCGCTGATGAAACGCAGCTTCCGCAATTGCGCGATCATCTCGGGCCTCATCGAGCGCAACTTCCCCGGCCGCGAGAAGACGGGCCGGCAAATTACTGTTTCGACCGACCTCATCTATGACGTCTTGCGGCGCCATGAGCCAGATCACATATTGTTGCGTGCGACGCGTGCGGATGCAGCGATGGGCCTGCTCGATCTTCCGCGTCTCGCCGTCATGCTGTCGCGGGTGAAAGGCCGCATCATGCATAAGCCGCTCGATCGCGTTTCTCCGCTCGCTGTGCCGGTACTGCTCGAAATTGGCCGCGAGCCTGTCTATGGCGAGGCGCGCGAAGAGATTCTGGCGGAAGCGGCGGCGGCGCTGGCCGCGGAAGCGGCCGAACCGCAATACGCAAAATCGCGATGACCGGCGCAGGCACAAACCGCACGACCGCAAGCCGCGAAGGCGGCCCCGCCATCATCCTCGTGCGCCCGCAGCTCGCGGTGAATATCGGCATGTGCGCGCGGGCCATGGCGAATTTCGGCTTATCGGATCTACGCCTCGTCAATCCGCGCGAAGGCTGGCCGCGCAGCGGCGCGCTCAAGAAAGGCGCCTATGCCGCCGCGGCAGGCGCGGTTCACCTGCTCGAAAGAGCCAGGCTCTTTCGCAGTGTCGAAGAAGCAGTAGCCGAGCTTACCGCCGTCTATGCCACGACCGCGCGCGAGCGCGGGCAATTGAAGCCCGTCCTCACGCCGGCCGAAGCCATGCCGGAAATGGCCGCGCGGATCTCAGCCGGCGAAAAGCACGGCGTGCTCTTCGGCCCGGAGCGCACGGGGCTTGCCAATGAGGAAGTGGCGATCGCCGATAAGATCATCACCTTTCCGGTCAATCCGGCCTATGCTTCACTCAATCTCGCGCAGGCCGTTCTGCTCGTCGGCTATGAATGGATGAAGGCGCAGGACGGCAAAGCGCCCTTCGCCGCGCCGGAGCGTTCGCCGCCGGCACCGCGCGAAATGACACTCTCCTTCTTCGCTTACCTCGAAGAGGAGCTCGAGCGCGTCGGCTTTTTCCGGCCGCTGGCGAAACGTCCGGTCATGCAGCAGAATTTGCGCAACATTTTTCATCGCATGCAGCTCACCGAGCAAGACGTGCGGACCTTGCGCGGCATGGTCGTGCGTCTCGTGGAAGGCCCGCGGGCAGACGCTGCGAAACGCAAGCCGAACACTCAATCGCTCGACAAAGGCTGAGCGACGGATTCGAGCGACTTGCCTTCGGCTGCGACGCCGAACTTGGCTTCGACCACCCCCGCAATGAGCATCAAAATCGAACCGAGGAGATAACCGAGGAGCACCATCGCGCGTTCATGCGTGGCGATCAAAGCCCCGAACAGCGCCGGCGCAGCGACGCCGCCGAGCGCCGTGCCGAAAGCGAAAAAGGCGGCGATCGCCAGCGCGCGGATTTCGACGGGAAAGATTTCGCTGACCGTCAAATAGGCGGCGCTCGCCGCGGCAGAAGCGAAGAAGAAAACGATCATCCAAGCAATCGTCTGTTCGGTAGCGTTGAGAAGACCGGCGCAGAACAGAATTCCCGAGATGGTAAGCAGAACGGCTGCAATGGCGTAAGTCGCGGCGATCATCGGCTTGCGGCCGATCCGGTCGAACAAGGGCCCAAGCAGTAGAGGCCCGAAGAAATTGCCGATCGCGAAGGGAAAGACGTACCAACCGACCTTCTCGTGCGGCACACGATAGAAGGTGGTGAGCACGAGCGCATAAGTGAAGAAGATCGAATTATAGAAGAAACATTGGGCCGCCATGAGCATCAGCCCGACGAGCGTGCGCGGCCGATAGGTAACGAACATTGTCTTGAAAACTTCCCCGAGCGGCGTGTGATCGCGCGATTTCAACCGCAGCGGGGCGAGGTCTTCGGGCTTTGCGAGGCCGACGACCTCCTTCTCGATCTCGTCCACGATCCTTTCCGCTTCCTTCTCGTGGCCGTGAATGACGAGCCAGCGCGGGCTCTCCGGAATCAAAGTACGCAGCGTGAGAATGACGAGGCCGAGCGCCGCGCCAATGAAGAAGGCGAGCCGCCAGCCGAAATCGGCGCCGAAACGCGCCGGATCGAGCACGACAATCGAAGCAGCCGCTCCGACCGCGCCGCCGATCCAGAAAGAGCCATTGATGGCCAAATCGACGCGCCCGCGCAAACGCGCCGGCGTGAATTCCTGGATGGTCGAATTGATCGCGCTATATTCGCCGCCGATCCCGGCCCCGGTTAGAAAGCGAAAGAGACAGAAGCTGGCGAGATCGAAGCTGAAGGCGGTTGCGGCGGTCGCCGCGGTGTAAAGGCCGAGCGTGATGAAGAAGAGCTTCTTGCGGCCGAAACGGTCGGTCGCCCAGCCGAAGAGAAGCGCGCCGACCACCGCTCCGCCGAGATAAAAGCTCGAGGCAAGCCCTACGTCCCAATCGCTGAACTGGAGCCGCGGGCTTGCGACGAGCGCCCCGGCAAGCGACCCCGCAAGGGTGACTTCGAGCCCGTCGAGCACCCAGGTGATGCCGAGCGCGACGATCACCCGCAAATGAAAAGCCCCGAAGGGCAGCCGGTCGAGCCGCGCGGGTACGCGGGTTTCGATGCAACCCGCTCGCTCCTCGTGCACGTGAAGTCCCTCCCGGGAGCTTCAACGCGCGCCATGCAAAAAAGCCTCAAATGAAGGGAATTTTTGCGCGATTGTGGCTTTTCCGTCCGCGTTCAGCCGCCGATGGCTGATCTCGGCGCTGGAAAAGGCTAAAGCTTCGTCTTGTCCATCCGCGAAATCACATGGCGCCCAAAGTTTTCGTTTTCGATTCCGGCCTCGGCGGCCTGACTGTCCTCTCGGAGATCGTGCGGCTGCGTCCCGACGTGCAGTGTCTCTATGTGGCGGATGACGCCGGGTTTCCCTATGGGCGGCTGAGCGAAGCGGCACTCGTTGCGCGCGTCGGCGACGTCATGGACCGGCTGATCGCCCGGTTTGCGCCCGATGCCATCGTGATCGCCTGCAATACGGCCTCGACGCTCGTGCTGCCGCATTTGCGCGCCGCCTATCCGCAGATTCCGTTCATCGGCACCGTGCCGGCGATCAAGCCCGCTGCGGCGCTGTCGCGCTCGAAGATGATTTCGGTGCTTGCCACGCCCGGAACCGTCGCGCGCGATTATACGCGCGACCTCATTCGCACTTACGCGGCACATTGCGCGGTCAATCTCGTCGGCTCCACGCGCCTCGCCGGTCTGGCGGAAGCCTTCATGAATGGCGAGGAGATCGCCGATGGCGAGATTGCGCAGGAAATCTCCGGCTGTTTCGTTACTGACGGGCAAGCGCGCACCGATTGCATCGTGCTCGCCTGCACACATTATCCGCTGCTCCTGTCCGAATTCGCCCGGCTTGCCCCCTGGCCTGTTACCTGGATCGATCCGGCAGAGGCGATTGCGCGCCGGCTCGATCATGTGCTGCGCGAGGAGCTCGGGATGTCCGAAGGGGCAGCGGCGGGGCCGCATCGCGCGCTTTTTACCGGCAGCCGACCGGGACCCACGCTCGAAGCCGCGCTTCTCCGGCGCGGAATCGGCGAGAATCTCCTCGAATTGCTCCCGCTGCACGCAGCCGATGCGTTGAAATCCGGTTAACGGACAGCGTTGGGAACCTGCGCCCGCCTTGCCGCCGCTCGCGCAAACTCGCTTCTTCTGGGGCGATAAGTCGCGCTGAGCGAGGCTGCCGATCCCGCTTTCCCTCGAGCGAAACGCCTCGCCGCGCAGTGAGCCGCGCAGTCGTGCTGATGTCGCGACGAAGCGACGCTTGGACGGTTTGTCCAATCCCCGCCGGTAGGCCTGCCTCATAGATCAGGAACGGCGAACGACGGGTCCCGAGGATCAGCGCGGTCTCGCGCCTATCCAGATTCCCAAAATTCACGCTTTTCGCGCATCGCCCGCCTCGCCGTGGCAGCTATGATCATACCTGAACGCATCCTCAATAAAGCCTCCGAAACCGCCGGCGCCTGGCGCAAAGTCCGGCGCCTCGCTTCTTCCCTCAGCCTCCTGCTTGTGACGACGCCGCTCCTCGGCGGCTGCCAATTCGCGGTCATGGACCCGAAAGGTCCGATCGGCGCGCAGGAAAAATCGATCATCCTTCTGTCGACGGGCCTCATGCTGATCGTCGTCGTGCCGGTGATCGCGTTGACGCTCGCCTTTGCCTGGCGCTACCGCGCTTCGAACAGCAAAGCCACATTCGCGCCGGACTGGTCGCATTCGAACCGGATCGAGGCGGTGGTCTGGCTCGTCCCCTGTCTCATCGTCGCCATTCTCGGTAGCGTCACCTGGGTCTCCTCCCACACGCTCGACCCCTATCGGCCGATCGCGGCGGCGGCAAAGCCCATCGACGTCGATGTCGTCTCGCTCGATTGGAAATGGCTCTTCATCTATCCCGATCTCAAGATCGCGAGCGTCAACGAGCTCGCCTTTCCGGTCGGCACGCCCGTGCGTTTCCGCATGACGTCGAGCTCGGTGATGGATGCTTTCTTCATCCCGCGCCTGGGCAGCCAGATCTACACCATGCCCGGGATGGAGACGAAGCTCAGCCTGCTTGCCGATAACCCCGGTACTTACGAAGGCATCTCGGCGAATTACAGCGGCGACGGCTTTTCCGACATGAAATTCGCGGCGCGCGCCATGAGCGCGGCCGATTTCGCCAAATGGGTCGAGACCGTGCGCAGGTCGCCGCGGGAGCTGACGATGGCGGCCTATCGTCAGCTCGCAAAACCAAGCGAGGACGTACCGGTCGGCTATTACGGCGACATCGCATCCAATCTCTACCACGACGTGCTGAACAAATGCGCGGACGGCTCGTCCTGCACGGACGACAATGTTCGCCTCGCCCTGGCGAAAGAGAGTTTCGGCGCTGTGGGCCTCTGCAAGACTTCCGAATCGAGGATTCTACGATAATGGGCGACATGCTCGGCAAACTCACGCTCGATGCAGTTCCGATGCATCAGCCGATCATCATGGGCGCCGTGGCCTTCATGATCCTGTGCGGTCTCGGCGTCGCCGCTCTGATCACTCATCTCGGATTCTGGCGCACGCTGTGGTCGGATTGGATCACGTCCGTCGATCACAAGAAGATCGGCATCATGTACATCATGCTGGCCATGGTGATGCTACTGCGCGGCTTTTCCGACGCCATCATGATGCGCATGCAGCAGGCGCTCGCTTCGACCGGCGGGCCCGGCTATCTGCCGCCCGAACATTTCGACCAGGTCTTCACGGCCCACGGCGTCATCATGATCTTTTTCATGGCGATGCCTTTCATCGTCGGCCTGATGAACATCGTCATGCCGCTGCAAATCGGCGCGCGCGACGTCGCCTTCCCCTATCTCAACAACCTGAGTTTCTGGCTCACCGCGGCGGGAGCGCTGCTCGTCAACATTTCGCTCGGCATCGGCGAATTCGCCAAGACGGGGTGGCTCGCCTATCCGCCGCTCTCGGAGATCGCCTACAGCCCCGGCGTCGGCGTCGATTATTACATCTGGGCCCTGCAGATCGCCGGCGTCGGCACGCTGCTCTCCGGCGTCAACATGATCACCACGATCCTGAAGATGCGCGCGCCGGGGATGACGCTGATGCGGATGCCGATTTTCAGCTGGACCGCGCTCTGCGCCAACATGCTGATCGTCGCCGCATTCCCGATTCTGACCGCGACTCTCGCCATGCTGTCGCTCGATCGCTATCTCGGCATGCATTTTTTCACCAACGATGCCGGCGGCAACCCGATGATGTATGTCAACCTCATCTGGGCCTGGGGGCATCCGGAAGTCTATATCCTGATCCTGCCCTGTTTCGGCGTCTTCTCCGAGGTGATCTCGACCTTTTCGAGCAAGCAGCTGTTCGGCTACACCTCGATGGTCTACGCGACGGTCTGCATCACCGTTCTCTCCTTCCTCGTCTGGCTGCATCACTTCTTCACGATGGGCACCGGCGCCGACGTGAATGCCTTCTTCGGCATCACGACGATGATCATCGCGATTCCGACCGGCGCCAAGATTTTCAACTGGCTGTTTACGATGTACCGCGGCCGGGTGCGTTTCACGACTCCGGTTCTATGGACGATCGGCTTCATGATCACGTTCGTCATCGGAGGCATGACCGGCGTGCTGATGGCCGTGCCGCCGGCCGATTTCGTGCTCCACAACAGCCTGTTCCTGATCGCGCATTTCCATAACGTGATCATCGGCGGCGTGGTCTTCGGCTGCATGGCCGGAGTGAACTATTGGTTTCCCAAGGCCTTCGGCTTCACGCTCGACGAGCGGCTCGGCAAGATCTCCTTCTGGTGCTGGCTCGTCGGCTTTTATCTCGCCTTCATGCCGCTTTACGCGCTCGGCCTCATGGGCATGACGCGCCGGCTCGATCACGTGAATAATCCGGTCTGGCACGTCTACCTCGTCGTGGCCATGGTCGGTGCCGTCATTATCATGTGCGGCATCGCCGCCCAGATCGCGCAGATCACCGTGAGCATCTGGAATCGCGCAGCGCTGCGCGACTTGACGGGCGACCCATGGAACGGGCGCACGCTCGAATGGGCCGTCGCCTCGCCCCCGCCCGCTTATAATTTCGCGCGCACACCTATCGTCACCACACGCGATGCCTATTGGGAGATGAAGCGGCGCGGCCTCGCCCATAATCCGCTCCCCGCCTATCGGCCGATTCATATGCCACGCAACACGGCGACCGGCGTGATCGTCAGCGCCTTCGCCGCCGCCCTCGGCTTCGGGCTCATCTGGCACATCTGGTGGCTTTCGATCGCTTCTTTTGTCGCGGCGATCGGGATTGCCATCACCCATTCGTTCAACGAGGACCGCGACTATTACGTCACGCCGGACGAGATCGCGGAGAACGAAGGCAAATATCACCTAGCATCGCAGGTCTGACATGAACATCCAAGCTCGACCTCTTCCCGTTGCCACCGCGCCGCTCGCCCCCGAGGTCTTCGAGGTCGAGGAGGAGCATCACGATGCCGGCGCCATTACGACGCTTGGCTTCTGGATCTACCTGATGAGCGACTGCATCCTCTTTGCGTCGCTCTTCGCGAGCTTCGTCGTGCTGCGCGGGGCGACCGCAGGCGGCCCGAGCGGCCGCGAAATCTTCAACTTGCCCTATGTGGCGGTCGAGACCTCGTGCCTGCTTGTCTCGAGCTTCACTTACGGCATGGCAATGATCTCGGCCGAGAGCGGAAAGCGGGCCTGGGTTCTGCGTTGGCTTGGCCTGACGCTGGCGCTCGGTCTCGCCTTCATGGGTCTCGAGCTCCACGAATTCGCAAAGCTGATCAGCGAGGGCTCGGGGCCCGACCGGTCGGGATTCCTGTCGGCCTTTTTCACCCTGGTCGGCACGCACGGCCTCCACGTGACCTCAGGCATGGTCTGGATGCTCGTCCTGATGGCGCATGTCCTGCGCAACGGGCTCACCGAGGCCAACCGCACCCGCCTCATGTGCCTGAGCCTCTTCTGGCATTTTCTCGACATCGTCTGGATCGGTGTGTTCACCGTCGTCTATCTGATGGGAGTGGCGTGATGCACGAGCCGCGCGGTCCTCTTATTCCTTCTCCGGCGCATGGCCCGAGCGAGGCCACGCCGCACGCAACCGTCCGCTCCTATGTGACGGGCTTCGTCCTTTCGGTCGTCCTCACCGCCATCCCCTTCGTGCTTGTCATGTCGGGACTGGCGCCGGCTGCAACGACCGTGCCGATCTGCGTCGCCCTCGGCGTGGCGCAAATCGTCGTGCACCTTGTCTATTTTCTGCACATGAACACCTCGTCCAGCCAGACCTGGAATACGGCCGCCTTCGTATTTACATTCGTGATCGTGGCCATACTCGTCGGCGGATCCCTGTGGGTCATGTATCACATGGACATGAATATGATGCCGGGCATGATGCCGATGGAGTGAGCGCAGCGCCGCGAAGGATCGTCGGATTTGGACTCAATCCTGCTACGGATTTTTCGGCGTGATCGCTCCACCGACGGGTCAGGCTCCAGGCAGGCAATGGAAGCATCGATCGAGGAAACCGCGGATAAGAGGAACCTTCTCCTTCTTGTCACGCTGCGCTGGATAGCCGTCGTCGGCCAGATCGTCACAATTCTCGTGGTCGATTTCTGGCTCGATATCAGGCTCCCACTCCTGCCGATGGGAGCTATCGTCCTCTTCCTCGTGGGGCTGAATTTCGCGAACCTCTATCGCAGCCGCGGACCGGCGCGTATCGCCAATTCCGAACTTTTCTTTTTTCTCCTGCTCGACGTCGCAGCCCTTACGCTGCAACTCTATTTGAGCGGCGGGGCGAGCAATCCTTTCGTCTCCCTCTTCCTCCTCCAGGTGATCCTCGGCGCCGTTTTGCTTCGCCCGCTCTGGAGCTGGGCGCTGGTGGCGGTGACCACCGGTTGTTTTCTCCTGCTGACCACCTATTATCAGGACATTGGGCTGCGCTCCTATCAGCAGATCAGAGAATACGGGCGGCTCGGCTTCTTCGATCCGCGTATTTCGGCGACCTTTCTGTGCTTTGTGCTCGCCGCAGTTTTGCTGGTGCTTTTCGTGTCGCGCATCAATGGCAATATTCGCGAGCGCGACCGGCGGCTCTCGGAACTGCGCCAGCAGAGCATCGAGGAAGAACATATCGTGCGGATGGGGCTCTTGGCCTCCGGCGCCGCGCACGAGCTTGGAACACCGCTGTCGACACTCGCCGTGATCATCAATGACTGGGCGCGGATACCGGCATTGAAGGAGAATCCGGAAATCACCGCCGATATTGCCGAAATGCGCAATGCAGTGGGCCGCTGCAAAGAGACGCTTTCGCAAATATTGCTGGCGGCAGGCGAGGCGCGCGGCGAAAATGCTGAGCGCACCACGATCGTCGAATTTCTCGACGAAGTCGTCGCCGAGTGGCAGGAAAGCCGGGCACCGAAACACCTCGACTATGTCGCCAGGATCGACAGGAATATGGGGATTGTCTCGGATAGCGTGTTGCGCCAAGTGCTCTTCAATGTTCTGGACAATGCGCTCGAGGCTTCGCCCGACTGGATTCGCGTCGAGGCTTCAAGGCGCGCCGAGTACCTTGTCGTGAAGATCCGCGACAAAGGCCCGGGTTTTGCTCCCGAGATCCTTGCCAATTTCGGCAAGCCCTATCAGTCGACGAAGCAGCGCTCCGGCCGCGGTCTCGGCTTGTTCCTCGTCGTCAACGTTCTGCGCAAGCTCGGCGGGACGATCCTGCCGAAGAACAATCGCGAGGGCGGCGCGTCGGTCGAACTCTCCCTGCCGATCATGGCGCTCTCGGTCGAGGATGCAAACTGCAATGCCGTCTGACAAGCGGTCGCTGCTCATTGTGGATGACGATCCCGCTTTTGCCTGGGCGCTGCGCCGTTCGTTCGAGCGCCGCGGCTATGAGGTCGTCGTTTGCGAGCGCGCCGGGGCCCTCACTGACGTCCTCGAGAAAATGTCGCCCGATTACGCCGTCGTCGATCTGAAGCTCGTCGGATCCTCAGGCCTCGAATGCGTTAAACGCCTGCATCGGCTTTGTCCGACGACGAAGATCGTCGTATTGACCGGATTTGCGAGCATTGCGACGGCGGTCGAAGCGGTCAAGCTGGGCGCTCGGCATTATCTGGCGAAACCATCCAACGCCGATGACATAGAAGCGGCTTTCGAGCGCGAAGAAGGCGACACGAATGTCGCGGTCGGCCAGCGCATCAGTTCGATCAAGACGCTTGAATGGGAGCGCATCCACGAGACCTTGGTCGAAACCGAGTTCAACATTTCCGAGACGGCGCGGCGGCTCGGCATGCACCGGCGCACCCTGGCGAGAAAATTGTCGAAGCGGAGAATTGTTTGAGCATCGGAATGTATCACGAGGTGCTCAACTTTTGTTCGATGCCTTAGCGCCGGCGATCGCACAACATATTGCGCGCTTCTTCCTCGTCGCGCCTCATCTGGGCGACGAGATCCTCGACCGAGGCAAATTTCAGTTCGTCGCGGATGAAACCTAGAAACGCGACCTCGATTTTCTTGCCGTAAAGATCGCCGGAAAAATCGAAAATAAAGATTTCGAGCAGCGGCGCGCCATCATCGAATGTCGGCCGCGTGCCGAAGCTCGCCACCCCGCCATAGCGTTGATCGTCAATTCCTATTTCCACGGCATAAATGCCATGGCGCAGGCGCACGCTCGGATGCAGTCGCAGATTGGCCGTCGGGAAGCCGAGCTTGCCGCCGCGCTTCTCGCCGTGGATCACCTCGCCGATCACGAAATAAGGATGGCCGAGCAAATGCCGCGCGCGTTCGACGTCGCCGCTCTCGAGCGCGCTGCGCGTTGCGGTTGAAGAAGCGGGCTCGATCGACCCTTCCGTGTCGGCCGCGATCTGTTCGACGATTTCGACCGCAAAGCCATAACGTCGGCCGGCCTCGACGAGCGTGGCGGGCGTTCCCTTTCGGCCCCGGCCGAAATGGAAATCGTAGCCGGCAACAACGCCGCCGATCGCAAGCCTCCGCACCAGGATTTCGCGCACGAAGTCCTCGGGCGGCAGCGCTGCGAGCTTGGCGTCGAATGTAAGCACGATCATGGCATCGAGGCCGAGGCGGGCCAGGGCTACGGCCTTGGTCTCGGAGGGCGTGAGGCGAAATATCGTATTGGTCCCGAAGAAGAAATCGCTCGGATGTGGCTCGAATGTGAGGACGGCGCAGCGCCGATCGAGCCGCTGGGCCAAAGCGAGCGCGCGTTTGAGGACGGCCACGTGGCCGCGGTGGACGCCATCAAAATTGCCGATGGCGACGATCGCGCCCTCGAGCCCGTGCGGCGGAGATGGCGGATCGACGATGACGAACTCGCGTGAAAGTTCACTCACGGAATCACCAGAGTCGAGGTGCCGCGACCAAGGCCGGTCGGCGCGCGTCGCGCGAATTCCGTGCGAGAAAAACTGATTCCTGGGCGGGAACGGCGATGCCCCGAATTCCAGCTATTTGGATTAACGGAATCGCAAGCGAGAGTTCGTTTAATCGCGCACATGGCGCGGCGTTGCTGTATGCAGCGCCAACGGGAAGTGGTTTAGCTGTCCGTCCGCCGCATTTGGAGAAGCTGATGATTGTCGATCCCTCCCTGCCAATTCTGGTCGTCGACGACTACCAGACCATGGTGCGGATCATCCGCAACCTTCTAAAGCAAATCGGCTTCGAAAACGTGGACGACGCCGCGAACGGAGCCGAGGCGCTGGCCAAGATCGAGAAGCGCCACTATGGCCTTATCATCTCTGACTGGAACATGGAGCCAATGACCGGCTTCCAGCTTCTGCAGAGGGTCCGCGAAATGAAGGACCGCTCCGATATTCCCTTCATCATGGTCACCGCCGAATCGAAGACCGACAATGTCGTCGCCGCCCGCAAGGCGGGTGTCAATCATTACATCGTGAAGCCTTTCAACGCTTTGACGTTGAAGGCCAAGATCGATGCGGTTTTTGCGCCGGTCGCCGCCTGATATCCACTCATAATCCGTTCACCAGACGAGTTCGGCGATCGCCGCCATCGGCGCTACGCCCGTTCCCTCGATGAATTGCCGGACGGCGGCGGCATCGAGATCGGCACCTTGCGGGTGGAGCTCGGCGCGATGAATCCCGCTGGTGACGAATAGGGTCGCAAGGCCTTGCGCCTGCGCACCCTTGATGTCGGTCTGCGCGGCATCGCCGATTGCGAGGACGCGTGAGCGATCGAACTGACTGCGCGATTTCGCCGCCACCGCGAATGCGCGCTCATAGATCGGCGGATAAGGCTTGCCGGCCTGCGTGACCTTGCCGCCCATCGCCTCGTAGACTTCGGCCAAAGCGCCGGCGCAATAGAAGAGCCGATTGCCCACTTCGACGACAATGTCGGGATTGGCGCAGATGAACTCGCTGCCGCGCGCCCGCATGATTCGAAGCCGCGGCTCGTAATCGGCCGGCGTTTCAGTCTCCGGATCGTCGAGGCCGATACAGACGACGTAAGGGGCTTCCTCGAGCGGTACAAAGCGCAAGCGGCTGCCTTTGAGCCGTTCCACCTCGGTGAACAATCCATTGTCCCGCGGCGGCCCGATATGGCCGAGCGGCAGACCGTCGCGCTCCAGGATCAAGGAGATCGTGACATCGCCTGAACTCACGATTGCGTCATACGCCGCATGCGACACCTCGAGCTGATCGAGACTATCCTTCACGCGGGCGCTCGGGCGAGGCGCATTGGTGATGAGGATCACGGTACCGCCCTTCGCGCGAAAGCGCATCAGCGCGTCAATGGCGCCGCGGAAATAGGCGACCCCATTATGGACCACGCCCCAGACGTCGCAGAGGATCAGGTCGTAAGCGCCGGCGATCTCGCCAAGTCCGCTTAGGAGCCTGGGCGGCGCGGGCATGAGCTTGGGATGCGGTGCATTCATGTCAGGCTCTTACCGCAACGCAAAAACATTG
This sequence comes from Beijerinckiaceae bacterium, assembly GCA_021324915.1. Lineage (GTDB taxonomy): Bacteria > Pseudomonadota > Alphaproteobacteria > Rhizobiales > Beijerinckiaceae > Methylovirgula. The sequence goes on along the minus strand of JAJPIC010000007.1, from coordinate 42,513 downwards.
CAATTGCACTCGTCCGGAAGGACGGTTTGACACAGAGGATCAATCCATTATTCTGGATGCATGGATACTCCGGCCGCACTGGACTCTCTGGCAGCGCTTGCCCAGCCAACGAGAATCGAAGCTTTTCGTTTGCTCGTGACGCATGAGCCGGGAGGCGTAGCGGCGGGCGAATTGGCACGCCTGCTGGAAGTGCCGCAGAATACGATGTCGGCTCACTTATCGGTGCTGTCACGCGCCGAGCTCGTCGCGGGCGAACGGCGAAGCCGCTCGATCGTCTATCGCGCCAATCTCGCGCGGCTGCGGGAACTTGTGCTCTTCCTGCTCCGAGATTGCTGCGCAGGCCGCGCCGAACTCTGCGCGCCCCTAATCGTTGATCTTATTCCGTGTTGCTCGACTGAGGAGATCCGCTCATGACCGATCGCATCTTCAATGTCCTCTTTCTCTGTACCGGCAATTCCGCTCGTTCCATTATGGGCGAAAGCATTCTGCGCAAGGATGGCGCCGGGCGCTTCAACGCTTTTTCAGCCGGCAGCAATCCAAAACCCGACGTCAATCCGCTCGCGCTGAAAGTGCTCGACTCCTACGGCTATCCGACCGAGGGCCTGCGCTCCAAGAATTGGGGGGAATTCGCCGGACCGGGCGCACCGGTCATGGATTTCGTCTTCACCGTCTGCGCCGACGCGGAGGCAGAAACCTGCCCTCTATGGCCAGGCCAGCCCATCACGGCCCATTGGGGAATCGACGATCCCGCCCGCGTCGAGGGCACCGAGATCGAAAAGGAATGCGCCTTCGTCCAAGCATTCAAATATCTGCGCAATCGGATCGGCCTCTTTCTCGCGCTTCCGCTCGCGTCGATCGACCAATTGTCTCTGCGCCAGCGCCTGCGCGACATCGGAGAGGAAGAAGGCGCGAGCCGCGCGGCGGAAAGGGCATGAAAGATCAGCTGACACGGCGGTTGGTCGCGGAGGCAATCGGAACCGGCTTTCTGCTCGCCGCCGTGGTTGGCTCCGGCATCATGGGCGCCAAGCTCTGCGGCGGCAACCTCGGCTTGGCGCTGCTCACAAACACGCTCGCGACCGGCGCCATTCTCATGGTGCTGATCCTGGTCTTCGGCGCCATTTCCGGCGCGCATCTAAATCCTGCCGTGAGTCTCGCATTCGCCGTGCAGCATGAAATCTCATGGCGCGATTGCTTCGCCTATATAGGCGCACAGCTCATCGGCGCCATTCTCGGGACCTGGGCTGCGCATCTCATGTTCGATCTCCCCGTTTGGCAGATCTCGACGACGGTGCGCACCGGCCCTGCGCAATGGTTTTCGGAAGCAATCGCAACCTTCGGCCTCCTGACGACCATTTTCGGCTGCCTTGCACGCATGCCGCAAGCAACGGCCTATGCCGTCGGGCTGTACATAGCCGCCGCCTATTGGTTCACCGCCTCGACGTCCTTTGCCAATCCGGCGGTGACGATTGCCCGCTCGCTCTCGAATACGTTCGCGGGAATAGCGCCAAGTTGCGTTTTCGGCTTCGTTGCCGCGCAATTGGTCGGCATGGCGGGGGCCGTTGCGCTTGCCTCATATCTCTGGCCGCCCGCGCTTGCGGAGACTCCTGTTTCTGATCTCCGAAAGTCCGCAATCGCGCCAGCGAATCTTCTTGTCGATTGACGGCGCGGGACCGCAGATTGCAAAGGCGATCCCCTTTAGTCCAACGCTCGATGCGGATCAGGTCCGGCCTGAGCCCCGCTCCGTCGCGCCTCTGACCTGAAGCACTTTCCGATATTCATCGCGTTTGGCGTGAACCGAAGCGATGACATGGCCCATAGGAATGCCGAGATCGACGAGCACGGCTTCCGAGAGTTGCAAGCTCGCTTCGACCGTCTCGGGCACGGCATCGGTGACCCCAAGCTCGTAAAGCAGGCGCGCATGATCGGCATCGCGAGCGCGCGCGACAATCGTAAGATCGGAATTGAGGCTTCGCGCGGCAGCTACAATCTCTTCCGAGGCCTGCGGCGCATCGACGGTCGCGACGAGCGCGCGCGCTTTAGCGATGCCGCAGCGGGCGAGAAATTCCGGGCGTGCCGCATCGCCCCAATAGATTTCGATGCCTTGGCCGCGAAAACGCCGGACCAGTCCGGCATTCGTCTCGACCACCAGAAAAGGGATCTGGTGCGCCTTCAGCATTTCGCTGACGAGCTGGCCGACGCGGCCAAAGCCGACGATGATCGCCTTGCGCGCCGCGGCATCTTCCTCCGGAGCCCGGGCGACTTCCGGATCCGGCGCCGCACGCGGCAGACGGGTGGCCAGAGCGCCGATGAGCGGAATGGCGAACATCGAAAGCGTCACGGCGACCATCGCATCTGCGCCGAAGTCAGCAGGCATTACCTTGCCGGCGATTGCCGTGACAATCATGACGAAGGCAAATTCGCCGCCCGGTCCGAGCATCAAAGCCGATTCGAGGGCAACGGGATTGTTCAGCCGAAACAGACGCCCTGCCGCATAGGTCACGACGAATTTGATTAAAACGATTGCGGCGGCGAGGCCGAGGGTCAGTAAAGGCGCAGAATAAAGGAGTTCGAGATCGAGATCGGCGCCGATCGAGACGAAGAAGAGGCCGAGCAGCAGGCCTCTGAACGGATCGATGGTCACTTCGATCTGTCGCCGATATTCGGTCTCGGCGAGCAGAAGTCCGGCAATGAATGCGCCAAGTCCCATGGAAAGCCCGGCCGTCGCCGAGGCAAAGCCAGTGCCGATCACGACAAGCAGACAGGCGGCCATGAAGAATTCGGGCGAGCCGGCGGCTGCAACAAGATGGAAGAGCGGGCGCAGCACCAAGCGGCCGACGAGCACGACGAGCGCTATCCCGATGATGGCCGGCAAAATCCGATAGAGAAGAAGAGCGCCGACACCGCCGTGCAGGGTTCCCAAGGCCGCGACCAGGAAAAGAAGCGGCGCGACCATGAGATCCTGAAAAAGAAGAACCGAGAAGATCGTCCGCCCCGCCGTCGTGCCGAGCCGTCTGCGATCGGCCAGCACGGGAATGACGATCGCCGTCGAAGAAAGCGCGAGCGCGAAGCCGAGGATGAGAGCGGCGGAGGCCGGCTCCCCGAGGACGAAGGCTCCCGTCCCGATCACGGCTGCGCAACCGAAGACCTGAAGGGCACCGAAGCCGAAGACGAGGCCGCGCAGCCGCATGAGCCGTTCCCAGCTCAATTCGAGGCCGATCATGAACAAGAGAAAGACGACGCCGAATTCCGCGACCGGCGCGATCTCGGCGACATTGTCGAGCGCCAGCGCCGAGAGCGCGGCGGAAAGCCAGGGGATCGAGACCTGGTGCGCCAAGAGCCCCAATCCGAAGGGGCCGAGACAGAAGCCGGCCGCAAGAAAGCCGAGAATCGGGCTGAGCTTCAACCGCCGAAAGAGCGGCGCCACGACGCCGGCCGTGGCGAGAAAAATGAGGATGGTCTTGTCATGATGGCTATGCTCGACAATGAGCGTCATTGCCTATCCGATCCGGCGGTCAGACCCTTAAGGTGACGAATGCCGCTCAAGACGCAACGATTCTCTTGGCAATTCACGGGCCCGGCGTCCCCGGAGGCGGCCCTTTCCTCTCCGTGACAAATCCGTCATCCTTACGGCATGTCGGAACCATCCAATACGCCCGAGTTCACGGTCAGCGAACTCGCCGGCGCCCTGAAGCGTACGATCGAAGACAGGTTCGGGCTCGTTCGCCTGCGCGGCGAAATCTCGAATTATCGCGGCCCGCATTCCTCGGGCCATGCCTATTTCTGCCTGAAAGATCAGAACGCGCGCATCGACGCAGTCATCTGGAAGAGCACGCTCGTCCGCCTGAAGGTCAAGCCCGAGGAAGGGCTCGAAGTTATGGCCACAGGAAAAGTTACGACTTTCCCGGGCAAATCCGCCTATCAAATCGTCGTCGAGGCGCTCGAGCCGGCGGGCATCGGCGCCCTCATGGCGCTCGTCGAAGAGCGCCGCCGCAAGCTCGCAGCCGAAGGCCTTTTCGATGAAGCGCGCAAACGCGCCCTGCCCTTCCTGCCGGCGATCATCGGCGTCGTCACTTCGCCGACCGGCGCCGTCATCCGCGATATTCTCCACCGGATCGCCGACCGTTTTCCCCGCGACGTGCTCGTCTGGCCGGTGCGGGTGCAGGGCGAGACGTGCGCGAGCGAAGTCGCGGCCGCGATCGAGGGCTTCAATGCGCTTGCCGAATATGGCCTGCCGCGTCCCGACGTATTGATCGTTGCCCGCGGCGGCGGCTCGCTCGAAGACCTCTGGGGGTTCAACGAAGAGGTCGTGGTGCGCGCCGCTGCCGCAAGCCGTATCCCGCTCATCTCTGCAATTGGGCATGAGACCGACTGGACGTTGATCGATCATGCGGCGGACTTGCGCGCACCCACACCGACCGGTGCGGCGGAAAAAGCCGTGCCAGTCAAAATCGAACTTGCCGCGGCGCTCAACGATCTCGGCCGGCGGCATTTGGGCGCTACGCTGCGCTTCCTCGCGCAACGGCGCGGCGAATGGCGAGCGCTCGCCCGCGCGCTTCCGCGTGGCGAAGACGTCGTCGCGGCGCCCCGGCAGAGATACGACCGCGCAGCCTCGAGGCTCTCTAACCTTGTTTCAACGGGCCTCGACCAGTGGCGCATCGCACTCGTGCGACTCGCGCACCGACTCGCCAATCAGTCGCCGCATGCGAAACTGGCGCGCGAGGCGCAGAGGCTCGAGGGGCTTGCGCATCGGCTGCGGCGCTGCCGTGCGCTGGCTGCCGAGCGCCATCGCCAGGAGCTTTTCCACGTGGGCCGCAGATTGCGCGGCGCGCTCACGCACCGAACCCGGCTCGAGACCGAACGGATCGTAGCTTGCCGGCAAAAGATCGGCGCGCTCGAACGGCGGATGCAAAACCTCGTTCAAGCCGGGCTCGAGCGCCGGCGCGCAACCCTCGAAGCGCGCGGAAAGCTTCTCGATTCCTTGGGCTACCGGCAGGTGCTGGCGCGCGGCTTCACCCTGGTGCGCGATGCCGCCGGCCGGCCGCTTCGCCGCGCCGCCGACGTCAGTCCCGGCGCCCGGCTCGACATCGAATTCGTCGACGATCATCGCGCCGTAATCGCAGCAGAGCGGCCGCGCAAGCCAGAGGCGGCGCAGAATAGGCCGGAGCCGCAGAAGAAGAACGCGCAAGGTTCTCTATTTTGACGCTGCTCGCCATCTTCGCCGACATCCATGCCAATCGCGAGGCGCTCGACGCCTGCCTCGCTGAGGCTCGCGCTCGTGGCGCGGAGCGCTTTGTCTTTCTCGGCGATCTCGTCGGCTATGGCGGCGATCCCGGCTACGTCGTCGATCTCGTCGCCGCGTTCAGAGCCGAAGGCGCCATCGTGATCAAGGGCAATCACGATGCGGCAATAGGCGAGCTCATGGACAGCATGAACGCGCATGCGCGCGCGGCGCGCGATTGGACGCGCGAACACTTGAGCCAGGCACAGAAGGATTTTCTCGCAGGCCTTCCGCTGACCGCCGAACGGGGCGAAACGCTTTTCGTTCACGCGGAGGCCTCGCATCCGCATCTCTGGTTCTACATCACCCATCCGATCGAAGCCGAGCGTTCGCTGCGTGCCACACAAAAAAGGGTGACGATCTGCGGCCATGTCCACCAGCCCCAGCTCTATTCCCAGGCGGAGAAGCAACCGGCGATTCTGGCAATCCCGGCCGAGGACACGCCGATTTTGCTCGCCCCTCAGCTCAAGTGGCTGGCCGTTCTAGGATCGGTCGGGCAGCCGCGCGACGACAACGCAGCCTCCGCCTTCGCGCTCTATGACGACGAGCGGGCGATCCTGACCTTCGTCCGCGTGCCTTACGATATAGAGGGGGCCGCGCGGAAGATCCGGGCTGCCGGCCTGCCCGAAATCCTTGCCGCCCGGCTCTATTTCGGGCGCTAAGCATCGGACCCAAAAGTGGACCCCGGTTTTGGGATGATCCGATGCTCAGAAATGCATCGGACCCAAAAGTGGGCCCGGTTTTGGGATGATCCGATGCTCAGAAATGCATCGGACCCAAAAGTGGACCCCGGTTTTGGGATGATCCGATGCTCCGAAATGCATCGGACCCAAAAGTGGGCCCGGTTTTGGGATAATCCGATGCTCAGAAAAGCATCGGACCCAAAAGTGGACCCGGTTTTGAGATAGTCCGATGCTCAGAAATGCATCGGACCCAAAAGTGGACCCGGTTTTGGGATGATCCGATGCTCAACGGGGATTGGAATGCCGGCTTGAGCCTTTTGCAGGACCATGGCCGCGAACCCTGTGGCAAAACGCGCCGGCCTACGTTATCTTGGACTTCTAGCCTCCGAAACCGCAATGAACCGCTACGAACGCCGCCCCCTATCCGCTGGAGAAGCCGAGCTCGAATATCTCGACGGAGAAATTCGGGTCCTGCGACCAGGCGCCTTTGTGCGCTGTGCCGTGACCGGCGTGCCTATCCCGATCGAGGACTTGCGCTATTGGAATGTCGACCTGCAGGAGGCCTATGCCAATCATGAAGCCAAGCTTCAGCGCATGGGCATAAAGCTCGGCAAGCAGTCCTGATCTTCAGCCCGCCTAAATCCGCATAGAACTGCGTAAAATTTTCCAGCCGCGATCCAGGCGTAGCGGGAGCGCCGACGTTAAGCGCGCCTCCTGTGCGCTTCGAGTATCAATTGAGCGACGTGCGGTTCGATCGCCGCCATAATTGCGCCGGAGGCGCCGCCGAGCCGGCGGACGCACTCTCCCGCGGATCGCGCCATCATCCGCAACTTACCCGCATCGTTGAGCAGCACGGCGACGACGCGGGCCAGCGTATCGGCATCACGGATCGTGATCCCGCCGCGCGCCTCGTCCAGGGCCTGATAGATATCCGCGAAGCTTTCTACATAGGGCCCGTGAAGCACTGCGCCTCCGAGCTTTGCGGCCTCGATGGGGTTCTGGCCTCCGCCGGGACGAATGAGCGACTTGCCGAGAAAGGCTATGCTTGCGAGCCGATAGAACAAGCCGAGCTCGCCTATCGTGTCGGCGATATAGATGTTGGGCAGGCGCGCGTCCGGCTCTTCGCGCGAGCGCTGAAGAGCGGCGAGGCCCTGCGCACCGGCAAGCGCGGCGATCTCGTCTCCGCGCCGCGCGCGGCGCGGAACGATGATGGTCAGGAGATTGGGAAAGCGCTGCGCCAGCTTGCGATGCACGACCATGGCGATTTCCTCCTCGCCGCGATGGGTGGAGGCCGCAACCCATACGGGACGCGGACCTATCCGCGCGGCGAGCGAGGCAAGCTCCTTGCGATTGGCGGGCGGCGCGGCGACGTCGTACTTCAGATTGCCGACGACTTTGATGTGCCGGACGCCGAGCCTGGCGAAGCGCTCGGCATCGATTTCACTCTGCGCGAGGCAGAGATCGACGCGTTCGAGCAAGGATTCGACGAAATGAGGGATCCAGCGCCAGCGCCGGAACGAGTTCGGCGAGATGCGCGCATTGACGAGGATCAAAGGAATTTCACGCCGCTCGATTTCGAGAAAAAGATTCGGCCAGATCTCGGATTCGGCGACAAGCGCCAAATTCGGCCGCCAATGATCGAGAAACCGGGTGAGAAATTGCGGCACGTCCAGGGGGAGAAACTGGTGCAAGGAGCCGGCCGGCAGGCGCGGAGCTATCACAGCCCCGGCGCTCGCCGCACCCGTCGAGAGCAGGATCGTCATGCCGCGCGCCGCAAGCTTTTCGATCAGAGGCAGGAGCGAAAGGCTCTCGCCGACGCTCGCACCATGCAGCCAGGCGAGCGGTCCTTCCGGTCGCGGCAGGCTCGGCCAGCCGAACCTCTCGGCCGCGCGATCGAAATCGTCCGGCCGCCATTTGCGCCGACAATAAAGCACGAGCGGACTGAGCGGCGCAATGGACGCGCTGACCGCCTGATAGAGCGGGAGGATCGGAAGTGCTTTCAGCACGGTCGCCATGTCGAGATCGCCGAATCGCAGGCGCCGGCAACGTGCTCCGATGCCTCGCCAAAAACGCTCATCATTGAGAAGTGGCGCGCTTAATCAGTAGATGATCGCGCGACGGCGGGAAAGATGTCCCTCATGAATTTTTTTCTCTCGCGAAAACGACCCTTTGATGACGGTGCCGATCGTGATCATCGATCAAAAAAAATATTTGAGCTCTATTCGCCGGACTCGGAGGGATCGAGCAGGCGATGCAAATGCGCCACGAAATAGCGCATGTGAGCATTATCAACAGTCGCTAAGGCCTTGGCCTTCCAGGCTGCATGAGCCGAAGCATAATCCGGAAACAGCCCGACGATGTCGATGCTGTCGAGGTCTCGAAATTCCGTGCCGTTGAGGTCTACGAGCTCGCCGCCGAAGACGAGATGAAGGAGTTGTTTGCGACCGTTGTTCTGCATGATGCGCATGTCTCGATGATGCCGCATGACGAAGCGGCATTACATCCGGCTCCCCCGCGCGCCTCTCACGCGCGCGATCTCGCCTCCGGAGCCGGCGCCCCGGGAAAACGCTCTAGCAAAAACCGGGCAAGAAAATCTACGGTGCTTTTGCGCGCACGGCCGCCGCTGTGATTTCGGCAAGGACCGGCACGGACGCCGCCACCAGTTCCCCGTGCCGCGTTCCGGCACGATTATAAAGGAGCTGGCGGCCATAGAGCGAAGCGAGCCGCCCGCCGGCTTCATCGACGATCAAATCGGCTGCGGCAATGTCCCAATCATGCGAATTGGCCGAGACGAGGCCTGCATCGAGCTGGCCGGCCGCAACCTTGGTGATACGCAGTGCCAAGGACGGGATTTTCGGCAGCAAGTCGAATTCGAGCCCGGCCTGGCGCAATTCCTGAGCAAGCGCGATCGGGCCCGCAACAAGCGCAGTGGCATCGAGCCGACTGCGGTTCGAGACGCGAATAGCACGCCCATTCAGACGTGCGCCGGCATTCTTTACCGCGACATAGGTTTCGCCGAGTGCCGGAGCATGGACGATGCCAATCACCGGGCGATGGCGGTAGATGACGCCGACCGCGATCGCCCAGCCCCGCTCTCCGGCGACAAAACTGCGCGTGCCATCAATCGGATCGACGATGAAGACGAGGTCCTGCGCGAGCCGCTCCGGCGAATCCTCCGATTCCTCTGAGAGCCAACCGGCATCCGGCAGAATGTCGCGAAGCTTCTTTTCCAGAAAGCGGTCGACCACGTAATCGGCCTCGGAGACGGGCGAGCCCCCCGTCTTCTTGCTGATGGTTGCGCTCGTTTTCTCGCCGGGGCGGAAGAAATGCATGGCGCGCTCTCCCGCGGTCCGAACCGTTTCGACCAGCGCCGCAACCGCAGGATCGTCATGCTGCAGGCGCTCCCAATCGAGATCCCGCCAGCCGATGAGGTCAGATTCGGCCGTCGGACGATCTTTGAAGAGCGGCGCATTCATGCCGGATTATTCCCCGAAGAGAGCGAGTTCCGCACGCTCCTCTGCCGCGGGCAGAGCGCCTTCAGATTTTTCCGACGCCTGGAGGCATCCCGGAGGGCCAAGGGGCGCGGCCAAAACAAGCGTTTCCAAGAGCGAATCGCTCCCCTGATATACGCAGGTCGGGTCTCGTTTTCCAGAAAGCTCGACGCAAAATCTGCGCCGTGCCATGAGACGAAGAATGTCGCCTCGAGTCGGGTTGAAATTTCGAGCCATGGACCCCGCCTGATTGCGCCCGTGTCTTCTGCAATCTAGCCACCAATCATTAATCGGAGCGAAAGAGCGCTGCGCACCCGTTTGGCTCTCCTCGAGGGTCGGATGTGAGGCGAAACTGCGTCTTTCCTAAAATTGCGCGCGTTCGGCCAAGGCCCTGGCAGGCATCGCGGCAAAATTATCGACCGATTTCAGCCTCTTGCTTTTGATCGCAACCTGCAGAAAAGAACTTGTGAAGCATGTCTTCCGGCGCGGCGGAGACCACGCGAGACCGGAGGACGGCATGCCGAACCTTGACTGCGACATCGAGCCCCGCGCCTATACTGCGCCCGACGTGCGCGCCGATGGCGGCATCAGAACAATTCGGCTCGCAGCGCGTGGCGTAGGGATCGAACGTATGGTGGGGGGCATCAAAATGCACCTCCTCGTTCCGATCGAAGCTTATCGGGGATTGTTCCTGACACGGAGCCTCGACCGGCACCTTTGCATGCGGCTCGTGCATCGCGATCCGGACCTCTCTGTGATCCTGCCCGATACGGACGCGCCCTGGATCTGCGAGATTTTGCGCGAGTGGTCGCGCATCTTTTCGGGGCGGGCGATTGCCCGCTCCTCAGCGCAGCCGCGCCGCGTAAGAGGTCTGCGCCGGGCGCGCAGAAGGAGGTTTCAGAGGCTGGCAGCGCCACCGAAGAGGTTCGAAGGCGCGCGCGAAATCTGCAGCTGGGAAGACTAAGGGAGTCTAGAGCCGCCAATATTCGCGGTGTGCATACATGAGCGCGTCGGCCCTGGGAGCGATTTCCACGGCCTCGACCTCGCCGATCATCACGAGATGCGTGCCGAACTCCTTGGATTCGACGAGCCGGCAGTCGAACGCAACGAGCGCCGAAGGCAGAACCGGCGCGCCCGTCGCAAGGACCCTCCACTCCGTTTCGGCGAACCTTTCTTCCTGCTCATGGCCGGTGCGGCCGGCGAAAACATCCGAAAGCCTCTGGTCCGCCCGGCCCAAGGTGTTGATGCAGAAGACACCGTTTTGCAGGACTTTTGCTGCGCAGCGCGAGCCTTTGTTGATGCAGAACAACATCATCGGCGGCTCGACCGTGACGGAGGTGACGGCGCTCGCCGTTATGCCGCCGAGGCCGGCCGGCCCGTCCGTCGTCACGATATGCACCGCCGCTCCGACACGGCTCATCGCCTCGCGAAATCGCGCCGGATCGAGCGCCTCGCGGATCACCGCATCTGAATTGTTCTCGCCCAATGCGCGTCCCAAACTTCGCCTGCCCGCAAACGGCAAGCCCTGACCGGTAGATAGCAATTCAATGACGCCAAACAAAGGCCGGTCATTTCGACCGGTCGTTTCGCCCATCATCCCGCCCGGTCATCTCGCCATTGTCTTTGCTTTTGGCCGCGGCATCCGTAATGCTACGCGCCGGACGGATTGCCGATGAGATTTCGCGCCCTTTTTCTCGCGCTGCTTGCCTCGGGCGTAACGCCAGCCGCCGCCGAGGTCAGGATCGGGCTTGGCGCGCCGATTACCGGGCCGGATGCCGCTTTCGGCGCCGAGTTGCGCAATGGCGTGGAACTCGCCATCCACGACATTAATCTCAGAGGCGGAATTCTCGGCCAGCATCTCGTCCTCTCGATCGGCGATGACGGCAGCGATCCGAAAAAGGGACTTGCCGTCGCTCGCAAATTCGTTGCAGGCAAAGTGAGCGCAGTCATCGGTCACTTCAATTCGACCGTGACTTTGCCGACGTCCGAAATCTATTCCGATCACGCCATTCTCGACATCACTCCGGCCTCGAGCAATCCGCAGGTTACCGAGCGCGGGCTCGATTTCGTGTTTCGCACCTGCGGACGCGACGATCAGCAGGCCGCGGTCGCAGCGAAATTCCTCGCCGCTAACGCTAAGAAGATCGCGATCCTGCATGACAGGACGAGCTACGGCAAAGGTCTTGCGGACGCGACGCGCAGCGCGCTCCTCGCCCTCGGCGCAAAAGAAGTCCTCTATGACGGCGTCGAGAAAGGGCAAAAGGATTTCTCCGCCATGGTCGCCAGGATCAAGGCTTCCGGAGCCGACTTCCTTTATTGGGGAGGCGGGCCGACCGAAGCCGGACTGATCCTGCGGCAATTGCGAGCGCAGAAGACGGATACTCGGCTCCTCGCCAGTGATGCGATCGCCTCGGATGAATTCGCGGCGGCCGGCGGAGATGCGGTCGGCGGCGCATTGATGACCTTCCCGCCCGACGTCCGCGAGCGGCCGGAAGCGTCGGAAGTCGTCAAGGAGTTCAAGGGCCGCAATATAGAACCCGAAGCCTATACGCTTTACGCTTATGCCGCCGTGGAGGTCCTGGAGCAGGCGGCCAAGGCAGCAGGTTCGCTCAAGACGGAAGCGATCGCGAGAGCGCTACATTCCGGCACGCGGTTCAAGACGGTGCTTGGCGAAATCTCCTACGATTCGAAAGGCGATGTCACCGAGCCCGATTATGCGCTCTTCGTCTGGAAGAAAGGCCCGGACGGAAAAATGGAATATAATAGGCTCGAGGGGCGTTCAGCCGATATTGGCGAGGCCGGGAAAAGTTTGAAGTAGCCAGAACGAGAAATTCTGCATGGCTCCCGTGAGAAAGCCGATGCCGGTCGCAATCAGGAGAACGCCGACGACCCGCTCGACCATGCCGAAATGGGCGCGGAATCTCTTCAGAAATCCGATGAAGGGTTCGAATGCGACGGCGGCGAGCACGAAGGGAATGCCGAGCCCGAGCGAATAGACGGCGAGCAAAGCCGCGCCGCGCCCTACCGTCTCTTCCGAGGCCGCGATGGCGAGAATGGCTGCGAGGATCGGACCGATACAGGGCGTCCAGCCGAGCGCAAAAGCAAGGCCCATCACATAAGCGCCCCAGAGGCCGAGCGGCTTTTCGACGTTGACGCGCTTTTCGCGATAGAGAAAGGCGAGCCGAAAAAGGCCCAAGAAATGGAGCCCCATGAGAATGATCGCGATGCCGGCAAGAAACGACAGCGTCGCCAAATGGGCCCGCAAGACCTGCCCGAAGACCGACGCGGTTGCGCCAAGCGCCACGAATACCGTTGAAAATCCCAGGACGAAGAGGATGGCGGCAAAGAGGACGTCGCGCCGTGCCCGGCTGACGCGTTCGCGCGCGACGTCCTCGATGGTCGTGCCGGCGATGAAGGTTAGATAGGGAGGAACGAGCGGCAGGACGCACGGGCTCAGAAAGGAAAGAAGGCCAGCGGCACCTGCGGCCGAAAGCGTCACATCGCTCGTCATGGCGACCTTCTAACGGAGAATGTGGCGAAGGAAAATCACGCTTTTTTCAACGCGCTGCGGCCCGCCGTCACGCCGCTTCCCGAGCCGGCCAGGTGGAGCGCGCCGTTAACGCAGCCGCGCAAATCCCGGCAAGACATTCTTATGAGGACATGGTTTATGAGAGGCTATGTCCAGCTCCTTTCGGTTCCCTGCCCCATGCGATGGGTCTAGCTCTGTGCCGGCAGGGGAGGAGCCGCGCCCGCCTGACGAGCCTCGTCAATGAGTGTGCTCGCAGCTTATTTATTCAATACTTTATGTAATTTCGCGATCGGTCTTCTGGTGGCGAAATTTCTCGGGCCGGCCGAATATGGCCGCTTCGCTCTGGCTTTTGCCGTTGCGATTGCGGTGCAGGTCGCCTTTTTCGATTGGCTGCGGCTCGGCGCGACGCGCTTCTATTCGGAAAGAGTGCGAACCGAGGACCCGGCGCTTCGGGCAACGCTCGATACAGCCTTCGTGGTGATTACCTTCGCGATGGCGATCTCGGCCTGTCTTCTCCTCCTCTCGGGCGTCAGGTTCACCCTCTCGAACGGGCTGATCGCCCTCTCCCTCGTTGCGGCCGTCTCGAACGGCATGTTCGACTATAATACGGCGCTCGTTCGCGCCCGCTTCCACAACCGCCTCTACCTGCGGCTCATCATCGTGAAGAATGCTCTGGCGCTCTTCTTGACCGGCGGCGGCGCTTTCTTCTTCGGCTCGGCCAAAATGGCGCTTGTCGGCAGCATCATCAGCCTTTCGGGTTCTATCATTACGGCGCGCGCCTCGCTGCATGATGACGGCACCGCCCCGCACCATGCCAATCTCGCGATCGTCAAAGGGATCCTGCGCTACAGTCTGCCCATTGTCGCCGCCAACCTGCTCTATCTTGCAATCCCGCTCGCCAACCGCTCGATCGTCGCCATCGTCTACGGATTTTCGGAAACCGGCCAATTCTCGCTCGCCTATGACATCGGCAGCAAGGCGGTTCAGGCGATCGCCTCCACCCTCGACGTGGTCCTGTTTCAGATCGCGGTCGCCCTGCACGAACGGGACGGGCCGACAAAGGCGCGCGCGCAAGTGGCCAACAACATGGCGATCGTCATTGCGATCGTTCTGCCGACCTGTACCGGTATCTGGCTCATCCTTCCGTCGATCGAGCACGTCATCGTGCCGGTCGCCTATCGCGGCCCCTTCGCCCACCTGCTGACCCTCATGATGGCGGGCCTGTTCTCACAGGCCATCATCCAATTCGGCATCAATCCGATTTTTCAGATCGCCAAGCGGACAGCCCCGCTCGTCGGCGCGGCCGTGGTCGCCTGCTTCGTCGATGTCGTGCTCATCTACCTTCTGCCGAAGACCTCGGATGCTTCGGGTCTCGCCATTGCCCAAACCGGTGCCTATATCGGCGCGCTCTGCGTACTCATTGCGATTGCGAGCCTCGCCAAGCCGCAATGGCCGCGACCGCGCGACATCGTCCTGGCGGCCCTCGGCACCGGCGCCATGACGGTCGCCCTGCTCCCGCTGCGCGAGCACGACCCCGGCCTCGTGACGCTCGCCGAACAAGTCATTGCGGGGACGCTCATCTACGGCGGTTTCGTCGCCGCTTTCGACGTCGCCAACATGCGGGCCATCATGATCGACCGGCTGCGGCCGATCATGGCGCGCCTCGGCCTCGCCCCGCTCTGACGAGTCCCATTGCCGGATGTCCTGTTTCATCAATCTGTTGCAGCAATGGCTGTACCGGGCGCGATCTGGCCTGTGCGCGAAGGCGTGGCTCTCTGGCGCGCCGGCGAAGAATCGCTACCTTAGCCGCGGCGCGCCTTCGAAAGGCCGAAGTTCGCCGCCATGGCGGAAAGCGGAGATCCCATGAAACGTCGCACTTTTCTCATCGGCGCGGCCAGCGCATGTCTCGAGGCGAGCCTTCCGGCCTTCGCGGATACGCCGCAGGCCTATTCCTGGGATCTGTCGCCACCGACCGATTCGCGCGAAGCCTTCGTGAAATGGGCGGTGAAGACGCGCGGCGAGGATCCGAAATATCTCGCCGAGCGCTTCGATCGCTACCGGATCCTGGTTGCCAACCGCGACCTTTGGAACGACGCCAATAAGCGCGCCTTTCTGTTGACCCCGCGCGAGGAATTCTGCCTCAAGCGCAATCTCGGGCGCGCCTATGACAACGCTTTTCTCGATATCGGCTATGGCGTGACCATCTCCGGTCCGCACGTCGTCGGACGCATGACGAGCTCGATCGACGTCAAAAAAGGCGAGAAAGTGCTCGAGATCGGCACCGGCTCGGGGTATCAATCGGCCTATCTTTCACATCTGACCGACAAGGTCTGGACGATCGAGATCATCAAGCCGCTGGCCGAGCGCACGCGCGGCGTCTATGACGATCTCATCAAGCGTGGCTATAACGAATTCAACGCGATCTCGACGAAGAACGCCGACGGCTATTTCGGCTGGCAGGAGGCCGCACCTTTCGACAAGATCATCGTCACTTGCGGCATCGATCATATTCCCCCACCTCTGCTGCAGCAGTTGAAGCCGAACGGCATCATGGTGATCCCCGTCGGGCCGCCGGGCGCGCAGCACATCTTGAAAGTCGTCAAGCAGCAGGCGTCGGACGGAACGATCACCGTCGCGCGCTCCGACATCTACAACGGTCGCATCGTGCCCTTCGTGCCTTTCACCAAGCTCGAAGGCGACAAGATCGTCGGCACCCACAATAAATAGCGTGATGCGGCGCGCTCCCTTCCAATGCGGGCCTTGAGATGAGCAGCGCCATCCTCCCGAAGCGAAGCGACGGACGCAAGACATCCGACCTCCTCGTCTATTTCGGGGTGGGCTTCGAGGCCGGCGCCGTGATTGCGCTGCAGATCGCGATCATGCGGATCTTCTCGATCGGCAGTTGGGCGCATTTCGGCTCGCTTGTCGTGAGCCTCGCGATGCTCGGCTTCGGCCTCATGAGCACCATCATGTGCATCGCGAAGGATTGGTTCGCGCGTCATTGGCGGCTCGTCTGCGGCGCGGCGCTTTTAAGCTTCGGGCCGCTAGCCATCGCGGCCAATCTGATCGCGCAGCAAGTCCCCTTCAACGCCATCTTCCTGGTTTCCGACCCCAACCAGAAATGGCGGCTATTGGCCAATTTCCTGCTCTACTTCACGCCGTTCCTGGCGGGCGCCGCCTTTCTCGGCAGCGTTTTTCTGCAAGCGCGCACGCGGTTCAATCGCGTCTATTTCGCCGATCTTCTGGGCTCCGGCCTTTGCGGGCTCGTCGTTCTCGCCGCCATGTATGTCTTCGCGCCGCAGGATTTGATTCTCGCCCCGCTCCTCCTCTGGCTCGCCGCCGGCATTGCCTGGTTCTTTGCGGTCGAAGGAAAGCGGGCGCTCGCTGCGCTCGGCCTCGTGGCGCTTGTCGCTTTTTCCGCCCATCTTTGGCTGGCGCCGGCGCTCGGGCTCGCCAAGCTCGCGGTCTCCGACTACAAAGGCGTCGCCTACGCGCGCAAATTTCCCGATTCCCAGCGCGTCTATGCGAGGAACTCGCCCTTCGGCTATCTCGAAATCTATGCGAGCTCATACCTTCATTTCGCGCCGGGGCTCTCCGACAATGCCGCCTTCAACCTGAAGGAATTTCCGGTCAACGCCTATGAGGGGCTTTATATCGACGGCGACGGACCTTCCGGCATCATCCGCACGCTGCCCGCTTCGCAGACCGATTATTATTTCTATCTGCCGATGATCTATCCCTATCTCGTCAAGCCGAATGCAGACACCTTCGTCGTACAATTCGGCGGAGGGCTTTCGACCGCGGTGGCGCTGACGCGGTCGAAACATGTGACGATTGCCGAAAGCAATCCGGCAATCCTTCATGCTTTTCTCAATGATCGAGGCCTGCGCAGCTTCACCGGCGATATCCTGCACGATCCCCGTGTCACCGTCGTCGGCTACGAGGGCCGGCTTTATCTCGCGCATACGCCGCAACGTTATGACGTGATCGATCTGAGCCTTGCGGATTCAACCGGACTTTCGAGCCCCGGCGGTTTCGCGATCGTCGAGAAATTCGCCTATACGCGCGAAGCGATCGAGACCTACATGCGCGCCTTGAAGCCCGGCGGGGTCTTGGCGGTAACGCTCTGGAACAAGGAAGAGCCGCCGAAATCCGTGCTGAAGCTCTATGCGACCATGGTTTCGGCCGCGCGCGCCAACGGCGATCAAGACGTGGCGCAGGAATTTTTCGCAACCTCCTGCTATCTCTCGACCGCGACCGTTCTCTACAAGAAGGGCGGGCTCGATGCCGCAGACATCGCGCTTCTGCGCAAGCACACGGCGGCCATGTCCTTCGACGCGATCTATTATCCCGGCTTCCAGTACGACGAGAAGCAGACGGATAAAGTCCTCGACGGCTTTCGCAGCCAGATCTTTTTCGATGCGAGCAAACCGCCGGCCGACGATGTTGCGCCAGATGCGAGTGCACCGCCGGGCGCGAGCGGAGCGGAACAAGGCGAGCCGGCGCCGGCCGTCGTTCCCGCCGTCACCATGGGTCAGCTTGCCTGGCATGCGCTGATCAACGGCAATTTCGACGACATCGCCAAACGCTACGTCTTCGACGCGCGCCCGCTCACCAACGACCGGCCCTATTTCGCCGCCTATATCAAACCGCTCGACCTGCCGCGCATCCTCGACCGGCTGGAACTCGTGCAGGACGAATGGGGCTATCTCCTGCTTTGGGCGACGCTCGGCGTCGCTGGGCTTTGCGCCTCGACGCTCATTGTGCTGCCTGTCGTGTTCGGCTGGCGGACGGTCTTTTCGGCAACGCCCGGCAAATTGCGCACAATCCTTTATTTCGCCTGCCTCGGCGCCGGCTATATCATGGTCGAGGTCGGTCTCATTGCCGAGTTCGTCCAGGCGCTGAGCAATGCGACGGTGTCTGCTGCGATCCTCATTACCGGGATGCTGGTCGCCTCGGGCCTCGGCAGTCTCACGAGCGAACGCTTCTTTCCGAGCGCGCCGAAGACCCTGCCCAAAATCCTCGCCGCGATCGGCTTGCTCCTTGTCGCCTACGGGCTTTTGATCCATGCACCGCTCGACTTCATCGGCATGTTCCCCTATGGCGCGCGGCTGTTCTTTTGTTTCCTGCTGATCTTTCCGCCGGCCTTCCTCATGGGCTTTCCGATGCCGACCGCGATGGGTGCTCTCGCCCGGCTCGAGAAGGACCACATGTTCCTCTGGGCCTGGGGAATCAACGGCTGTTTCTCGGTGATCGGAGCGGCGCTCGTCCCCCTTGTCGGCACCTCCTTTGGTCTTTCCGCTGTCCTTTATGCGAGCGGCGCGGCTTATCTCGTCGCGATTCCGGCATTTTTCGGCGTGATTTTGCCGGTTGCCGGAAAGAGGACCTGGAATGAAGCGCAGGTCTGATCTTGCAAAATGCGGCGCCCTCCTCGCCATCATCCTGATTGGATGGGCGGGCGCTGCGCTCGCCGCCGGCTGCCGCTTGCGGCTCGTCAGCTTTGCGACCTCGCCTTTCCCCTATGACGGTATTGTGCCCGAGAGCGGCAAGCCCTTTCTCGACACGATGGACGGAACGCGCCGCGGCCACACTTCGCCGCGCGGCGGCATCTATTGGGAAGACGAGACCTATAGCGATCGGCATGTGCTTTTGGCGATTCCGCCGCAATTCAATCCGCGGCGCCCGGCTTTTCTCATCGTTTTCCTGCATGGCAACAAGGTGCTGCTCGCCCGCGACGTCGTCGCGCGCCAAAGGGTTCCTGAGCAGCTTGTGGAATCGCGTTTGAACGCGGTGCTGGTTGCGCCGCAATTCGCGGTCGACGCGCTCGATTCGAGTGCCGGCACTTTTTGGGAACCGCACCGCTTCGCCCAATTTCTCGACGAGGCCGCCGAACATCTCGCCCGGCTTTACGGCAATCGTCGAAGCCGCGCCTTCTTTTACCGCATGCCGGTGGTTATCGTAGCCTATAGCGGGGGCTATATGCCGGCGTCGGCGGCGCTTTCGGTCGGCGGGGCGGACGGAAGACTCGCCGGCGTCGTCCTTCTCGACGCGCTTTACGGCGAGAGCGATACGTTCGCCGACTGGATCGCGAAGCGACAAGGCTTTTTCTTCAGCGCCTATTCGCTCTCGAGCGCGGCGGAGAATGCCTCGCTTCAGCAGAAGCTCGAAGCGGCGAATATCGATTTCGTTTCGGGCTTGCCACGAAGCCTTCGGCGCGGCAGCATCGCCTTCCTCGCGGTAGGCGATGTTCCGCACCAGGATTTCGTAACGCAGGCGTGGACCACCGACCCTCTGGCGGCGGTGCTTCGCAAG
This sequence comes from Beijerinckiaceae bacterium, assembly GCA_021324915.1. GTDB lineage: Bacteria > Pseudomonadota > Alphaproteobacteria > Rhizobiales > Beijerinckiaceae > Methylovirgula. The sequence continues at coordinate 23,220 of JAJPIC010000007.1, read as the reverse complement.
CTCAAGCCCGGATCATAGATCCGGATTGAGCGAGCGCGAGCGATCAGCGTCTGCGCGCTCCCCGCCGAGCCGCCGGGCGCCGTCCTGCCGACTTGCGCGAAGCCTTCTTGACGGCCCGCTTCGCCGCAGTCTTGCGCGCGCCTTTCTTCGCCACGGTTTTGCGGGCGGCTTTGCGCGCCGCCTTTTTCACCGGCCGCCGCGCCGCGCTCCTCTTCACAGCCCCTCTCTTCGCCGCCCCTCTTTTGGCAGCGCCTCGCTTGGCGGCGGCCTTGCGTGCCGGCTTTCTGGCGGCAGCTTTCCGCGCCGTTTTTTTCGCAGCGGCTTTTTTCGCGGCAGCCTTTCTCGGGCGCTTGCGCGGAGCCGCGCGCGCCGGCCGCGCTGTGCGCTCTTCTTCCCACGGCGAGATTGGAGCGGCCTCCGGCTCGGCCTCATCGGCCATGACCGGCTCAGGCTTCGGACGCGGCGCGCGGGGGGCGCGCGGCGGCCTCGGCTTGTGATGCTCCTCTTCCATAGGCTCCGACGGTTCCGTCGGCACCATCTTCTCTTCCTCGTCCCCTTCTATCCTGGTTTCCTGCGTTTCCATGGTCTTCTCCGCTCCGCCCGTCAAAAATTCGATCACTGCTTGATTGAAAGCCTCGGCCGCTTCCACAGGCGACAGATGCGCGGCTTCGAGTGTCAGGAGCTTGCCACCGGGAATGGTGCTGGCGACGAGCGCGCCGACCCCCGGCGGCGTCACCGGATCGTGGCGCCCGACGATCACCAGTACCGGATGAGGAATCGTTTGCAGCCCGGCACGCAAGTCGGCGTCGCGAACCGCCGCGCAATGCGCCGCATAGGCTTGGGGCATCGTCGCGTTGAGCGCATCCTCGAAACGCGCGACCTCTTGCGGATGCCGTTCACGGAAATGCCGGGTGAACCAATTCTCGAGAATGGTCGGAACGAGGCCTTCCATCCCCTTCTCCTGCACGATCCTGATTCGCTCGTTCCAGACCTCGGCGCCGCCGATCTGCGCCGCCGTGTTGGCGAGGATGGCGCGATCGATGCGTTCCGGCGCCTGGATCATCAGCCAGAGACCGACCATTCCGCCCTCCGAATGGCCGACCCAGTTCACCTTCTCGAGCCGCAAGGCGTCGAGGATTGCGAGCGCATCATGGCCGAGCTGACTGATCGAGTAAGGCCCCTGGCTCACGACGCTGTCGCCGAGCCCGCGCGAGTCGTAGCGCACGACGCGGAAATGCTGTTTGAGCTTCGGAACCAGATGGTCGAATTCATGAAGATCGGCGCCGACAGCGTGCGACAGCACGATCACCGGAGCATTCGCGTCGCCTTCGACGATCATATTGAACGGTTCACCCGCTATGATCATCTCGGTCATCTCGTACCCCTGATAAACATTTGCGCTAATCTATTCCAGCTTGCGTGCGGATTGCTAGACCAGTTCGCACTTTTCAAGCTGCAAGAGTTACGCGTGAAGAAAGCGCGGCCTCACCAATCATGTTGAACATGTCGATCGCGCAGCAATGGCCGGTGCGCATGGCGCATCGAAAAGACTTCGCACGCAGAAGACATGCGGCGCTCTGAAAATGCCGATGAGTCGCTCCGAGTCTTGAGAAAAAGCTTTATTTATCAACTGCTTGGTTTGCGTCGGCCGGATCGGCCGGCGCGTTTTGCGCAAGGTCCTCGAGCCAAACCTTCGCGCTGCTGTCGGAAGGTGCGCGCCAATCGCTGCGCGGAGACAGCGAGCCGCCGGCCACTACTTTCGGCCCGTTCGGCAAGGCGGAGCGCTTAAATTGGCTCATGGCGAAAAAGCGCAGGATGAAGACTTCGAGCCAATGGCGAATTTCGCGCAGATCGTAAGCGTGGCGGCGTTCCTTCGGGATATCCTGAGGCCAGTCTCCGGCGGCTTTGTCGCCCCACGCGGCGAGCGCAAGAAAGGCTATTTTTGCTGGCCGAAAGCCGTGCCGCAGAAAATAATAGAGGTTGAAATCCTGGAGCTCATAGGGGCCGATCACCGCCTCCGTGCTTTGCGCGGACCCGTCGGTGCCAGCTGGGACGAGTTCGGGCGAGATCTCGCTGTCGAGAATGGCGGCCAGGGTCGAAAGCACCTCGGGCGCATATTGCCTCGCGGTGATACACCAGCGAATCAGATGCTGGATCAAGGTCTTCGGGACACCCGAATTGATGGCGTAATGCGACATCTGATCACCGACGCCATAGGTGCACCAGCCGAGCGCCAGCTCCGACAGATCGCCGGTTCCAAGGACGAGTGCGCTATTCATATTGGCGAGCCGGAAGAGATAATCCGTGCGCAGCCCCGCCTGGACATTCTCGAACGTCACGTCGAACAGGTTTTCGCCTTTGGCGAAGGGATGGCCGAGATCGGCGAGCATCTGCCGGGCGGCCGGCCGGATGTCGAGCTCTCCTGCGGTGACGCCGAGCGCCTTCATCAGCGCAAATGCATTGGCCTTGGTCGCCGCGCTCGTGGCGAAACCCGGCATCGTATAGGCGAGAATATTGCGGCGCGACTTGCCGAGCCGGTCCATGGCTTTGGCCGCGACAATCAGGGCGTGGGTCGAATCGAGGCCGCCCGACACGCCGATGACGACTTTCGAAATTCCGGTCGCGGCGAGGCGCTGTTCGAGGGCGGTGACCTGGATGTTGTAGGCCTCATAACAATCCTGCGCCAACCTTTCGCGATTGGAAGGCACGAAGGGAAAGCGTTCGATCGTCCGCTCGAAGCCGACATCGCCGGGCGGCGGCTCGAGGCTGAAAGCTATCGTGCGAAAGGCTTTTGAATCGATGCCGCTTGCCCGCCGGTTGTCGTCGAACGTGCCCTGGCGCAAGCGCTCCTGAAGCAAAAGATCGAGGTCGATGTCGGCGATCGCATATTGTCCGCCCTCGGGAAAGCGAGGCGATTCCGCCAAGATGACGCCGTTCTCGACAATGGTCGTCTGCCCATCCCAGGCGAGATCGGTGCTCGATTCGCCGGTGCCGGCCGCCGAATAGAGATAGGCGGCCAAGCAGCGTGCCGACTGCGATTGGCACAGCAGCCGGCGCATATCGGCCTTGCCGATCGTGATATTGCTGGCGGAGAGATTGGCGAGCACGGTTGCGCCGGCGAGCGCCGCCTTCGAACTCGGCGGTATGGGGACCCAAAGATCCTCGCACACCTCGGCGTGCACGATAAGGCCGGGGACATCCTGCGCAGCGAACAACAGATCACGACCGAAGGGCGCCCTCAGCCGCCCGACGCTGATCTCCTCGCCTTCGACCAGCGCACCGGAAGCGAAATGGCGCGGCTCGTAGAATTCGCGGTAATCGGGCAAATGCACCTTCGGCACGACGCCAAGCAGGCGGCCGCGATGGATGGCGAGCGCGCAATTATAAAGCCTGCCCCTCTGGCGCAGCGGCGCACCGACCAAGATCAAAGGCATCAAGCTCTCGGAAGCGGCGAGGAGCCGATCGATTGCCGCCTCGACGCCCTCTTGGACCGCGTCCTGGAAGAGAAGGTCGTCGATGGCATAGCCCGAAAGCGCCAATTCCGGAAAAACGGCGAGCGCCACCGATCTTTCATGCAAGGTCTTGAGCACGCGCAAGATCTCCTCCGCGTTGGCGGCCGGATCGGCCAGACGGCAACGGGTCGTCGAGGCGGCCACGCGGGCGAACCCATGGCGGTAGATCGATCGAAAGCTCATCGGCCCATCCGAAGAAATTCCCGAAAAGGGAACGCCCTCCTTCAATTCATCTGCGCGGCTCTGAATATCCGTTCATGACATTCGTTCATAGGAACTGTTCAAGAGCCGGCGCGTTGTAGATCTCTTATATATGGTCACGTCAAGGACGCGTCCTTAGCGACTGATCTATTTGCTTCATCATCCATTCAGGCAACAAATTCTATTAACGAGTGTTGGAGATTGCGGCGGCTGCGCAAGCTTCCATCGCAATACACGCAACGACAAGCAGGCTCTTGCTCAAGAGAGTTGCATTTCAAGTTGGAGGATTAACGTGCGTATTCTCGCAACACTGACGGCAGCGACAATCGCGGCGGCTTCGGTCGTACCGCTCGCCCATGCAGCGCCGATCGCCAACCAGGCGCCAGTTGCCCAAGCGGCGGCCAACCTTAGCAATATCGAGAAGACCCAATATATCTGGGGCGGCCGGCGCTATTGTTGGTATCCGGCCGGCTGGCATGGCCCGGGCTGGTACTGGTGCGGCTATGGCTGGCGGCGCGGATTTGGCTGGGGAGGCGGCTGGGGCTGGCATGGCTGGCGCTGGCATGGCCGGGGCTGGCGCGGCGGTTGGCACGGTGGATGGCACCGGGGTTGGCACGGCGGCGGTCATTGGCACGGCGGCTTCCACGGAGGTTTCCGCGGGCACATGGGCGGCCACATGGGTGGGCACATGGGCGGCCACATGGGCGGCGGCCACATGGGCGGTCACATGGGCGGCCACGGAGGTATGGGCGGTCACGGAGGCCACGGACGCCACTAATCGTTGATTTTGGACGCCGCCCTCGTGCGGCTTCCTCCCAGGCCGGCGGCCTCCTTCGGGGCCGCCGGTTTCTTTCTGCCCTTGCACGAAGGAGCTCGTCATGTTGTCTCATCCGGAAATGGAGCCACGCATGATCGCATCGGACGAAGACGTTCTGCGGGCCGCGCAGGAATGGCGAACGGCCGGACGCAAGGTGGCGATCGCAACCGTGATCGAGACCTGGGGCTCGGCGCCGCGGCCGGCCGGCAGCCATCTCCTTGTCGATGGCGAAGCCGCCTTTCTCGGCTCGGTTTCCGGCGGTTGTGTCGAGTCGGAGGTCGTGAGCGAAGCTCTGGAGGTTATCGAGACGGGTGTGCCCCGCCTGCTCGAATTCGGCGTCGCCGACGAGACGGCCTGGAAAGCCGGCCTCTCCTGCGGCGGCCGGATCAAGGTCTATGTCGAACGAGTCGATTGATGCGAAGCGATCTGCTTGCCGCGCTCAATGCCGAACGTGCCGCCCGTCGCGCCACAATTCTTTTGACCTATCTCGCCAGCGGCGCGCAACGATTGGTGCGACCCGCCGAGATTTCTCGCGAACCGCTGCGTGAAGAGCTCGAAAACCTGCTGAGACTGGGACGCAGCGGTCTTGTTGGCGGCGGCAGCCTCTTTGCCCTCGTGCAGGTTCCGCCGATCCGCCTTCTCATTCTCGGCGCCGCCCATATCGCGCAAGCGCTCGCGCCCATGGCGCACTTCCTCGGCTTTAATTCCGTCATTATCGATCCGCGCAGCGCTTTCGCAGCGCCCGAGCGGTTTCCCGGATGCGAGGTGATCGCCGAATGGCCGCAAGACGTGCTTCCCGGCTTGGGGCTCGACCCCTATACGGCGATGGTTCTGCTTGCTCACGAGCCGCGGATCGATGACCCGGGCATAAGCGCGGCGCTCGGCGCGCAATGTTTCTATATCGGCGCGCTCGGCTCGCGCAAAACGCATGCGAAACGGCTGGAGCGGCTGCGGGCCGCCGGTATTGCCGAGAGCGATCTTGCCCGGATTCATGCCCCGATCGGTCTCGACATCGGCGCGGCGAGCCCGGCCGAGATCGCGGTTTCCATTCTCGCCGAAATCATCGCGGCGCGGCGGCGAAAGCCGCTGCGCGCGGAGCAAGCCGCTTGAGCCGCATCGCGGCGGTTATTCTCGCCGCCGGCCGCTCGACGCGATTTGGGGAAGAGCCCAAGGTCACTGCCGAGCTCGACGGCAAACCGCTCGTCCGCCACGTCGCCGAGGCGGCGCTTGCCTCGCAAGCTCGCCCTGTGCTCGTGGTCGTCGGCCATGCGGCCGAGAGAACATGCGCGGCGCTCGCCGGCCTCGACGTCGAGATTGTTCACTCTGCCGATTTTACGAAGGGCTTGGCGCATTCCTTGCGCGCTGGCTTCGCCGGCCTGTCACAGGACGTGGACGGCGCCATCGTGCTCCTCGCCGACATGCCGCGGATTTCGCCGCGCGTGATCGATCGACTGATCGAAGCCTTCGCGAACGCGGGCGCACCTCGCGCGGCGGTGCCGGTCTATGGCGGCCGGCGCGGCAATCCCGTGCTCCTCGGAAGCAGGCTTTTCGGTGCGCTCGGCGCGCTCGAAGGCGATTGCGGCGCGCGCGAGATTCTCGGCGCCGATGTCGTCGAATGCGCCATCGAGGACGAAGCGGTGACATCCGACATCGATACGCAGGATGATCTCCTGCGGCTCGCGGGCCGCGCCCAGGCGAGCGCCATCAAGCGGTAAGACTTCGTTAAGTATAATGCCCCGCAATGAATGAGTTCGATTCCGCTTCGGGCGGAAGCAGCGGGAGCTGACCGATGCATGCGAGAGCCAAATCAGAACCTTCCGGCGATTTCGCGCGGCAACTGGCGGGCTATGGCCTCACCACGGCCGAGATCCTCTATCGCATGCCGGACCATCCGGCTTTCCTTCAGACCTACGTCTGGCGGGACTATGATGTAGCGCCGGAATTTCCGGTGCTCATGAAATTTCTCACGTTTTGGCGGGAAAAGCTCGACGGCCCGCTCTATAGCGTCCGAATCGGTCATGCGCGAATCATCAAACCGGCCGAGATACGGACTTTCACGGAATTGCGGCTCCATTGATTGAGCTGCTCGGAAATTCAGGCGACCGGTGTCGGCAGGGCGCGTTCTGCGGCCAATTTGGCGTCGATTTCCTCGATGGTCACCGGCTCTGAATAAAGAAAGCCTTGCAACTCGTGGCAGCCGAGCCCGGCGAGGAAATGCGCCTGTTCGGGCGTCTCTATACCCTCCGCGGTGACGGTGAGGCCGAGCGAGCGGCCGAGCCCGACGATCGATTCGACGATAATGGCGCTTTCCCCGGTCATTTCCATCGATTCGAGGAAGGACCGGTCGATCTTGATCTTGTCGAAGGCGAAGCGGCGCAGATAGATCAGGCTCGAATAGCCACTGCCGAAATCATCGAGCACCATGGTGACGCCCAACGCGCGCAGATCGATCATCGAACGCTCGGCGAGGTCGGCATCCGAAATGATGACGCCTTCGGTGAGTTCGAGCTCGACGCGCTGCGGCTCCATTTGCGTCTCGGCCAAGATTTTTTCGACGGTCGCGACGAAATCCTTCTGCCGAAACTGGATCGGGGAGACGTTGATCGCCACGCGAATGTCGGGCCAGCGCTTGGCATCCTGACAGGCGCGCCGCAGGACCCATTCGCCCAGCGGTACGATGAGCCCTCGCTCCTCGGCCAGTCCGATGAATTTTTCCGCCTGGAGCAGGCCCTGCGTCTTGTGCCGCCAGCGCACCAGTCCTTCGACGCAGACGATCCGCTCGCTCGAGGCCGACACGATCGGCTGATAGAGCACCGTCAGCTCGTCATTGTCGATTGCGGCGCGCAGCTCGTCCTCGGCGCTCTGGCGCAGCCGCAGTTCCTCGCCCATTTTTGCCTCGAAGAACGCATAGCGGTTGCGCCCGCCCTGTTTGGCGCGATAGAGCGCGAGATCGGCGAGCCGCATCAAGTGCTCTCTGCCGCTTGCGTCCTGCGGACAAAGGGCGATGCCGATCGAAGCGCCGAGCGAGACCTTTTGTCCCGCGATGTCGAACGGCGTCGACATCGCATCGAGCAGGCGTTGCGCGAGCCTCGCACAATCGCGCGGATCGGTCACGTCGGCCTGGAGGACGGCGAATTCATCGCCGCCGAGCCGGGCGAAATGATCGCCGCTGCGTAGCACTTGGCTCAGCCGCTGGGTGACGGCCATGATCGTGCGGTCGCCGGTCTCGTGCCCGAACGTGTCGTTGGTCTGCTTGAAATGATCGAGATCGATATAGAGGAGCGCGACCTGAAAATTCTTGCGTTTGCAGCGCGCGGTCTCCGCATCGACGAGCTCGTTGAAAAGGACGCGGTTCGGAAGGCCGGAGAGCGCGTCATGGCCTGCGACCTGCTTTGCCATGGCTTCGCTCTTGGTCAGCCGCGCCAGGACATGATAGGCCTGTACGGCCATCCCTAGCCGAAAGACGATTGCCGCAGTCACCAGAATTAAATTCATTCCGCTGGTGAAGGCCAAGGCGAAGAATCGCAGAGAAAAAACCGGAACCGAGCCTTGCACCGCCTCCATTCCGAGGCGGATTCCGAGGATCAGGATGAGCAGAGTCGTAGCCGTATATGCGGTCGACCATACCGCAATAGATGGCAGGTGCAGAACTCGGCCGCGCTTCCGGCTGACTGGCATGAGACTCATCAAATACATGATCCCGTGGATCCGGCGCCGCAACGGGACTCGCGGCAGTCGCCCCTCCCACCACGTTCGTCAACCGAGACCGGGGCAAACGCAAGTCTAGCAGCGCTCCGGTTAATGTAATGTTGGGAATGCTACCAGTGGTTGGGCACAAGCGGCTGGGAACAAGCGGCGACGCGCCTTGCCTGTCCGCGGGCAAATGCGCGTTCCGATCAATTAATTAATACAATCTTTATGCGCCTGGCCCGCTCTAGATCAGCCGCAGGCCTTTGAAACTCGCAAATCCCTGCCGGCCGATAATCAAATGATCGTGGACGGCGATGTTGAGCGACCTGCCGAGCGCGACGATCTGCTGGGTAAGATCGATGTCCGCGCCGGAAGGGGAAGGCTCGCCGGAAGGATGATTGTGCACGAGAATCAGGGCCGTGGCGTTAAGTTCGAGCGCGCGGCGCATGATTTCGCGCGGATAGACCGGCGCATGATCGACCGTGCCAGTGCCCTGGACTTCGTCGGCGATCAAGCCGTTTTTCTTATCGAGAAATAGAATGCGGAACTGCTCTCGATCGAGAAAGGCCATGGCCGTGCGGCAATAATCAAGGACAGCGGAGAAACTGCCGAGACTCGGGCGCTTGTCCATTCTGACTTTCGCAAAGCGCTTGGCGGCTTCGGCGACGATCTTCAATTCGGCGATCGCCGCCTCTCCCAATCCGGCGACTTCCTTCAGCCGCTCGGGTCTTGCAGAAACGACTTCGGCGAAAGAACCGAAACGGGCGAGCAAATCCTTGGCGAGCGGTTTGACGTCGCGCCGCGGAATGGCGCGGAAGAGGACGAGTTCGAGCAGTTCATAATCGGCAAGCGCGTCGCCGCCTGCTCTTAAAAACCGTTCCCGCAGCCGTTCGCGATGTCCGACATAATGACGCCCATCCGAATCGGCCGCCGACGGCTTCGTCATGCAGCGGCCGCAAGGTCGTAAGGCGGCCGGTGCAGGCCCTTGGGCGAAAGGGTGAATATCTCGTGCCCCGTTTCGGTGACGCCGATCGTATGTTCGAACTGCGCCGACATCGAACGGTCGCGGGTCACAGCGGTCCAACCGTCGGAGAGGATTTTCACATGCGGACGGCCGAGATTGATCATGGGCTCGATGGTGAAGAACATGCCCGGCTTCAAGGTGATGCCTTCGCCGCGCCGGCCATAATGAAGAATATTGGGCTCGTCGTGGAAAAGCCGGCCGACGCCATGGCCACAGAAATCGCGCACGACCGAGCAGCGCTCGGCTTCCGCATAGTCCTGGATGGCGGCGCCGATATCGCCGGTCGTCGCCCCCGGTTTGACCGCGGCGATGCCGCGCATCAGCGCCTCATAGGTGACTTCGACGAGACGCTGCGCGCGTCGAGACACATCGCCCACCAGATACATCCGGCTCGAATCGCCGTGCCAGCCGTCGAGAATCAAGGTGACGTCGATATTCACGATATCACCGTCGCGCAGCGGCTTGCGATCGGGAATGCCGTGGCAGACGACGTGATTGATCGACGTGCAGATCGACTTGCGATAGCCGCGGTAGTCGAGCGGCGCGGGAAATGCCCCATGCGAGATGGCGAAATCGAAAACGAGCGTATCGAGAGACTCGGTCGTCACGCCCGGCCGAACATGGGGGATCAGCATGTCGAGCGCTTCGGCAGTGAGTTGCCCGGCCTTGCGCATGCCTTCGAAGGCGGCCGGACCATGCAGCTTGATCTGCCCGGTCTTGCGGCCGGGAACCTCTAGAGCGTCAACAAACGTCATGTGGGAATAGGAATCCTGTGGATCTCTGGCATAATTTAAGACTTCGATGCAGCGAAGCAAGGCCATTGCGTGGCCAATTGGCGGCTAATTGATAGCGGTGCAATGAGCGTCGGCCCGCGCCCATGCCTCTGGCCAGAGCCGGTCGAGATCACTAGAATAGCACGCGTCGAGCGCGCTTCTTTGGAGAAAGACTCTGCCTTCCGAATATCTGACTGAGAAGCCGCGGAACGCGCCGAAGCCGGAACCTAAGCTGCACCCCCTCGCGTTCGGCATCGAGCGCATCGGGGTCGTTTCGCTGCGCTTTCCCTATATCGTCGCGATCTTGCTGGTCATCGCCGCAATCCTCGCCGCCTTCGGGATCGAGCGGATCAAGGTCGACGATTCGCTCAGCCAATTGTTTCGCTCGAATACTTTGGCGTTCAAGCAATACGAGGATGTAACCGAACGCTTTCCCTCGAGCGAGTTCGACGTCCTCGTCGTCGTCGAAGGCAATAATCTTCTCGAACGCGATTCGCTCGAAAAGCTGCGCGATCTCGTCACTGACCTGCAATTGATTGACGGCACGCGCGGAATCATCTCGCTCTTTTCCGCGCGTCAGCCGCCTGAAGGCAACCATCTGCCGGCGCCGCTCTTTCCGGAGGACCTGCCGACCGGCAAAGCCTATGGCGATTTCATCCAAAAGGTGATGAGCAACGAGATTATTCGCGGCAAGCTGCTCTCGGTCGACGGAAAGCTCGCGCTGGCGGTGCTCGCGCTCAACCCGGACGTCGTAGAGAGCAACAAGCTCGGCGGCGTCGTGCAGGAGATCCGTAGCTATATCGACCAAGACCTCGCCGGAACGGGACTGAACGTCCAGCTTTCCGGCGTGCCGGTGATGCAGCTCGAAATCCGCAACGCGGTCGAGCGCGACCGGATTACCTACAATGCGCTGGGCTTCATCGGCGGATGTTTGATCGCCATTCTCTTCTTCCGTCGCATCTCGTTCATGATCATCGCCGCGGCGCCGCCGCTGCTCGCCATCCTGCTTTCGCTCGGCACACTCGGCTGGCTGGATTTCCGGCTCAACATGTTCCTCAACGTGATGACGCCGCTGATCATGGTCATCAGTTTCTCCGACTCGATGCAGCTCACCTTTGCGACACGCGACCGGATTCTCGCGGGGGAAAACAAAGTCGATGCGTTGAGGGGCGCAATCGGCGTCGTCGGGCCCGCCTGCGTGCTGACCCATGCGACTGCCGGGCTCTCCTTCGTCGCGCTCACTTTTTCCGATTCCTATCTGATCCGCAGTTTCGGCCAGGCCGGCTTCATTTCGACCGTCATTGCGCTCGTCTCTGTCTTGACGATCCTGCCGTTGCTCGGCCTTTTTCTGGTTCGCAGAGAGGCGGCCTTCGTCGCCCGCATCAAGGGTGCCGACGTTGCGGTCGATGCGCTGCGCCGTTTCTGCGGCTGGATCGCGCATCGCATGGTGAGCAGGCCGGCGCTCTATAGCCTGTTGAGCCTTCTCGTCGTCGCCGGGCTCGGCACGGTTTATGCCAATCTCCAGCCTCGCTACCAGCTGGCCGACCAGGTGCCCCCGCATAAGCAGGCGATCGAAGCCAACCGCCGGCTCGATGCAGAGCTCACCGGTGCCCAGCCGATCGACGTTCTCATCGAATTTCCGAAGGGCGAATCGCTCTATTCGCCGGAGACCCTCGCCACGATCGGCGCCGTGCACGGCGCGATAGAGAAACAGGCCGGCATCGGCAACGTCTGGTCGCTCGAGACGCTACGCCGCTGGCTTGCCGAGAGAGCCGGGAAGACTGACGTCGATACTTTGAAGGAATACGTCAACCTTCTACCGAAATATCTGGTCCGCCGGTTCATCTCGGAGAACCAGGACTCGGTCGTCGTCGAAGGCCGCATACCGGACGTCGATTCGAGCCGCTTGCTGCCGATCGTCAATGCGCTGGACAAAACGCTCGATAAGGTACGCGCGCAGCATCCGGGCTACGAGATCGCGGTGACCGGCCTTGCAGTCATCGCCGCGCGCAGCAGCTCGAATATGATCGAGAAGCTCAATCGCGGCCTTACCGTCGAGATCATTTTCGTCGCGGCTTTCATCGGCGTGATGTTCCGCTCGGTCGCCGTAATGCTCGCCGCCGTGATGCCGGCGGTCTTTCCGGTCTTCGTCGCCGGCACGGTTCTCTGGCTGTTCGGTCAAGGGCTGCAATTTGCGAGCGTCGTGGCCTTGACCGTGTCCTTCGGCCTGGGACTCAGCGCAACGATTCACTTCCTTAACCGGCTGCGGCTCGAAGACCGATCCGGCGAGGATCCGGCGCATGGCGTCGAGCGGGCGACGATCCTCATGGGTCCTCCCTTGATCCTCACCTCTGTCGTGCTGGCTTGCGGATTGGCGATGACCGTCTTCTCCGATCTGCCGTCTCTGCGGCTCTTCGGCTGGCTCAGCGCCTTCGCCATGCTGACGGCGCTCATCGCGGATCTCTTTATTCTGCGGCCGACCATCATGCTGCTGCTGCGTTGGCGACGCGGCAAAAAATGGTCGTGAGTTCAGGGCCGGATTGGGGCACGCCCGAATCCGGCCTCGCGCATCTTCAGATCCTGTGGAGTGTGACGATCACGCCGGCGACATCGGTCCCGCCGGACGGCCTGATAGCGACCGACTGAGTTCTGCCGCGGGTCGCAATCGAAATTCCGGCCGTGAACCCGACCCCGGTCACGAGAACTTGAATCACCGGGCCGCGGATCTGGCCACTGACGGTTCCCGACGCATTGCGTGTCGTCTCCGTCCAATTGCCGGAAATCGCTCCGCCCTGCTCGCTCACCGTGCTCTGAACGTCGAACTTGTAACTATCGCTCGCGCAAAGCAGGCTTTGGGTCAGCGTGTCGCCGCCTTGCGAGACATCATATGTGCCGCGGCAGCGGATTCGCTCATGCGTGCCGCTGTTCATCGAGATGGTTCCGCTGCCGGCCCAAGATCCTGCCAGAGACGCGAAAGGCCCCTCGGCGGATGCACCGACTGTCTGAAATGCGAGCCCGGCGAAGAGTGCCGCCGCGAACGCGAACTTATGCTTTAAGGATTGAACCGGCATGAAATCTCGACCCTCCTTGGTTGCCCTCGCGAATCGAACTGCGCGAGATCAATAGCGCCGCTCGTCAATGCTTTGAGATAAGCTTGAGATCTTGAATGCCAATAGTGGAATGGGCAAATTCTAGCCGACCCCGGATCGATCGCAAGATCCCGCTCGCTGCGAGCCCGAAACGCCCGGCAGCAGCGGCGCGGCTCCCGCAGCCAGTGCCAAAGAATACAATCATTCAAAGCGATAACGCATGCCCAGCGCAAAAACGCGATATCAACCCTTCCAATGAAGGGCCGTGATGAGGGTGAAAATGCGCCGCGCCGTGTCGATGTCGCAGATGATCTTGCCCTCGAGCCTTTCTTTCAGGAGCGTTGCAGCTTCGTCATGAAGCGCCCGGCGGCCCATATCGATTGCTTCGATCTGCGCACGCGAAGCCGACCGGATGGCGTCATAATAGCTTTCGCAGATCATGAAATAATCTTTGAGGAGGCTGCGGAACGGGCTCAGCGAGAGCACGTGGACGCAGATCATTTCGCCCGATTCCGTATTGATTTCCAGGGCGAGCTTGGAATCGTGCAGTGATATCCTCAGCCCATAGGGGCCGTCGTCGCGACCCGGCAGGCAGAAATTGTTTTCCTCGACGAGATCATAGATCGCGATTTGGCGTTCATGCTCTTGATCGGACGTGCCGCGGCCAATCGAAGCCTCGTCGAGAACCACGGAGACGAGACGATTGCGCCGGCCGGGCTCGCTGGCATTCATGATTGAGCAAGGCGCAGGGAAACGGACCGGGCATGGGCCTCGAGGCCTTCGGCTTTGCCCAACGTCACGGCTGCGGGCCCGAGCGCCGCGAGACCATCCGGCCCGCATTTCAGGATCGAAGTTCGCTTCATGAAATCGAGCACGCTGAGGCCGGAGGAGAACCGCGCCGAACGTGCGGTCGGCAGGACGTGATTCGAGCCGCCGACATAATCGCCGACCGCTTCGGGCGTATAGGCGCCGATAAAGATCGCGCCGGCATTGCGGATCCGGCGAGCAAGGTCCTCGGCATCCCGCGTGATGATCTCGAGATGTTCAGGCGCGATCCGATCGGCGAGCCATATCGCGTCCGCAAGCGCATCGACGTAAATGACGGCACCGAAATCTTCCCAACTCGCCGCCGCAATGTCGCGGCGCGGCAGCGAAGCGAGTTGGCGCTCGACCGCGCCTGTGACTGCCTTGGCAAGCTCGGCGCTGTCGGTGACGAGGATCGATTGCGCCGCCCGGTCATGTTCCGCCTGGGCGAGAAGATCGGCCGCGATCCATTCGGGATTGGCGCTCGCATCGGCGATGATCAACACTTCCGAGGGGCCGGCAATCATATCGATGCCGACCGTTCCGAACACGCGGCGCTTGGCTGCTGCCACGTAGGCATTGCCTGGTCCGACGATCTTGGCGACCGGCGCGATGCTCTGCGTGCCATAGGCAAGCGCCGCAATCGCCTGGGCGCCGCCGACGCGATAAATCTCGTCGATCCCGGCGCGTTCCGCCGCGGCGAGCACCAATGGCTCGATATGACCTTCGGGCGCCGGCACGACCATCACGAGCCGGTGCACGCCCGCTACTTTGGCGGGAACGGCATTCATGAGAACGGAAGAGGGATAGCTGGCCGTTCCGCCGGGAACATAGAGGCCGGCCGCCTCGATCGGCTGCCAGCGCCAGCCGAGCTCGACTCCCAGCGGATCCGTGAAAAGGAGATCTTGCGGGCGCTGGCGTTCGTGGAAAGCCGTGATGCGCTCGAAAGCAAGATCGAGCGCCGCGAGCGCTTCGGGTGCGGCGGAGGCTTTCGCCGCGGCGATCTCGCGTGGCGTAACGGCAAGACCCGAGGAAAGATCGACGCGGTCGAAGGTGCGCGAATAATCGATCAGCGCCGCATCGCCGCGCGCGATCACCTCGGCAATGATCTTGCCGACCGCCTGATCGACGTCTTCGGCCACCTCGCGCTTGCGCGTCAGGAGCGCGCCGAACTGCCTGTCGAAATCTTCGCTCCGCCTGTCGAGTTGCAGCGGCATGTTTCCTTCCTTGGACCTGTCTCTCTAGCCATGTCGGGCCAATCAGGCAATCGCAGTTAGAGGAGGCGCTTAGAGGAGGCGTTCGATCTCCGGCTCGATGGAAAGAGGCCTTGTCATGGGCGCGAAGCGCGCCGCGACCCGTCCCTGGCGGTCGACCAGGAACTTGGTAAAATTCCATTTGATCTCGCGCGTTCCGACGAGGCCCTTTTGCGCATCCTTCAGCAAGCGAAAGAGCGGATGGGCATTCGCTCCGTTGACTTCTATTTTCGCGAACATCGGAAAAGTCACGCCATAGGTCAGCGAACAGAAAGCGCCGATTTCGGCCGCATCGCCGGGCTCCTGGGCGCCGAACTGATTGCACGGGAAACCGAGGACCGAAAACCTCGCTGCGCTATATTTGCGATGGAGCGCTTCGAGCTCTTCATATTGCGGGGTAAAGCCGCAGCGGCTCGCCGTATTGACGATGAGCAAGACTTGGCCACGAAAATCGCCGAGCGAGCGCTCTTCGCCAGTCAAGGTTTCCGCGCTGAGATCGTAGATCATGAGCCTTCTCCGCCGGCGGGCGGCACCCGGTCTAATGCGAAATCCATTGTATTCGCAAGGGCGAAAGCCCTGCGTCCCGCAGGGCCTGTAATAAAAAAGGCCCCCGTCCGGGTTAGGGACGGGGGCGCGGAAAGCTCGATTTGATTGGTCGTCTAGGACGCCGGCAATATCGGTTCGGGCGGGCTCGCACTTGCCTTCTTGAGTTCCGATTTAAGCACGTCGATCTTCGCCTCGAGCTGGCTGATGTGATCGCGCAGATCGCGGATCGTCCTCTCGTAAACATCGATCTTCTCTTCGAGGCGGGCGATCTCGGCACGCAATTCTCCGATGGTCTTTTCGTAAATTTCCATCAGCACGGAAATGCGTGAGTCGACGACCGCGGCGAGCGTCGGCTGGCGGCCGATAATGGCGGCGATGACCGTCGCAATGGCGCCGATAAGCGTGCCGAAAAGCCCGGCGACGAGCGTGATCCAAACTTCGTCGAAAGTCATCAGGCCCTCTTCCCTGCGCCGTTCACCCTTGTCGCCTGCATCTCACCCTTACGACGACGGCATGCCATTCCCCATTGAGCGGCGCTTCGGCTCTATAGGATCTGAGATGACAGGCGGCGGGCTCGATGCGGATCTGCTGCAACACGCATTGGGTAGGAACGGCTTGCAGGCAGAGCGAAAGGACGGCGGCAATCACGGGACCACCGCCACGGAGCCGACCACGCCGCCGAGCGCAGCGCAGACCGTCGCGGATGCGACATAGACCTTTCCGTCAGTCCCGATGATCGATTGTCCAGCCCCGACGCCGTGCTCGATTTCGGCAGCGACTGCGCTCGCGTCAGCGACCGCGCAGGTGAGCGCGGTTGCGCCCGATTTCAGCGAAGAAAAGGCCTGTTGCGTTTTCGGCGCATCGATCCAGGCGACGATATTGTCCACGGCATCGTCGAATTGGGCGCAGCCGCCAAGCGCGAGCACGCCCGCAAGAAGCAGGTATTTCATCTTTCTGTCCTTAGGTTGGGTTTTGCTCAGGTGGAGGGTTCGAAAGGATCTTCGAAGCGATCCGAAATCGCCTCTTCCGTGTCCTTCGTCACTTGCGGGATCTTGCCGTTGGCGAATTGCAACAGCAGATCGAATCCGCCGACCGCCGCGGCAAGATCATTGGCCGCAATGCCGACCGGCGGGATGAAGACGCCGATAATGCGCATCACGTCTTCGACGGTCGCGATTTCGCCGGCGAGATTTGCCGTCTCGAACGCCTTGGCGGCAGCGGCGAAGTCGATTTGTTCGGCATATTCGAGCGCCTTGCCGACCTTGGCAGCATCGGCTTCAAGACCGGCGAGATCGAAGCTCATGGCTGGTCCCTCCGGTCGATGGTTGGAGCAAGGGTGAGATTTGCTGCGCTGGCATTGGACGGCAGAGCACCCGCGGCCGAAAGGCGGGCGATCAAGATCGGGCCTACGGCCTCGCCGAGCTCTTTGACGACGTCCGGTGCGTGATCGACGAGATATTGCGCCGCCTGCCGGATCACCGCATTAGCGACCGGGATGTCGAGAACCTTGCCTTGCGCTGCTCCCTCGGCAAGCGCGAATCCCGCATCGATCGCCTGCGTCAGGGCACGATCGATTTGCGCGGCGTGAAGCGCCTTGGCGATTTCCGGCCCAAGCCGCGCCACGAGCCAAGCCAGCATGGCGCCGCCGAGCGACAGGACGAGCGGTTCGATGACGGAAAGAGCTTCCGAGACGAGTTTTCCGAGCGGAACGATCACGTCGGGATCTGGACCGGCGGCCGAATGGGCGGCCGAAGCAGCGAGTGCCGGAAGCGAGGCAAGCGCCATCGCCGCCGCAAGAGGAATGCGCGCGCGCATGGAACATCCTTTGGAGGAGAACCCGGAACCGCCGGGCGCGGAGGAAAATGTGCGAAAAGCGCACGTGATGCGGAGCCCGCAAGCCTATCCGCCTGCGGGCCGGCTTTTCAGGATTTTGTCAGGTATCAATTATGCGGCACGGGCACCGAAGTATAAGAACCGCCGAGGCCTTGTTCCTTGCGCCTCTGATAATAGGAAACCTGCATCGTATCTTGATTGATGCAAACGATATTGACGTTGACGCTTTGATGATCGTCGGTCGAATTATAGCCGAGCACCGAAGCGGGGGCGATCGTTTCGGTGCAGACGCATTTGCCCTGCCCTTTGCACGTGAAATCGTCGGCATGTGCAGCAAAGGCCAGCCCGCCCACAAGGAGTGCAGTTATTATCGATACCGGTCGCATGTATCATTTCTCCGCTGCTCAATGATCTGCTCCGGGTAAAGATGCGCCGAGCGCATTCATCTTTGCCAGAACACGTGCGACGACGTCGGCCTTGACCACGTTCCTCCCCGGACAATCATGATGGTCGCGGCGGCATTCCTTGTGAAAATGCAGCCCGCGCACGCCCAATCGGTAACGATCCGGCCGCAGCCCGAGCTTGCGGTGAAGGATCGCCATTGCAGCGACCGCATTGTCGCGAACCTGCGCGCCCGGGCCGCTGTCGAAGGATTCCGTCGCATAATCGCCAATCATCTCGATTCCGATCGTGAGATGATTCCAACACGAAACGGAAACTCCCTGGCTCGTCAGATCGCAGAGGTTCCAAATCAAGTTCGGTGCCACGAACAAATGGACACCCGAGTGCCAATGCAAAATGTCGCGCTCGTAATGGCCTTGACTCTCGATACGCTGTTTGGCCGCATGGCGTGGGTCGAGCCAGACCGCGAGCGACGGCACTCCGGTATTATGCAGCGTAACGAACGTAGGACGCCAGCCGTTCCATTCGAGTTTCTCGACGAAATCACCGAATTCGTCGGGCGTGTACGCCTTCGGCTCCGGCAGGAAGCTCATGGCATCCTCGCCGCACGCGCGATAGCGCGGCCGTAGCGCGTGCAACGCGAGCCGCGCCAAATGCCGGAATTGTAGGCGCTGGCGACGGCGCACCAGCCCGCCTGCCGGTGCAGCGTGATTGCCAGACGCAAATAGCGCAGTCCCGCCTCGATGCCCGTTGCGCAATCGCCGAGATTGCCGGCAATCCCGACCGTGCGCGCGGTCTGCGGCAAGACCTGCATCGCGCCGCGCTCGCCGGCGCGTCCGCGCATTGCGCAATCGCCACCCGATTCATGGCGCATGATCGCCAGCGAGAGACCGACGGGGACGCCAAGCGCCAAAGCCCTTTCTCGCACGATCTGCGCGACGCGACTTCGTCCGAATGCAGGCGCGTTAAAAATGAGCGGGTCGGAAGCTGGAACATCGTCCTCGCGACCGAAGGCATCGTGGTATATCGGCGCAAAACTTTCTGCAGGCGCATCGAAGAGCTTCTGCACTCGACCGGCATAGCGCGGCTCCGCGTGAGCCGAGAAGGCTGCAACGAAAATCGCGAAGAGAAACAGCGCCATTGCGAGCGCACGCGGCATCGCGCCGCGGAAGCGGTGCAGATAATTCATCAATCACCTTGGGGTTTGGAATCCCCTCTCCCCATGAGCGGAGCGAAATGGGGAGAGGGTTAGGGTGAGGGGCTGAACAGCGTTGAGGGGCCGGGTGAGTTCGGGCCAATTCCTCGGCCCCTCACCCTGCCCTCTCCCCGCATGCGGGGAGAGGGAATGCTAGTTCAGCGTGCCGCCGCGCCAGATGCCGGCGGACGAAGAAAAGAAAATTCCGACCTTGCCCGCCGCGAGCGAGATGCCGGTCGTAGCGGCAGCGCCGTTGATCGTGTCGGAGCCGGAGCCGAAGAGCTGCAGCGCGTTCGCTCCGTCATTGATGACGATCTGCAGAACATTGGCCTGCGAGCTCGGCGAGAGTTTCACGCTGTCCGCCGCGCTCGCCACCGTCGTCACGCGATTGATGGTCGCGACAAGCAAGGTCGCGCTCGCTTGGCCGCCGCCGGCATGCGCCGCGATCGTATCGGCCTGCGAATTGAGCAGAACCTCGGCGAGCTTCGCCATCGCCCATCCGGGCGAGGTCGTGCCGTCGCCGAGGATCAGCCGATTGTTCGTCGTATCGGCGATAATTTCGCCCTGCGCGGCGACGAAGCCGGCGAGATTGGCGGCGCTGTTGCGGCGGATCTGAAGCTGAACGCTCATCTCAGTTCACCGTGAACTTGCATTCGCCGGACGCCCCTCTGCCCCCGTTGCCGTAGCCCTCCGAACCCGTTCCACCGGCGCCGCCACCGCCAATTGTGCAGGTGAGCACTGTGCCGACGGTCAATTGACCCGGCGAAAAAGTGCTTGCGGCATAAGCACCGGATCCACCACCGCCGCCGCCGTCGAAGTAGACATTTTCTTCGAAACAGCCGTCCCCATTGCAAACGCTTTCTACGACAGCGCCATTTTGGGCACCGCCCCCGCCGCCCCCAGGGCTGCCGCCGCTGCCCCCATTTTGTCCGCCTCCCGAACCCCCGTTCGGGGCCGAGCCGCCTGCGCCTCCATTGCAAGACGATGGACAAGGCCCGGGCGCCGAGGCGCCCGAATTGCCCGGCGTGTTTGCCGTCGTTCCGCCCGAAGCCGAGCCGCCCGCACCACCTGCGGGGTCTCCGCTTCCGCTATAGGATGCGCCGCCGCCGCTGCCGCCGCCGGCGTAAAGAGAGCCAACCGTCGTCGCCCCGCCGGATGCGCCTTGATGGCCGCTGGCGCTTCCAAGAGCGCCGCCGCCCCCGCCGCCGCCCCATGCCTGAATCTGGAGCGTGTTGTAGCAGGGGACGGTGAATGTGCTGGTAGACGTGAGGGTGACCGTCTCCGGCGTGACGGTTCCGCAGCCGCCGCCGCCTCCTCCGCCACCGCCGCCGGAAGACGGGACGAAGGGCGCGATCGGCGCGAAGAATTGCGCCTGGCTTGGCGCGATCGATCTCGACAATGCCGCCCGAGCCGTCGGCCGTGAGCGGCGTGCCGGTGCCGGCCGTTCCCGTCGCCATCGTATAGCAATAGGCGCCGGAGCCTGATTTCACCGCCTGTGTGATGAGCCCGTCAAAGGCGAGCGCATTGGTCGAATTATCGTTGACCCCGAGCGAGGCCGCCGTCTGCGTGCCGGCCGGTGCGGCACCGATCACAAGCGAGTTGATCGTGGTGATCGCGCCGAGAACTTCCGATCCGGCCGCGCCCCAGAACCAGGCATAGCCGAGTGCACCATTGACCGCCGCGACGGTGGCGGAAACCGATCCTGTCGGACCCGTGACCGCGATCGTCGCGTTGCTCGACTGCTTCGCCGCGCCGCCGCCGAACGTATCCGACGTGCCGTCGGCATTCTGTCGCGTGATCTGACCCTGAATGCCGCCGGCGATCGTCGCATTCATCATCCCATCGAGGGTCAGCGCGACGCAGATCACGGAGAGCGTGCCGGTTGCGAGCGAGCCTCCGGCGCTCGACGCGCTGAGAGAGGGCGTCGGCGTCGTGCCGAGAGCCGTGGTCGCATTGCCGCCGAGGATCATCGCCTCTTCGCCGAGCATCAGAGCTTCGAGGCCGGTCTTCGCGGCAATTGCGCGAATATCGTCGAAGCCCTGGCCGGCATATTGTGCCTCGAAATCGACGTTCGTCTCGACGCCGATGCCCTTATAGGTCGCGGTATAATCTTGGGTTGCGACCGCCAGCACGCCGCCGCGATTCGAAGCCGAGACCCCAAAGCGCAGGCCGGACGTGTTGATCGCCGTGATCGCGCGCCAATTCGCTTGAATGCCGCCCTTGCCGGAAACGCGCGGGATCGCGTTGCGCAAAGGCGTCAGCACCGGATAGAGCAGTTTCGCCCCGACTTCGAGGTCGTAGAAGGTGAGGCCGGACGTAACGCTCATGCTCTCGGTGAACGTGCTCTTTGCAAGACCGATCAGGCCTTCGAGGCGCGGATCGCCGAGCGGTCTCTGCTGCGCGGACTTGATGCTCGCCAGCAGATCGTGAACTCTGGTTTCAGTGGTCATCCTATGCTCCTGATATCCGCGCTGGAGAGCGCGCGCGTTGCGCTGTTGAGAAAGAGGACGGAGAACGGAAGACGCAGGACAGAGGAGCCGATCTTCGCTCTTCTGCTTTCGGGAAGGATCGGGTCCACTTTCCCGGACGGCGCAGAGCGCCGATCCGGGATCCAGGAGCAAAGGCCACTCCCGATACCTTCGGCGCAGACGGCCCTGGACCCCGGATCTGCGCCCGCTTGCGGGCTTGTCCGGGGAAGACAACGGCTCCTCTGTCGTCTGTCTTGCGTCTTCCGCTACCGCGTCAGAAAACTGCGGCCATTGCGTTGCGCGATCTTGATCGCGAGCAATGACAGCGCCTCGGGATCCGACAGCATGGCCTCGACGCTCTGCTCGAAACCCGCGTCTTCCGCCTTCGAGACGGCGCGCGCGCGACCGCTGAACGGAAGCGGCAAAGGTTGCGATTCGATGTTCTTCACCCGCGCGAGAATATCGGCGAGCGTCGCGGTCAGCAGATCGAGGCGCTTCTCGAAAATCCCGCCGGCGCTCTTTCGCGCGCTGCATTCGGCGCCGAGCTCGACCGCCGTATCGTGCATCGTCTGAATCCGCTCCTGATCGGCGGCGTTATTGCGCGCGCCTATCTTGCGGAATTTCGCCGGCAGCCGCTTCTGCGGCATATTTTCGTCCTCCGACTCGTCGGATTCGTCTTCGTCGTCTTCGTCGTCTTCTTCATCGTCTTCCGGATCGGTGTCTTCATCGTCTTCTTCGCCGCCGGCTTTTGCTTGAGCGATCATATCGCGCAGCGCATCGGCCGCCTGCGCAATCAATGCCTGCAACTGTGCCGACAGATCGGAGGAACCGTCCGCGAGCGCACTGGCATTTTGCAGATCTTCGAGCTGAGCGAGTATGGCAGAGAGCCGCACGACCCCTTCCAGCCCCTTGCGGAACCGGCGCCAGATGCGCGAGCCGTCCGCCTTGATCATTTCGAACCGCGCTTCCGGAAGACAAGGCAGATCGACGAGAGAAATTTCGCTCGGCTGCGCGGTATAGCGCATGTGCCCATCCTTATCGGTCCAGCGCTTCGCATAAGTGCCGCCTTGCGAGAAGCCGGTATAGACGCCTTCCTTCACCTTGGACCATTCGGCATCATCCACCACTTTGGCGCAGACCTCGATCTGCTTCTTCGCATCGTTGAACGTGAGCGAGATCACTTTGCCGGCGGCGACCGAGCCGTGCATAGCGCGCAGATTGCCGAAAGATTTGCCCTGCGTCGAACGGGCGATCTCGCGCGACCATTTCTCGTAGAGCGGCTTGGTCGAGGCGTAATCGCAGATCTCGCCGGCGCGATCCTCGCATTCGGCTGTCGCGATCCCATAGACGAGCCTCTGGCTCGCATCGACCTTGGTGATCGGAATGAACATGTTGAGCTCGGACATGAGGTCTCCTCAAGCAAAGAAAAGCCGCCGGCGGGCGCGCGGCGGTGTTGGATAGCGGCAGATGTTAGGGCCCGGCGTTACGGGAATACGTGCGCTTCAATCATTCCGGCTTGAACGATCCATCATCGAGGCCGTCGAGCAACATACCGGCATCGCCGGCTTGCGGATAGAATTTCGAATCGGCAATGACCTGAAGCGCGTGCCGCG
>JAJPIC010000021.1 GCA_021324915.1 Beijerinckiaceae bacterium | reverse complement strand
GTGCTGCCACTTGCCGCGCGGATCCGTGAACCGACAGTCCACGTATTTGACGTCCTTGTCCTTGATCGCTTTCAATACTTCTTCGGCAGTCTTCATGTCTTGCCCTCGAGTTGGCTGGAAAAATAAGCTCGGTATTGCCCCGCCGCCCTCGGTTTGAGACGGCCGGCGGATCTCACAATGCGCGCCCGCGCCCAGGATCACATCTCAGATCGCATCGAGACCCTTTTCACCGGTGCGGATGCGGACCGCGCTTTCGATATTGGAGACGAAGATTTTGCCGTCGCCGATACGTCCCGTCAGCGCCGCCTTGCGGATCGCCTCGACGGCGAGATCGACGATCGAGTCGGCCAGCACGACTTCGACTTTCACCTTGGGAAGAAAATCGACGAAATACTCAGCGCCGCGATAGAGTTCGGTATGGCCCTTCTGCCGGCCGAACCCTTTGGCCTCGGTTACCGTGATTCCCGATACGCCAGCCTCGTGCAGAGCTTCCTTCACGTCGTCGAGTTTGAAAGGCTTTATGATCGCCTCGATTTTCTTCATTGGCGCCTTATCGTTGAAATCAGCCAAACTTGCGCTGCGCGAGATACGCGCCGGCCTCATTAGCACCTGTCAAGCTAAACCGCCACGCAAAAAAGGCGGCAATGCCGCAGGAGGGCAGGACAGGCCATCCCGGGCCGCGCCCTCGGCCCAAATTGCCGCGCGGCCGGAACTGCGGAACTGCCCAAAATAAACGGCACCGACCCGAGGGGCCGGTGCCGACTGTCGTGCGACTATGCTGTGCGGGCCGAGCGTTTTCTCGCCGGCTTCAGATCAGTCGATGTGTTCCAGAACCTGGCTGCGCTCGGCGGCCTTTTTGGCCGTGTCGACAAGAGTCACGCCGACGCCCGAGCCGAGCAATTGCAGGGAAACTTCCTTGCCGTTGCCGAACCGGATCCCGTCGCGATAAGCGCCGTGCTCGAGCCGAGCGAAGACCACTTCCTCTTCCGGCTTGACGCCGAGGCGGGTCTGCAGGTCGTTTGAGATGTTCTCGAGCTTGAGGCGCGTGTCATACTGGACGCAAACGGCGGTCGTGCAATCGCCGGGAGAAGCGAGCCCGATGCTCCCCGACGGGAAGCGGGTCGTCACATATCTTTCGGCTTCGCGCGCCGGCCTTGAGGCGTACATTTCCAGTGAATAGTCACACATGGTAGTCACTCCTGAGCTCTCGATGGTTGATCCTTTTCCGAACGTCGGCTGCCCGCGCGAGCACACCGTCCTCAATCCGGAATGAGCAGATCGGTACTCCCAAGCAGGGAGACATCGGGGACAGATCCAACCGGTCCGATTCCTCAGGAGATCAGAGGCGGCATTGCACCGCGAAGGAATCGAACAACGCCCGGCGGTCGCCGAACGTTCCCCAGCGCGAGACACTCAAAACTTCCAGTCGTTTCAAGTGAATCGCCACTGTAAGTCTATGGTAGCGCGACCACCCGGTCCGTCAAGCGCTTTACCGGCGAGCGGCAATTTTTCTGTGCCTCCGGGCGATGTCATAACGGACGCGCAGGCGCGAAAAATTCCGGAAATCGGCAAGCTTACATCGGCGTCGCCAAGTTCGCGTTTCGCCTTCAATTCTTTTCGACCGGAAGGTCCTTTCGCGCGCCCCATTCCGCCCAAGATCCGTCGTAAAGGGCGACATCCGTCTTGCCGGTTGCCTGGAGTGCAAGAAAGAGAATTGCAGCCGTCACGCCTGATCCGCAGGCCGTCACGACCGGCTTTTCGAGGTCGACGCCGGCTTTGGCGAACGAAGCGGCGATCTCTTGCGCCGAGCGCAATTCCCCGTTCTCGGCGATTTCGCGCCAGGGCAGGCTGAAGCTGCCCGGAATATGCCCGCTGCGTACGCCGGGACGCGGCTCGGGTGCTTCGCCGTGGAAACGCGCGGCAGATCGCGCATCGACGATCTGCGCCGAACCTTCAGCCGCGGCGCGCTTTACTTTTTCGAGACTGGCGAGCCAGCTCGCGTCGAATTTGACCACAAATTCGCGTGGGCTTCGCTTCACATCGCCGTGTTCGAGCGGGCGTCCTTCCGCTTTCCATTTCGGCAGGCCGCCCGCGAGCACTTTCACATTCGCCGCACCAAAAAGCTTGAGCGTCCACCAGACGCGGGCGCTACCTTGCAGACCTGCATTGTCGTAGACGACGATCGGCATCTGGTTGCCGACGCCGAGTTGCTGCATGGCTGCGGCGAAGTCCTCCGGCTTCGGTACCATATGCGGCAGGTCCGTGGTTTTATCCGCAATCGCATCGATATCGAAGAAAACGGCGCCGGGAATATGTTCGGCCCGATATTCGGCCAATGCGTTGCGGCCTTCGTCAGGCACGAAGAAGGTGCCATCGATCACCGCAAGATCGGGATCGCGCAAATGGTCGGCCAGCCACTCGGTCGAGACGAAGAATTGCGAATTCATCATGAGATCCCATTCTAGCTTTTGGCGGGCGCATCGAGATGTATTGAGCCGGATCTGCCGGAAAACCGGTGTCCACTTTCCGGATCATGCTTTTTGTTTGCGCATGATCTTGCCGGAAAACCGGTGTCCACTTTTCCGGATCATGCTTTTTGTTTGCGCATGATCTTGTCGGAAAACCGGTGTCCACTTTTCCGGATCATGCTTTTTGTTTGCGCATGATCTTATCGGAAAACCGGTACCCACTTTTCCGGATCATGCTTTTTGTTTGCGCATGATCTTATCGGAAAACCGGTACCCACTTTTCCGGATCATGCGCTAGACATAATCCGGTTCGATGGAAACCGGACGGCCGAGCCAGGAAGGAACTGGCAGATTTTTTGAGCGCAGGAACTCCGGATTATAGAGTTTCGAGAGATAGCGCGCGCCGGAATCGGCGAGGATCGTCACGATCGTATGTCCAGGCCCCAAAGCCTCCGCGAGCCTGATTGCGCCAACGAGATTGATTCCGGACGAGCCGCCGAGCAACAGCCCTTCTTGTTCGGCAAGATCGAAGAGTGGCGGAAGGGCGTCTTCGTCGGTCACTTGGAACGCGAGATCGACCGGCGCGCCTTCGAGATTGGCCGTGATGCGCCCCTGTCCGATGCCCTCGGTGATGGACGAGCCTTCGGATTTAAGTTCGCCCTTTGTGTAATAGGCATAGAGCGCGGCGCCCATCGGATCGGCCAGCGCGATCTTCACATTCGGGTTCTTGGCTTTCAACGCCATGCCGACCCCGGCAAGCGTCCCGCCCGTTCCGACCGAGCAGACGAATCCATCGATCTTGCCGTCGGTATCGGCCCAGATCTCGGGTCCCGTGGTCTCGAAATGCCCTTGGCGATTGGCGACATTGTCGAATTGATTGGCCCAGATCGCCCCTTCCGGAGTCTCTTTGGCGAGCCGTTCGGCAAGCCGGCCCGAAAGCTTCACGTAATTATTCGGATCGGAATAAGGGACGGCAGGGACCTCGATGAGTTCGGCGCCTTGCAGGCGCAACATGTCCTTCTTTTCCTGGCTCTGCGTATCGGGAATGACGATCACGGTCCGGTAGCCGAGCGCATTGGCGACGAGAGCGAGGCCAATGCCGGTGTTCCCGGCGGTGCCCTCGACAATGATGCCGCCGCGCTTCAGCGCACCGCGATTGACTGCATCGGCGACAATGGCAAGCGCGGCGCGGTCCTTGATCGAGCCGCCCGGGTTCATGAATTCGGCTTTGCCGTAGATAGCGCAACCGGTTTCTTCAGACGCGCGCCGCAGCTTGATTAAGGGGGTTCTGCCTATGGCCTCGATGACGTTTTCTGCCATTCTGAATTCCAATGAAATTTGCTGGGCTATATAGAGGCGAGCGCGGCGGCCTGTCGAGCCGGCGGCTGGGGATCGGTCATGTTTCGCGCAACCCCTCGGGACGGCATCGCTTTTGTGACCGGAGCAAGTTCCGGGATCGGCCGGGCGACGGCGCTCGAGCTCGCAAAGCGCGGCTTTCGCGTCGCAATCACAGCGCGGCGCGCCGGAATTTTGAAGGAAATTGCCTCGCCGCAAATTTTCGCCTTTCCCGGCGACGTGACGCGGCGGCCCGATATGGCCGCCCTCGTCGCGAGGGTCGAGGCGGAGCTCGGACCGATTGCGCTCGCCTTTCTCAATGCCGGCGCCTTTCTTCCGGCCGAGCGGAAAGGCTTCGATGCCGCGGTGATTGCCGAGACCCACGCAATCAATGTCGGCGGCACGGTGAACTGCCTTCAGCCGCTCATCGCCGCAATGACGGCGCGCGGCCGCGGCCAAATCGCGCTCAACGCCTCGCTTGCCGGCTATAACGGCCTGCGGGGCTCGCTGGCCTATGGATCCTCCAAAGCGGCGCTGATCTATATGGCCGAGGTGCTGGCGCTCCAATACGCGGAGCAGGGACTTACGATCCAGGTCGTCTGCCCGGGCTTCGTGCGGACGCCTATGACCGATCAAGAAAGCGAATTCAAAATGCCGTTCCTGATGGAAGTCGAGGATGCTGCGCGCCTCATTTGCAACGGCTTCGAGAACGGCAAGTTTGAAATCGCCTTTCCTTGGCAGCTCGCCGCGATTTCGAAATTCGTCCGCTGTCTGCCTTACGCGCTGAAACTCCCCACCCTCGACGCGGCATTGCGCCGTGCGCGCAAATGAGAGCTCTTGAGGCTTGCCGAAGGAGCGGGCCGATGTCATGCGCGGATTTGATCCGCGCATCGACGCGATTTGACGACCGGGCGATTGCTATCAAGGGTCCCTGTGAGGGTGCCATGGCGACTTTCATTTCGGCGGCGAGACTTCGCTCCACGCATTGTTGAGCAAGAACCAGGTCCGGCCGGTTTTGGAATCCATTCTGTAGAGCCACCACGTTCCCTTTTGATCTACTTGCGGGAAGAGATGGTAATCGCCGGGCGGGAGCGGGGTCGCATCGGTCGTTCGGGAATATTGGCCGCCCGATACCGACATGACTTCCCCGGTTTCCACATCGATGCGGAAATAGCTCGGACCATAGGTCGCCGCCGGCGGCACCATCGCCATTTCATAAGGGGCCGCATAGGATTGCGCCGCGAAACAGACCGATAAAAACGACGCAAAAGATAAGATCAGTGCCCAGTGCCTCATTGGCGATCTCCCTCTCTAATTTATGCAAATGCGGAGCGAACGGCATGCGACGTTCGCGGCCATTTTGCCGGCAAACCCATTCTTCGGGAAGGGAGCGGCGCGGATCGCTCGCCGAGGAGGGCGTGCGTTCAGTCGAGCAGCGTCACATTGCCGGTGTCGAGCGCGTAAAAGCCGGCGACGACCTTCACCTGGCCCTGCTTGACGAGGCCCGCGAGCACGGGAGAAGCGGTCGCAAGGAGATGCGCCTGGATTTTCGCATTGGCCTTGATCGCCGCCTCGAGATCGCCGCCCGAAGCGTCGACCGCCGGGCGCAAGGCGGCATAGAGCGCGCTGATCTGCCCCGGCACGCTCTTGCCCTCGAGCGCCGCTTTCACCGCGCCGCAATTGGCGTGGCCGAGCACGAGGATCACCTTGGTGCCCAGTACCGCCGCGCCATATTCCAGGCTCGCGATGATCTCCGGGGAAGCGAGATTGCCGGCGACGCGCGTAACGAAAATATGCCCGATGCTTTGGTCGAAAACGAGCTCGACCGGTACGCGCGAGTCGGCGCAGGAGAGGACGGCGGCGAATGGCTCCTGCTTGGCGACGGCATTCTGCTTCAGGATCGCAAGGTCTTCGTCGAACAGCGTGAGTTTATGATCGACGAAACGCTTATTGCCGTCGAGCAGAGCCTTCAAGGCAACGTCGGGCGTGAACGTGCTCTGCGCGCGCGCAGGGGAGGGACCTCCCAGCCTTGCGGCGGCAAGACCTGCAAGGCCGGTGCATAGGAACGTGCGGCGCGAGGGGCCGTTCGGTCCTTCGTGCGTTCCGCCGCAATTGCAGAAGGTCTCAACCGCGCGCATGTGCCGGCTCCGGATCGCGCCGAGCAGATCAGCATGAAACGCGCTCCTGATCAATTTTTGCCGGGTATCGACCTATTTCGGCGAAATAGTCCTTGCATTTCGTTGTGCGATGCAGCATAGAGATTGTGCGGCGCACCAATAAGGCTGCGCGGGACCCCCTGGGCCATTCTTGGAGCACGAACATGAGTGCGAATTGGACATATCTCAATTTCGGCAAGGAACAGCTCGAGAGCGCGACTTCGGTTACCGCTACTCTGGCAAAAAACGTCCAGATGATCATCGCCGAGGCGACCGACGCCTCGAAAAAGTCGATCGAGAGCTATTCGGCTTACATCGATGAAATCCTCGGTGCGAAATCGCTCGACCAGGCGATCGAGATCCAATCCGATTACCTGAAATCGGCCTATGAAACCGCAGTCGCGGAAGCCACCAAGCTCTCCGATCTTTCGACGGGCTTTGTCAAAGAGGCTTTCAAGCCGTTCGAGAGCGCTTTTGGCAAGCTTCAGCCGAGCGCCGCGGTCGCCATTAAGCCGGCGGTCGTGGCCAAGACCGGCAAGGTTGCCTGATCCTTCTTCCACCGCTCGGTGAAAAAGGCTCGACCCGGGGTCGAGCCTTTTGCTTAGCTAAGACCCAATAAGCGGCGCGCGATTGCCGCGATTGGGAGGATGCCATGACCGAACAGGAGAATTTTCAGCTTCTGGTCGAGTGTCGAAATCTGCTGGAATATATCGAGGCCACGCTGCGCGCGCGAAAGCAAGAGACAGATAGGACCATGCTCAACGCGATAGAAGCGCTGATCAAGAAACTGCCGTCGGAAGGATTGGGCGGCTGAGGACGTGGTCAGCGCTCGGGCATGTTCGAGTGCATCGTGCCGATCGGGCGGCGTGCTGGTAGGATGAAAAACTCCACGCGCTCGAAACCGACACGCGCCTCATGATCAGGAAAATAGCGGTCGCCGGATATCGTTCGCTGCGCGATGTGCGGATTGCGCTCGGCGCGTTGAACGTTGTGACCGGTGCCAATGGCAGCGGCAAGTCGAGCCTTTATCGCGCGCTGCGCTTGCTGGCCGACATCGCCCAAGGCCGGATTGTGCAATCGCTCGCCGCCGAAGGGGGGCTCAATTCGACGCTATGGGCCGGGCCGGAAGCATTTTCCCGCGCAATGAAGCGCGGCGAACAGGAGGTCCAAGGGACGAGGCGCAAGGCCTCGGTGGCCTTGAAACTCGGCTTTTCCGGCGATGATTACGGCTATGCGATCGACCTCGGTCTACCGATACCATCCGCATCGATGTTCTCTAGCGATCCCGAGATCAAGGTTGAGGCGCAATGGACGGGCGAGACGCTCGGCCGCAGCAATGTCTTCGCGCAGCGCAACGGGCGCAGCGTGCGCATCCGCGGCGACAATGGCGAATGGCGCCGAGTGCTTGAAAATCTCGCGCCCTTCGACAGTATGATGACGCATTGCAGCAACCCGCGCGAAACGCCGGAGCTTCTGCTGCTGCGCGAGCGCATGCGCGACTGGCGTTTCTACGATCATTTGCGAACCGATCGCGATGCCCCGGCGCGCCGTCCGCAGATCGGCACTTACACGCCGGTTCTTTCGAGCGACGGAGCCGATCTTGCTGCGGCAGTCGAGACAATCCGCGAGATTGGCGATGACGAGGCATTCGATGCCGCAATCGGAGATGCCTTTCCGGGCGCCGCGGTCGAGGTCGTAAACGTGGATGGATATTTCGAGGTCGAGATGCGCCAGCAGGGGTTGCTGCGACCATTGAAATCAGCCGAGCTTTCCGACGGCACTTTGCGCTATTTGTTGCTTGCCGCAGCGCTTCTCTCGCCGCGCCCGCCGCAATTGATGATCCTCAACGAGCCGGAGACGAGCCTCCATCCCGATCTGCTGCCGGCCCTGGCTCGCCTTATCGTCGAGGCCGCGAAGCTAACGCAGATCGTTGTCGTAACGCACGCGGCCGCCCTGAGGTCGGCAATTGCCGCCAGCGCCGAGCTCAACGAAATCGCGCTCGAGAAGGAACTGGGCGAGACCTCGGTATGCGGCAATGAGAGACCCGCGTGGACCTGGCCATCGCGATAGCCAGGACGTTCATCGCGCCGGAGAACTCACGCAATTTCCGACGCGATCGCCATATTGTATTTCCGATTGAAGCACGTTGCCGTTGCCGTCCTTGATGTCGATCCGTCCTCTGAATTCCTTCGGCTCGAGAGCGAACATGCCGATCGCCGACTGCGCATTGCTCCCCAGGCACTGAGCGACAAAGCCTGTCCGGAATTGTCCCGCGCACACGTCATATTTCGGACATTGCGCGACGGGCGAGTCGCTCAGCATATCGAAGACCGTGTGATTGGCGATCGCGTCGGCTGAAAGGCACTTTTCGACCTGCTTGACCGGTTTCAGCTGCCCGCTATCTGGTCTGCCAAGCAGAACATCGATCTTATAAAGCCCGGGCGTGAGCGCGTGTTCGATCTCCGCCGCATACGCCGAACCGCAGAAGATGATCAGCGCGCCAAAAGCAAGGCAGCGCCGACGCCTTCCGGCGGAAATGCGCTTCAAGCACCGAACTCCAGCGGTTCGCGACATCGCCGCTCCGATCAGCAAAGCGCTGCAGACTAGCGCTTCGGCGGCGGCTCAGGAAAATATTTGATGTCGAACGGGCGCGAATATCTCAGGTATAAAATGCAGGGCGCCGCCTTGCCGCATTCCAGCCCGTGCGGAGGCGCGCTGCCGGGAAAGCTTATGAATGCCGGCCTGGAGAATTGGGTGCGGGTGCCGTCATAGGCGATCAATGTGAACGCGCCGCTCAACCACACATAGACTTCATCCGACGTATGGCTGTGATTGGGGACTTTGTAACCCGGCGGCAGCCGTAGCAAGATTTCGGCCTCGCCCTTGCTGAGATCGCCGCGCAAGACGGCGACATCCGCACCCTCCGGCAGACCCTCGACTTTGAGTGGCGACCAGACCACTTTCGAAACATCGATGATGGTTTGATCCTTGCCGAACGAAAGCGGATGAACGTTCGATCCGAGATCGTTCGCGAGCGCCGGACCGGCGAGAAGCGCCAAAATTCCTAGACCGAGCAGGCCGCGCATGCCGTTTCCTCTCCTTCACTCCGGTGGCACCCGAACACGCCGGAGAGCCGATGGCGCCCATTCTAATTCGGCTGTTTCATCGGTTCATCAGAAGGAAATTGTGCCGAGTGGCACATTCGATCCCGACGTCGCAAGCGGACAGGCCGGCGCGCATCAGAGCCGTTCGAGGGAGCGGATTTCCACTGTCCGGTTGGGAAGTTTGACATCGTTTCGCTTCGACCTCGGCGCGGCGTCGCCGTCTGGCGCTATCGATGAAGCAGGCGTGACGCAACCTGCGGTCGCTAAATGCCGAAAATCCGGGGCCTTATTATTGCCAATATGCGAGGCTCGTCTGCGACTATCGTCTTGAAGAGAAAAACGGACGGGGGTGTGATGCGTTATCTCTCAAGAGTTTTAGCGCTGTCTGTTTTGTTTTCGGCGGATGTGGGGATTTTTATTGCTGTTACTCTTCGCTCTGCCGCACTCTGGCATGCATCGGTCTACATTGCCGTCGCTGCATTGATCGCACTGGCCGTCGAAATTGTACGGTTGGGGGCTTAGCAAGCATTGCCAGTAAAATTAATTACGGGGGGTATCCCGATATGTTCGCAGGTGCAGTGCGTTGGGGACTTGTTCTGGCGCTCGCGATAAGTTGGATCGCGACCGCCTTGTGGATCATCGAGAGAATGATCTGACCCACGGCACGGGGCGATTCCTCGCGCAACCGCGCGGCTCCACTCAGATTTGCGATTTGCGCTTCGAATAGGAGAGCTGCAGCATCAAAAGCTAACGGCGGCAGAATGCGCCTGCCGCCGTCATGAATTCCAGCCGCGTAAACGAGCTCGAAGCTCAATATTTCGCGACGACCGGAGCCGGCGGCGCAAAGAGCTCAAAATTGTAATTCAATCCTGCGCGGACGATGTCGCCGCGGAAGCGAACCGACGTGGTTTCGGTCTGATAGACGGTGCCGGAGAAGAAGGCCGAAGCCGGGGTTCCCATGGCCGCCCAACTATAGCTGCTTCTGCCAAGATCATAATGGAGGAATTCCAGCTTGGCAGTCCAATGCTGCAAGAACATCCATTCCACGCCACCGCCCGCGGCCCATCCGGCGCGGGTTTGAGAGAAGCCGCCCGTGCCGGCGCCGATGAAACCATTGGTGCCGGATTGAGCCAGCGTCGTGTTTGCGCTGACGTTGGCGTAAGCGAGGCCGGCTGTGCCGTATAGCAGGATCGCTGGCGTCGCCAGGAACCCGAGACGTCCGCGTGCCGTGCCGAGCCAGCGAGTATTCGTGGTCCCGGTCAGC
Organism: Beijerinckiaceae bacterium; assembly: GCA_021324915.1. Classification (GTDB taxonomy): domain Bacteria; phylum Pseudomonadota; class Alphaproteobacteria; order Rhizobiales; family Beijerinckiaceae; genus Methylovirgula. Next base: position 22,366 of record JAJPIC010000021.1, on the reverse strand, counting down.
GTCGAAGTAACCGGGACGCCGACGACCACGGTTCCGCCGGGAGGCGTTGTGAGCAAGCTCGTGCTCCTTGCTCCCGCAATGCCCTGGAAGTCGGTTTCGAGACCCGCGACCAGCCTCTCATTTATCTGGAAATTGAAGCCGATCTGGCCGCCGCCAATAAACCCGCTCCTCTGTCCGCCAGAAAGCCCACCGGTCGAGAGCGCCGCCAAGCCTTCCGACACGCCGGGCGTAACGCCGAGCACGGCGTCCGGAATTGGCGTTGCCTGGTTGAACATCGAATTGTCCGAACCGATCCAGCCGGCGTTTGCGCCGACATAGAATCCCGTCCAGCTGAAAGCGGGCGGGGGAGGCGGCACGAAGGGCGCCGGGCCCTTTGTATTCGGAAGATCGGCAGCCAGAGCCGGCAATGACACCGGCAATAGAATGCTCGCCGCTAAAGCAATCTTCTTCATGAAAGCCCCCCAATCAAAATTTTTTGGGGAGGATTCTTCACGATTGCGCAGATGTCCAGCTTTTAGCCGACGGACGCCCTTAGATTTCGAACTTTGCGAGACGATTTCCTGCCGGCGTGTCGGAAATGTCGCGCGTCTGAGCCGTCCCCGCGCATTTTTGGATACCACTGATGTGTCTGCCGACAGGCAGCCGCGCTTGGCGCCGGCGCGACTTGGTTCAGGAATTGGGATTTACCGCAGCGGGCGTATCCTGGTCCTCGAACTTCACGACCGTGCCAGGTTTGACCATTCCCGCCAGAGCGGCCGCGTCCCAATTCGTCAGACGAATACAGCCGTGCGATTCCGTTTTGCCGATCTGCTGCGGGTCGGGCGTGCCGTGAATACCATAGGAAGGCGCCGTGAGGTCGATCCACACGAGGCCGACGGGGTTCTTCGGTCCCGGCCTAATCGTCAGCTTCCGCCTAGTTCTGACGCCTCTCCAGGCAAATTTCGGATCGTAGTGGTAGTCCGGGTTCCAGGCGACGCGCCGCACCGAAAACGTGCCGCTCGGCGCCGGCTTTTCTTCGCTGCCGATTGTAGCCGGATAGAACGCCAGCAAGCGTCCATCCTTTGCATAGCCGCGCACCTCACGTGCAGGCTTGTCCACGACGATGGTCGCCACGAGCTCGTCCGCTGAATTGCTCTTTTGCGGTACGGCCACAACCGTGTGACGCGACGGGCGCAGCTGCATAGGGGGCACGTTGGCAACGTCGATCTCCGTCCCGGCACGATCAAAATGCGCCCTCCGATTGAGCCGGCGCAGCAGCTCTTCGCGCATGTGGAATTTTTCGGCGATCTCTTCGAGGGGGCTCCTATACGAGAGCCCCCGCAGTCTCGACATTTGCACCAGGTTTCGCGGAACTCTCTTGCTGAACGGTCCTCGAACATCCGTTTCGGAGATCGTATAGCGCACCAGCGCTGGAGCGGAATCATGTCCGCTAAGGGCAGCCCAGGTCGCATCATCAAGCGCCCCGGTTGCCGGTAGCTTGTTCACTTCCTGGAATGCCTTGAGGGCTTTCTTGAAATTGTCGCGGTCCCTCCCGTCGATAACGCCGGGGGAGAAATGGTCTCGGTCGAGGAGAATTTCGGCTTGCGCAATGCGGGAAAGGCCGTGATCGGATCGAGCGTTCCGTCCGGCGTCGGAGGCCGTCGTCGCCGGCGGCGGGTCAGACGAGGCAAAATCCGCGGCCGATGCACCGCAAGCACTTAGCCCCAGAAGCAAACACCCCGCGAAGACGCGATACATGTCGCCTCAACACGAAATCGTCCCGGTAAGTTGCAAGGGGCTCAGGCCGATCTCGGCATCCCGGGAATGCCTTGCAGCGCGATGTAAGCGTTGGAAGGCGAATGGCCGCGATAGAGGCAAGGCAGGGCGGAAATCTCCCGTTTTGCGCCGTCCCTCCGGCGATCGCCGAAGGGGGACGCTCTTGCCTTAGCGGCGGGGACCGGCCATTTTGAGCGCCGCAGACCTTCGGAAAAGCAATTGCCCAATTCGCCGATCGAGGATCGAAAAGACAGCGAGCTCATTTCCGCGCCGGTATCGGCCCCTGGGCTTGCTTGTTACCGCATTCGCCCCGACGCTCCGGAGATCGCGCCCGCGCACGCGGATCGCGACTGGATGGATCAGACCAACCAAAGATATGCCTATCGCTGCATACCTTTGTCGATTGCCAATGCGAGCGGCTGGGAAATTCTGCTTCCTCGTGCAATCGAAGCGACTTATTTCGGCGGACATGCCATCGAGGATCTCAAGGTTCGCTGTCCCGACGGCAGCGATCCGAGTTCGCTCGCAACCTCTCATTTCGGGCACGGCATTCTGACTTTTCACACAGGCTGGCTGTTCCGTACGCCTCCCGGATGGGCGCTCTGGGTCCGGGGCAGTCCCAATACCCATCGCAACAGAATTGCCCCGCTGGAAGGACTCGTTGAGACGGATTGGCTCTCGATGAGCTTTACGATGAACTGGCGATTTACGCGTCCCGGCACCGTCCGTTTCGAAGCCGGCGAGCCGTTTTGTTTCATCACCCTCGTTGCGCATGCAGCGCTCGACGATGTGCAGCCCCGCATCTTCGATCTCAGCGAGGCGCCGGCATTGAAGGCCGAGCACGAGGCCTGGTCCGAGAGCCGAATCAAGTTCAATGCAGACTTGAAAAGTCTAGAATCGGAAGCAGTGGCTCAGGGTTGGCAGAAGACTTATATTCGCGGGCAAACCATTCTCGGCGGTGCGCCACCCGAATTTCACATCTCCAAGCGCCGCCTCAGATCCCCGAAATGACGCGTTCGGTCGTACCGGAACAGCAAGCTCAATATTTGGCAATGACCGGAGCAGCGGGCGGCGCCGCCCCGAAGCTCCAAACGATTCCGGCTCTGACAATATTCAAGTCGGTGCGAATGCCTTCCGGCACACCGGGGGCGACATCGAAGAAGGTCTGCCGTCCGAAGTTCTGGTAAAGATATTCAAGCCGCAGGGATAATTGCGGCATGATCTGATATTCGACGCCAGCGCCAACCGTCCAGCCCGCTTCCCAGCGCGTGGCACCGACCCCGAAGAGATTGTCGTAGGCGTGGATATCGTCCACCGCCAAGCCGCCTGCAACGAACGGCAGGAATTGACCGAGCGGCAATCCGAGGCGGACGCGAAGGTCTGACAGGACGTGGACGTCCCCGCCGCATGAGTGCGCAGGAACGCCGCCGCCGCCGCAATTATTGGCCGAGCCCGACAGTGTCGAGCCGGCGATATCGCCTTCGGCTCCAACGATGAGCTGACCCAGCGGTCCTGCCCCGACGAATTGGCTGAACGGCAGATTATATCCGACCAGACCGCCGCCGAGCGCACCGGTCAGATTGTAATGACCGTCGGCGACCGGCGGAGGAGGTGGTGGTGGTGGCGGCGGCGGAGGCGGGGGAGGAGGCGGTGGCGGTGGCGGTGGCGACGGAGGCAGGCCATTGTCGTGCTGACCTTGGTCGCCTGCGGCATAGCCTCCGAACGCACCGATATAAGGGCCCGTCCAATTGGCCGCTTGGGCAAAACATTGTCCGGCAAAACTCGTGGAGAGAACACTGACCCCGAGTATGCACCATCCGCGCTTGTCCACGGCTGCCCCCAAGTAGCCCGATTCCCGACAGTAAAGTTTATTTTAGCCTGCCTTCGCCAACCCTATGAAGGCTCGGCCTCGGTCCGCCGGCGAATTCGAATCATGGTGGCAATTGCGCAACTAAGTGCGGCTTTTCTAATCAATGTGGGTAAGGAGTCCGCCCAGACGTTGGCTCCGGAGACGCTCACTTCAAGACAGTGTCACCTTCCGCATTCTTACCGACTTTCCGCGCCGGCCGGACGATCAGCGCGCCATTCTTCTTTTCCATGATCTGCGGATTGGCGAGATTGCCGCCGATCAGGATCGTGGCCCCATCGTCTGCGAGCTTGGCCAGGAGTTCGGCGATCGGCCCTTCGCGCCAGGCGCGCGGAGAGCTCGGATCGACGAAAGCAGTAAACTGTCGGTCCGTCGTGTTCGACGACAGAACGACTTTGCATCGATCCGGCCGCAGCTCGGGGCCGAAGGGATTGTGGCGTTGACTCTGGAGCCACACGCATTCGAATTCGCCGCATGTTCGCGGCCGTATGACATAGACGCCGCAACCTTTTCCCGGCGTGCAATGCCGGCACCACGTGTTCGTCGGCTTTTCCAATTCGCGCACGGCGAGCAATTTGCAGCACATGGTGCATGTGCCGCATCCGCTTTTCGCGATCCACGTCGTGCCGAAGGCGGTTATCCCGCCCGGCAGAAACGAAAGCACGGCGATGGCTTCGGCGAGACGATTGAGGAGATCGGCGCTCTCGCTTTGCTCTTCGCTGTCGAGGAGAAATTTTTCCCCGGACGAGGCGAGGATCGGGGCAAATTTTGTTGCCCGTCGCAAATCGTTTTGGTCCGGGCCGCCTTGCGCGCGAAAGCGCTCGATCCGCAAAGGAACTTCCGCGGACAAAGCGATCCCTAGGTCCATCGATACGAATCCTCGCCCGTTGAGACCATTGCTTATAGCGAGCGCGGCAAGTTTCAACCCGAGATCTTCCGCTTAGACGACGGCTGCTGGATCTTCACAACCCTTTCTCTGTAGCCACCCGTAAATACATGGCTCGTCCTTCTGTGTAGATCATTGATCGTGCTGCGCCTTTGGCCTTGGCGTTGGGAACGATTTCTCCCGCTCCTCATTCCCGTAGTCGCACCAAGGAGGCCAACATGAGAAAATATGCACTCGCAATTGGGGCGATTGGGCTCGCTTTGAGCATCCCGAGCATGGCACTTGCGGTAGGCGGGGCCGGCGGAGGAGCCGGTGCCGGTGGCGGCGCTGCGATCGGCGGAACGGGCAGCATGGGCGGCGGCGGTGGCTTAAGCGGTTCACCTGGCGCGTCCGGCAATACTCCCGGTCACGAACAGACCTATCCGGGTCAGGCGAGCGAGCTCTCGCCGGGTCACCAGATGAAGGGACAAGGCGACCGCGACGACCGCGGGTTTGCCAAGGGCGACCGGGACGATCGCCATGCCGATCGGGACGACCGCGGCCTAGCCAGAGGCGACCGCGACATCGATCGGGGCGATTTCGACAAAGGCGGCCGTGCCGACCGGGATGACCGCGACATCGATCGAGACAGAGATCGCGCGTTTGCTCAAAGGCACGAAGATCGGGATCGGGATGTGGACCGCGATCGTGACCGGGATCTCGGCGGCAAACGCGGCGCGTCGGAATATTCGCCGGGCGACAAGATGAACGATCTGCGCTGATCTTGCCGGCGTTTTAAAAAAGCGCGCTGGGGCTTCAACAAGCCCCCGCGCGGCACAGTCGAACGCGCTTAGGAATTGGCGGCGAGCGGAATGGCGACCCCGGCAGGGCTCGAACCTGCGACCTGCCGCTTAGAAGGCGGCTGCTCTATCCAGCTGAGCTACGGGGCCAGAGCGGATTGCGCGCCGGCGCGGCCCGGAGGTCTCAATGGGTCCAGAGGCCGTGGCGCGTCGATCTGAAATTATCAGAATAGGAAATCAATTGCCGCTTCGTTTCTTTTGGCGGCTCGAGCGTATAGGCGATGCCGTTCTTCTCCGCGTAAGCGATCGCCTCTTCCATGGAGCCGAACCGCAGCCGGACCTCGCGGCGCATGTCGCGCGACCCGGTCCAGCCCATCAGCGGATCGATGTCCGGCGCAAATTCGGGCGCGAATTCAAGCACCCACAGCTTGCTCAGCGCCTCCCCGGATTGGGTGGCGCTGCGGCCCGGGCGATAGATACGTGCCGTCATCGGCGATCTCCCTGTCCGGATCAAGATCCGGCTGGTCGGGGCAGCAGGATTCGAACCTGCGACCTGAAGTACCCAAAACTTCCGCGCTACCAGGCTGCGCTATACCCCGAACGCGCTCCGGCTCCGCTAGCACGCGCACCCGGCCTGAACAAGCTCACGGGCTGAAGATCGGATGTTCGACTTTGTCGCCGACCTTCAGGCCGATCTTGGCCGCGACCCCGCCGTTAAGCTCGAGCACGGCATAGGTCGGCACGGCAGCCGTCAGGATCTGTTCCGACATGGGCCGCGCATCGGCGACAATACCGACGACTTTCCCGGTCTTGCCCATGAATATCATGTCGAGCGGGATGAATGTGTTCTTCATCCACATCATCACCGAGCCTTCCGTGTGGAAATTGAACAACATGCCCTGGTCGGCCGGCATGGATTTACGGAACATCAGCCCTTTTTCGAGCTCCGGCTGGGTCTGCATCACCTCGACCGAAAAATGATGCGCGCCGGTCGCCGTCACAATGGTGAGCGGCTCGAACTTGCCTTCGCCCGCTATTGCCGCCTGCCACGGCAGGAGCGCGAGGGCGAGAGCGGCAAGGAGGCCCAAGAGGGGACGCGGGGAGGGCTCGCCGCCCTCCCGCGCCGGGCTTTTGCTGGGAAAAAGAATCATCCGGATTGAGCTGCGGCTGCGACCGCGCTCTCATGCCGGATCAGTGCGAGGATGGCAAGGCCGCTTCGAGCGGGCGCACTTCCGCCGCCATCAGGCCCTTAGGACCGCCGCCGAAGCGGACGAGCAGGCTATCGCCCGGCTTCAGTTCGGCGATCCCGTAACGGCGCAGCGTCTCCATATGGACGAAAATGTCCTCGGTGCCTTCGCCGCGCGACAGGAAGCCGAAGCCGCGCACCCGGTTGAACCATTTGACGATGCAGATCTCATAGCCGCTCGAAGGCGTGACCTGGACATGGGTGCGGGCCGGCTGCAATTGGGCCGGATGGATCGCAGTCGATTCGTCCATCGAAATGACCCGGAAGACTTGCAGGCCCTTGGCGCGCGCCACCGCCTCGCAAACGATGCGCGTGCCTTCATGGGCTGTCTGAAATCCATCCCTGCGCAGCGTCGTCACATGCAGCAGGACATCGGCCAGGCCGTTATCGGGAACGATGAACCCATAACCTTTGGAGACATCGAACCACTTGATCCGACCTGCGATCTCGATCAGCTCAAGATTTGTTGCCCCGGCCTCCTCTGTGCCGGTAGCAAGATCGACGCCCCGCTCGCTTTGCGCCGATTGAAGCTCGTTGGTGCCCAACGGACCAGCTCCCCAGAACTCGTCAATTACGCTCAAGCCGACTACTTGCGATATGAATCGCAGTCCCCGAATCGGTTTGATACCCTTCTTGTCACGATAGCATTCGCAGATCCGCACAAAAGGCGGAATTTGCGCGAGGCTGTGGATGACTGTGCACGAAGACTCGCAGCTTCCGCCCCGCTGCTGCTTCTCGAAATTGATTCGCAAGCGCTTTCCATTCGAGTGCCGGAATGCATCGCATCCGAAATATCGCGAAACGGTTACCGTGCACGCGGCTTGACACGAAGGATTACTGAAGCGCTGGCCTGAGCCTGCCGCAAGGGCATCATAAGTGCCGGTCATCGGCGCGGAGCCGCGCAGGCTGCGATCGGCTTCGTCGGAGCGGGACAGACTCGAACTTCTGCGCGCAAGAAAGCCGGAGTGCCGGGAAAGTTGGAGGCCTCGCCCGGAATCGAACCGGGGTGCAAGGATTTGCAGTCCTCTGCGTAGCCACTCCGCCACGAGGCCCCGGCAGCCGGCCCGCCGCTATAGCAAAGGAGGACGACGTCCCGCAATAGAGCATGATCCGGAAAAGTGCGAAGCGGTTTTCCGAAAAGATCATGCTCGACAAAACCGGGAGCGGGATCGCGATTTCAGCCCAAAATCATCCTCTTCGAGGTGGAATCGCCCGCCCGACCTTTGCAAAGCTGCGCCGCACTTGCTATATCCGCCTCATCCCTGATCCCTGATAGCTCAGCTGGTAGAGCAATCGACTGTTAATCGATCGGTCGCAGGTTCGAGTCCTGCTCAGGGAGCCATTTTCGCCCTTTAGCTCGGTCCTCGGCCCGTCTGTCATTTGCCGGGGGACTTCGCCCCTTTATACTGCGTTCAGCTCATTCACGGGATCGGGCTTGTGTCGCATATCGAGCACCATCGTTCGCAGCGCACTGGCTGGCTGCGCGCCGCCGTGCTCGGCGCCAATGACGGGGTGACGTCGACGGCAAGTCTCATGCTTGGCGTTGCCTCGGCGCGAACGGGACATGCGAGCGTCCTTCTTGCCGGACTTGCCGCCCTTGCTGCAGGTGCCATGTCGATGGCGGCCGGCGAATATGTTTCCGTAAGCTCGCAGGCCGATACCGAGCAGGCCGATCTCGCTCTCGAGCGCAAGGCACTGCGCGACGACGACATCGGCGAACACCAGGAGCTTGCGGCAATCTATGTCGCGCGCGGGCTTGATCCGACGCTTGCAAAAGAAGTTGCAACCCAGCTCATGGCCCATGATGCGCTTGGGACTCATGCGCGCGATGAACTTGGGATAACGGAGACTCTCAAGGCACGCCCACTGCAAGCAGCGCTGGCTTCCGGTGCGAGTTTCGCCATCGGCGCAGCAATGCCCTTGCTCACTGCCTGGCTATCTCCGCACGCTCTGCAGATTCCACTCCTCGTCGCGACGTCGCTGATCTTTCTTGCGCTGCTTGGAGCGCTCGCGGCATGGGCGGGCGGAGCAAGACTGACCGCGGGCGCCGTACGCGTGGTCCTCTGGGGCGCCCTGGCGATGGCGTTGACCTCCGTCGTGGGATCGCTTTTCGGCGCGGTCGGGTGATCGGCCGCGCATCATCCTTGAAACTGAAATCGTACTGCCACACCGCGGGATTTTCGGCCGGCGAATTCGCATGCGGGCGGAATCAATTCTTGTTCCAGAATCGGACATGAGCTATGTTGACAACCCCACCGAGTGAGCCGGCGCGAACACGCTCGCGAGTTCTGTGGCAGAGGGGAATAGCGCATCGCCAGATGAATGACCGGGTGAGTTCTCAAGTCGAAGGAGAATGATCTAGGCAGACTGCGTTTCAGTCGCGTCGTGTACGCGTCGAGGGGGTTCAAATGATACGCAAACTGATTGCCGCTGCTGCGTTCTGCGCAGCATCTTCCGCTGCTTTGGCTGCGGACCTTCCCACGACCAAAGGTCCTCCGGTTTTCACGCCGCCGCCGACGCCGATCTTCACCTGGACCGGCTTCTATATCGGCGGCCAGGTCGGCTATGCCTTCGGCAATAGCAATGCGAATTATGCAGTCACCGGCAATGGGCCGGTCGTGACATCGACGAGTTTCCATCGGGACGGCGTGATCGGCGGCGGCCATGCCGGCTATAATTGGCAGTTCGGCGGGCCGCAAAGCTTCGTCATCGGCATCGAAGGCGATATCAACGGCACGAGCGCCAACGGCAGTGTGCCGGTCGCTGGCGTCGGTGCTTTTCCGGGCGGCACTGCCGGCGCGCGCTCCCTTCTCGAAGGTTCTATCCGCGGCCGGGTGGGTTACGCTTTCGATCGCGTCCTCATCTACGGCACCGGCGGCGTGGCTTTCGCCGACTTCAAGAACAGCTATGCGACCGCGATCGGGCTAGACAATCCCTACCATAGCAGCGTCGGTTGGACGGTCGGCGGCGGCATCGAATATGCGATCGATTCGAACTGGTCGGTGCGCGCCGAATATCGCTATTCCGACTTCACCCGCTACAGCGAGAACCTGATCAACAGCACCGGGACCGCCTTCGACGGCCGCTATCACGAGACCGAGCAGCAAGCGCAGGCGGGCTTCAGCTATAGGTTCGATTTCGCGCCGCCTCCGACACCGGTCGTGGCGAAATACTAGCGAAATACGAAAAGACCCGTGCACCTTCTCCCCGAGCGGGAGAAGGTGCGCCGAATCCGGAATTTATTAATCCTGCGGACGAAAAATCCACCGTTTCAAGCCTCACCTCCACGGCCCGAGCCGCACACCGCTCGAGCGGTAAGTGCAGCGATTCCGCCCTCTTAGCGATAGAGGGCGCGCCCGCCCCTGTATGCCTGCCGCAATTTCGGCTGATTTTACGGGCGGAGTCGCCGCTTCGCTCGGAGGGGCGGGGCCGCGGAACTCTTAAACTTTTAGCAACGCGCGCCGTGCCAGCTTCGGTCCCGTCAAAGCGAGGCCGAAGTGCGAGCGAAAGTCGGGGGAATTTGGTGACATTGTCCTGGTCGCGTTTCGCTGAGAGCGCGGCGCCAATCCGCGCCGCGAGCGTGCGCCTTGCGCCGCTGGCCGTGCTTACGGGATTAGCGCTCGGCGGCTGTGCGCAGCAAAGCCAATATGCGAACACGTCGGAATATTTCCCGGAATCGGTCTATGGAGCGGCAAGCCCGCGCGTCGTTGCCGACGGCGACCCGGTTCCGCATGGCGGGGGCACCTATCTCGTGGGCCGGCCCTATACGATCGCCGGCAGGACCTATTATCCGAGCGCCAAACATTATGTTCAGGTCGGCTACGCGTCCTGGTACGGCGATGCATTCCATGGACGGCGAACCGCGAATGGCGAGATCTATGACCGCAATTCGATCTCGGCCGCGCATCCGACGATGCCTCTGCCGAGCTATGCGCGCGTCACAAATCTTCGCAATCATTATTCGATGATCGTGCGCGTCAACGACCGCGGACCTTACGCGGCGGGCCGGATCATGGACGTATCGCGCCGTGTCGCCGACATGCTCGATTTCCGCCGCTACGGCACGACGAAGGTCAAAGTCGAATATGTCGGCCCAGCAAGCCTCGATGGCTCGGACGACGAGAAGCTGATGGCGACCATGCGCTATGATGGAGAGCCGGCCCGCTTCTCGCCGCCGACTCTCTTGGCGAGGGAAGAGAGAGAGGAGGCGCCGGTTCAAACGGCTTCCGCCAGCTCGCTCGAGGCGAACGCGTCTGATGCGGTCGACGCGCCTCCCCATGTCTTTAACGGGCCGACGCCTCTGCCGCCGTCGCGTCCGTTCGACCTCGGGACGATCCCCGGCGCCGACGTGCCGATCGCTTCGCGCAGCCAGTGAGCGGATCCCCTTAATTCTTTCGCGAGACCTCCTGCGATCCGTTGATTTCGCCGTGCCGGAGTCGCAAGTTCCGGCAGGGAGCGGATCGCAGCCGTGAATTTTCGGTTCTTTGCTGGTCTTGGATCGCGATGCTTTTGGATCGGATCGATCCAAAAGCATGAACGTGATCGACTCCAAAGATTTAGAGCGGGATTTGCCCGAAAAAGCGGTGGCCGGTTTTTCGTGTCCCGCTCCAGGCACAACGGAAAAATCCGAAGATTTTTCGCGAGAGCGGCCGGGCAGGGCGCGGGTTCTGCCGCGGCGATGTGCTGGCTTCTTCTCCTCTCGCTTCCCTGCGCCGCTGCCGACCAGGCTTTCCAGACGAGTGCGCCGCAAGCGATCCTGATCGATGCCGACACGCTGACCGTGCTCTACGAAAAGAACGCCGATCAGCCCGCAAAGCCCGCCTCGACATCCAAGATCATGACGGCAGAGCTCGTCTTTGAGGCAATTAAGGAAGGGCGCCTGAAACTCGACGACACCGTCGAGATCAGCGAAAACGCCTGGCGCAATGGCGGCGCGCCGGCGCATGGCTCGACCATGTTCGCCGCCCTGCACAGCTCCGTCAGAGTCGAGGATCTGATCCGCGGCCTCGTGATCGTCTCGGGCAATGATGCGGCGATCGCGCTCGCCGAGCGGCTGGCGGGTTCGGAAGGCGCTTTTGCCACGCGCATGACGGAGCGGGCGCACGAACTCGGTTTTACCCACCTCACCTTCACCGATTCCTGGGGCAAGGATGATCCCGATCAGAGGGTGACGGCGCACGACATGGCTTTTCTCGCCGCGCATCTGATCCGCACCTATCCCGATCTTTACCGCTATTTCGGCGAGAAAGACTTCACCTGGAACAAGATCAAGCAGCCGAACCGCAATCCGCTGCTTGCCATGGACATCGGCTGCGATGGGCTAAAAACCGGCAATATCGACGATTCGGGCTACGGGATCGTGGCCTCCGCCGTGCAGAACGGGCAGCGGCTGATCCTGGCGCTTTACGGCGCCAAATCGGCCAAGGAACGCACTGACGAGGCCGTGCGTATCTTCCAATGGGGCTTTCGCACCTTTGCGATCAAGACATTGTTTTCGGGCGGCGAAGTCATAGGTTATGCGCGGGTCTATGGCGGGACGCAGGGCTCCGTGCCGCTCGTCTCGACAACGCCGGTGAAACTCATGGTCCCGCGCGATCCGACCGAGAAACTGACCGGGAGGATCGATTATGTCGGCCCGCTCGTCGCGCCGGTGACGGCCGGCAAGCAAGTCGCGCATCTGCAGATTTTCCGCGGTGAAAATCAGGTGCTCGACGTGCCGTTGCAAACCGCCGCCGATGTGAAGGTCGGGTCGCTTTCCCGCCGCGCCATGGACGCGAGCCTCGAATATGCGGAAGAACTCTTCCGCAAATATGTCCTGAAGAAATGAACACCGAAGTAAAGCGCGGACGCTTCATCACGCTGGAAGGCGGGGAAGGGGTCGGAAAATCGACCCAGGTCTCGCGCCTCGTCGAGAGGCTGCGAGGCGCCGGTGTCGATGCTATCGCGACGCGCGAGCCGGGCGGTTCGCCAGGCGCCGAGGCGCTGCGCCACCTCCTGCTCTCCGGAAAAATCAAAGACCTGGGACCGAAGGCGGAAGCCATCCTCTTTGCCGCCGCGCGGATCGATCACATCGACCGCAAGATCGCGCCCGCCCTCGCCGCGGGCACCTGGGTCGTCAGCGACCGGTTTGCCGATTCGACGCGCGCTTATCAGGGATTGGGCGGGCTGGATCCCGGCTTTCTCCACGCGCTCGAGCACGTCACCCTGGGAGAAATCCGCCCCGATCTCACCTTGATCCTCGACCTTCCGGCAGACATCGGATTGGCGCGGGCGGCGCAGCGGCGCGGATCGGAAGCTTCCGATCGGTTCGAGGCCGAAGATCTCGGCTTCCATGCGGCCTTGCGCCAGGCCTATCTCGAGATTGCTGCCGCCGAACCGGCGCGCTGCGTTATCGTCGATGCCGGGCTGAGCGAGGGCGAGGTCGCCCAGGCGATCTGGGACACGGTCTCCTTCCGTCTTCTCGCGCGAGCCGCTCATGGCGCCTAGACCGATCGAGGCGCCGCCCGAAGCCGACCGGTTCGAAGACGCGCCCCATCCGCGCGAGATCTACGCGTTTTTCGGCCACGCCGAAGCCGAGCGTGCGCTGCTCGAAGCCTGTAAGGCCGATCGCCTGCCGCAGGCCTTCATCATCGGCGGGGAGCCGGGGGTAGGGAAGGCAACGCTCGCCTGGCGCTTGGCGCGCTTTCTTCTCGCCAATCCCGATCCCGCTCTAGCGCAAGGGCGCGATCTCTCCGTTGCGCCGACGCATCCCGTTGCGCGGAAAATCGCCGCCCTTTCGCACGGCAATCTCGTTCTGCTGCGGCGGGAATGGAACGAGAAGACGCGCCGCCATTTCAGCGAGATCCGCGTCGACGACGTGCGCCAGGCGAGCCGCATGTTCCAGCAGGCGGCGGAAGGATATCGCATCGCCATTGTCGACAGTGCCGACGAGCTCAATCGCTCGGCCGCCAATGCGCTTTTGAAGCTCATCGAGGAACCGCCGCCGCGCTCCCTTTTTCTTATTGTTGCGCATCGGCCTGCGCTGATTTTGCCGACCTTGCGCTCGCGCTGCCGGATGCTTCATTTGCGCCCGCTTGGTGCCGATGAAGTCCTTGCCGCGATCGAAGCGCTCGGCGAACCCTGGACCGAAATCGATCCGCAGGCCCGTAGAATCGCCGCTGAGCGTGCGCGCGGCTCCGTTTCAGCCGCCCTGCGCCTCCTCAGCGAAGATGCGCTCGAAAAGGACAAGCTCCTCCGGCGATTGCTCGACAATCTGCCGGGTCTCGATTGGCGTGCCGTTCACACCCTTGCCGAAAATATCGGCCGCGACGAAGCGGAATTCGAGCGGCTGATGGCCGCAATCCTCGATTGGATCGACACGAAGCTACAGAGCGAAGCGGGGCAGGGCGCGGCACGCCTTGCGCCTCTGGCGGAGGTATGGGAAAAGGCCGCCGAAGCCGCACGGGAAGCCGAGGCGATGAACCTCGACAAGCGGCCGCTCATTCTGTCCATTTTCGCCGATCTCGCGGCGGCCAGGGCAATTGCCGCCTGATCGCCCGGCCAAGAGTTGTCGATGTCCGGCCGCAAGTTCTATATCACCACGGCGATTCCCTATGCCAACGGCGCGCCGCATATCGGGCATGCCTATGAGCGCATTGCAACCGACGCGATCGCCCGCTTCAAGCGCCTCGACGGCTACGACGTCCTCTTCGTCACCGGCATGGACGAACATGGGCAGAAAATGCAGCAGACGGCGACGCGCGAAGGGATCACGCCGCAACAACTCGCCGACCGCACGGCGGAGCAATTCGCGGAAATGGGCCGCGCGCTCGAAGCGCCCGCCGACGATATCGTGCGCACGACCGAGCCGCGCCATCATGCCGCCGCACAGGAAATCTGGCGGCGCATGGCGGAGGCGGGCGACATTTATCTATCGAAATATCCCGGCTGGTATTCCGTCCGCGACGAAGCTTTTTTCGACGACTCCGAACTCACCAAAGGGCCCGACGGCCAGCGTTATGCGCCGAGCGGCGCGCCGGTCGAATGGGTCGAGGAGGAGAGCTATTATTTCAAGCTCTCGGCCTATCAGGAAAAGCTCCTTGCGCATTATCGCGTGCATCCGGAGTTCATCGTCCCGGAATCTTATCGCAAGGAGATCATCGCCTTCGTCGAGCGCGGGCTCAACGACCTCTCGATCAGCCGCTCGACATTCGACTGGGGCATTCCGGTGCCCGGCGATCCGAAACACGTGATGTATGTCTGGGTTGATGCGCTCACGAATTATCTGACAGGGACGGGGTTTCCCGATCCGCAGAATCCGCGCAGACCTTTCTGGCCGGCCGATGCGCATGTGATCGGCAAGGACATCACGCGCTTTCATGCGATCTACTGGCCGGCCTTCCTCATGTCGGCGGGCATCGATCCGCCGAAGCAGATCGTCGTGCACGGCTTTCTGTTCAATCGCGGCGAGAAAATGTCGAAGTCGGTCGGCAATGTCATCGATCCCTTCGCGCTGGTCGGTCATTATGGCGTCGACGCTTTGCGCTATTTCTTCTTGCGCGAAGTGCCCTTCGGTCAGGACGGCAATTATTCGCATGAGGCGATCGTCGGCCGCATGAACGCCGATCTCGCCAATGATCTCGGCAATCTCGCGCAGCGCTCGCTCTCCATGATCGCCAAGAATTGCGAGGGCCGCATGCCGGCGCCGGGGCCGCTCAGCGAGACGGACCACGCGATCCTTGCCGAGGCGGAGGCGCTTGCCGGCAAGGTCAGGCTTGCCATGGAGGGTTTCGCGCTCCATCTCGTGCTCGCCGAGATCTGGCGGGTGATCGGCAATGCGAACCGCTATTTCGCGGCCGAGGAGCCTTGGGCCAAGCGCAAGACCGATCCCTTGCGCATGGCAACGATCCTTTCCGTCACGGCGGAAGTTTTGCGGATCGTTGCGATCTTGACCCAGCCTTTCATGCCGGGCGCGATGGGCAAGCTCCTCGATCTCTTGGGCGTCCCTCGGGACGCACGCGATTTCGTCCATGCCGAGCGCGCCGACGTCGCGGCCGCACGCCAATTGCCGCCGCCGGCGCCGATCTTTCCGCGGTACGTCGAAGCGGAGGCGCAGACGTGATGCTGATCGATTCGCATTGTCATCTGGACTTCGAGGATTTTGCCGGCGACCGCGAGGGCGTAATCGCGCGCGCCCGCGCGGCGGGGCTCGAGAGGATGATCACGATCTCGACCCGCGTTGCGCAATTTCCGACGATCCGCGCTCTCGCGGAAGCTTACACGGATGTCTATTGCACGGTGGGAACGCATCCTCACAACGCCCATGAGGAGCAGGTCGAGACGGCCGAACTCGTGGCGCTCGCGCAACATCCCAAATGCGTCGGCATCGGCGAGGCCGGGCTCGACTATCATTACGATCAGGCGCCGCGCGATGTGGCAGAGCGAGTCTTCCGAACGCATATCGCAGCCGCGCGCGAGACGGGCCTGCCGCTCGTCATTCATGCGCGCGACGCGGACGACGACGTTGCCAAAATCGTCGAAGACGAGATGGGGAAGGGCGCCTTCAAGGCCGTGCTCCATTGTTTCACGTCGAGCCGAAAGCTTGCCGAGGCCGGCCTCGAGCTCGGATTTTATATTTCCTTCTCCGGCGTCCTGACCTTCAAGAAGTCGGATGATCTGCGTGCGATCGCGCGCGATGTTCCTGAAGATCGCCTGCTCGTCGAGACCGATGCGCCGTTTCTCGCGCCAGTTCCATATCGCGGCAAGCGCAACGAACCGGCCTTTGTCGCGGAGACTGCGAAGGTCCTCGCCGAAGTGAAAGGCGTTACGCCCGCAGCGCTCGCCAAGATGACGAGCGCCAATGTGTTGCGCCTCTTCTCCAAAATGCCGGCTCCGCTTCTGGCCGCGGCGCAATGAGTTTGACGGTCACGATCCTCGGCTGCGGCTCGTCGGGCGGCGTACCGCGCGTCGGCCAGGGCTGGGGCGCGTGTGATCCGAAAAATGCGAAGAACCGGCGCCGGCGCTGTTCGATCCTTGTCGAGCGCGAAGGCGCAAATGGAATGACGCGGGTCCTGATCGACATGTCGCCCGACCTGCGTGCGCAATTGCTCGATTGCGGCATCAAACATCTCGATGCGATCTTGCTTACCCATCCGCATGCCGATCATACGCACGGAATCGACGAGGTGCGCCCGCTCGTCCTTATGGCCAAGAAGCGGATCGATCTTTACATGGATGCGGCGACGGCGGCGGTCGTGCGCAGCCATTTCGGCTATATTTTCGAGACGCCGGAAGGCAGTTTTTATCCGGCGCTCTTGACCGAGCGGCGCCTCGTTTCCGGCGAAGCCTGCGCCATTGCGGGTTCGGGCGGCGACATCGAATTCGTTCCGTTCCGGCTCGAGCATGGCGAAATCGACGCGCTCGGCTTTCGCTTCGGCCGCGTGGCTTATACGCCGGACCTCAACGCGATCCCGCCGGAGAGCCGACATTTCCTGCAGGACCTCGACCTCTGGATTGTCGATGCCTTGCGCTACACGCCGCATCCGAGCCATTTCACGGTCTCCGAAGCACTCGCTTGGATCGACCATTTTCGCCCGAAGCACGCGATCCTGACCAATCTTCATACGGATCTCGATTTCGACCGGCTGAAAAGCGAGCTGCCGGCCCATGTCCAGCCGGCATTCGATGGATTGCGGGTCGCAATTCCCGAATGAGACCAGACCGGTCGCAGGCTTATTCGGCCGGCTCGGGTCAACGAACTTGTTCCATAATATTGATTATGCGAATGGCCTGTGTGCAAGCCGCTGGTATTTCAGCCGGTTTCTCCTGCCGCCGGATCCGTCAGGACGGCGGCCTTAAGCGAGCGGTCGCGTCAGCTATGCAATTCTCGCGAAACCGGTAGCCAAGTGCCTGCGACATCTGCTATGGGTAAGGGAAAGGCGGGACTTCGGCATTTTTGGGAAATACCATCGCGAGAGCATTGGCAGCGGCCGCTTTCTGGCGACCGCGTGAACGCATGCCCGAAGGCTTGCGGCAAGCGGACCTTGCCGTGTGAAAGGGAACGGCGCGTCCGGGTTATTGGACACAAATAGGCAGAACATGAGCAAGGGCAAAGAATTTCGCGGTCCGAAGAAGCGCGGCTTCGACGACGATGGTCCGTCCCCCTATGATATGCCGCCGCGCCCAAGCCGGCGGCCCGCCTTCGGCGGCCCGGACATGGCACCGCCTCCGCCGTCCGGGGCCCCAGTCGATGCAATCGTTAAATGGTTCAAGAGCGACAAAGGTTTCGGCTTTGTCGAATTGAGCAATGGGACGGGCGACGCCTTCCTTCATATCGGCGCTTTGCAGGCCGCCGGATATGACACAGTGCCGCCGGGTGCAAAGTTGAAGGTCTATACGGCGAACGGCGTCAAGGGCACGCAAGTCACCCGGGTCCTCGAGGTCGATACGGCAGGTGCAGCCGAGCGCGCCCCGCCGCCGCGCTTCAACGAAGCGCGCCCTCCCCGGCGCCATCCCGATCCTTCGACCGCGGTGCAGGTGAGCGGCACGGTCAAATGGTTCGACGACAACAAGGGCTTCGGCTTTGTCCAGTCGAATGACGGCGGCAAGGACGTCTTCGTGCATATCTCCATTCTCGGCCCGTCCGGCATTCAACATCTCGTCGAAGGCCAGCCGGTGACGATGCGCGTGGTCGATACGCCGAAAGGCCGCGAAGCGCTTTCGATTACGCTGGCTTAACGCGCGAACCTGAGATCTCGAACGTGACGGCGCGATGGTCTCGCGCCGTTTTCTTTTCGCGTCACGCGATGCGATTGGCCCCGTATCGGCCGATCCAAGGGATTGTGATCTAGGCTCGCATGGAAAAGTCTCGCGACATCGCCCGGCTCATCGAGATCATGGCGGCGCTGCGCACGCCGGGCACTGGCTGCCCCTGGGACCTCGAACAGAGCTTCGACACGATCGCGCCCTACACGATCGAGGAGGCCTATGAAGTCGCTGACGCAATTGCGCGCGGCGACATCGAGGGGCTTCGTGAAGAATTGGGCGACTTGTTGCTGCAAGTCGTCTTTCACGCGCGCATGGCCGAAGAAGAAGGTGTGTTCGATTTCGGCGGTGTCGTCGAGGCCATCACCGAGAAATTGATCCGCCGCCATCCGCATGTATTCGGCGCGGCGCGCGGCCTCTCGACCGATCAGGTGAAAGCGCTCTGGGCCAAAATCAAGGCTGGAGAGAAGACCAAAGATCCCGAGCAGGGCCTCCTTTCCGATGTGCCCGTCGCCCTGCCCGGTCTCAGCCGCGCGGTGAAGCTGCAGAACAAGGCCGCGAGCGTCGGCTTCGATTGGAACGATGCGCGGCTCGTGCTCGCCAAGATTCGCGAAGAGACCGACGAGATCGAGGCCGACTTGACGAAAGGCGACGAAGCCGCGGCGCGGCATGAAGTCGGCGATCTCCTCTTTGCAATCGCCAATCTCGCGCGCCATCTCGGCGCGGATCCCGAGGCCGAGATTCGCCGGACGAATGAGAAGTTTGTCCGGCGTTTTCGCTTCATCGAGGAAACAATCGCCGAGCGCGGGGGCAAGCTCGGCGAGGCGAGCTTGGCCGACATGGACGCGCTCTGGAACGAGGCGAAGAAGCGGGAACGATAGCCGCCATTGCGAGGAGCGAAAGCCAAGCGATCCATGTCGCAGACCCTTTTCTGGACTGCTTCGCTTGGCTCGCCATAGCGACTACTCGCACGTCCCTCTGCCGCAAGCTGAGAAGGATGCCTCACCTCAAGCGCGAGCGCATGGCGCGCGGCGCCTCATGGAATCGGCGGCGCACGGTTTCGACGAGCGCCGGCGGCACGCCTACGGTAAGGAAGAGGTCGCCGTCGGCGGTCTCGCTGCGGTTTTGGACTTCGGTATGTTCGTAGAGCCAATTGCGGCCCTGCCCGTCGCTCGCGTCGAGCACAATATCGAGCGTTACCCGCTCGGCGGAGAGCCGCGCCTCGAGGCGCGTGAGCAAATCGTCGATCCCCTCCCCCGTCAGTGCCGAAATCACCACCGGCCGCGTGCCCTGCGGACGCCTTGCCGCATTCGTCAGCGTCATCATCTGTTCGGCATCGAGCAGATCGATCTTGTTCCAGATCTCGACAATGCGGCCCGGCCGTTGCGCATCGATCCCGAGCTCGGCGAGAACCTGCTCGACGTCCTCGCGCTGCGCTTCGCTGTCAGGATGAGCGACGTCGCGAACATGGAGAATGATATCGGCCTCGACCACTTCCTCGAGCGTCGCCTTGAAGGCGGCAACGAGCATGGTCGGCAGATCCGAGATGAAGCCGACCGTATCGGAGAGAATGATTTCGCTGCCGCGCGGCAGCCGCAGAGCGCGCAAGGTCGGATCGAGCGTCGCAAACAGCATGTCTTCGGCACGCACTTGGGCCTTGGTGAGCCGATTGAAGAGCGTCGACTTGCCGGCATTCGTGTAGCCGACGAGCGCGACGACCGGGTAAGGAACGGCGCGCCTTTTCTTGCGATGCAGGCCGCGGGTCTTCTTGACGCTCGAAAGCTCGCGCTCGATACGGGTGATCCGTTCCTGGATGAGGCGCCGGTCGGTCTCGATCTGGGTTTCGCCCGGGCCGCCGAGAAAGCCGAAGCCGCCGCGCTGGCGCTCGAGATGGGTCCATGAACGAACGAGCCGCGACTTCTGATAGGTCAGATGCGCGAGCTCGACTTGCAGCGTGCCTTCGCGCGTGCGCGCGCGCTGGCCGAAAATTTCGAGTATGAGACCGGTGCGGTCGATTACTTTCGCGCCGAAAGCCTTTTCGAGGTTGCGCTGCTGTATCGGCGAAAGCGCGCAATCCATGATGACGAGCTCGATCTCATTATCGCGCACGAACGTGGCGATCTCCTCGACCTTGCCTTGGCCGAGATAGGTGGCGGGGCGGATTTGCGCGAGCGTGACGATCTTGGCATCGACGGCTACGACATCGATGGCCTCGGTGAGACCGCGAGCTTCGGCAATTCGCGCTTCCGGCGAGCGGACATGGCTCACCCGCGCGTCGGCGCTGCCGGCTGCGCGCTCGGTAAGATAGGGACCGATGACGAGGGCACGCGTCTCGTTGAGAACCCGATCCGTCAACTCAGCCTCGAACGCCAAAAAGCATGATCCGGAAAAGTGGCCCCCGGTTTTCCGATAAGATCATGCTCGAAAAGCATGATCCGGAAAAGTGGCCCCCGGTTTTCCGATAAGATCATGCTCGAAAAGCATGATCCGGAAAAGTGGACTTCGGTTTTCCGACAAGATCATGCTCGAAAAGCATGATCCGGAAAAGTGGACCCCGGTTTTCCGACAAGATCATGCTCGAATAACTTCTTTCACGATCCAGTCTGCGCCTCGTCGCCGGGCTCGAACATCTGGATCGGATGTCCCGGCATGATCGTCGAAATCGCATGCTTGTAAACGAGCTGCGAATGCCCGTCCCGGCGTAGGAGAACACAAAAATTGTCGAACCAGGTGACAACGCCTTGCAGCTTGACGCCATTGACCAGGAAAATCGTGAGCGGGACCTTGTTCTTCCGGACAAAATTTAAAAACGTGTCCTGCAAGTTTTGGGTGCGTTCTGCCGCCATTTTTGTTTTCCATTCTTCTTTTTAGATCGCTCCTGCTCTATTCGGCCGAACGATCCGGATCGCCAACAGAGATGCCACGAGTTAGATCGGCCGGCAGCTCTGCTTTGATGGCCGATCGCCGACTATTAGATCCGCGGCGGGTGCCGGCTGCAAGCAGGACTTTATCCCGATGGCACCAGTATTAATTCTCAGCCGCCTTCCGGTTAGCGGCTTGCCTTCGCGACATCGTGAAAATGGGAGCGTAAGGAAATTGTCAGGGTGCCGGGTTTGCCGTCGCCGACCGGCTCCCCGTCAATGAGAACGACCGGCATGATGAGGCTCGTGGCGCCCGTGAGAAAGGCTTCGCGTGCGGCTTTGGCCTCGGTGAGGCTGAATGGCCGCTCCTCGAGCCGCAGCCCCTGGGCGGCGACGAGCTCGAACAAGGTCGTGCGCGTGACGCCGCGCAGGATTGCGTTATCGGCACGCCGGGTGACGATCACGCCTTCTTGCGTCACGATCCAGGCGTTGGAGGCGGCGCCTTCGGTGACCATGCCATCCGTGTCGATGAGCCAGGCCTCATAGGCACCCTTTTCCTTCGCCGCCTGCCGTGCGAGCACGTTCGGCAGCAGCCCGATCGTCTTGATGTCCGGCCGCTTCCAGCGAATGTCGGGCAGCGAGATAACCGCCACGCCTTTCGCGGCGAGCGCCTCCCCTTTCGCAGGGTCAATTGCGCGCGCCGTTACAACCAGGCTCGGCCGGACATTACCCAACGGAAACGAATGGTCGCGCGCCGCTACGCCGCGCGTCACCTGCACATAAAGGTAGCCATCGGCAACGCGATTGCGGGCAATCACCTGGCGCATAATGAAGGCAAGCGCGGCGCGCGTCAGCGGCGCGCCGATCCTGAGTTCCTTCAAGGAACGGTGCAGCCGGTCGATGTGGCGGGCCTCGTCGATCAGGTCGCCGTTCCTGATCTCGCACACTTCATAGACGCCGTCGCCGAATTGGTAACCGCGGTCCTCGATATGCACCATGGCCCGCGACTGCGGCAGGTAGCGGCCATTGACGTAAGCAATCCGACCCAAATAACCCCCCGCGAGCCTGTTCCGGCACGATCTTATCGGAAAACCGCTCCACACTTTTCCGGATTATGCACTTATCTCAGCATGATCTTATCGGAAAACCGCTCCACACTTTTCCGGATCATGCATTGTCTCAGCATGATCTTATCGGAAAACCGCTCCACACTTTTCCGGATCATGCATT
>JAJPIC010000001.1 GCA_021324915.1 Beijerinckiaceae bacterium | reverse complement strand
CACGATGCTTTTGGATCGGATCGATCCAAAAGCATGAACGTGATCGATTCTGAAGATTTAGAGCGGGATCCGTGTGAAAAACCGGTATCCACTTTTTCGCATCCCGCATTAGATCACGATGTTTTTGGATCGGATCGATCCAAAAGCATGAACGTGATCGATTCTGAAGATTTAGAGCGGGATTTGCGCGAAAAACCGGTATCCACTTTTTCGCATCCCGCTCTAGTCTTGCCGCATGCGCCCCGCCGCCCTCAATCCGCTCTTTGCCCCGGCGACGGGCCTGCCCGGCATCGGACCGAAAATCGGGCAGCTTCTCGACAAGCTCCTCGGCGAGAACCCGGCGCGGGTTCTCGACCTCCTCTTTCACGTTCCATACGCCACGATCGACCGTCGCCACCGCGCCAAAATCACCGAGGCGCCGCTCGACCGCGTGGTCCTGATCGAGGCTCAAGTCGTCGAACATCGCCCGCCCCCGCCGCGTTCCACCGCGCCTTACAAAGTCCTGGTGGAGGACGAGACGGGCGATGTGCTCCTCGTCTTCTTTCTTGCCAACCGGCAATGGATCGAGAAGAGCCTGCCGATCGGCGAGCGGCGCTGGATCTCCGGCAAGCTCGAGCTCTGGGATGGGCACCGCCAGATGGTTCATCCGGACCGCGTGCTCGACGCCGAAGGGCTCGCCAACATGCTGCAGGTCGAGCCGGTCTATGGCTTGACCGAGGGCCTGCAGCCGCGCGTCCTCGGTAAAGCGATCGCGGCCGCACTGGCGCGCCTGCCCGAATTGCCGGAATGGCATGCGCCGAAAATTGCCGCGACCTTGCCCAGTTTTGCGGCGGCGCTCGAGACTCTGCATCGCCCCCAAGAGCCCGAGGCGATCGCGCCGACTGCGCCTGCGCGGGTGCGCCTCGCCTTCGACGAGCTCTTCGCCCATCAGCTCGCGCTCGCCTTGACGCGCGCCCATATGCGCCGCGTCGCGGGCCGCGCCAATAAGGGCGACGGCTCCCGGACCGCCAAGATTTTGGCCGCCCTGCCCTTCAAACTGACGCCAGCGCAAGAGCAAGCATGGAGCGAAATCCGCGCCGATCTCGAAACGCCCTCGCGCATGTTGCGGCTTCTGCAGGGCGATGTCGGTTCGGGTAAAACGATCGTCGCCTTGCTCGCAATGGCGAGCGTCGTCGAAGCCGGCAGGCAGGCGGCGCTGATGGCGCCCACCGAGCTTCTCGCCCGCCAGCATTACGAGGGAATCGCGCGCTATGCGGAGCCCGCCGGCTTGAAGGTCGCCCTGTTGACGGGCCGCAGCGCGGAGCGCGCAAAGACGCTCGCCGCCCTCGCCGACGGCAGCATCGATTTCGCGATCGGTACGCATGCGCTCTTCCAGGAGAGCGTCGCCTTTCGCGATCTCGGCCTCGCGGTGGTCGATGAGCAGCACAGATTCGGCGTGCATCAGCGCCTTGCGCTCGGCGCCAAGGGCGAAGCGGTCGATGTCCTCATAATGACGGCAACGCCTATTCCGCGCAGTCTCGTCCTCACCTATTTCGGCGACATGGATTTATCGGTTCTGCGCGAGAAGCCGCCGGGGCGCCAGAGCATCGAGACGCGCGCGCTTCCCCTCGAGCGCATCGGCGAAGTCACCGCGCGGCTTTCGCGCGCCATTGCGGCGGGTGCGCGCGCCTATTGGGTCTGTCCGCTCGTCGAAGAAAGCGAAGCGAGCGATCTCGCTGCGGCAGAAGAGCGTTTCGGAGGTCTGAGACAGACCTTCGCCGGCAAGGTCGGGCTCGTTCACGGGCAGATGAAAGGCGAGGAACGCGATCGCGCCATGGCGGATTTCGCGAGCGGGAAGACACAGATTCTCGTTGCGACGACGGTGATCGAAGTCGGCGTCGATGTGCCGCAAGCCAATATCATGGTGATCGAACATGCCGAGCGCTTCGGCCTTGCGCAATTGCACCAGTTGCGCGGCCGCGTCGGCCGTGGAGGGGTGAAATCCGCCTGTCTTCTGCTCTACAAGGCGCCGCTCGGAGAACTGGCCAAGGCGCGCATCGCGATCATGCGCGAGACGGAGGATGGGTTCCGCATTGCCGAGGAGGATTTGCGCCTGCGCGGCGAAGGCGACGTGCTCGGCACCAAACAATCGGGCATGCCGGGATTCAAGCTCGCGCAGCTCGACGTCCATGCCGAGCTTTTGCGGCTCGCCCATGCAGAAGCCCGCCACGTGTTGGAGATCAATCCGAAGCTCGAAGGCGATCAGGGCAAGGCGCTTGTCAACCTTCTCTATCTTTTCGAGCGCGAGGCGGCGGTGAAATTGCTCCAGGCGGGTTGAAGCTTCTCTCGCCCGGGGGGGTGCTGCGGTGAATATAATCATGGCGACCAAATCCGATTTGACCTATGCGGCAGCCGCGCGTGACCTCGTCGCGCCCTTTGTGGCCGCCGATCTCTTCGCCGGCAGCGTGCTCGTCGCCAAGGCTGGAGAAATTCTTCTGCGCGACGGCTTCGGCCTCGCGGATCGCGAATGGAACGTGCCGAATGGCCCGACCGGAAAGTTCAGGATCGGCTCGCTCACGAAGCAATTCACGGCAACCGCAATCCTTCAACTCATGGAGCGCGGCAAGCTTGCGCTCGAAGATCCGGTCGCGCGTCATTGTCCCGAAGCGCCCGATCACTGGCGTGCCGTGACGCTCCTGCATCTTTTGACGCATTCATCGGGTATTCCGAGCTATACGTCCCTCCCCGCATTTTTCCGCGACATGGCGCAACAGGATCGCAGCCCGCGCGAGATCATTGCGCTGACTGAACGTGCGCCGCTCGATTTCGAGCCCGGCACGCAATTCAAGTATAATAATGGCGCCTTTATCATCTTGGGGCTCATCGTCGAACGGCTCAGCGGGCTGAGCTACGAGGATTACCTTCGTCAGAATATCCTCCTGCCGCTCGGGCTCGCTTCGACCGGCTATGAACATCTCGCCGATATCGTTCCCGAGCGCGTGCGCGGCTATCGCTACCGACGCGGCGGGATGGAGAACGCCCCCTATCTTGCGATGAGCCTGCCCTACGCGGCGGGCTCGATCTATTCGACCGTCGATGATCTTCTGGCCTGGCAGCGTGCGCTCACGGCGGCAAGGCCCATCAGCCCGTCATCCGTCGAACTTATGTTCGCGGACCACGGCCATGGTTATGGATTCGGCTGGGGAATTCAAAACCAGTTCGCCCGCCGCCAATTTGTCCATGCCGGCGGCATCAACGGATTCAGCACGGTGCTGAGCCATTATCCCGACGAGGACCTCACGATCATCCTGCTCGCCAATATCCAGGCATCGCCGGTCCAGAAGATCGCGCGCGATCTTGCGGCGCTCCATTTCGGCGTGGCGGAACATGAGCCCGATGTCGTTCTCGATGCCGCTCTCCTCGCCGATTATGTGGGTACCTATCGGCTGGGGCCTGAGCGCATCCTGCGCGTGACGCAAGAAGGTGCGCGGCTCTTCATCGAGGGTGAGGATCTAAGCCGGCAGGAACTCGCCGCCAAGGACGATCACTCTTTCCTCTGCCGCATGCTCGATTTCGAGGTTCGCTTCGAGGCTGATGGCGTCGAACAGGCGAGCCGGCTTCTCATTCGCCGCAATGGCAAAGAGGCGGGTGCGGAGCGGATTGCTTCCCTCTCCCCGCTTGCGGAGAGAGGGCTAGGGTAAGGGGCCGAGACATGGGCTACGCATGGTGCCCAAATGACCTTGTCCCTCACTCTGGCTCTCCCCTTTCGCCAAGCGAATGGGGAGAGGGGATTCACTCGCCGTGGATCTCGACGTCTTCCTCTTCGAAGTCGGGCAGATCTTTCAGATCAGTGACGCCGGCGGAAGGCCGCAATTGGCGCGGCAGCGGGAAGAACACGCTCTCGTCCGCCGTCGAGACGATCTCGACATCGAGCTCGAAACGTTCGGCAAAAGCATTCATGATCTCTTCCACGAGCACTTCCGGCGCGGAAGCGCCGGCGGTGATGCCGACCGAAGAGGCGTCCTTGAAGAGGTCCCACTCGACATCCTCGGCGCGCAGCACGAGACGCGCGAGCTTGCAGCCGGAACGCTCGGCCACTTCCCGCAGCCGCTGCGAATTCGACGAATTGGACGAGCCGACGACGATCATGGCATCGACGATCGGCGCAATGCGCTTCACCGCTTCCTGCCGATTGGTCGTGGCGTAGCAGATGTCTTCCTTGTGCGGACCGATGATGTTGGGGAAGCGCCGGATCAGCGCATCGACCATGCTTCGCGTATCGTCGATCGACAAAGTCGTCTGCGTGACATAGGCGAGATTGCTCTCGTCCACACCTTCGAGCTTCTCGACGTCTTCCGGCGTCTGCACGAGATGGATCGAGCCTTTCGGCAATTGGCCGAGCGTGCCGACGACTTCGGGATGGCCGGCGTGACCCACGAGGATCACCTGCCGCCCGCGCTTGAAATGCAGCTCGGCCTCGCGATGGACTTTGGTGACCAGCGGACAGGTCGCGTCGATTGCGAAAATATTGCGCGTCTGCGCCTCGGCATGAATCGATTTCGGCACGCCATGCGCGGAGAAGATCACGGGCTTCGTCGTATCGGGGATTTCGTCGAGTTCCTCGACAAAAATGGCGCCCTTGGCCTTGAGCCCTTCCACCACGTATTTGTTGTGGACGATCTCATGGCGGACATAGACGGGAGCGCCATAGATGCGCAGCGCCTGTTCGACCGCGTCGATTGCCCTGACCACGCCGGCGCAGAAGCCGCGCGGCGCACAGAGGAAGATGCGCAGCTTGGGCTTTTCCTGCGCCTCTGCGGAAAGTTCGGATGAAGCTGCGGCTTGCATGAAGGGCCTATCCGTCGAAATGCTCTTAGACAGCTAGACTTTTCAACGCCTTATGGCGCTAGTCTCGCGAGCGGCCATTTTTAAGTGATCGAAATCCTTGTGGGCTTCGCCCCGTTCCCTGTCAAGTAGCGCACCGAAGGTCGGCGCGCGGCGCTTGCGCACATCTGATATAGGGCTCCGCCGCGCGGAAACGACTTGGTTAAAGCACGGGCACCCGGTCTCGCTGAGCTAGCGCTTGTCGGAAAAAAACGCCTTGAGCAGCTCGCCCGCCTCCGCTTCGCGAATGCCTCCATAATGGTCCGGCGCATGATGGCAGGTCGGCTGGGCGAAAAAGCGCGCCCCGTGCTCGATGGCGCCTCCCTTCGGATCGCCGGCCGCCCAATAGAGCCGACGAAGCCTCGCAAAGGAAATCGCCGCCGCGCACATGGCGCAGGGCTCGAGCGTCACATAGAGATCGCAGCCGACGAGCCGCTCACTCCCGAGCTTCGCGCAAGCCGCGCGAATTGCGAGCATTTCGGCATGTGCCGTCGGATCCTTCAATTCGAGCGTGCGATTGCCGGCGCGCGCCAGGATCTCGCCATCACGCACGATCACCGCGCCGACCGGAACTTCGTCGCGTCCGCCGGCGGCGCGCGCCTCGAGAAACGCCTCAGTCATTGGATCGGGCGTGTTCATCCCCACTCCCGTTTGCGAGACTTCTGCCAGGGCGGGATGCGATCGGCTTGGCCTCCCACCCGGCTTTTCGTTCGAGCATGATCTTTTCGGAAAACCGGATTCCACTTTTCAAGATCATGCTCTATCACGTCTCATGCGCGACAAACCAAGCCCGAAAATGGAACCGATCCCGCCCGGCCGCGAACGCATCGCCAAAGTCATGGCGCGGGCCGGTCTTTGTTCGCGGCGCGAGGCGGAAGCCTGGATCGCCGAAGGCCGGGTCGCCGTCAATGGCAAGGTTTTGACCAGCCCGGCCATCAGCATCGGTCCCAAAGACGAGGTAAGCGTCGACGGCAAGAGTTTGGCGCAGCGCCAGCGCACGCGTCTCTTCCTCTTTCACAAGCCGCGCGGATTGGTGACGACGAACAAGGATCCGCAAGGGCGGCAGACCGTCTTCGACTATCTCGCACAACATTATCCGGACGCGCCGCGCCTCGTCAGCGTCGGACGGCTCGACATCAATACGGAAGGCCTGCTGCTCCTGACCAATGACGGTGGCTTGGCGCGGGTTCTCGAATTGCCGGCAACCGGCTGGCTCAGGCGCTATCGCGTGCGCGCCAACGGAAAGATCGATCAGGAAAGCCTCGATCGCCTGGCGGACGGCCTTACGCTCGACGGCGTTCACTATGCCGGGATCGAAGCCAAGCTCGATCGCATCCAGGGTGCCAATTGCTGGCTGACATTCGGCTTGCGCGAAGGCAAGAATCGCGAGGTCAAACGGGTGCTCGAAC
This sequence comes from Beijerinckiaceae bacterium, assembly GCA_021324915.1. Taxonomy (GTDB): domain Bacteria; phylum Pseudomonadota; class Alphaproteobacteria; order Rhizobiales; family Beijerinckiaceae; genus Methylovirgula. The sequence continues at coordinate 149,997 of JAJPIC010000001.1, read as the reverse complement.
ATCTGGGCCTCGCGGTCAATCGGCTGATCCGCCTCTCCTTCGGTCCCTTCCAGCTCGGCGATCTTGCGGACGGCGGATTGGAAGAAGTGCGCACCCGCGTCCTGCGCGATCAGCTTGGCGCCAAATTATTGCACCAATCCGGCGCCGATCTCGATGCGCCCGTCGAGACTGTGCGAGAGAGCGAAGCCGCACGCCCGGAAGAGAGGCGAAGGCGCAGGCCGCGGCGCGAGCCGGAGCGAGAGGAGCCAAAGCCCAAACGCAAGCCCCTGCCCGGCTCCCGCAAACACGTCTCGGCGCTGCGGGCGCAATCCGATACGCGCAAAAATAAATTCGGCAGGATGCGCATGGAAAAGAGCGAGACGACGGACCGCAAAGGCCGCCCGGTAAAGGTCGAGCGGCGCATTGCATCCGCCCCGCCCAAACCTGCCGGCAAAGCGCGCAGGGGCATGCCGGATCACGATGCTTTCGGATCGAAGCGATCCAAAAGCATGAACGTGATCGATTCCAAAGGTGCAGAGCGGCCCGGCAAGCGCGGCGGCCCGCCGCGCCGTCGCCCGCGCTAGACGATGCGCATCATCGGCGGGACATTCAAGGGGCGCACCCTGCATTCCCCTTCGGACAGCGAAACGCGGCCGACCTCAGACCGGCTGCGCGAGACGATCTTCAATATTCTCGCGCACGCCTATGAGGACGCGGTGAGCGATGCCGCCGTCATCGATCTCTTCGCCGGAACCGGCGCAATGGGGCTCGAGGCTCTGTCGCGCGGCGCGCGCAAGGCGCTCTTTGTCGAGACGTCGGCCAAGGCGCGCGCGTTGATCCGGGCCAATGTCGATGCGCTCGGCGTCGGCGGTGTGACGCAAATTTTCCGCCGCGATGCGCGCAAGCTCGGCGACGCGCCGGCAACTTTCACGCTCGCCTTCCTCGATCCGCCCTATGACCAGCATTTGGGCGAACAGGCTCTCATCGCTTTGCGCGAAGGCCATTGGCTGGAGCCGAACGCGCTGCTCGTCCTTGAAGAATCCGCCGATGCCGAAATCGCCATTCCGGCTGGCTATCGCCTCCTCGAGACGCGGGCCTATGGCGAGACGAAGATCATGATCGTAGCTGTGCGCCCTGCCTCCGGGTGAGAGATGGCTGCTGCCCTCCCGCTAACCTATCCCATCTGGGAGGGGGAATTCGCCCGCCAGCCGATGTCGCGGCGGCAAAAGCCGCCCGGCCAATCGATCGCATCGACCCCCGCATAGGCGCGCGCGCGCGCCTCGGCGAGCGTTGCGCCCAGCCCGGTGACGTTCAACACCCGTCCGCCGTCGGCAAGAAGCTTGCCGCCCTCGCGCCGCGTCCCCGCCTGCGTGACAATCACGCCCGGCATGATCTCGGCCCTGTCGAGGCCGCGAATCTCCGTGCCCTTTTTCGGCGGGCCGGGATAGCCATCCGCCGCGAGCACCACCGTCAGCGCGTTCCGCGGCGAAAGTTTCACTGCGCGTTCCTCGAGCCGCCCCTCGGCGCAAGCACGCATGAGCGACAGGAGATCCTCTTCGAGGCGCGGCAGGATCGCCTGCGCTTCCGGATCGCCGAAACGCACATTGAACTCGATGAGTTTCGGCCCTTGGCTCGTGATCATCAGTCCGGCAAAAAGCACGCCCTTGAACGGCGCCCCCAGTTCCTTCATGCCGCGCAGCGCAGGTCCGACGATCTCGGCCATCACGCGCTCGGCGAGCGCCGCATCCATGAGCGGGGCTGGCGAATAGGCGCCCATGCCGCCGGTATTCGGCCCGACATCGGCTTCCCCAACCCGCTTATGGTCCTGCGCCGAAGCGAAGGATAGCGCGCGTTCTCCATCGCAGAGTGCGAAAAAGGAGACTTCCTCGCCCTCTAGCTTTTCTTCGATGATGATCTCACGGCCGGCCGCGCCGAAGATGCCGGAGAACATCAGATCGATTGCAGCATCCGCTTCCGCGACCGTTTGAGCGACGACGACGCCCTTGCCTGCCGCAAGTCCGTCCGCTTTCACCACGATCGGCGCGCCTTCTTTGCGCACATGAGCCTTCGCCTGGGTGGCGCTGGTAAACCGCGCGTAGGCGGCAGTCGGAATCGCAAAACGGCGGCAAAGATCTTTGGTGAACCCTTTAGAGCCTTCGAGCCTGGCGGCCGCACGGCTCGGGCCGAAAGCCCGGAGTCCAGCCGCTTCGAGAGCATCGACGATGCCTTCGACGAGCGGCGCTTCGGGCCCGACGACGACAAAACCGATATTCATAAGCCGGCAGAAATCGATGACAGCCGCGTGATCGCCGAGGTCGAGCGTGACGATTTCCGCGACGCGCTGAATGCCGGGATTGCCGGGCGCAGCATACAGCCGGTCGAGCAGCGGGCTTTTCGTCAGAGAATTGGCGAGCGCATGTTCGCGCCCGCCCGAGCCGATGAGAAGAACGTTCATGAGAAGGGCCGTTCGGAGAAGCCCTCTCTCCTTGCGGGAGAAGGAATGCGCATGTCGATTTGTGCGCTCAAGCGAAGTCCTCTTGGATGACGGTCCTATTTCCGGCCGAACAGGCGCTCGATATCGCCAAGCTTCAATTCGATATAGGTGGGCCGGCCATGGTTGCATTGGCCGGAACCCGGCGTCCTCTCCATCTCGCGCAGAAGCGCATTCATCTCCTCCGGCGCGAGCCGTCGTCCGGCGCGGATCGAATGATGGCAGGCGAGCGTTGCGAGCACATGATCGAGCCGCCGCTCGAGCGGCGCAGCGGATTTATCGTCTTCGGCGAGCGTATCGGCAAGATCGCGCAAGAGCCGCGACGCGTCGAGATTTTTGATGAGGCTCGGCTGTTCGCGCAGCAGAACCGCGCCCGGTCCGAAAGGCTCGACGGCGAGCCCGAATTCATCGAGGAGCGGCGCCGCATCGAGGAGACGCGCGACGCTTGCCTCATCCATCTCGACGACCGCCGGAATGAGCAGCGGCTGGCGCTCGATCGTCTTCTTTGCCCGCGCGGTCTTGAGCCGTTCATAGACCAGGCGTTCATGCGCGGCGTGCTGATCGACAATGACGACCCCATCCTGTGTCTGCGCGATGATATAGCATTCGTGAATCTGGGCGCGAGCGGCCCCGAGCGGCGCCGAGTCCACGTCCGGTTCCTGCGCATCGGCGCGCACGTCCGCCGCCGGCGCGAACCCATCGAATTGCTCCTGGTCTTCGGCAAACCCCGGATTGGCGGGCGAAAGATCCGGGCTCCAGGCGGATTGCGGACGCGCTGCCGCACTGCCATTCCACATACGGCGCATGAGACCGAGCGCGGCGTCGCCTCCCGAAGGCGTCGCACGATGCAGGGCCGCCGCGAGCGTCTGTTTCAGCGCGCCGATGACGAGACCGCGCACGAGCCCTGGATCGCGAAAGCGGACTTCCGCTTTGGCCGGATGAACATTGACATCGACCTCGGCCGGATCGCAGGTGACGAAGAGGACGACCGCCGGATAGCGGCCTGACGGGACGAGATCGATATAGGCGGCGCGCACCGCCCCGGCGAAGAGCTTATCGCGCACCGGCCGGCCATTGACGAAGAAATATTGGGCCGAGGCATTGGCCCGATGCCATGTGGGCAGGCCGACGAAGCCGGAAAGGCCAATGCCCTCGCGCGCGGCATCGACGGGCAGCGCATTGGCGCGAAAATCCTTGCCGAGGATCTGCGTCAGGCGCTGGAGCAACCCCGTCTCATCCCTCGCGCATGGGGCATAATCGAACCCCGTCACGTCGGAGCCCGAAAGGGTGAAGCGCGTGCCGCGATGCGCCATGGCGAGCCGCTGGATAGAATCGGCAATCGCCTGCGCTTCGGTGCGTTCGCTTTTGAGAAACTTGAGCCGCGCCGGAGTGGCGGCAAAAAGCTCGCGCACTTCGATGCGCGTGCCTTGCGGCTGTGCGACGGGCTTCAGCTCGCCCTTGAGGCCCTGGTCGACGAAGATCGCGCTCCCTTGCTCCGCCCCTTCCGCACGCGTTGCGATGTCGAGCCTCGAAACGGAGCCGATCGAGGGTAGCGCCTCGCCGCGAAAACCGAGGGTCCCTATTGCCGAAAGATCATTGTCCGGCAGTTTCGATGTTGCATGGCGCTCGACCGCAAGTTCGAGGTCCTCGGCGCTCATCCCGGCGCCATCGTCGATCACACGGATCAGTCGCTTGCCGCCCGCCTCGATCGTAACTTCGATACGCGTCGCGCCGGCATCGAGCGCATTTTCGACGAGTTCCTTGACCGCAGAGGCGGGCCGCTCGATTACTTCGCCAGCGGCGATTCGATCGACGAGCACGGGATCGAGGCGGCGAACAGGCATGGGTCTCGCGGATAGCCTTCTCCCGAAAGCGGGAGAAGGAGTCTACATCCCGACCGGCCGTCCGACCAGAGTGACGAGCAGCGATCCGTCGCCGAAGAGCCGCTTGGCGGCGCGCTTGGCGTCCTCGAGTGTGACGGCTGCGATCAGCTTATTGCGCTCGTCGAGATAATCGAGGCCATAGCCTTCGGCCTGCAGCCGGGCCAAGTGGCCGGCAATCTTGGTCGATGTGTCGAAGCGCAAGGCATAAGAGCCGATCAGATATTTCTTGGCTTTCTCGAGCTCCTCCTCGCTCGGCCCCTGGTCGGCGAGGCTGCGGATCTCGGCTTCGATCACCTGCATCGATTCGGCGGCGCGCTCGTTCTTGGTGGAGGTGCCGCCCCAAAGCATGGACCCGTGCTCCTGGTCGACCAGTCGCGAATAAACCGAATAGGCAAGACCGCGTTTTTCGCGGACCTCGCGGAAGAGCCGCGCCGAAAAGACGCCGCCGCCCAGCACGTGATTGACCACGGTCGCGGGCATGAAATCCTCGTCCCGGCGTGCGATGCCCTGCCGGCCGAAGCGGATCGTCGATTGCGGCACGTCGAGATCGATGACGTGACGCGAGCCTTCTCCCGAGAACACGACATCGGGCACCGGCACGAGCGAAGCTTTCGCCGGCAAAGCGCCGAAGGCCTGGTCGAGATATTTGCCGAGCGTTTGCGCGTCGATTGCGCCGACCGCAGCGATTCGCAGACTATCGCGCGCGAAAGTCGCGGCGCGCGCATCGAGCACTTCGCTGCGTGCGATCGAAGGGAGCGTCTCGAGACTGCCGCGCAACGGCGTCCCATAGGGATGGTCCGGATAGGCATAAGCGCGAAACGCGCGACTTGCGGCATGATCGGGATCGTTCAACTCGCGCCTCAGCGACGCCGTGACCTGACCCTTCACACGTTCGAAATCTTCTTCTTCGATCCGCGCCTGCGTGACGGCCAGGCGCAGGAATTCGAACGCCTGCTCCTTGTTGCGCGCCAGCGTCTGCATCCGGCCCGAGATGAAGTCGCGATCCGCCGAGAACGAGAGTTCGACGGCATATTCTTCGAGCGCCCGGTGGAAGCCGTCGGAATCGTAAGGCCCTGCCCCTTCATCGAGCATGCCGGCCAGCAGCGTCGCGAGGCCGGGCTTGCCCTTCGGATCCTGCGCTGCGCCGCCGAGCAGCGCAAATTCCAATGCGACGAGCGGAACGGCATAATCCTCGACGAGCCAGGCCGTGAGCCCGCCCGGCGATTTGACGATTTGCACGCGCTCGGCGCGCGAAGGCGCATCTTGCGTCTCTGTCTTCGTATATGCGGTCATGCGATCCCTATGCAGCGGCTTCAACGGGCAGGAGGAAGCCCGTCACGCTGCGTTGCCTGTCGAGAAAGTGCAGCGCTTTGGTCACGTCGGCGGCGGTCACCGCCTCGATGCGCTCGGGCCAAGCGGCAATGTCTTCGAGCGTGAGGCCGGTCGTGAGCGAAGCCCCATACCATTGGGCGAGCGTCGATTGGTTATCCTGCGCATAAATGGCATCCGCCACGAGCCTGGTCTTGGCGCGGGCGAGGTCGGCTTCGTCGATCCCGTTCCTCGCCACATCGGCGATGATCTTTTCGACTTCCGCATCGAGCGCCTCGAGCGAAACGCCGGGAGCCGGCATGGCATAGATGTAGAAACGCGTATCGTCGAGCGCCGTGCCGATATAATGCGCGCCGGCCGAAACCGCGATCTTTTTGTCGATGACAAGCGTCTTGAAGAGCAGGCTCGCTTGGCCGCCGCCGAGATAATGGGCAAGCACTTCGAGCGCTTCGGCCTCGCCTCGCGCGGCCGTGCGGTAAGAGGGAACCCGGAAGAGCGACTGAAAAGACGGTTGCTCGACTTTCTCGTCCGCGAGGGTCACCAGCCGATGCCCGCGAATATCGGGCTCCCGCGGACGGGCGCGTTTCGGCGCTTCACCGCGCGCCGGAATTGCGCCATAGATCGATTTGGCAAGGTCGATGACCGCTTGCGGCTCGACATCGCCCGCAACGACGAGGATCGCATTTTCCGGCGTATAGAAGCGCTCGTAATATGCAAGCGCGTCGGTGCGTCCGAGCAGCGCCACGTCCTCGCCCCAGCCGATCACCGGCGCACCATAAGGATGCCGGGTGAAAAGCGCCGCCTGTACCGCCTCGCTCAGAAGATGGGCGGGATCGGAATCGGTATACATGCGCCGCTCCTCGAGCACGACGTCGCGTTCGGGAGCGACGACATCGTCCGTGAGCACGAGGTTGCGCATGCGGTCTGCTTCATATTCCATGCAGACCTTCAGATGTTCCTTGGCGACGCGCTGAAAATAGGCCGTATAATCGTTCGAGGTGAACGCATTCTCCTGGCCGCCGAGATCGGCGATCAATTCGGAATATTCCCCGACAGGATGATTGCTCGTCCCCTTGAACATCAAATGTTCGAGAAAATGCGCAATGCCGGTCTTGCCGATCGGGTCATCGGCGGAACCGTTGCGGTACCAGACCATATGGGTCACGACCGGCGCGCGGTGATCCGGGATCACCACGATGTCGAGGCCGTTCTCGAGCCGGGCCGTCGCAACGGTCGGGCCGGAAGGTGTAGCCGGATTGGACGCGGAAGGCGTAAGTGCGGCGGGACCGGGCATGCTCTTTCCGAAAAGGCTTGAAAGACAGGACGCGGCCGGAGCCGCGGGACGGGAAACCTAGACGGAAGGAATATAGGACGCAATTTCGGCAGCGTCAGGCCGGGCCCAGGATTTCGGAGCGCCGGCACGGCCAAGCACGGCCTTCAGCCGTCGCGATAGACCCGCTCGCGCCGTTCATGGCGCTCCTGCGCCTCGATGGAAAAAGTTGCGATCGGCCGTGCATCGAGGCGTTTGAGCGAGATCGGCTCCCCCGTCTCCTCGCAATAGCCGTAAGTTCCGTCATCGAGCCGGCCCAGCGCCGAATCGATCTTGGCAATCAGCTTGCGCTGGCGGTCGCGGGCGCGCAGTTCGATCGCCCGGTCCGTCTCGGAAGAAGCGCGGTCGGCCAGATCCGGCAGGTTCTCGTTATCGTTTTGGAGAACGACGAGCGTTTCGCGCGCCTCGCGTAGGATATCGTCTTTCCAAGCGAGCAGTTTGCGGCGGAAATATTCGCGCTGCCGCTCGTTCATGAAGGGCTCGTCTTCGGACGGTCGGTAGTCCGGGTCAATCGAATCGGTCGGCACGTTTCGAATCTCCGCACCCATTCAAATGGCTGGCCTTATAACGAGATGCGTGCGGCGAGACAATAAGGGCGAGCGTCTTCTTTTGCCGGATCAGCCCCTTAGAGGGCCTCGGGCTCCATGGCACGATGCAGGTTTTCGGCGATCTTGTCGAGGAAGCCGGTGGTCGAGAGCCATTTCTGATCGGCCCCGACGAGGAGGGCTAGATCCTTTGTCATATGGCCGGCCTCGACCGTCTCGACACAAACCCGTTCGAGCGTGGCTGCGAACCGGGCAAGTTCCAGATTGTCGTCGAGCTTGGCGCGATGGGCGAGCCCGCGCGTCCAGGCGAAAATCGAGGCGATCGAATTGGTCGAAGTCTCCCTGCCCTTCTGATATTCGCGATAATGGCGTGTGACGGTTCCATGTGCCGCCTCGGCTTCGACGGTCTTGCCGTCCGGCGTCAGAAGCACCGATGTCATGAGGCCGAGCGAGCCGAAACCTTGTGCCACCGAATCGGACTGCACATCACCGTCATAATTCTTACATGCCCAGACATAGCCGCCCGACCATTTGAGCGCCGAAGCAACCATGTCGTCGATGAGCCTGTGCTCATAGGTGAGGCGCGCGGAGAGATATTGCTCCTTGAATTCTTTCTCGTAGACCTCTTGGAAAATGTCCTTGAAGCGGCCGTCATAGGCCTTGAGGATCGTGTTCTTGGTCGAAAGATAGACGGGATATTTGCGCAGCAGGCCGTAATTCAGCGAGGCGCGGGCAAAATCGCGGATCGAATCGTCGAGATTATACATTGCGAGCGCGACGCCGCCGCCGGGGAAGTTGAACACTTCCCTTTCGATCACCTTGCCGTCGTCGCCTTCGAATTTGATTGTGAGCTTCCCGCCGCCCGGCACTTTGAAATCGACGGCGCGATACTGATCGCCGAAGGCATGGCGGCCGACGACGATCGGCGCGGTCCAGCCGGGCACGAGACGCGGCACGTTCTTGCAGATGATCGGTTCGCGGAAGATCACGCCCCCGAGGATGTTGCGGATCGTGCCGTTCGGCGAGCGCCACATTTCCTTCAGATTGAATTCGGCGACGCGCGCCTCGTCGGGCGTGATCGTCGCGCATTTGACGCCGACGCCCCATTTCTTCACCGCATTGGCGGCATCGACCGTGACCTGATCTCCGGTCGCGTCGCGATTCTCTATGGAAAGGTCGTAATATTCGAGCTCGATGTCGAGATAGGGGTAGATGAGCTTTTCGCGGATGAGATGCCAGATGATCCGGGTCATCTCGTCGCCGTCGAGTTCGACAACGGGATTGGCGACCTTGATCTTTTCCATCGCAAAACCTTTTCCGGCCTCGAATTCGGCCCGCCCCTATAGCATCGCGCTCCCTGCCGGCAAAGCGGGCCAAAAAGCCCTGTAGCGAGCGGCCGATCGCGAAAGGATCTTGAGATCTTGTACCGCGATCTCGCGCGGACTTGATCGGAGAGGACGAGGCCAGCATAGTTGGCGAATCGCCGTTGAGACTCGCCGCATGAACAGCCCGATCAGAGAATGTTGGCAGTCGGCCGCGCATGCTCTCGCGCTGGGCCAAGCCTCTTTCGTCGCCGATCCGCTCGGCGCGCTCTATTGGCCGCAAGAGCGCTTGGTCGCGGTCGCGGACCTGCATCTCGAAAAGGGCTCGTCCTACGCGCTACGCCGCGTCTTCCTGCCGCCCTATGATACGGCGACGACGCTTGCCGCTCTTTCGGTACTGATCGCCCGCTACGCGCCGCGTGCCGTCGTCGCGCTCGGCGATTCTTTCCATGACGTCGGCGGCGGCGAACGGCTCGGCAGCGCCGATCGGGTCCTGCTTGCTCGCCTGCAGAGCGGACGCGACTGGATCTGGATCGCCGGCAATCATGATCCGGTCCTGCCGGCAGATCTCGGCGGCATGCGGCTCGCTGAGCTCGAAATCGGCGGAATTCTGTTTCGCCACAAGCCGGAACAAGGCGGCGGAGCGGAAATTGCCGGCCATCTCCACCCGACGGCGCGGGTTGCCGGCGCAACGGGTTCAGTGAGGCGGCGTTGTTTCGTCACCAACGGCACGCGCTGCGTTCTGCCGGCCTTCGGCGCCTTTGCCGGCGGATTGAACCTCCGTGACCGGGCCTTTGCAGGGCTCTTCGAGCCGCGCGACCCGATTTTTGCGCATGTTCTCGGCCGCGAGCGAGTCTATCGTGTCGCATGGGACCAATGCCTGCCCGATTGAGGCGGATGGTCTCCCACGGGTAATTTCCCTGTGATGTTCGGAACCTTCCCCCTCGCGTGAGGTTTGTAGGCGTCGAGGCAGAGGGGGCGATGCCGACGATGGCGCGCGTATTTGCGACACGCGGATTTCTCCTGATCATATTGCTCATTCCGATGGCCGGCTGTGCCCCCATCGACGCGCAAATCGCCCAAACTGCGCGAAAAAGCCTCGTCGGAATGTCCGAGCTCGATCTCGAGACTTGCCTCGGCCTGCCCGACCAGAAGGTCACGAGCGGCAAGACGACGATCTACACGTATTATGTCAATTCGACCCGCACGCTCGATCTGACGGTGCCGGTCATCAACGTGGTCAGCGCATCCTTCAGCGGCTATTGCCACGCAACCTTTCGCCTCGAAAACGACAAGGTCACCCAAGTGCGCTATAGCGGCGACACCAACGATCCGGTCACCGGCGCCAAAGACACGGTGTGCGCGCCGATCGTGCGCTCCTGCGTGGAATCACGCGGCGGGTCGCATTAAAGCTTTGGATCGCATCGATCCAAAGCATGAACGCATCCCGCTCAGGCTTCACGCTCAAGATTCCCTGTTGAAAGCGGCGCGAAGTCAGCGCAAAAAGACGGCGCGTTCCGTGACGCCAATCTTGCCTCACCAGGGCCGAATCCATGCAAAGACCTCGAGTGAACCGTTCACAATGGCTGGGCAGAGGCACGGCAATCGCCGCAGCTCTCGCGATGTGCACTTCAGCAACGGCAGCGCGCGCCGACGACCTCAGGGTGCTCGGCAATATCGGGGATGCGCATAAGGCCTCGGGGCTGATTTCGGGCTATCATATCGACGAGGACAGCCGCACCCTCAATGTCACGGCGGCCGTGCCGAGCGTCGCCGTCGTCAGCCGCAGCGTCGAACGCCAGCTCGCCAATCAGACGGCGCGGCAAATGTGCGGCGAAGGAACGGCCGATCGAGTATCGGGCTGGACGGTGCGTATTTTCATGCCGGGAGAATCGACGCCCGCCGGCACATGCCATATCGGACGCCACTAATCCGCGATATCGTTTTGCGAATTTGCGCGAAGCCACGTAAACGGGTGTGCACCCATCGCGCCTTTGCCGCTCACTTTTTGAAAGCAGGCATGAGCGGCGCGCCTTCACAACATCGACATCTTCGCGCGCTGCGGCTTGCCGCTCGAGACAGGTGCCGGCGCGATGTTCCAGCCCGTAGCCGGCAGCTGAACTTCGTTGGCCTCCGCATCCGGCGTGCGCGGACGGAAGGCGCCGGCCTGCGCCTTTGCGGCGGCAAGCTGATTGGGATCGAGCCGCGCGCCGACATCGTCTCGCTTTTTCGCCGCGTCATCATCCCCCTGCGCCGCGACAATGGCGAACCACGCGTAGGATGAAACAAGGTTCTGCGGCACGCCGAGCCCGCGGGCGAGCAGGACGGCGAGATTATACTGGCTGTCGCGCACGCCGTAATCCGCCGCTTTTTTGAACCATTGTGCGGCGGTCGCATAATCCGGGCGGCCGCTGTCGCCGCCACCGGCGGCAAGAACGGCAAGATTATGCATGGCGCGGATATTGCCCCGTTCCGCCGCCTTCCTGTACCAGGCCCTTGCTTGCGCGAGGTCGCGCGGCACCCCTAACCCTTTTTCATAGAATGACGCGAGCCGGTATTGCGCAGGTGCCAAGCCCTGCGCCGCGGCTTTCGCATACCATTGCGCCGCGGCGGCGAGGTCGCGCGTCACGTGCCGGCCCTCGGTATAATCGGTCGCCAGCATAAATTGGGCTTTGGCATTGCCGGATTGCGCAGCCGTTTCGAGTTCGGCTTCCGTCACCGCGTGCTCTGCGCTCGCCGCATTTTTCGATTTGCCGATGGAGCCCGTCGGGGTGAGATCGACATTGGCCGGCGTCGGGGCGGCACTCTGTTGCTGCGTGGTTTGTGCAGCAGGTGGCGGCGCGGCCGAAGCCATTTGTGCGGGCCGCGGGAGCTGCGGGTGCACTGTGACCGGGGTCATCGCTTGCGAGATGCTCGGCGCAGGTGCGCTCAACGCAACCGGCGCGACGGCCGCCGGCGTATCTGCATTATACGAAAGACTTGCCTGTCCGTGGCCGAGGCTCTTGATCACCGCATAAGCGCCGATGGCGACGAAAAGTGCGGCGAGCGAAAGGACGACCGGCCTTTTATGTTGCGCAATGAAATTGCGCGTCTGCTGAATGAAACTCGCATGATCGGGCTTGGTCGGGAGCGGATTGCGCGCCCCGTTTTGCGCGACCGCCGCAGCCGTTTCCTTCTGCGCGGCTTGCGCGGCACGCCGCGCGGCGGCGATGAAATTGGCGCGCGTAGGCGCCGGCTCGTCCTGCGCCTGTCCGGCTTCGCGCCGGCCCGGAAAGCCGCTGCCGGGTTCGATGAGAAAATCTTCGAGTGCGGCGGCGGGCGGCATTGCCCTGTCGCGACGCGTGCGGTCGTCGGCCGGCACCTGCGGCGCTCGCGGTGCCTCGCGTTGGGGCGGCGCAAAAACCGGCACCGGACCCGAGGCGAGAGCTTCACCCCTTTGTCCCGGCCGCTGCGCCAATTCGCCTTCGACGACCGCCAGACGATCGACGACCTTCTCCAGCGTCTCATGGACCGCGTTTAAGGTCGAGAGCGTGCGCCGGTCCGTCTCGTCCTGGACCGCGCGCAATCTTTGCAATTCCCGGCTGACATCGGAATTGGCGCCGCCCGGTTGGCTGAGCGCGTGGCGTACCGCGTTCTGCGCCGCCTCGAGCGCCGTCTGCCGCGTCCTTTCGAGTTCCGCAAAGAGGCTCGCGATCGTCTCTTCCAGCGCGCTCAGCGTGGAAAAGCCGGAGCGATCGAGCCTTTGGGCAAGCTCGGCAATCTGCCGCTCGAGCGCTTCGATGGCTTGCGGCTCGGTCTTCGGCTCCTGCGCTCTTTCGAGCTTCTCGGCGAGACCGCGCACGAGGTCTTCAAGCGGGCGCGTATCGGGTGCGCTTTCGCGGTTCGTCAGCGCATCATGGACAGTATCGATACGGCGCGCGAGCGCCTCATAGCGGGTCTGATCGCGCGATTCGGCGATCGCCTGCTCGACCTTGGCACTGATCGCATCGAGCCTGTCCTCGATCTTGCCGAAAGCTGTGGCGCGATCCTCGTCCAAGGCATAGCTCGGCTCGCGCCCGGCGGCGCGCTGCCGGTCGATGCTCTCGGCAAGCTGCGCGACCTGCCGCTCGATCTGCTCCACAGGAAGCGGGCGCGCCGCGGCCGCCGTCAGAAGGTCGCGGATTTCCCGCGTCTGCTGCTGGATCGTCTCGAATGCCGCCGGATCGAGACCCGCTCTGGCGAGATCGTCGAGCTTGCTGCCGAGCCGGTGCAACTCGCTCTCGAGTCCTTTGATGGTCGTGCGCGGATCGATTTCGGCGAGGGAACGCCTGAGCTCGCCGAGAAGCTCCTCGATCGGCGACAGCACGGCCTCTCTGATTCCTTCCGTGCGCGAGACTTCAATTTTTTGCGTAAGACCGCGGATCGCCTGTTCGAGGGTGGCGATCGAGCCGCGCGAACCGAGATCGCGCAGCGCTTGCGACATGTCCGCGATCTCGGCACGCAGTTTGTCGAGATTGCAGACGGGCTGCGCCGAACGGGCGGATTGTTCGTGACGCATTTCGTCGAGCTTCGCACCGAGCGCGGCGAGGTCGGCTTGCAAGCTCACGAGCGAGGCAGTCTGGGCGGCGGGTTCCTGAACCTCAGGCTTGGAGACGGCGGGCTTTCGATCTTCCAACGCCCTTTGCCGCTGAGAGATCTCGGCAATCGCCGTGGCGAGCGATGGATGAGCCTTCACGTTCGGCGCCCGTGTCGGCGGCAAGGGCGCATCGCCCGGCCCGATCGCCGCGAGCAGCGCGTTCAGCATCGACTCCATCCGGTTCAATTGACCGGCATGGAAGGTCGGAGCCTCATGGAAGCGGGGCTCGAGCCCCAGATGCCGCGCCGGCTCGTCGCCCCTGCTGCGCCAGGCAACCGCTTTGCTCATGACCTCTCCGGACCTCTGGTCTGCGGCCGCGAATCTCGGGAAAGAATCGAACGGGCCGAATCGCCTTCGGGCCCCGGCCGCCTGTGGCTGCGTTCTTTAATTTCCGTAACCGCAGTAAACAGCCGGTTAACTCTGCTCGATTTTGACACAAATGCCGTAACTTGGGATTGCGTGACGCATTGACACAATTTATAGTTGCTACTGATGATTCGTGGCTTTCGAGTTGAAGGCACCCACAATGGAAACGCGCATCGACGACGGCGCCGGGGCCCAACACCGGCGCCTAAAGGAAGGGGTCGAGATCGGCGGCGAACAGAAGGAATTGGATGGCGAGTCCTATTGGACGATCGGCGAATTGGCACGCGAGTTCGGGATCAGTCTGCGCACGCTCCGCTTCTATGAAGATCGCGGCCTTCTGCATCCCAATCGAAAAGGATTGACGCGGCTTTACTCCGGCCGCGACCGCCTCGACCTTCAGATGATCTTGAAAGGCAAGCAGCTCGGCTTCACGCTCACCGAGATCCACGACATGCTCAAACGGGACGATTCGGGCGTCGAGCTCAACCTTCCTGCCGAGCAGATCGCCAACCAGATCCGCCATATCGAACGGCAGTTAAGTGCGCTCGAAGCGGCGCTTGCCGAACTGCGCCTTGCGCACCAGCGCGCCATCGCGCAGGCGGCCTAGAAGCCGCCGAGTGGCTCGCTCGTCTCAAGCCGATACGCCGGCTCACCGAACTGGCGAAGCGGGCCGAAACCCTCTATGTGCTCGCGACAGAAAGCGGCAGACGCGAGAGGGTAGATATGTCGGAGCCGGGCGTAAGAATCGGCGTTCTCCTGGTCAATCTCGGCACGCCCGAAGCTACCGATTATTGGTCGATGCGCCGCTATCTGAAGGAATTCCTGTCGGATAGACGTGTGGTCGAGACGTCGCGCCTGATCTGGTGGCCGATCCTCAACCTCATCATCCTTACGCAGCGCCCGTCGCGCAGCGGCAAGGCTTATCAATCGATCTGGAATCGTGAGCGCAACGAAAGCCCGCTGAAGACGATCTCGCGCGCGCAAGCGGAAAAGCTGGCGCAATGGATCACGAGCGGAATTCCGACAAATGCGGCGATCGAGGTCGACTGGGCCATGCGCTACGGTCAGCCGGGGATTGCGCCGGCGCTCGCCCGCTTCGTCGCGGCGGGATGCGACCGCGTGCTTGTCGTTCCGCTTTATCCGCAATATGCGGCGGCGACGACCGCGAGCGTCGCAGACGCAGTCTTCGCCGCGCTTGCCCCCATGCGAGTCCAGCCTGCCTTGCGCATCGCTCCGCCCTACCCGGCCGATCCCGTCTATATCGACGCGCTCGCCGCGTCGCTACGCAAATTCTTGGCCGGCCTCGATTTCAGCCCCGAGGTGATCCTCGTTTCCTTCCATGGGATTCCGCAGGCCTATGTGGATAAAGGCGACCCCTATCCGCGCCAATGCGAAGAGACGTTCCGCGCGCTTGCCGCCGCGCTCGGCCCCGACGGAAAGAAACTCAAGTTGACCTATCAATCGCGCTTCGGTCGCGCCGAATGGCTGAGGCCCTATACGGATGAGACAGTGAGAACTCTGGCGCGCGAAGGCTGCCGCAGTCTCGCCGTCATCACCCCCGGCTTCGTTGCCGATTGCGTCGAGACGCTCGAAGAGATCGACAAGGAAAACCGGCACGTCTTCCTGGAAAACGGCGGCGCTAAATTCGCAACCGTCCCCTGTCTCAACGACGGCGCGGAGGGGATGGAAGTCATCCGCGCCATTGTCGCGCGCGAATTACAAGGCTGGGTCTAGCGCTCTCCTGCTATGAAGCCGCGGGCGCCGGTTTTGGCCTGTGCAAGCGCGCAAAGAGAATAAGCGAGACGATCGCCGCAGCCAGCAGCAGGCCGCCGACGATCGGCCGGTGCGCCGCCCAAGCGACCGCAATCGTGACGAGCGTCAGCGGGACGGCGAAGGTCAGTGCGACGAGGAACGTGCCTGCTCGTGCGATCCCCTCGAGAAACGGAACGATCGCGAACAGAGTGGCGACCGGCGCCGCGATCAAAGCGAAGGCGATGAACATGACGAGGAAGCCTGCAGCGCGCAGCACCCAAGTCAAAATGCGCTCTTCTTGTTTCTTTTCGGCGAAGAGCGCCGCAGCGCTGAGCGCGCCGGGCTTGATCAGCGCAATCTGATAGCCGTTCGCCGCATGAAAGGGCGCAAGCGCCCCTTGCTCCGCGGCGGCGACGACCGAAAAGACTTGGCTCGATACCGCCGCAAAGCTCACCCGCAGATCACCAACAGCCGGTTTGGCCGGATCCTGCCCCCGATAGAACCCGCCGTCTTCGAGCTTGTAATCGGCCGGAGCCTGCGTCACCGGGAACGAAGCGAAGTCGGAAATTTTGTCGAGCACACCCGGATCTATTCGATAGGCGCCGAGCGCAGCCTCGGGCGCATCGAACGTGACCGATTTCATCGGGAGGACGGGATTGACGTGGCCTGCCGGATGACGGAAGGCGCCAGAGTCGATGGCGTCTTCCGACCAGACGCGATGATAGCTATAGGTTGTCGTCGTCGTTTCCGATCCGCCGATCGACTCCTGGCTCGTCGTCTCTTTCTCTTCCTTCCACTGGAACATTTCGACTTTGCGGCGCAGGCGCAAAAGCCCGTCGCCCGTTACGCCGAATGCGGCGTCGCGCGCGGGAGTCGCGGTGCGGATCTCTCCGGTCAGATGGACGAGCTTGCCGTCATTGGCCGGAAGACTTGCTCCTGCGTCCGCTTCGACGACCTGGCGCTGGCCTTGCGCGAGCGCGCTGAAGGCTTCGGCGGCACGACCCTCGTTCCAATAGATGAGCGCGATCGCGGCAGGGATGAGCAGAAGACCGATCACGACGCCGACGAGGCTTTGTCCGATGCGGCCGCCCCAGCTCCTCGTCGTTGTTTCGGTGAAATTGTCTGGATCGCTCATAGGGAGGATCGGCGCAACGATTTTGCTGCGGCCTTTTCCAGCCGCACTGAACGCCCATATCTTCCCTGCCCTGCCGAGTCGCGGCAAGGGCTGCAGTTCATTCGAATGGAGTTATCCGATGAGGAGCGCAATTCTGGCCCTGATCTTCTGTTTCGCGATGACCGGCGCGTCGGAAGCGGCGGGAAAACCCGGCGGCTGTCTGAAATATGGCGCGGCGGGCGCCGTTGCCGGTCATGTGGCCGGCCATCATGGCGTCAGAGGCGCTGTCGTCGGTTGCGCGCTCGGCATGTGGCGCCGCCACGAATACAATAAGGAAATGCGCGAACATGCGAAGGAAATGAAAGAACACCCGGAGAATCAGGCAGAACCGCAAAACCAAGGAGAATCGCAGCACTGATCGCTAGCGGGCCTTGGCAATCGTGCCGTCCCGGAGCTTGCGTTCCCATTCATAAGCCTGTCGTACAATCTCCGTGAGATTGTCATAGCGCGGCGTCCATCCAAGCCGATCACGAATCTCCTGCGCTCCGGCGACCAACGCCGCCGGATCGCCGGCGCGCCGTCCCGTTAGCCGAACTTCAAAGTTCGTCTGCGAGACGTCTTTGACGACGTCGATGACTTCGCGCACCGAATGCCCGTGTCCATAACCGCAATTGAGGACGAGGCTTTCGCCGCCGCGCCGCAAATGGGCAAGCGCCAGAAGATGAGCCTCGATCAGATCGCTGACCTGGATGTAATCGCGTACGCATGTTCCATCCGGCGTCGGATAATCCGTTCCGTAGACATCCATGCCGTTTCGCAAGCCGAGTGCTGCTTGCACTGCAACCTTAATGAGGTGTGTTGCGTTAGGAGTTGACTGGCCAAGGCGGGCCTTCGGGTCGGCTCCCGCTACGTTGAAGTAGCGAAGCGCCACATAGGAGAGTTCATGCACATAGGCGGCGTCCTTGAGCATCCACTCGACCATGAGTTTCGATCTTCCGTAAGGGTTAATCGGCGCAGGTTGCGCCGTTTCGAAGATGGGATTGTTGAGCGGCTCGCCGTAAATGGCCGCCGTCGACGAAAAGATGAAGTTCTTGATCCCGTTGCGCACTGCGAATTCGACGAGAGTGCGGGCCTTGACGGTATTGCTGAGATAATAGCCGAGTGGATCGGCAACTGAGTCCGGGACGACTATCTTGGCGGCGAAATGAGCAATGCTGTCGATTGAATGTTCGGCAGCGATCGCAGAAAGTTTTTCTACGTCCCCCGAATCCCCCACGACCAATCTCGCGGCCTTAGGCACCGCCCAGGCGAATCCGGTCGAAAGATCGTCGAGCACGACGACCTCCTCGCCAGCATCGAGCAGCGCGAGGACCATGTGGCCGCCGATATAGCCAGCACCGCCGGTAACCAAAACCGCCATGAGCGTTCTCCACGTAAAGAGCGAAATCCTGCCAGCCAGAACAAAACGCCGCGTTAATCGGTCCAAGTTGACGCCAGGGCTGCCGGCATCCTAATTGCTCCCGTCTCGCCACGCGCGACGCGCCGATTTCCTCCAGCCCCGGGCTCCGAATGAAAAAGCGCATACGCAAGGCTATCTTTCCGGTTGCCGGCCTCGGAACGCGTTTCCTCCCAGCGACCAAATCCATCCCTAAGGAAATGTTGACGGTCGTCGACAGGCCAATTGTCCAACACGTCGTCGACGAAGCCTACGAAGCGGGTATCGAACATTGCATTTTCGTGACCGGACGCAACAAGTCGGTCATCGAAGATCATTTCGATATCGCCTACGAACTCGAAGACGTCCTTGAGAAGCGCGGCAAGCTGAAGGAATTGCAAGCGCTGAGGGCCGATCTGCCAAAAGCGGGCGCCATGAGCTTCACCCGCCAGCAGGCGCCGCTCGGCCTCGGACATGCGGTCTGGTGCGCACGCGAAATCGTCGGCGATGAACCCTTCGCTGTGGTTCTGCCCGACATGCTGACCCTGGCCGCGGCCGGACGGCGTTGCCTGGCTCAATGTATCGAGGCCTATGAGAAACACGGCGGCAATATCATCGCCGTCGAAGAAGTCGCGCCCGAAGAAACCCACAAATACGGCGTCGTCTCCGTCGGCAAAGATTATGGAGCGACATTCGAGATCACCGGCATGGTGGAGAAACCCAAAGGCGTCGCGCCATCCAATCTCATCATCTCCGGGCGTTACGTGCTCTCGCCCGAAATCTTCCCCATACTCGAAAAAGGCGAGAAGGGCGCGGGCGGCGAAATTCAATTGACCGATGCCATGAAAGCGCTGATGGGCGAGCAGGCCTTTCATGGCGTTCGGTTCGACGGCAAGACTTATGATTGCGGCTCCAGCCTCGGATTTCTGATCGCGAATGTCGCCTTCGCTCTCGCCAATCCTGGACTTGCGAACGACTTCCGCGCGCAATTGAAGAACCTTGGCGTGCTCTAGATCACGATGCTTTGATTCCGATCGATCCAAAGCATGAACGTGATCTCGGCCAAGAAGGTCGCGCACGCAGATCCGATTGTCCGCGCCCTCGAGTTCCGGCCTTGCTTTCTCTTCTGCCGAAGATCGATAATCGCGTTTGATCCTTGAGATCGAGCGGCCATGCGCATGTCAGCCTTGCTCGTTGCGATTCTGTCGGCATCCGCCGCGACAGCGGCGGCGAGCGTCGAGACCTTCATCGCGGCGCCTGGGCCTTTGGCGCCGCTCGCGGGAACCATGCTGACGCCCGCAGGCAAGGCGCCGATGGTGCTCATCATTCCGGGTTCGGGTCCCACCGACCGGGATGGCAATAGCCCTTACGGCATCAAGGCATCGACTTATAAACTACTCGCGGAAGGATTGGCGGCGCATGGGATCGGCTCGGTGCGCATCGATAAGCGCGGCGTCGGAGGCAGCCGCGCGGCCGTCGCCGACGGCAATGCCGTAACCATCGCCGATTATGTGACGGACGTGAAGTCCTGGACGTCGGCGATCCGCAAGCGAACCGGCGCATCTTGCGTCTTCCTGCTCGGCCATAGCGAAGGCGGCCTCATAGCCTTGGCCGCCGCTCAAGGAGCCACGGACGTTTGCGGGCTCGTCCTTATCTCCGCCGCCGGCCGGCCGCTCGGCGAAATAATGCGTGAACAGCTCCGCGCCAATCCGGCAAATGCGCCGATCCTCCCCGAAGCGATGACGGCAATCGATGCGCTCGAAGCCGGCAAGCGCGTCGATGTCTCGCATATGAACCCGATGCTGATGCCGCTCTTTGCCCCGCAGGTCCAGGGCTTCCTCATTGATGAATTTTCCTATGATCCGGCCAAGCTGATCGGCAAGGTCACGAAGCCCGTGCTCATTCTGCAAGGGGAACGGGACCTCCAAATCAGTGTCGCCGACGCCCAGCGCCTGAAACAAGCAGCGCCCGAAGCAGAACTCGTCCTGCTTGCCAATACGAACCACGTGCTCAAAACCGTCAATTCGGATGACCGGCAGGCGAATATTGCAACCTATGCCGATCCCGCGCTCCCCTTGGCGCCAGGCGTAGTGGAGACGATCGCAAATTTTGTGGTCAAACCTTAGCCTGGAACGGGATGATTTTTGATCGCTCGGCTTTGACTGAACATGATCCTTCTCGGAAAATTTCACTTCCCCGATCGCGCTCTAATCCTGCAGCCGCAGCCCGACGAGAAAGACATTGGCGGTATAATCTTCGCCCGGCGCCGTGCTGAGGAAGCGCTGATGGGTGAAGCTGCCGGTCAGAACCACGCTGCGCGTGAGATTGTAATTGGCCCCGATCATGGCCGAATAGAACTGTTCGGTGATCGGCTGGCCGACGTAGATGTTATATTGATAAGTCGCGAGCGCCGAGAGCGTCAGATCGCGCCGTAGCGCGTGCGTTACACCGAGACTGACGCTACGGCTGACTGCGCCCGCCGCATTGGCGAGCGTCGTTTCCGAGATATAGGTCGAGCCAGTCAAAGTGACGGTGGTGAGCGGCGTCGCGGCATAGATCAACTTGCCGTCGATCGTCGGCGTATCGATATTGGGCAGGCGCGGATCGACATAGACGCGATGCGCGTAGCCGGCGGCAATCTCCCCCGTGAGCAGAGGGGTGAATTCATAGGTCGAACCGAGCTTGCCGGAAATGCCGTTTGAGCTGCGCGCGAACCCATAGACATCGTCGTAGGAATCGTAGCGGCGCAGATCGCCCGTCACTTCGATATAGGGAACCCATTGCGGGGTCACCTCGTAAGAGATGCGCGGCGTCAGCCCATAGTCATTGTAATCGTCCTGCGAGAGAAGAAGATCGACGTTGTTCGACTGTGTTGCGTTTCCGAACATATAGCGCGCAAAAGCACCGGTGAGACTGACCGAAAGACGATTGAACTGCTGCGTGATCCCGACCGCCTGGCCGAGGCTCACGATCAGCGGCCGGTTTGTGATGAAAACGCTGTTGGGAATGGCGAAGATCGGCGAGCCCGGGTAAAGGGTCTCGATGTCGAACGTGCTCGCCAGATTGATATGCGTCTGCCGCGTCACGTCGATCGTGCCGGCGAGATTGCCGCTGGCTTCCGGATGATTGGCAAGCGGAACGCTGAAATAATCGTAATAGCCGGTGCGCAGGCTGGCGCTGAGACTGTGGTTCGACCATTGCGACTGGAGGCTGAGCCCGGCCTCGCCGTGAACGTAGGCGGACCCCACGACTTCGCTCGCCAGGCGATTCGGATTGCTGTCATAGCCGGTGTCGGTCTCGATATAGGGGAAAAGCCGCAACGAGCCAGCGTCGATGCCGAGCGGCGCGAACGGCGCCGGATCTGGCTTCGGCGGCCTGGGCTGCGGCATAATCGGGATCACCGCCGTCGTCGGAGTCGGGTTGCTCGGATCGATCAGCGGCGGATTGCTGCCGCGCTTCTGGGTGAGCGGGGCGGTCTTATAGGATGTGAGAGGCTGCAAAGGCAGGAGGCCGACGCGTTTGAGCCTCGGCAAGCGATAGAGCTTCGGCTTCTTCGGCTTCGGCTTGCCGTAGTTGAGGACGTCGGTCGTGTCCGATACGGGCGGAGGAAGACCATATTGCGGCGCAGGCGACGCAATCGGGTTGGCATTGTCGGATGTCTGCACTTGCCCTTTTTCCGGCGGCGCGGCTTCGAGCGAAGGCGGCGTGGTGCCGCGCAAGCCCAGCCCCTGCTCTTCGAGACTCTGCTCGTCCGGCGGCGTCCGGTCGGGCGCCTGCTGGTCGGGCGCGCTCTGCGTCTGAGAATCGGGGCTTTGCGAGGCGGCCGTCTGCGCCCAAGCGCCGGCACTCGCGGCAGCGATGAGCATCGCAGCCGCCGAAGCCGCTATGGCCTTGAGGCGGTCCTTGCTGCCGACCACGCGCCCCTCGTTCGAGCGCGGCCCGAAACGCCGCGCTCATCGAGGGTTAGGCAATTAGGGTTAACGCAATCTTAGCATCGGCCCGCCTTGCGTTCCGAAACGGGACGGCAATTCGGAAAGATCGAGCCCCCGCTCGATTTTGTTGAGCATCGGATTCTTCCCAAAACCGGTACCCACTTTCGGGTCCGATGCTCTTTGATCCGAGCATCGGATTCTTCCCAAAACCGGTACCCACTTTTGGGTCCGATGCTCTTCGATCCGAGCATCGGGTTTTCCAAAACCGGTACCCACTTTTGGGCCCGATGCTCTAGCCGGCGCCGGTGCCCTCGCGCGGGGCCTGTTCCATTGCCGCCTGCGCGAGCGTCGGATAATCCGTATAGCCTTTCGCGCCGCCGCCATAGAAGGTCGCTTGATCGAAAGGATTGAGCGGAGCGCCCACCCGCAATCTCTCGACGAGATCGGGATTGGAGATGAAGATCTTGCCGAACGCAATGAGATCGGCACGCTTCTCGCTCAAGGCCTCGATAGCGAGCTCGCGCGTGTAATTATTATTGGCGATGTAAGCCCCGGCAAAGGCCTTGCGCAACCTGATGTAATCGAAAGGTGCGTAATCGCGCGCCCCGCCCGTCGCGCCCTCGACGACATGGATATAGGCGAGACCCCGGGCGCTCAATTTCTCGGCGAGATGAACGAATATTCTTGCCGGGTCGCTGTCCGAGATGTCGTTGAAGGGCGTGACCGGCGCAATCCTGATCCCCACGCGTTTGGCATCCCAGACGCGCAGAATGGCGTCGGCGACTTCCAGAGCGAAACGGACGCGGTTCTCGACCGAGCCGCCATAGGCATCGGTGCGCTTATTCGTTCCGTCGCGCAAAAACTGGTCGATGAGATAGCCGTTGGCGGCGTGGATCTCGACGCCGTCGAATCCTGCCTTCTTGGCGTTCTCGGCCGCCGCGGCATAATCGCCGACCACCGCTCCGATCTCTTCGATCGACAGAGCCCGCGGCTCGGAAACATCGGCATAGCCCGTCTCGATGAACGTCTTCGCCTTGGCACGAATCGCCGAAGGGGCGACCGGTTGCGCCCCGCCCGGTTGCAACGACACATGCGAAATGCGTCCGACATGCCAGAGCTGATTGAAAATTTTTCCCCCGGTCTCGTGCACGGCGGCAGTGATCTTCTTCCAGCCTTCGACCTGAGACTGCGAATAAATTCCCGGCGTCCAGATATAGCCTTGGCCCTGTTTCGAAATCTGCGTGGCTTCGGTGACGATCAAGCCGGCCGAGGCGCGCTGGCGGTAATATTCGGCCATGAGCTCGTTGGGCGCATCGGTCCCATGCGTTGCGCGGTTGCGCGTCAACGGCGCCATGACAATGCGATTCTTGAGCTCGAGATCGCCGAGGCGAAAAGGCGAAAAAAGAATATTGGCGTCCTGCGTCATCCTGCCCTCGACCAAGTGGGAGCCGACATTCCCGGCAATCACGCGAGATAGGGAGGCAGTCGAGGGAGTGCCACGCGACCGATCGCCCTGACACACGATCGTGAGAAGGTTCAGATTGCCGAAGACGTTCACCGCTCCGACAAAGCCGCGGGCCGCCCTTCACTCTGCAGCAGCAGATCGGATTCATCTTTCAACCCGACGCCGGTGAGCTTGCGCCGCAAGGCCTGGTCGACCAGCCAAGCGAGTTTGAACGCGGCAAGATCATGGGCGAGACCTTCTTCGCGCACGTTCGAGATGCAATTGCGCTCGCCGTCGTTGCGGCCGGGCTTCGGATCATAGGTCACATAGATGCCGAGTGAATCCGGCGACGACAGGCCCGGTCGTTCGCCGACGAGCAGAATGGCGGCGCGCGCTTGAAGCAATCGGCCGATTTCGTCCCCCAGCGCGACTCGGGCTTGGCTTGCGATGACGATCGGGCCCACCCGCCAGCCGGCACGCGCGATATAAGGTTTGAAGGCGGCGAGCAAAGGCGCTGTCTGGTTGTGGACCGCCGTCGCCGAAAGACCGTCGGCTACGACAATGGCGAGATCGCAGGCTTCGCTCTTGCGGGCGGCGAGCAAAGCTTGGCTCTCGGGGTTGAGCGAACGACCCCAATCGGGGCGGCGCAGATAACTCGCACGGTCGGGCGCGGCACTCGCAACAAACAAGGTCTCGAAGCCGAGCGCCTCGATCTCTCCGGCGATCTTGTCTCGATCGAAAGGCGCGTGGACGGCGTCACGCGCGCGGGCATGAGCCAGCGAAAAATTCAGCACTTCCTGCGTCGGCAGCGAGGCGCCGGCGCGCCCGAGGGCAATGCGCGCCTGCGTCGTCCGGGAAAGCCTTTTCCAGGAATCCTCGACGACCGGCGGCCGCATGCTCAGGCCTCGTGCCACGCAATGAGGGGATGCGCCGGCTCCTGCCGCAACAGGCGCCCGTCGGCACCTGCAATCCGCATGCGCTGCAGCCAGGCATCGAACTCGGGAGCCCTTCGCAGGCCGAAAACTTCGCGCAGGTAGAGCGCGTCGTGGAACGAGGTCGATTGATAATTCAGCATGACGTCGTCGGCACCCGGAATCCCCATGATGTAGGTCACTCCCGCCGCCGCGAGCAGTGTCATCAGATTATCCATATCGTCCTGGTCGGCCTCGGCGTGATTGGTATAGCAAACGTCGCAACCGAGCGGCAGGCCCATCAGCTTGCCGCAGAAATGATCTTCAAGTCCTGCACGGATAATCTGCTTGCCATCGTAGAGATATTCCGGACCGATGAAGCCGACGACCGTATTGACGAGAAGCGGTTTGAATTGACGGCAGACCGCATAAGCGCGTGCCTCGAGCGTCTGCTGATCGACACCGTGGTGCGCGTTAGCCGAGAGCGCGCTACCCTGCCCGGTCTCGAAATACATCACGTTGTCGCCGATCGTGCCGCGTTTGAGCGAGAGCGCGGCCTCGCGGCCTTCCCTCAGGACGGCAAGATCGACACCGAAGGCGCGATTGGCGGCCTCGGTCCCGGCTACGGATTGGAAGACGAGATCGACCGGCATGCCGCGATTGATAAGCTCGATCGAGCTCGTGACATGGGTCAGCACGCACGCCTGCGTCGGAATCTCGAACCGGGCAATAAGGCCATCGATCAACTGCAAGAGATCGGCGATCACCGGCAGGCTGTCGGACGCAGGATTGATGCCGATGACCGCATCGCCGCTGCCATACATCAACCCGTCGATGATCGAGGCCGCAATGCCGGCGCGGCTATCGGTCGGATGATTGGGCTGCAGTCTGACCGCCATCGTGCCCGGCAGACCGAGCGTATTGCGGAATTTCGTTACGACGCGGCATTTCTTCGCCGCCAGGATCAGGTCTTGGTTGCGCATCAATTTGCTGACGGCGGCCGCCATCTCGGGCGTCACGCCGGGCGTGAGCGCGCTCACGGCCTCGGGCGTCGCCTCGCTCGACAGCAGGAAATTACGGAACTCCCCGACCGTCAGATGCGCGATCGGCGCGAATGCCTCGCGGTCGTGCGTGTCGATAATGAGCCGCGTGATCTCGTCTGCCTCGTAGGGAACGAGCGTCTCTTCGAGAAAGCGCCTGAGCGGAATGTCGGCAAGGCAGAGCTTGGCGGCGACGTTCTCTTCGGCGCAGCTTGCGGCGATCCCGGCGAGCATGTCGCCGGACCGAGGCGGCGTTGCCTTGGCCATGAGCTCGGCCAAGGATCCGAACGCCCAACGGGTCGTCCCCGTCGCATAATGAAATCCCAAGTGCGCTCTCCCGAAGCTTCGTTGTCAGGCGCAACCATACTGCACCCGGCGCGCCGCAGGTGGAATAGCCGCACGCGACTTTGTTCAAAGTCCGGCGCGGATCGTTTCGCCGACCGCCTTTTCTTCGGCGAGGATCTCCTCATGCCGTTTGGCGATCTCGGCGGCACTGATCGGGGGCCCCGGAAACCGCTTGCGCTCGAGTGCGAACCAGCCGACGACGAGCAAGACGAGAATGCCGATTGCGTAATTGATGACGATGTCGTTCGGCGGCTGCAGGCCGATCCAGGTGACGCCGATGACGCCGACGCAGGTGACGACGGCGAGCGGCTTCGACCAGACGCCGAGCTTGAACGGGCCGGACGGCTGCCAGCCTTTCGATTCGGCATAAAGTCCAGCCGCAGAGGGCATCGCATAAGAGATATAGAGGAAGACCGCGGAGCCCGCGGCCAAAGCATTATAGGCCGAGGAATAAAGCGTCGCGGCGACGGCAAGGATCACTGTCGCCCAAATGCCGCCGACCGGCGTGCGATATGTCCGACTGACCCTGCGCAACAACGGCGAGACGAACGGCACGCCGCCATCGCGCGAGAAGGCGAAGATCATGCGCGAGGTCGAGGTGACGCAGGCGAGCGAGCAAAGATAATTGGCGATGACAATCAAGACATCGAGCGCGTCCTTCAGGAGGTTCGGCACCGGCAAGCCGGCAAGAAGATTGAAGAACACATTGCTGCCGTCCTTCGCTGCCGCAACCGGATCGTTCATTGCGAGCACGAAGGAGCAGACCATGATGTAGCCGAAGAGCACCGAATAGAGAATGGAATTGATGATTCCCTTCGGCACGGCGACGCGCGCGTTCAATGTCTCCTCGGCAGTATGCGCCGAAGCGTCGAAGCCGGTGATCGTATAGAGCGGCAGAAGCAGGCCGAGCAGAAAGGCGTAGAACAGATTGTTCGTCCGCGGCACGACACCGCCGCCTGGATCGCCGGTATTGTTGACGATTTGAAATAACCGCGACAGGTCGAGATGATGCACGCTGACGAGCATCGTCGCGGTCAGAAGCACGGCGACGAAGAAGATCAGATAGCCCGAGAAATCGGTGAGCTTGCTCGTCAGCTTGATGCCGAAATGATTGAGCAGGCCCTGGGCGACGGCAATGATGCTGACGCCGACCAATTGCTGCCAATAGCCCCATTTCGACGTGTCGATATGGAAGATATTGGTCAGGATGAGGCTGGTGAATAAAGTATAGGCGCCGACCGTGACCGCTGCGGTGACGAAGATCAGGCCAAGAAGATTCAACCAGGCCGTGGCCCATCCCCAGCCGCGGCCACCCAGGATGGACGACCAATGATAAAGGCCGCCGGCGGTCGGATAGGCCGAACCGATCTGCGCCATCGAGAGGCCGACGAACAGGGAAAATATGCCGCCGACCAGCCAGCCGACGCCGATCTCGAAACCGCCGGTGGTTGAAAATCCGATCTGGAAACTGGTGATGCCGCCGGCGAGGATGCAGATGATGGAAAAGGAAATCGCGAAATTCGAGAAGCCCTTCATGCTGCGCGCAAGCTCTTGCGCATAGCCCATCTGATGCAGCACGTGGACGTCTTCTTCGAGTACGGATTGTTCGGCGGGTTCCGGTGCGGCTGACATTGTCGCCTCCTCAAAACTCCCATCGGGAGCCACCAGGCATGACAATGCGATTTACATGCCATGCCGGAAGAGACTTCCACAATCCGAACGCGGCCGGAAGTTATTTTCTCGGGCTTTCCCTGCCAATATGACTTTTGGCACTCCCCTCCGGAGGCTCAGCTCATATTCAGCGCCTGCATATAGAGGTCCAGGATTGCCTCCATCTCCTTGCGCTCGGCATGATCTTGCTTGCGGATCTTGACGATCTGGCGCACCGCCTTGGCGTCATAGCCGCGCCCTTTCAGCTCGCCGTAAACGTCGCGGATATCGTCGGCGATCGCCTTCTTTTCTTCCTCGAGCTTTTCGATCCTTTCGACGAATTGCTTGAGCTCCTGCCCGGCAATTCCGGTCTTCGGGTCGTGAACGTTCATTTCCGCATCCTTCATTGACGATCGCCTGATTTGCCGATGCGGCTTGGGACCGAGAAGGTCAAGCACGGCGCGCCGAAATCCCCGCAATCCTAGAGCGTGATGACGTGTCGATCTCATGGATCTCGGGACGATCGAGAATCGGGCGCAGAATGCGACCCAAGCGCTCGGCCCAAGCGTGCGCCTGCTGCAAATCGGCGACGAGATCCTGGCGGATTTCGATGAGCAATCCGGCAAGTCCTCGCGGCGTGATCTCCGCATCGAGCGTATCGCCGGGCAGCCGGCCGGCATAGGGCTCGTTATCGCCGACGACGATCCCATCTGCGGCGAGCGCTGCAATCAGCGGCCGGGCAAAGCGCGGATTCCCGTCCCAGAGAATGCCCACTTGCCAAGGCCGCGCGAATTTCTTCCATACCGGCGTGAACGTATGGATGCCGATCACCGCAGGCGGCGGACCGGCATTCAGCATCGCGGCAATCTCCGCCGCGATCGCCTGCCGATAGGGCAACCAATAATGTTGGCGCCGCCGAACAATCTCGGCGGACTCGATGCGTGCATTACCCGGAATGATACGCCCGTCGGAGAGCCGCATGACCAAGGTCGGATCCTCGGCGCCGCGGTTGGGATCGATCAACAGGCGCGAGAAGCGCGTCAGCAGCGCCGGAGCCTCGAAGGATGCGGCGAGCGAGCGCGTAATCGCCGCCGCGCCGATGTCATAGGCGATATGGGTTTCGAGATCTTCGCGGGAAAGGCCGAGCGTGCCATAGGCTGCCGGCAGCGCATGGCTTGCATGATCGCAGAGCAGCAAGAGGCCGCCGTCGCGTCGGCCAGCGATCGCTTCGACCGGAGTGTCGTTCTCGCTCTTGCCGGACATGGATTCACAAAAACCAGAATTCTGGGCCAGCTGCGGACTCAACGAGATTTTGTCTGCATGGAGATTTTGCTTGCGCGAGGCGGGCGCCTCAGCCTTAGTTGCCGATCAAAATCGGTGCGAATCAAGGCGATGCGCACCAAGCAGCTGTCTTCGACATTATTTTGCCAGTCTCGTCCCCTCTATCGCATTCACCTATGCCCACGAAAGCCCTCCTCGCTCTCGCTGCGATCATTCTCGGCGCTCTGCCCGCCCGCGCCGATTTTCGCCTCTGCAATGCGACCTCAAGCCGGGTCAGCGTGGCAATCGCTTACACGGACGGCACGACGTGGACCAGCGAAGGCTGGTGGAATCTCAAGGCCAATGGATGCGACGTCCTCGTGCGCGGTCCGCTCGCGGCCGAATATTACTACGTCTACGCGATGGACGAGCGCGGCGCGGAATGGAAAGGCAAGGCTTTCATGTGCACGCGCGATCGCGAATTCCGCATCATCGGGCGTGAGGATTGTTTCGTGCGCGGCTTCGACCGGACCGGATTTTTCGAAGTCGATACGGGCAAGGATGCCAAGAATTGGACGGTGCAATTGACCGATCCCACATCGAGCCCTGTTCATTCCGGGCCATGAGCCTTCATTAGAAAGATCCCAACCTGTTGCAATGAGCACACAGATCAGGGCTTTGCCGCAGGATCTTAGCCTCGCGTCTTGATCTCGCCCGCGCCTCGGTTACACCCCGAACTGGGTTCGTCGCTACCGTTGATCATCCAAGCTATGCTCAAGCGCCTCGGCCGGCGCGCGGCGCGGGCGACCGCCATCACGTGTTCGATTGAGACGGATTCGGAGATATGGCGGCTCGGCAAAGACATCGGCGGCGTCCTCATTCGCGGCGCGGTGTCGAATGGGCAATTTCCAGCGCGAGCGCTCGGCGGCTTGCGCTCGCCGCGGCAATGCTCGGCCTTGCGGCGAACCATGCCCAGGCCGGCGAACCGTCGGGGGGGCCCGCCGAGGGCACGGGCAATCCGCAAACGCCCGCGGCATCCAAACAGGAAACGTTGACCGACCTCTTTTCTCCTTCGCGCGCCAATCTTCTCAGCGATGCCGGCGGCCTGCGCACTTTTCTCGCCAAATATGGAATTACGATCGCCGTTCAGGACACGAACGAACTCTTCGGCAATGCGACCGGCGGCATCAAGCGCGGCGCCAATTATGATGCCCTCACCCAGATGGGGCTCGGGGTCGATGCGGCCAAGGCATTCGGCTGGCAGGGCGGCACGTTCAATATTAGCGCTTTCCAGATCCGCGGGCGCAATCTTAACTCGACGAATCTTCTCGATCTGCAGACATACAGCAGCATTGCCGCCGACCCGGCCACGCGCATCTGGGAGCTCTGGTATCAGCAGAGTTTCTTCGGCGGCAAGATGGACGTGAAAGTCGGCCAGCAAAGCATCGACCAGGAGTTCATCCTCAGCCAGGATTCGCTCCTCTTCATCAACGCCATGACGGGTTGGCCGCTGCTGCCCTCGGCCGATATGTACGCCAGCGGGCCGACTTATCCTTTGTCCTCGCCCGGCATCCGGTTGCGCGACCATCCGACGGATTCGATCACATTGCTCGCCGGCGTATTTCAGGACAACCCGCCGGGCGGTCCGTTTCTCGACGATTCGCAATTGCGCGGAAGCTCGGCCTGGGGCGGCAATTTTCTCCATCTGACCTCGACAGGCGCGCTGTTCATCGCCGAGGCGCAATATGCGGCGAATCAATCGGGCGGCACCAATCCGGGCCTGCCCGGCACCTATAAGATCGGCGCCTGGTTCGACACCGCGCCCTTCCCCAATCCGCGCTTTGACACGGCGGGCGTCTCGCTCGCGGCGCCGAACAGCAACGGCGTTCCCCAGATGGAGTACGGGAATTTCGGCATTTACGGCCTCATCGATCAGATGATCTGGCGGCCGAGCGCCGATAGTCCGCAATCGCTCAATCTGTTCATTCGTCCGATGGGCGCGCCTGCCGATCGCAATCCGGTCGAGTTCAGCATCGATGGCGGCGCGACCTTGAAGGCGCCGTTCAAGGGCCGCGACAATGATACGCTCGGCCTTGCTGTCGGCGTCGGGCAAGTCAGCAATTACGCCAGTGCGCGCGACGAGGATGCGGCGCTTTTCGCCGGCGCCCCGATGCCGGTACGCTCCACCGAAACCTTCATCGAAGCGACCTACCAATGTCAGGTCGCCGGCTGGTGGCAGCTGCAGCCCGATTTCCAATATTTCATCCGTCCGGGCGGCGGCATTCCGGACCCTAATGATCCGATGCGGCGGGTCGGCAATGAAGCCGTCTTCGGATTGCGCAGCGTCGTGAGCTTTTGAAACGAGCCTCGCGATCTAATTCTGGCGGCAAAACCAAAACTACACGTATTGTTGCTGATCTTGCCTATTTAGAATGGTTACAATTACAGGCTTTGCTCGAAGCCTATAGTTTGGAATTACTATAATTGTAAAACATAATTGTTGACGCATCTGCTCCTCGGGTCATAGATCCGGCGGCGAACGGGGGCACGATGGCGCAAAGCGAGAGTCAAGACACACGACACACTCAGTCGATCACGCAGACGCCGCGGACAATCTCGAGCCGTGAACTGCTGGGCAACGACAAGGTCGTGATCATTCGACATGAGCAGGAAGATTACCGGCTGCGGATCACCGCCACAGGCAAGCTCATCCTGACGAAATAATCCGAGCACGATCGTGCGTATCCTTCTTCAGCCAGCAACCTTCGCCCTTCCGGCTTCGGCAGCCAGCCAAACAATCTCCCTCACGAGAGAAGGCTGGCCATGCAAAGCTTACTGCGAATTTCCCCCGAACGAATGCGCCGCAACCATTTTCTGCGTCGGCTCGGCAAGCTCGGAGCCTTGGCCATGAGTCTCGGCTTGGCCACTTCCGGCATCGCGCCGGCCAGAGGACAAGAGGCGAGTCCGCCGCCGCAGAGCGCAGATGCGCAAGAGCCCAATTTTTTCACCGGGCTCCTGTCGCCTTCGCGCACCAATCTGCTCGGCGATATGGGCGGCCTGCGCACGGCGCTCGGCAAATACGGCCTGACGCTCACCCTTCTCGATCTCAACGAAGCCTTCGGCAATGCGTCGGGCGGCATCAAGCAAAGCGCCAATTACAATGGCTATACCGTCATGGGCCTCGCCCTCGATACGCAAAAGGGGTTCGGCTGGGATGGGGGCACGGCCAATATCAGCGCGTTCCAGATCCGCGGGCGCAATCTGAGCTCGACCAATCTTTTGAACCTGCAGACCTATAGCGGGATCGCGGCGGATCCGACGACACGGCTCTGGGAAGTTTGGTATCAGCAGAGCTTTCTCAACGGCAAGATGGACGTAAAGGTCGGCCAGCAGAGTCTCGACAACGAGTTCATCGTGAGCCAGGGCTCGAGCCTCTTCATCAATACGATGATGGGCTGGCCCATGGTGCCCTCTGCCGATCTTTATGCGGGGGGCCCGGCCTATCCCCTCTCCTCGCTCGGCGTGCGGCTACGCGCCAATCCGGTCGGCCCGCTTACCTTGCTCGCCGGCGTCTTTCAGGACAACCCGCCCGGCGGCCCTTTCGACGACGATTCACAATTGCGCGGCTCTTCTGCCTGGGGCGGCAATTTCCTGCACGTGGGCTCGACCGGCGCGCTCCTGATCGCAGAAGCCCAATATGCGGTCAATCAGCCCTCGGCCGGCGACATCGACGACGGCCAGCACGCCGCGGGCCTGCCCGGCACCTATAAGATCGGCGCCTGGTTCGATACCGCGCCCTTCCCCAGCCCGCGCTTCGATGCGACCGGCCTCTCGCTCGCCGATCCGACGAGCAGCGGCCTGGCGCAGATGGAAGACACGAATTTCAGCCTCTATGCCGTTGCCGATCAGATGATTTGGCGTCCGAGCGCCGACGGCGCGCAGGCGCTGGGCCTCTTCACGCGCATCATGGCGGCACCGGACGATCGCAACGCCATCGGCTTCAGCGTCAACGGTGGCGCAACGCTCAAAGCGCCGTTCGAAGGCCGCGACAATGATACGTTCGGCGCCGGTTTCGGCGTGGCGCGCGTGAGCAGCTATGCGAGCGCGCTCGCCCAGGACGCCGTCTATTTCACCGGCGCGCCGACGCCCATTCCTTCGGTCGAGACCTTCGTCGAGTTGACCTACCAGTGCCAGATCACGCCCTGGTGGCAGCTGCAGCCCGACTTTCAATACGTCTTCCGTCCCGGCGGCGGCATTCCCAACCCTGACAATCCGACCCTGCGCATCGGCGACGAATCGATCTTCGGCCTGCGCAGCAGCATCACTTTCTGATCTTCGAGGACAATATGCATAAGCTCCACATCATCGCAATGGCGGCCGTCGCGGCCTTGCTCGATCTCGCGTTCTTCCTTGCCGCGCCAGGCGCGGCTCAGGCGGAAACCGGTTTTCTCGAAACGCTCCATCGGCAGACGACGCTCACTTCGACCGTGCCGGATAACGGCGACCAGAACCCCTATGCCGTCGTCGTCGCGCCGGTCTCGGCGGGCAAGATCCACAAGGACGACGTGCTCGTCGACAATTTCAACGACAAGAACAACTTGCAGGGTCTCGGCACGAGCATCGTCCTCGTCGATCCGGCAACGAAAGCGATGCGGCTCTTCGCCATAATTCCGCGTCACCTCGCCCAATGCCCGGGCGGCGTCGGCCTCACCACCGCGATGACCATGCTGAAATCCGGCTGGGTGATCGTCGGAAGCCTGCCGAGCGAAGACGGGACGACGGCCACCAAGGGACAGGGCTGCCTGATCGTGCTCGATTCGCAGGGCAAGGTCGCCAATGTCTTGACCAGCCCGAACGTCAACGGCCCTTGGGGCAATATGGCGGTCGTCGACAATGACGGGCGCGCGACGCTCTTCTTGAGCAATACCGGTTTCGGCGTCGGCGCGCCGAAGGACAACGCGCCGGTCTTGAACAAGGCGACGGTTCTGCGCATCGAACTTGAGATCGCGCAAGGCAAGCCGCCGACAATCAGCAGCGAGACGGTGATCGGCGATGGATTTGGCGAACAGGCCGACAAAGGCGTCTTCGTGATCGGCCCGACCGGGCTTGCGCTCGGCAAAAACGGAACGCTCTACGTCTCCGATGCGCTCGGCAATCGCATCGCCGCAGTCCCCGACGCGGCGACCCGCAAGGATAGCGCCGGAACCGGCCGCGACGTGACGAAGGACGGACTTTTGAAGCGCCCGCTCGCCATGACAATTGCGCCCAATGGCCATCTCCTCGTCACCAATGGGCTGAACGGCCAGATCGTGGAGGTCGATCCCGACAGCGGACAGCAGATTTATGCGCGCTGGGTCGATCCCAATAGAGCGCAGACGCCGCCCGGAAGCGGCGATCTCTTCGGCATTGCGATCACGCCGGCGGGCGACGGATTCTATTTCGTGGAGGACGAAGTGAACACGCTCGTTCTGGCGCGATGAGCTTTTGCCCCTTCACGTCCCGGCGCGGCTTTCTCACTGCTGCGGGTGCGCTCGCCGGCGCACTCGGCACCGGCTGCATGGCACGCGCCGAAACGCGCGCCGATCAACCCGCCTCGGGTGCACCAGCTTTAGACGCCGTCGAGCCGTTCTGGGGCGTGCACCAGGCCGGCATCCTGACGCCCCAGCAGGCGCATTGCTATTTTGCGGCTTTCGATCTCGTCACTGAGAAAGTCGGCGAGGTCGAAAGCTTGTTGCGGACCTGGACAAATGCCGCCGCACAGCTCGCCTCCGGCAATCCTGTCGTGGATCTTGGCAGGAATCCTTATTCCGCCACGCCTGCCGTCGATTCCGGCGAGGCGCAGGGCTTGGGCGCGGCGCGCCTGACGCTCACATTCGGCTTCGGTCCTGGCCTTTTTGTCAAAGACGGAAAAGACCGCTATGGCCTCGCCGCGCAGCGCCCTGCCGCGCTCGTCGATCTGCCGCGCTTCAACGGCGATCAGCTCGTTCCGGAACATACGGGTGGCGATCTTTGCATCCAGGCCTGCGCCGACGATCCGCAGGTCGCCTTCCACGCCCTGCGCCAGCTCGCCAGGCAGGCGGACGGCCTCGCCCAGATGCGCTGGCTGCAAACGGGCTTTTCTTCTTCTGGAGCCATGGGCGAGACGCCGCGCAACCTGTTGGGCTTCAAGGACGGGACGCAAAATCCCGTCGCGCCAGCGCCGAACGGACGCAAGGGACCCTCGCGGCCCGGCCTTTCTCCCGATGAAGTCATCTGGGTCGGCGCGGAAGGGCCCGATTGGATGCGCGGCGGCAGCTATCTTGTCGCGCGCCGGATCCGCATTTCTCTCGAACATTGGGACCGGTCCGACGTCGATTTTCAGGAACAGATCATCGGCCGGCGCAAAGCTTCCGGCGCGCCGCTCGGAGCGGAAGGCGAATTCGATCCGCCCGATTTCGACATGGCCGACAAGGACGGCAATCCGGTCATTCCGGACACGGCCCATCTGCGGCTAGGCGCCGCGGCAAACAACGGCGGCGCGCAGATCTTGCGCCGCAGCTATTCCTATAACGACGGGCTCACCTTCATTGCCGAGCGCTGGCCGCCCTGGCGACAGGGCATGCTCTATGATGCGGGACTGTTCTTCATGGCCTATCAGCGCGATCCGCGCACCGGTTTCATCAAGATCTTCGACAAAATGTCGAAGCTCGACGCGCTCAATCAGTTCACGACCCATATCGGCGGGGGAATTTTCGCCTGCCCCGGCGGGGCCGTAGAAGGCGGCTTTATCGGCCAAGGGCTTTTCCGGCGGGCCTAGAGCGGGATGCGAAAAAGTGGACACCGGTTTTTCGCACAAATCCCGCTCCAAATCTTTAGAATCGATCACGTTCATGCTTTTGGATCGATCCGATCCAAAAGCATCGTGATCTAATGCGGGATGCGAAAAAGTGGACACCGGTTTTCCTGGACCCCGGATCTGCGCTCCCCGGACCAAGTCCGGGAGCTTGTCCGGGGAAGTGGCGTCCTCTCTTTCCCGGACGACGTGGGAAGCGTCGATCCGGGTCCAGAAGCAAACGGGTTTCGATCACGTTCATGCTTTAGAATCGATCGGGTCCAAGCGATCTAGAGCGCCGCTTTAGCGGCGCGCTGCTCAGGTCGACGAGAAGCCGCCGGGCTCGCGCTCGCGCGACCTTTTCGCCTCGCCCAATTTCGCCGGGCCACTTGCCGTCACAAATTTTCGCTATAAACCCGGCCCTTCAAGCGACGCGATTTTTAGAAGCGATCCGCGCCTTTTGCCCAAAAGGAGATGCCGATGCGACGGCTCCGCCGCTGCAAGATCGTCGCAACGCTCGGTCCGGCAACCGCCCAGCGTTCCGCCCTCGCCGACCTGTTCCGGGCGGGCGCCGACGTATTCCGGATCAATATGAGCCATGCGAGCCATGACGACATGCGCGAACGCGTCGCCATGATCCGCTCGATCGAACAGGAATTCGGGCGTCCGATCTCGATCCTGCTTGATCTGCAGGGCCCGAAGCTCAGAATCGGAAGCTTCAAATCGACTTCGATCCAATTGTCGCGCGGTGCCCAGTTCGCCTTCGATCTCGATCCGACGCCGGGGGACGCGACGCGCGTCTATCTCCCGCATCCGGAGATTTTGAACGCGCTGCAGCCCGGCCACGTGGTCCTGATCGACGATGGCAAAGTGCGGCTGCACGTCGTTGAAGCTTATCCGAAAAAGGCCGTCGCTATCGTCGACGTGAGCGGCACGGTCTCGAACCGTAAGGGCGTCAGCCTGCCCGATACCGAAATTCCCGTCTCCTCCATGACCGAGAAGGACCGCGCCGACCTCGACGCCGGGCTCAATGCCGGCATCGACT
The DNA here is from genome assembly GCA_021324915.1 of Beijerinckiaceae bacterium. Classification (GTDB taxonomy): domain Bacteria; phylum Pseudomonadota; class Alphaproteobacteria; order Rhizobiales; family Beijerinckiaceae; genus Methylovirgula. The sequence continues at coordinate 113,398 of JAJPIC010000001.1, read as the reverse complement.
GGGTCGCCGTCTCCTTCGTCCAGCGCGCCGAGGACGTGGCGGAAGTCAAAAAGGCGGCGCGCGGCCGCGCCCTCATCATGGCCAAAATCGAGAAGCCGCAGGCGATCTCGCGCCTCGAAGAGATCATGGATATTTCCGATGGCTTCATGGTCGCGCGCGGCGACCTGGGCGTCGAAATGCCGCTCGAAAAAGTGCCCGGCCTGCAAAAGCGCATTACCCGTATCGCCCGCCGGCTCGGCAAGCCGGTGGTCGTTGCGACCCAAATGCTCGAATCGATGATTTCGCTCCCTGTCCCGACCCGCGCCGAAGTCTCCGACGTGGCGACCGCCGTCTTCGAGGGCGCCGATGCCGTGATGCTCTCGGCCGAAAGCGCCTCGGGCCATTATCCGATCGAAACGGTCGCAACCATGAACCGGATCGCCGAAGAAGTGGAACGCGACGCCTTCTATCGGCAGATCATCAATGCGCAGCGCGCCGTTCCCGACCCGACCGGCGCCGATGCCATTGCGTCGGCCGCGCGCAACATCGCCGAGACGCTGGATCTCAAAGCGGTCGTCGCCTGGACGGCATCGGGCTCGACCGCTTTGCGAATTGCGCGCGAACGGCCGGGGCCGCCGGTGCTTGCGCTGACGCCAAACCGCGAGACGGCACGCCGCCTCGCCATTGTCTGGGGCGTGCACGCGGTCGTCACCGAAGATGCGCATGACGTCGACGACATGGCCAACCGGGCGGCCGTCATCACACGACGCGAGGGCTTTGCCGGCGCCGGAGAGCGGATCATCGTCGTTGCCGGCGTGCCTTTCGGCTCACCAGGCGCGACCAATATGGTGCGGATCACTTACGTCGAGAATTGAACGCCCCGCCCACTTCCCCCGGACTTGATCCGGGGGCGCAGATCCGGGGTCCAGGGTTGAGCTTCCGAGATTGACCCGTTTGCTCCTGGATCCTGATCGACGCTTCCCACGTCGTCCGGGAACGAGGGCTAGGCTAGATATCCCTGCCCTCGACTTCGACCTGCAGCTTGTCGACAATCGCTTTGATCTCCGGCTGCTGCGGGTTGAGCATCAAAGCCTTGCGGAAGGCCTCGAGCGCATGCCGGTCGTAGCCCTGCTTCTCGAATATGAAGCCCATGGCGACGAGCGCCGAAAAGTGGCGCGGCTCGAGCTTCAACGTCTGCTGCAAATCCGCCATCGCGCCGACGAGATCGTTACCCAGAAAGCGCGTGGTTGCGCGCTTGTCCCAGGCCTCGGCCCAGTTCGGCTCGAGAAGGATGACCTTGTCGTAAAGTTCGAGCGCGAGCGGCAGATGGCCTGCCTGTTGCGCAGCCATGGCGCGCGACATGAGCAGGCTCGCCGTATCGGAATCGGTCTCCATCCAGACCCGCTCGATGGCCGAAGCTATCCCCGATGCCTCATCGGCGTCATTTGCAGCCGAGAGCCGCTTGAAAAGCTGGTCGAGCGCCTGGCCGCGCAATGCCGCGTGCGTTGGATGCGGCGCCATGGCTCGCTTCAAGGCCTCGGCCTTGGCTTCCTTGGCGCGCTGCTCCGGCGTCTCGCTCTGCACGGCCGGCCGTTTCGGCGGTCCAGGATCGGCAGGACCGCCCTGCATATGGTCCATCGGGTCCTGGAGCTGCGCGCCGCCAGGGCCGAAGATATGGACGCCAGCCGGCAATTGGATCGGCGGCATGCCGGGAAGACGCAGGATGGTGCCGCCGCCATCCGGGCTTGGCCCCCCGTCCGGAGGCATCGGACTGTCTTGGGGATTATCTTGTACCGCATCATCGCCGGCGGCCGCTCGGTCGATTGCCCAAATGGCCGGCAGCAAGGCGGCAAGGACGAGAATGGGCCAAGCTGGAAGACGCAAAGCTCCGGCTCCCTCAAAGCGCATGAGCACGCCGCGCAGCGACCATACTTAAAGCAGGGAAGCGGAAAGTCAAAAAGGCAAAGCAAATCCGCGCACCGCGGATCCACAAGGTCCGGCTCAGCCCTGGCGAGCCTTATAGCGCTTCTGGACTTTGTTGATGATGTAGACCCGCCCTTTGCGGCGCACGAGCTGATTGTTGCGGTGGCGACCGCGGAGCGACCGGAGGGAATTGCGGATTTTCATGGCGCGGTCCGAGACAGAACAGAGAGAGGAAAGAGGAGATTTTCGACAAAATCGCGAGAGCGGGCCATATGCCCGAATTCACGCCGCCGATCAAGCCGGAATGAGGTTCAGGCGCGCGCCCCGGCCGGAGCCTTGAAAGCTATGCCCTTTTCGCTCAGCGCCGTGGCCAGTTCACCCGACTGGAACATTTCGCGCACGATGTCGCAGCCGCCGACGAATTCGCCCTTGAGATAAAGCTGCGGCAGCGTCGGCCAGTTCGAGAAGCTCTTGACGCCCTGGCGAAGCTCATCGGTTTCGAGGCAGTTCACGCCCTTGAAGTCGACACCGAGGTAATTGAGGATCTGCACGACCTGGCCGGAGAAGCCGCATTGAGGGAAATCCGGCGTGCCCTTCATGAAGAGCACGACGTCGTTCTCATCGACGATGGATTGCAGACGGTCGTGAATGGCCATGGATTGTCCTTTCCGAATTCTCTATCCGCCTATTTGGGCGCGGAGGTCGTAAGCTGCAATGCATGCAGAGCTTGGCCCATATTGCCGCCCAGCGCCTGATAGACGAGCTGATGCTGCTGAAGCTTGGATTTGCCGGCAAATGCGGACGAGACCACTTTGGCCGCATAATGATCGTTGTCGCCGGCAAGATCGGTGATCTCGACCTCGGCATCAGGAAGCGATTGTTTGATCATCCGCTCGATTTCGGCAGCCGGCATCGGCATTAGACATTCTCCTCGGCATGGAGGCCCTGCATATAGGTAGGCAGCCAATTCTCATGCCGGTTCTGTAATTCTTCGACCAATATGGCGGTCTCGCCGGGAATGGTCAACGCATTGCCGCCCGTCGCGCCGACGATGGCGCAAGAAATGCCTAGAGCTTCTGCCTCTTCGCGGATAGCACGGGCAGCGTCCGGTGCCGCGGTCATGAGATAGCGGGCCTGGTCCTCGCCGAAGAGGAATGCAGGCAGCGGGATTTCGGGCGCGAGATCGAGGCTTGCGCCGATGCCGCTCGCCATCGCCATTTCGGCGAGAGCAACGGCAAGCCCGCCTTCGGCGAGATCATGTACGGCGCTGACCTGCCGCTCGCCGATGAGCTTGCGGATGAATTCGCCAGTCTTGCGCTCGCGCGAGAGATCGACTGGCGGCGGCGCCCCGTCCTGCCGCCCGCAAATTTCGCGCAGATAAGCGCTTTGGCCGAGCCATCCTGCGGTTTCGCCAATGAGTAGAATGGTTTCGCCTTCTCGCTTGAAGGCGATCGTCACCGCCAAGCTTACGTCATCGACGAGACCAACGGCGCCGATGGCGGGCGTCGGCGGGATCGCGCCATCGGGGCTCTCGTTATAAAGCGAGACGTTGCCGGAAACGATGGGGAAGTCGAGCGCCCGGCAGGCTGCGGCGAGCCCTTCGACCGCGGCGACGAATTCGCCCATCACCTCTGCCCGCTCGGGACTGCCGAAATTGAGATTGTCCGTGACTGCCAAAGGCTTGGCGCCGACGGCGCAGAGATTGCGCCAAGCTTCGGCTATCGCCTGCTTGGCACCCTCGTGGGGATCGGCGGCGCAATAATGCTCGTTGACGTCGATCGTAAGCGCCAAACCTTTTGGCCCTTCCCCGATCCGGACGACGGCCGCATCGCCGCCCGGCGGCCCGACCGTGTTGCTCAGGATCAGATGGTCGTATTGTTCGTAGATCCAGCGCTTCGATGCGAGGTTCGGACTGCCGATGAGGCGCAGCAGGGCCTCCCTGTTGCCGATCGGCGCATTCGCCTCTTCGGGCCGGATTGCGGCAGGTTTCGGCGGGCGAAGGTAAGGACGGTCGTAGAGCGGCGCCTGATCGCCGAGCTCTTTGATCGGCAGATCGGCTTTGATCTCGCCGTGGTGCTTGACCCGAAAGCGAAGATCGTCGGTCGTCTGCCCGATGATCGCGAAATCGAGCCCCCATTTGCGGAAGATCGCTTGCGCTATCTCTTCCTTGCCGGGCGCGAGCACCATCAACATGCGCTCCTGACTTTCGGAGAGCAGCATTTCGTAAGCCGTCATGCCTGCTTCGCGGCAAGGCACCGCATCGAGGTCAAGGAGAACGCCGAGATTGCCCTTGGCGCCCATTTCTACCGCGGACGAGGTAAGCCCCGCCGCGCCCATGTCCTGGATCGCGACGACGGCGCCCGAGCGCATGAGTTCGAGACAAGCTTCGAGCAGAAGCTTTTCGGCGAAAGGATCGCCGATCTGCACCGCCGGCCGGTTTTCTTGCGAGGCCTCATCGAAAGCGGCCGAAGCCATGGTGGCGCCATGAATACCGTCGCGCCCGGTCTTCGAGCCCAAATAGACGATCGGATTTCCGACGCCGGATGCTTTGGCATAGAAGATTGCGTCTTTCTCGGCGATCCCGACCGCCATGGCGTTGACGAGGATGTTGCCGTCGTAGCGGCGATCGAAGCGCGTCGTACCCCCTACGGTCGGCACGCCGAAACTATTGCCGTAGCTGCCGATGCCCGCCACCACACCGGCAACGAAATGGCGCGTCAGCGGATGTTCGGGCGCACCGAAACGTAGAAGGTCGAGACAGGCCACGGGCCGCGCGCCCATGGTGAAGACGTCGCGCAATATGCCGCCGACACCGGTCGCCGCGCCCTGAAAGGGCTCGATGAAGGACGGGTGATTATGGCTCTCCATCTTGAAGACGCAGGCGAGCCCGTCGCCGATGTCGATCACGCCGGCATTCTCGCCGGGGCCATGAATGACATGCGGCCCCTTGGTCGGCAGTTTGCGCAGGTGAAGGCGTGAAGACTTATAGGAACAATGTTCGTTCCACATGGCCGAGAATATGCCGAGCTCGGTGAAGCTCGGCGCTCGGCCGATCAAACCGAGGATGCGCTGATATTCGTCGGGCTTCAGCCCATGCGCGGCAACGAGTTCGGGGGTGATCGCGGGTTCGTCCATGCGGGCCTCATATCCGCGCCGCCATGCCAAAGCAATGCGCCTCACTCAGCCGCGAGCGGACCCCCTCGCTTTCGCGGCCGGCGCGCAGCGGCGAGCAGGTCCAGAACCATTGCGCATCGAAATCTCGCCCCGGATCTTGCGGGCTTCTCCGGACCTATTCTGCTTCGTCCGGCACGACATCGCGCATCGCGAGAAAGATCTTGTTCTGAAAGCTCGCGTCCTGTCCTTCGGCGAGAAATTCGGCATTGGCGGCAATCGCCTCGCAGATCGGGCCGACCCATTCGAGTTCCGCCCTGCCGAAATTGCTCAAGACGTAGTCGTGGACGCGATTCTTGTCCCCTGGATGGCCGATACCGATCCGCACGCGCCGATAATCATTGCCGATATGGTCGCTGATCGAGCGCAGACCATTATGTCCGGCATTGCCGCCGCCGATCTTGACCCTGAGCCGCCCCGGCGCCAGGTCGAGCTCGTCATGGAAAATGGTGATATCGGCGAGATCGATCTTGTAGAAGCGTGCCGCCTCGCCGACTGCGCGGCCGGACTCGTTCATGAAAGTCTCGGGCTTCAGCAGGATCAGGCGTTCGTGGCCGATCGCCCCTTCGGCGGCCTGGCCCTGGAAGCGGGCGCGGAACGGCGCGAAAGGATGCCGGCGCGCGATCGAATCGATCGCCATGAAGCCGATATTGTGCCGGTTGCCGGCATAGGCGCGGCCGGGATTGCCGAGGCCGACAAAGAGTTTCATCGAAGGGCCGGAGCGTAGGGATCGCCGAAGCTTGGCTTCGGCGATGTTAAAGCATGATCCGGAAAAGTGGGAACCGGTTTCCGATAAGATCATGCGCGAACGAATACCGGAGCGGGATCGCAATCATCCCGCCCGAACACGATCGCAGAAGCTGCCGGAGAGCAGCGCTATTTCTTGCCCTTGCCCTTCGGCTCGGAAGCCGAAGCGGCAGGTGCAGCGGCCGCGGCCGGCGCAGCAGCGGCACCTGCGGCGGGAGCGCCGGCTGCCGGTGCAGCGGCGGCGGCAGCCGCCGCGGGGGTCTCGACTGCGCTGACCGGCGGAGCAATCGTGGCAATCGTGAAATCGTGGCGCGTATCCGTGGGCCGGCAGCCGGGCGGCAATGTCACCGCCGAAATATGAACCGATTGCGCAATGTCGAGCTCAGAGAGATCGACTGTGATCGCTTCGGGAATGGCGTCGGCCGGCACTTTGAGCTCAATGGCATGGCGCACGATATTGAGCGCGCCGCCCTTCTTGATCCCCGGGCAGACGTCCTGATTGATGAAATGCACCGGTACGTTGACGCGCAGCGTCGAGCCGGGCTTCAGCCGCAAGAAATCGACGTGGAGCGGGCGATCATCGACGCGATGGAGCTGATAATCGCGCGGAATGACGCGCTGCTTTGCACCATCGATCTCGATCTCGTAGATCGTCGTCAGAAAATGCCCGGCATAGATGAGCTTGTTGACCTCGCGATAGTCGAGCGAGATCGGTTGGGCGGGATCGCCGCCGCCATAGATGACGGCAGGAATGCGGCCTTCACGACGCGTCCCACGGGCGGCCCCCTTGCCAATCCCGCTGCGCACCGTGGCCGCGAGCGTTTTGGTCTCGGCCATTTCGGTGTCCTTTGATCAAGCGTCGGATTTAGTTCCGATGCTCCACGAATGCGGCCCTCGCCTCCAGGGGTGTCGGAAACGGGCCACGCGGCGCTTATAAGGGCGAAACCGCGGGAGGGCAATGTTCCCCCGTCCCAGCGCCCGGACAGCCGGCTTGCTCGTGTGCCAATCCTGCCCGACGGCTTGAACCTCGCAGCCGCCCTTGGCGACTAACCATTCGTTAAGACGTGTAGCGAGGTCGTTCCATGGCTATTACCGATCATTTTCAGCGCGCGCCGGAATCCGGTTTCGTCCGCTCCTATGATTTGCAGACCGCCCGGCGCCAATTCTGGTTTTCCCTGGGGCTCATCCTCATTTTGGCGGTCGCCGCCTTCGCCGTCGGCATGCTCGTACAATTCGACGCGCCGACCGATGCGGTCCATCCGGCGCCCATCATCCATAACGACCTCAATTTTGCCGGAAGCCTGGCGAATTTCCGCGGGTGACATCGGCAGAGCCAGGGTGATCCTTGCGCGCGAGGCATACGATCGGGCTCGGCATTCTCTGCGCAACATTTGCGGCGACGCCCTGCTGCGCCGCGAGTGCCGAAGCTCAAAAAAGCGCTCAGCAAGAATTGCGCGATGAGCGCGCGTTCCAGTCGTTCCTTGCAGCACTTTGGCCGAAAGCCGCGGCACGCGGGATCAGCCGCACAACATTCGATAAGGCCTTTGCCGGTCTGACAGTAGACCGGTCCGCGCTCGAAGCCATAGTCCGGCAGCCGGAATTCGAACAGCTGCTTTCGGCCTATTTCACCGAAGCCGTTTCAGGGACACGCATCGCCCGGGGCCGGGCCCTTGCGCAGCACTATGCGCGCGAGCTCGCCGCAATCGAACACCGCTATGGCGTGCCGCGCGCCATTCTCCTCGCCGCCTGGGGAATGGAGAGCGATTTCGGCGAGGAGCGCGGCGACAAGGACATTATCCGTTCGCTTGCAACGCTCGCTTATACGCGCCAGGGGAACGATCTTTACGCCGGCGAGCTTCTCGACGCGCTCCTCATTCTCGAGAAGGGTGCGCTCTCGCGCGAAAGGATGAAGGGCTCTTGGGCAGGCGCGATGGGCGATCCGCAATTCCTGCCCTCGGTCTATCTGAAATATGCCGTGAGCTACAGCGGAAAGGGATTTCCCGATATCTGGAACAGGGCGCCGGATACGCTCGCTTCGATCGCCAATTTTCTTAGCGCGTCGGGCTGGAAGCGCGGCCTTCCTTGGGGCTTCGAAGTCATCCTGCCGGCGAATTTCCCTTTTGCGACTCTGCACGCGGACTTTCGCGATTTCACCGCTTCAGGCATCAAATCGGCGGACGGCTCGCCCTTCCCGCAAGGTCGCGCGACTCTCTTTCTTCCGGCCGGGGCGCGCGGTCCGGCCTTTCTCCTGAGCGACAATTATTGGGTGCTGAAGGCTTACAATAATTCCGATTCCTACGCGCTTTCGCTCGGCTGTCTTGCGGATAGGGTCGCCGGACGCGGCGGCCTGCACCGGGCCTGGCCGAGAGATCAGAAGCTCTGGAGCCGCAGCGAGAAGCTCGAGATTCAAAAGCTTCTGACTCGGCTCTCGCTCTATGAGGGCACGCTCGACGGAAAATTTGGCCAGGCCTCGCGCGATGCGATCCATGCCTTTCAGATTGAAACGCATGATATGCCTGCCGATGGAATCGGCAGAGCCGATCTTCTGCAGCGCCTGCGGGCGCGCGCCGGAACCGGGGATTAGCGCTCCTCGACATCTCGCGTGCCCGTACGGCATGGGCGCACGTGCATCCATTCAATACTCTTGGCATAAGAGGCTCATCGCGCGCAAAGCGCAGCAATCCAGTCTGCGCATCTTCCGGATTGCTCGGTGCCCGGCGCTTATTCGTCCGACAACGGCGCCTCGTTCGGACACAAAGCCTTGAAGATTGCGATATTTGTCGGATAGCCGCTGGCTTCCGACCCGTCCTCGATCTGATTGGATGCGGAATCGAAGATCAAATATTTCGTCGCCGCATTCGCAGTTTTGTTTTCGCCTTTGAACTGAAGCCGATTCCCGAAGAAATCCGTGAAGAGCCCCGTCTGGCAGTTCGCATGGATCTCGTCGTTCAATGGCTTGGCCAACTCTTCCCGCACACATTGCGGCGTGACCTTGAGGACATATTCCTTACAAAATTCGATCGCGTTGGCGCGCGTATGCTTGGTCTTGATGACCGCATCTGCCGTGTCGAGACCGGAAACCGAAAGGACAGTGACGACCATGCCGGCCCGCGAGCCATAGTATAAAGTCCCGGATGCAAGCGCCGGCGAAGGCAATAGAACGAGCAAAGCGATGGAGCACAAAGATTTGACGCGCATGGCTGCGTCTCCGTGAAACGCCGCAGCCTAGCCGCCAGAGACGAAGGGCACAATCGATATCGGGCCGGAATTCTTCGAACATTTACCGAAAGCCGAAATCGTTCGATCGCCGCAGCGTTAGCCGGATGCGGTGAACCGACCTCATGTTCCTCTTGGCTTTGCGCGCGTCGTCGGCTGCGCTTTCGTCGGATCCTCCGGCCAGAGATGGCGCGGATAGCGCCCCTTCATCTCGCTGCGCACCGCTGCCCATGAGCCGCGCCAAAATCCCGGCAGATCGCGCGTAATCTGGATTGGCCGCTGCGCCGGCGACAAAAGCTCGAGAGTGAGCGGAACTCTCCCCTTGGCGACCGCAGGATGTGTATCGAGCCCGTAAAGTTCCTGCACGCGCGCGCAGAGAAGCGGGCCGCCTTCAGCTGCATAATCGAGCGCAATGCGCGAGCCGGCCGGCGTCTCGAAATGGGTCGGCGCCTCCGTCTCGAGCCGCCGCTGCAAGTCGTAAGGCAAAAGAGCTTTCAGCGCCGATTCGAGGTCGGCGGGAGCGATCTCGCTGAGCCTTGTCTTGCCGGCTAGGAAAGGCGCAAGCCAAGTGCCCGCGCTGGCGCGCAAGGCTTCATCCGAAAGATCGGGCCAGGCCTCGCCTTCGTTCCGGCGCAGAAAGGTGACGCGGTCGCGCCATTGGTTGAGCGCCTTGGTCCAAGGCAGGAGACCGGCAGAGGCAATTCCTTCGGCAAGGATCGCAGCAGCGGCAGGATGTTCCGCGGCGCTCAAATTCTGTTCGCTCAAGACGAGCGCACCGAGCCTGCGCTGCCTTCGCGCTTGCACCTGGCCGCGCACCCGATCGAAATTCAAATCCTCCCGTGTCACGATCTCTTCGCCGGCGAGCTCCTCGATCTCGGCGAGGCTCGAGGGTGCGGCAAGGAGAATGCGCGCCGCGCCGGCGCGTCCGGCAATCTCGCCGACCGCGAGATAGGATTCGCGCGCCAAAGGATCATGCGGATCGAGCGCCGCTGCGCGGCCGTTTGCCATCAGAAATTCGCCGGGCTTGCCGCGCGCCTTCGCGATACGGTCGGAAAAGGCGGCGGCGAGATGACGGCCGCAACGGGCGGGATCGCCGGGCTCTTCGGCCGCAGATGCGCCCGCCTGTTTCGTGAGGCTTGCAACGAGCCGGCGCGCATCTTCCGCGCGCGGGCTCCGCTCCCTTCGAAACCGCTCGATCCGGGTGACGAGATCGCGCTCCTCGCCACCGAGGCCGCGCTCCACCATCACGACCGCAACTTCCGCCGCGAGCCGGGCCTCCCCATTCTCGTTCGCCGCGACGATCATGCGCGCGAGACGCGGGGGCAAAGCGATCCGGCGCATGGCGCGGCCAAGATCGGTCAGTGCGCCTTCGGCATCGATTGCACCAAGCTTCGTAAGAAGCGCGCGGGCTTCTGCGAGCGCCGGCGCCGGCGGCGGATCGAGAAAGCGCAAGTCACGCGCCGGATCGCGCGCGCCCCACGCGCTACAATCAAGAAGCAGACTCGAGAGATCCGTGCTCAGAATTTCCGCCGGCGCGAAAGCCTCCAACGCGCCATTGGCCGCCTCTTCCCAAAGCCGATAGCAGACACCTGGCTCCGTGCGCCCTGCCCGGCCGCGCCGCTGATCGGCCGAGGCACGCGAAACGCGCTGGGTCTCGAGCCGCGTCAAGCCGCGATCGGGTTCATAGCGCGGCAGACGCGCAAGGCCCGAATCGATCACCACGCGCACGCCTTCGATCGTGAGCGAGGTCTCGGCGATCGACGTCGCCAGCACGATCTTGCGCCTGCCTTCGGGGCTCGGCGCGATCGCGCGGTCCTGGGCGGCGCGATCCAGCGCGCCGTAGAGCGGCGCGATATCAACTGCCGGATCCTTGATCTTTTCGTTCAACGCTGCCGCGAGCCTCAAGATTTCGCCCTGTCCCGGCAGGAAGACGAGAACGGAACCGCGCTGCTCCGCCAAGGCCCTCAGCACGGCGCGCATAAGGTCCGTTTCGATCTTGTCGCCGCGGCCGAGATAGAGGGTCTCGACCGGGAAAGCCCGCCCTTCTGCCTCGATCAGCGGCACGTCCTCGCCGAGGAGCCGCGCGACTCGCGCACCATCGAGCGTCGCCGACATGACAATTAGCCGCAGGTCGGGCCGCAAATGCGCCTGAACGTCGAGCGCAAGCGCGAGGCCGAAGTCCGCGTCGAGGGAGCGTTCGTGAAATTCGTCGAAGAGGATGCCGGCTATCTCCTCGAGGCCGGGATCCTCGAGGATCATCCGGGTGAAGACGCCCTCGGTTACGACGAGAATACGGGTGCGCGCGGAGACGCGCGACAGGAGCCGCATGCGCAGACCGACGGTCTCGCCAACCGGCTCCCCGAGGAGCGCCGCCATGCGCTCGGCGGCAGCGCGCGCCGCGAGCCGCCGCGGCTCGAGCAGGACGAGCTTCCTGCCGGCCGCCCAATCGGCATCCTTGAGCGCCAGCGGCACAATCGTCGTTTTGCCCGCGCCGGGCGGCGCAACGATTGTCACGGAAGACGATTTGCCCAGCGCCGCGCCGAGCCGGGGGAGGACAGCCTCGATCGGAAGCTGTAGGGAATTCCATTGCATCGGGTTGAAATCGGTGGTCGGCCTAGGCTCAACAAGACGCGCATCCCGTCAACCGCTCACGGGCGTAATCCGCGAAGAGCATGGGAAGGTTCCCGCGCTCGCTTGACAAAAATTGCTGCGCGCCGCTACTTTTCTCATAAGGAAAAATTAATTCTTGAAAATTTCGCAGGAACGGCCTCGCGATTGCAGATCAGCCTTGGCGACGCGATCGCAGTCGAGTAGCGCTACACGCCGCCGTGAACCAAACAAACCCATGCCTATTTTCTCGACTTGCCGAATGAGCTTGGGCCGGCACTTGCGCACAAGCGCATGGAAGTGAAGGATTTTTGCATGGCGAGCGCGCAGGACAAGGCGATCGGCCAGATTTCGAACGGCGTGACGGAAAAAAAGGCAAGCTTGGCGGCCCTGGCCCTCGGCTCCATTGGCGTCGTCTATGGCGACATCGGCACGAGCCCGCTCTACGCCTTGCACGAATCGCTGCTTCACACGCGCTTCGAAGCCGCCAGCGAGCAGAACATCATCGGGACAGTGTCGCTTCTGCTCTGGGCGCTCTACTTCATCGTGACGGCGAAATACGTTCTCTTCCTGATGCGTGCCGACAATAAGGGCGAGGGCGGCATTCTTTCGCTGATGGCATTGGCTCAGACGGCCCTCGGTCGGCGCGCCGCAGCCATTTTCTTCCTCGGCGTTGCCGGGGCGGCGCTCTTCACCGGAGACGCGATCATCACGCCCGCGATCTCCGTGCTTTCGGCCTTGGAAGGCCTGCACGTCGCAACGCCCGTCTTCGGCGATTACGTCTTGCCGCTCACGATCGTGATTCTCGTTTCGCTCTTCGCAGTTCAGCGCCACGGAACGACACGGGTCGGAACCTTTTTCGGGCCGATCATGGCAGTCTTTTTCGGCGTGATCGGATTTCTCGGCCTGCTGCACATTCACGATGCGCCGCGTGTGCTTCTCGCCTTCAATCCGGCTTGCGGCCTCGTATTCCTCTTCACCCATGGATTCCTGGGCTTTCTCGTCCTCGGTTCCGTGTTCCTCGCGGTCACGGGCGCCGAAGCGCTCTATGCCGACATGGGCCACTTCGGCAGGCTGCCGATTCAACTGGCTTGGCTGTTCTTCGTCCTGCCGGCGTTGACGCTGAATTATCTCGGGCAAGGCGCGTTGGTTCTCCAACACCATTGGGCGATCGAGAATCCCTTCTTCCTGCTCGCGCCGAAATGGGCGCTTCTGCCGATGGTTCTGCTTGCGACGATCGCTACTGTGATCGCGAGCCAGGCGGTGATTACCGGCACCTATTCTCTGGTGCGCCAAGCCATTCAGCTCGGTCTCCTGCCGCGCATGGAGATCCAGCACAAGTCCGAGACTCAGGAAGGTCAGATCTTCATCCCCAAGGTCAACCGGCTCTTGCTTGTCGGCGTCGTTCTGCTCGTTCTTCTGTTCAAGACTTCCGACGCGCTCGGCTCGGCCTATGGCATCGCGGTCTCGGGCACCATGGTGGTGACGACCGCGCTCGCTTTCGTCGTCGTCTGGAAGAAATGGCGCTGGCCGCTTTGGACTGCAGTTCCTTTCGTCTCGGGATTCCTGCTGATCGATTGCATCTTCTTCTCCGCCAACCTCATGAAGGTCGTCGAAGGCGGATGGGTGCCGCTTCTGCTGGGCTGCTGCACCATGGTGGTGATGTGGACCTTCGTTCGCGGCAATTCCCTGCTCTCGCAAAAAATGTTGCGGGACTCGATTCCGATCAAGGACTTGATCCGCATGCTGGAGAAATCGAAGCCCACGCGCGTTCCCGGTACGGCGATCTTCCTTACCAATCAGCTCGACGTCGCCCCTTCGGCGCTGCTGCACAATCTCAAACACAACAAGGTGCTGCACGAGAACGTCTGGATCATGTCGGTCCGCACCGAACATACGCCGCGCGTGCCGCCTTCGCATCGCTACGAGATCGAAAAATTGTCGAGCGACTTCACCTGCATCACCCTGCATTATGGCTACATGGAGAGCCCGCGCATTCCCGCGGCCTTGGCGCTGTTGCGCAAGTCCGGCCACAAGTTCGATATCATGACCACGTCATTCTTCCTCGGCCGGCGCACGATCAAGGCTTCTCCCACGTCCGGCATGCCGGCTTGGCAGGACAACCTCTTCATTGCGCTGTCGAAACAGGCGATCGACGCAACGGAGTTCTTTTCGATTCCCTCCGACCGGGTTGTCGAGCTCGGCGCGCAAGTGGCAGTCTAGCTCACAAAATGAGCGGCGAACGCACCGCGCTCGCCGCTCACCCCTATTCGGAGGCCTCAGCCTCTACTCGGAAAAGCGTCGCTGGGTCGGTGGCCTCCCCACGAAGGTCTGGACGAGCGAACTCGCAACGGAGGCGCTCGACAGGATCGCAAAGCAGCCGAGTTCAAGGAGAGCCGCGAGCACCAGCACCACCGGTGCGATGCCGGCCAGCACGAGAATGCCCAGCACGATCGACGCCAAGCCGGCAATCACCTGCAGGCCCGCCGATTCAGAGGCCGATTCCTGCACGAACCGAGTGAGGACAGTCTCCTCCGAAGAGGCGACCGTCAGCATGCGTAAACGGCGGGTAAAATTGCTGCTGATGATCAAGGCACCGCCATAGCCAATGGCCGAAATCGCCACGAGGCTGACCGGTACTTTCCCTATCAGAGCGAGAATGCCGAGAACGATTCCTGCGGCTCCTGCGAGGAATATCGTGGAAAGACCGCTTGCCGCCAATTCCACGACGGTCTGTCCCTCGCTATAGCCGGAGAACATGCGGCCAACTTCCGCAACCGCAGCTGCGCCGTAGAGCAATAAGCCCACGCCGAAGATGATGGTCGCGATCGCCGCCAAGAAATCCGGAGCTACTCCGGCAAGACCAAGAATGGTCAATACGACAACTGCGAGTCCAGCCACAGACTCCGGAATGAAGTCGGTGTTGGAAATACCTCGCGCGGAAATGTCCGCGAGCGCCATGGTGTCCTCCTTCTTCTTTCACTTGAGGGGATCATCCCGCGCTTCGCATCGAGACCCGAACCTGCCCCCCGCGAAAAGCTCGCGGTCGGAAGTGAAGCGTCGAGTCCTCAAAGCTTGCACCGATTTTGATATGGCGCTGGAAGAAGAGGCTTCAAGCCGTTCTTCGCCGAACTTGCCTCGAAATCTTGACGTTGCGAGCCGAACGGAACGCCGCCGGGGCGGGATGCGCCGCGACCGCAGCTTTGCTAGAGTCGCATGATGCAGAAGCGCGATTCCGAAAAGCCGCATCGCGCCGCTCGTAATCCGAACGGCGCGGACGCGGCGGTGAAGATTACGCCGATGATCGCGCAATATATCGAGATAAAATCCGTCAACGGCGATTGTCTCCTGTTCTACCGAATGGGAGATTTCTACGAGCTCTTCTTCGAGGACGCGGAAATCGCCGCTCGCGCGCTCGGGATCGTCCTTACCAAACGCGGCAAGCATCTTGGACGCGACATTCCGATGTGCGGCGTCCCGGTGGACCGCGCCGACGAATATCTCTCGCGCTTGATTGCGCTCGGTCACCGGGTTGCGGTCTGTGAACAGATCGAAGATCCGGCGGAGGCGCGAAAGCGCGGGAGCCAATCGGTGGTCAAGCGCGACGTCGTGCGGCTCGTGACGCCGGGCACGATTACGGAAGAGAGATTACTCGACCCGGCGCGCGCCAATTGCTTCTTGGCGATCGCGCGGCTGCGCCGTAGGGATAGCGAATATTGTTACGGGCTCGCCTGCGTCGATATTTCGACCGGCGCTTTCACGGTGACCGAAATCGGCGAGGCCGCACTCGGTGCGGAGATCACGCGCTTCGATCCCGCCGAGATCATCGCTCCGGATTCGCTCGGCTCCGACCTTTATCTTACGCGTCTGATCGGGGACATGCGCATTCCGCTGACGCCGGTCGGGCGGGAGGTCGGCGACCTTTCGGAGCAGCGGCTTCTCGATTATTTCGGCCTCGCCACGCTCGACAGCCTCGGAACTCTTGCGCGCGCCGAGATCGCCGCTGCTTCGCTTGCGATCTTCTATATCGAACGCACCCAGCGCGGCGCGCGCCCCGCGCTCGATCTGCCGACGCGCACGCGTTTCGACGCGCATATGGAAATCGATGCGGCAACGCGCGCCAACCTCGAATTGACGCGCACCCTTTCCGGCAGCCGCGAAGGCTCCTTGCTCGCGACGATCGATCGAACCGTTACGCCAGGTGGCGGCCGGCTCTTGGCCGAACGTCTGGCCGGTCCTCTCATCGACGCAGAAGCGATCGAGTGCCGGCTCGATTCCGTCGCCTTTCTACGCCAGGCATCCGATCTGCGCGCCGATTTGCGCGCGCGCCTCAGAGCAGCGCCTGATCTCAATCGGCCGCTTTCGCGCCTCGCCTTGAACAGGAGCGGTCCGCGCGATCTCGCCGCGTTGCGCGACGGGCTCCTCGCCGCGGCGCAAATTGCGCGCGAGCTCGGCGGAATCGAAAGTCTGCCGGGTGAGCTCGCACGTGCTGGCAAAAAGGCCGCATCGGTCGACCCGACTATGGCCGCGGAATTTGCCGATGCGCTCGCCGAGGGCCTGCCGCTCAAGACGCGCGAGGGAAATTTTATTCGCTCCGGCTATGACCCGCCGCTCGATGATGTCCGGAAGCTGCGCGACGAGAGCCGCCGGGTCATTGCCGACTTGCAGGCGCGCTACGCGGAATTTGCGCAAACGCGGCAGCTCAAGCTCAAGCACAATAATTTTCTCGGCTATTTCATCGAGGTGCCGCAGGCTCAGGGCGAAAAGCTGCTGCGCGCACCATTCAACGCGACCTTCGTCCATCGCCAGACGATGGCCGATGCGATGCGCTTCTCCACTGCGGAGCTTGCCGAACTCGAAGCCAAGATCGCCTCCGCCGCCGAGACCGCGCTCGCGCGGGAATGCGAGATTTTCGACCGTCTTGCGGGCCGCATCCTCGCCGCCGAACGAGCGGTCAAGGAAGCGGCGGACGGCCTTGCTGCAATCGACGTCGCCGCGGCCCTCGCCGAGCTCGCCGGTACGCGCGGCTGGACACGGCCGGAGATCGAGCGCTCGCTCGCCTTTGCCATTGAGGGCGGGCGCCATCCCGTCGTCGAGGCGGCGCTCGCCTCCGCCGGCAAGCCGTTCGTCGCCAATGATTGCGATCTTTCCGGCGATGCCGGGCGCATTGCCGTCATCACCGGTCCAAACATGGCCGGCAAATCGACCTATCTCCGGCAGAACGCCCTGATCGCCGTGCTCGCGCAAATGGGGTCTTTCGTGCCTGCGGCACGCTGCAGGCTCGGCATCGTCGATCGGCTCTTCTCGCGCGTCGGAGCTGCCGACGACCTCGCCCGCGGCCGCTCGACCTTCATGGTCGAAATGGTCGAGACGGCAGCAATCCTCAACCAGGCGACCGAGCGCTCGCTCGTCATCCTCGATGAGATTGGCCGCGGCACTGCGACCTTCGATGGCCTCGCCATCGCCTGGGCAGTGATGGAACATTTGCACGAGAAGAACAGGTCGCGGGCCCTCTTCGCCACTCATTTCCATGAGTTGACGCATCTCTCAAAACATCTTGCCCGCATCGTCAATCTCACCATCCGCGTTGCCGATTGGAAAGGCGACGTGGTCTTTCTACACGAGATCATCAAGGGCGCGGCCGATAGGTCTTACGGAATACAGGTAGCAAAACTCGCTGGTCTCCCCGCGCCGGTCGTTGCGCGCGCGCAAACCCTGCTCGCGGAATTCGAGGCCGCCGACCGAAAGCGACGCGCGCCGCGCATTGACGACCTGCCGCTCTTCGCCACAACCGAAGTTAAGCAATCCGAGCCGGAGGCGAAGCTTGCCGCCGCCTTGGACGCCATAGATCCGAACGATTTGTCGCCGCGCGAGGCACTCGAAGCGCTCTACAAGTTGAAGGCGATGCGGGCGAAGAAGGATTAGCTCCAAGCCTAATGCTCGCTGCGCTCTCCGGCGCTCGAACTGCGAGAAGTCGCGGCGGAAGATACAAACCGCGGATCGGTCTGAAAAACCGCCGAGAGAAGCCGTGCGAATCGAACAAAGGTCAGGCCTTGCGGGGTGATCCGAAAGCCAGCCGCATCATGCGCAATATTTCCGGAGAGTTCCTGCTCGTCGAGCCGCCGCTCGACCTGTTCATAGCGAGCGACGTAAACCTCGACAAAGAGCTTGCGCAGCTCGGCCGACGTGAAGTCCCGATCGGGTTGCGCCGCCATTTGAGTCAAAAGAAATACTGAAATCGAGCGGTCGATCGTCACCGGAAGTATAATCAAAAGACTGAGCGCGAGACCCGCGGAAAAAGCGCATGCCGATACGACGTCGCGCAGCCTCCAAAAGGGCCACCTCAGGCTGCCGAGCCAGAGAACCACGAAGCAGAGCGCCTCACCAATGGCGATGAGCACGAGGCCTCGGTAAAAGAGAATTGGAATTTGGTGCAGGAAATCGATCCGGAACAGAGCCACGACAGCTCCGATGACCAGCACCGCCGCGGCCGCGAACCAGGCGCTCACTGCCAAGAAAGCTTTCATCTTCAGCGCTCCGGAGCGAGGCTGCGTGTTGCGAAGAGCCGCACGTGCGGCGAGGCGTAGAGGACCGGTGTCGACCAGACCCAGCCGCTTTGGTTCGACCAGACCGGATCGGCAGACGAAACGACGAGAGCGTCGACCCTATAAGCCGCGGCACGCGTCGCGACTTCCGCGGCAGGGAGCTGTTTCTTGAAAATCGGCGCAAGGACCTGCAGCCGAAGATCGACATCGGCTGGCGCGGCGCCATAAAGCATGGCCTCGCGATCGGCAACGGCAACGCGATTGCGTCCATAGAGTCCGAAGTCGACGACACGGCTGTGGCCGACCGGATTATGCTGGAGGATGGCATCTCGCGGAATATGGAGATTGGCCCAGGCGTAGGCGGTCGCCAGAGCCTCATCGACAATTGGATCAAAAGCGACGGGCGGAACCGCGGCTGCGTTCGGCCGCAGCAATGGATAGAGCCGCGCGCTCATAAACTCATAGAAGGTTCCGGCATAGCCGATGACGAGCAGCGCACCCATCGCGGCCGGCCAGCGCAGACACTCGCGGATGCGGAAGCTCCCGTCGCCATTGCGGTCCGAGATTACGATCGCCGTCCAGACGAGGAAAGCAAGCTGCGGAAGGAGCATCACGCGCGTGCTGAGATCATTTTGCAGCAGTGTCGAGCGCGTAAAGGTTCCGAGCAGCAATCCCGCAAGCGCGGCACATGCAAGAATGCGCCCGGCCTCCGACTTTATCTCTGGCCGTCGATGGTACCAGTAGATCATTGCGCCTATTCCAAAGATGCCGAACTCGAGCAGATAATTCACGGGCAAGAAGACGAGGCGCAGAACCTTGCGCAATGCGCCCGGCTCGGTCAGATCGTCGACGGGAGAGAATTCTCGGATCGTGAAGGCGATCGGAAAACCTTCACCGGCTCGGCCGTGCAAAAGATCGAATATTTGCGGGATCAGCAGGAGGCCGGCAAGGCCTCCGGCGAAGACCAGCGTCATTGCCGTTCCGGAACGACGGCGGATCAGCGATATCAGCCAGAAAGAGGCGGTGAGGACAATGCCGAGGCCGACCCATATGGAAGCGCCGACACAGGATGCAAAAGCGAGACCCCCAACGATGGCGCAAGCCGGCCGCGGCCTCTCGGAGATCAGCAGAAGCCCGAAAATTCCGGCAATCAGCGCCAGCACATGATGCGGCACCCAGAGCAGCGAAAGTGTCCATGGAGCGATCTGCTTGTTCCACCATTCGAGTTGAACCGGCCAAGCATGTCGGAGGGAGGCAATTGCCATGCCGGGAATGATGTCGAGATTGCCGCAAATCAAAAGAACCACGAGGACAATAACGACGTTTCTCGGCGCAGGCGCCATTATCCTCCGCCACAGCAAAGCGGCGAGTGTCAGGAGCGCCACGGCATCGAAAACCGCGAGCGCTCCGATGGTCGCGCGCGCATCGAGCGCGCCCATCGTCAATCTGACCGGCACGGCGGCCAGCGTATAAAAGAAGTAATAATATCCCGCCGGCTGGGCGCGGCTCACAAACGGGTCTGCGAGCGGTAGTCCCCAAGACAAAATGGAATTCACGGTTGCGACGTGCTTGACCAGATCGAGAGCGAGGGTTGGTTGATACAGCCTATCCCCGACCTGGAAATCGACGAACTCGAAAGCGACGGCAAGCGAACAGCCAAGCAGTCCAACAATCGCCGCGGGCGGCGGCATGCCCATCTTTCTGACGGCAGCAATCCCCAGGACAGCGAGCGCGACCTCAGTCGCAACAGAAGCGTCGAAGCTTACGAGCCGACCGATCACACTCAAGAGTGCCGGCAAAACCGAGAGCGAAAAGAGAAGCGCAGCGCCCCAAGCGGAGAAGCGGCCAAGTTCCTTGGCGAACGGCCAGTCTGCGAAAGCGCCGATCGCAGCCCCAGGCAGGATCAGGAGTATTGCGAGAAAGCTCGTTGCGACAAGGACTTCTACGACGTGGACGAAAGTCTGCACCATGAAGCCCTGCGCATTGCCTCGTGCTAGAGCACCGCCACCGCGGACCAACAGTGCCGAATCACCAGCCGCCCCTTTCTCCCACTTGCGGGCGCAGGTGTCATGCGGAGATCGCGAATAGGCTCGCGTGCCAACCGCGGGGACCCCTCTTCGCCGGCTCGCCGCCACCTTCACGGGAAGGCGGGAAAGCTACCGCCCGTGCAGCAAAAGGCCCACGAGCTTCGACGTATAATCGACCATCGGGACGATACGCGCGTAGTTGAGCCGCGTCGGTCCGATCACCCCGAGCACGCCGACGATCCTTTGCTGATCGTCGCGGAAAGGCGCCGCGATCATCGACGAGCCGGAGAGCGAGAAAAGCTTATTCTCCGAACCGATGAAAATGCGCACGCCCTCCCCGCCCTCGGCGCGATTGAGAAGCTCGATCACGTCTTTCTGAGTTTCGAGGTCGGCGAAGAGGAGGCGTATACGCTCGAGATCCTCGCGCGCCGTGAGATTCTCGAGAAGGTTCGCCTGGCCGCGCACGATCAGCTGCTGGCCGTGACTTGAGTTCTCGACCCAGCTTGCAAGGCCCGTCTTGACGAGGCGCGCCGTCAATTCGCCGAGCTCGGCTTGCGCGACAGCAAGTGTCTTTTCGATCGCCGCCCTGGCCTCGGTGATCGTGCGCCCGCTGATCCGCGCATTGAGATAATTGCTGGCTTCGATGAGAGCCGAGGACGGCAGATCGCGCGGTATTTGCACGATCCGATTCTCGACCGACCCGTCCGCCCCGACGAGAATGGCGAGCGCGCGCTCCGCATCGAGGCGAACGAATTCGATCTGCTTGAGCCTGGCATTGTCCTTCGTCGTCACCACGACGGCCGCGCTGCGCGTGAGCCCCGAGAGCGTGCTCATTGCTTCACCGAGCAGGCTTTCGAGCGTCTGCTCCCGCGAGGCGGCCCTGATCTGCGCTTCGATCTGCGCCCGTTCCTCTTGGCCTATATCGCCAAGTTCGAGCATGGCATCGACGAAGAGGCGCAACCCGAGTTCGGTCGGCAGCCGGCCGGCGCTCGTATGCGGTGCATAGATGAGCCCGAGTTCCTCGAGGTCCTGCATGACGTTGCGCACCGAGGCGGGCGACAAGGTCATGGGGAGCATGCGCGACAATTGGCGAGAGCCGACCGGCTCGCCATGCGCAAGGTAGGATTCGACGATCTGGCGCAGGATTTCCCGCGGGCGCTCGTTCAGCCGGCCGAGCGCGCCGGGGTCGAACTGGATGCGATGAGGTTCTGCCATGCCGCAAAGATGGCGAGGTCGTCGGAGCAGCGCAAGCCCGACCGTTCCAGCCCCGTTCCAGAACCTTGGTCCAGGCTTGGGAAAGATAAATCGGCTCTATTCCGCCCCAAGGAGCATCGCGGGTCCAAATGAGCTTGCCATCTGCCCTTGCGCCAACGGCCAAAGATCAGGACAACGCCTTGCAGCTGGCCGTGACCCAGGCGCTCGCTGCGCTTGAGGCGGGAGAACCCGCGCGGGCGCGCGCGCATCTCGATGGCGTGAGCGCGCTCGTCGCGGGCCATGAGCCGGCTGCGCGTGTCTTCGGCCTCTTCCATCTCAATACCGGCGATTATGCCGCCGCCGTAACTTGGTTCGAGCGTGCGCTCGCTCTGCGCCCGGACTCGGCGCAAGCGGCGGCCGGCCGCGCCGTCGCTTTGCAAAGGCTCAATCGTCCGCTCGAGGCGCTGGCCGGGCTCGAGGCGGTCCTTCGCCAGGATCCGGAGAATCACGAAGCGCTTCATATGAGCGGCGTCATTCTCCAAAGCCTCGGCCGTTCCTTCGAGGCGCTCAAAGCCTATGACGAGGCGCTGCTTATCAAGCCGGACCAATGCGAAATCCTGCTCAACCGAAGCACCCTCCTCGAGCAGCTTGGCCGCCTCGAGGAGGCGCTGAGCTCGCTCGATCGGGTTCTCGCGCTGAAGCCCGATGACCCGACGGCGCAATTCAATCGCGGCTGCATTCTACAAAAGCTCGGCCGACTCGATGAGGCACTCGCCGCCTATGAGGCTGCGGCGCTCTGCGGCGCAAATCCGGAAGCCTGGCTCAATCGCGGCAATGTCTTGCAAAGGCTCGAGCGCTTCGCCGAAGCCAAGGCCTGCTATGATGGCGCTCTGCGGCTGCGGCCCGATTATCCGCAAGCCCGTTATAATCGCGCGATCGCGGCGCAGCGGCTCGGACAGCTTGGCGAAGCGCTCGCCGATCTCGATGCGGCGCTTGCGCAGAAGCCGGATTATGCCGAGGCGCTTTGCAATCGCGGCAATATTCTGGGCCAGCTCGGGCGTCGCGAGGCGGCGCTTGCCTCCTACGAACGCGCGTTGACGATACGGCCGGGCTTTCGGCAGGCCGAGCTCAATCGTGCCAATATTCTCTTTGCGCTCGCCCGCTTCGAACCTGCCCTCGCCGCCGCCTCGGCAATTCTGGATCAAGAGCCGGAACATCCTCAGGCGCTTTGTATCTGCGGAGCGGCTTTGCAGCGGCTCGGAAAACTGGATGAGGCGCTCTTAAAATTCAATGCGGCCATCGCGGCGCGCCCGGCCTATCCCGAAGCCTGGCTCAACCACGGCAATGTCTTGCAAGAGCTCGGACGTTTTGAAGAGGCACTTGCGAGCTATCACCAGGCGCTTGCCTTGCGTCCTCTGTATCCGGAGGTCTTGTCGAGCCGCGGCGTCGCCTTGAAGGAGCTCGGCCGGCTCGATGAAGCGCTTGCCTCAATTGTCGCGGCCTTGAAGCTCAAGCCCGACTATCCCGACGCACGCAATAATCTCTCGGGCTTGCTTTTGATCCTCGGCGATCTGAAGCGCGGCTTCGCCGCTTTCGAGAGCCGCTGGGAGCGCAGCAATGCGCCGCGCCGAACGATCATCTCGCCACTTCCCACCTGGAACGGCGAAGAGATCGGCGGCCGCCGTATTCTCGTCTGGGACGAGCAAGGGCTCGGCGATCTCATCCAGTTCTGCCGATATCTTCCCCTGCTCGTCGCGCGCGGCGCGAAGGTTACTCTGCTCGGCCGCAAGTCGATGTTCCGCCTCATCAAGACTTTGCCGGCCGCTCCGCGTTTCGTCGAGGCCATCGACGATCATGAGCACTATGACTACCAAATCGCCTTGATGAGCCTGCCTTATGCCTTCGGCACGACGCTCGAAACGGTGCCGGCCGCCGTTCCCTACCTTCATGCGGAGCCCCAGCGCGTTGCCGAATGGGCCGCACGGATCGGAGATGAAGGATTTCGGATCGGAATTTGCCGGCGCGGCAATCTGAACATCAATCTCGAACGCAGCGTTCCGCTCGAGAGCTTCGGGCAGCTTGCGGCGATCGAAGGCGTCCGGCTCATCAGCCTCGCCAAGGATCCAGAACCGGCGCCGGATTTTCCGGTCGAAAGCCTCGGTCCGTCCTTGGACGGCGGAGCGGATGCTTTCATCGATACGGCGGCCATCATGGCGCACTGCCATTTGATCGTAACCTCCGATACGTCGATCGCGCATCTTGCCGGCGCTCTCGGGCGTCCCGTATTCCTGGCGCTGAAATACATGCCGGATTGGCGCTGGCTCGCGACAGGCGAATATTCGCCCTGGTATCCGACCATGCGGCTCTTCCTGCAAAAAAAGCGCGGCGATTGGGAACCGGTTTTCGACGAGATCGCCGAGGCGGTCCGTGCCTTGCCTATCCCGCGGTCGAAGCGACCTCCTGAGAAGCGAGGAGCTGCCTGATCTTTTGCGCCAGCTCGGCGCGTGCGAAAGGTTTGGGCAGCAGCAGGATGCCGCGCTCCTGCCGCGACCGGTCGATGAGCTTGTCATGCGCATAGCCGGTCGTGAGCAGGATTTTGAGCTGCGGCTTTAGACGCAGCGCTTCTTCGGCGAGTTCCGGACCGTTCATGCCGGGCAAGCCGACATCGCTGAAGAGCAACGCGAAATCGTCGCTTTCCCGCAAAGTCTCGAGCGCCGTCTTCGCATTGCCCGCTTCCCGCACGCGAAAGCCCAGATCACGCAGGATCTCCGCCGAATAGGCGCGCACATCCGGATCGTCCTCGACAATCAGCACTGTTCCTGCTGCTCTTCGGCTCGGCTTCTCTTCCAAAGCCGGAGTGGATGCCGCAGAACTCTCCTCGGTCTTCGCACGCGGCAAATAAAGCCTGACGGTCGTGCCCTTTCCAAGCGCGCTGTCGATCTTGACGTGACCGCCGGTTTGTTTGACGAAGCCATAGACTTGGCTCAAGCCGAGACCCGTGCCCTGCCCGACCGGTTTGGTTGAAAAGAAGGGTTCGAACACGCGCTCGAGCACGTCCGCCTCGATGCCCTTCCCGGTGTCGCTGATCGAGAGCAGGACATATTCGCCGGGCACAATCTCCGGATCGTCTTGCGCATCAAACCGGCAATTCGCGGCGTCGATGGTCAACTTTCCCTGCCCTTCCATCGCATCGCGCGCATTGATCGCAATATTGAGGATCGCATTGTCGAGCTGATTGAGATCGGCAAAGGCGCGCCAGAGCCCGGGTGCGACACGTGTTTCGATTTCGATGTTCTCGCCGAGCGTTCGACGCAGCAGATCCGAGAGCGAGGCCAGCATGGCGATGAGATCCGCGGCCTTCGGTTCGAGCGGCTGGCGACGCGAGAACACGAGCAATCTTTGCGTCAGGACGGCACCGCGGTTTGCCGCATCGAAAGCATTGTTCGCCCAGCGATGCAGCCGTTCGTCGGTCTCGCGCGTATATTTCTTCAACAGCTCCAAGTTGCCGAGCACGGCGGTGAGCAGATTGTTGAAATCATGCGCGATGCCGCCGGTCAGCTGGCCGATCGACTCGAGTTTCTGGGCTTGACGCAACTGCGCCTGCGCCTGCTCGCGCTCGGCAATCGCTTTGCTCCTTTCCCGGTCGACAATGTCAAGTGCCTCATATGCATTGAACTGGCGCACGAGCAGCCAGAGTGCGAAGCAAATCGCGACTGTGCAAAATAGTGCGCCGGCGGCAATCAGCGCGGCCGTCTGCTGCCAGTCGGCCAGCACTTGTTCGGTCGGCTTGGAAATATTGACGACCATGGGGAAATTCTTCACCGGCGTCGTCGCGGCTATGCGCGTGCGCCCGTCGAGCGCCTCCTGCGTTTCATAGGTGATCGGCTGATCCGGTCGCTGGACCCTGCCGATAGGCGCGATCTTGAAGACCTGCCCCATCGTCGACGGCAGAAGCGGATAGCGCAATAGCAGCGTCCCGTCGCTGCGCCAGAGACTGACGGCGCCATGCCCACCGATGCCCAACATCCTGTAGAGGTTTTCGAAATAGCCGAGGTTCACGACGGCGACGACAACGCCCAGAAATCTCCCCGACGACCCGACGATCCGGCGCGCGAGATAGACGCTCCACCGGCCGTTTTCCTCCACGGGCCGGCTGAGATAGGGACGATTGTCGGCGGCATCCCGCAAGGACAGAAAATAATCGCTTCCCGCGACATTCATCTCGGGGACCGGATATTCGGCGGAAGAATTGACGAGTCGCCCGTCGTGGCCGACCATCATCACCGAGGTGAGTTGCGGAATGCCGACGATCCGCGATTTCAACAGCGCATAGGTCGTGATGTTCGATTGCGAGCGGTTGAATTCCTGCGGTTTTTTTATGTTCTCGAGCGCCAGATCGTCCTGCAGGCTCGTCAATACGAGATCGACGTTTTGAAATGTCCGCTCGGCCTCCTCCGCGAGCAGAAGATCGAGCGCCACGAGCTCGCGCTTCTCGTCGTTGATGTCGCGCAGGCGCAATTCGCGAATGGCGAGGCCCGCACCAAGACCGACGAGCAGGATAAGCAGGATTCCGGACGCGATAATGATGAGCTTGGGCCGCAGGAGCTGGCGGCGCGGGCCATCTGAGCGCGAGCCGCGATCTGGAAGCAAAGGTCCTTCCTCCTTTGACCCCAAATGACGCACCGATCAGCAAAAGGAGCTTATCAGGACCGCCGCTGCAAGGCAAAAGGACTTACCAGCGCAGCAGGGCACTGCCCCAGGCCATGCCCGCGCCGATTGCCATCATTGCGATAAGATCGCCTTTTTTTAATTTTCCGGCCCGATTGGCCTCATCGAGAGAAATCGGCAAGGAGGCGCTCGAGGTATTGCCGTATCGCTCGATATTGAGCCAGCACTTTTCGCGCGCTATCCCGAGCCGCTGGACGACGGATTCGACAATTCGCGCATTGGCCTGATGCGAAATCACATGATCGATCGCACCCGGCTTCAGCCCATGCGCAGCAAGCGACTCGAGCAGCGCCTCCGGAAGCACGCGTAGCGCAAATTTATAGACTTCCCGGCCGTTCATCGCGATTTTATGCATGTTCTTTGCGAGAACCTCCGGCGATGGCGGATGCCGGCTGCCGCCGCCCGGAATCGACAGCAACCCGGCGCCGCCGCCGTCAGAATGAAGATGCGCGCAAAGGAGCCCGCGCGAGGGATCGGGCGTGGGGCCGAGCAGCAGCGCTCCCGCTCCGTCGCCGAAGAGGATGCAGCTGGAGCGGTCGCTCCAATCGACGACGCGGCTCAAGATTTCGGCGCCTATGACGAGCACGCGCTTGGCGCTGCCGCTGCGGATGAATTGATCGGCGATGCTCAGCGCATAGAGCGAGCCGGCGCAGGCGGCCGAGAGGTCGAAAGCGAAGGCACGCGTCGCCCCGAGCTTGGCTTGCACGAGAACGGCGCAGGACGGCATCGGCATGTCTGGCGAGATCGTGCCCACGATGATCATGTCGAGCGCGGCGGGTTCGGTCTGCGCCATCAGGAGCGCCCGCCTGGCGGCTTCTGCAGCCATGTCGGAAGTCGCCTCGTGATCGGCAGCGATACGGCGCTCTCGAATGCCTGTGCGCTCGACGATCCAGTCGCTCGATGTATCTATGATCCGTTCGAGATCGTGATTGGTGAGTATGCGCGAGGGTGTGTAAGCACCCGTCCCCAGCACATGGGAATAGGTCAAAGCGATGATCCTGTTTGGCCTCTGCCGGCTTGCATAGGCCGAAACGAGCGCTATCGCAAATGCCCAAGTTACAGCTCACCGCAGGGAACGCGGTCGGCGCCGGATCAAGTCTTTTTGATTTCTCGCGCGCTACTGCAAATGGCGGCGATCACGAATTGGGTTTGTCGCGCGGCCTCTCCGGCTCGGCACTCAATTCGTAGGAACGGCGCAATTGATCGATGGCGCCGCGTGCGCCGCGTAAAGCGGCATTTCCGACACGCGGCCTAAATCCAGCCAATGTCCAATTGCTTCCGCCCGCCGCCGTGACGCGCGGTTGAATGAGAATTTCGTCGACCTGTTCGAAACCTTCGCATGACCGCAAGGCTTGCAGACAAATCTCGCGCAACTCGGCACGCGAGCGAAGTTCGCGGTGCATCTTTACCTCTTTTTCAACTGTCAGCCCTTGGCGAGTTAACGCGCCAACCGGAAAATATGTTCCGCTACGCCAGGGGCAGAGCCGGCAGTAGAGCGGGCTGCGACCTTCAACGCGAGCGTATCTCTTGGTATCGTAATTTAGAGCTAAGAAAGTTAAGCAAAGAAAACCTACCGCTTCGATGACGGCCGAAGAGATACAGGCGCGGATTCTTTATCGCGACGGCTTGCTGCTCGTCATCGACAAGCCGGCTGGAATTGCAGTGCACAAAGGGCCGAAGGGCGGCCAATCTCTCGAAGACAGTTTCGACGCTCTGCGCTTCGGACTGCCCCGCAATCCGGCTTTGGCGCATCGGCTCGACCGCGAAACTTCCGGTTGCCTTGCGCTTGGCCGGCATCATAAAGCGCTTGAACGGCTCGGCCTGTTGTTCAAGCAAGGCAAAATCGGCAAATCCTATTGGGCAATTGTCGAGGGCGCGCCGCGCCAAGCGGAAGGCCTCATCGATTTCCCGCTCGGCCGGCTCGATCCATCGCGCGGATGGTGGATGCGCGTCGATGAGAATGGCGCAAAAGCGCAGACCCGCTGGCGCGTTCTCGCGGTGCGCGACAATCTGGCTTTGCTCGCCTTGACGCCGCTCACGGGCCGTACGCATCAGCTGCGCGTTCATTGCGCCAGCGCCGGTTTTCCGATTCTCGGCGATCGGATCTATGGCAGAGGTGGAGATATTCCGCTCAATCTCCACGCGCGCAGCCTCGAAATTCCGCTCTACAAAAACAAGGAACCGATCAAGGTCGAGGCGCCGTTGCCGCCGCACATGCGCGAAGCCGTTACAATCCTGCTCGGGGATGGGGCGCGATGAAACTGCCAGGGCCGCCGGACCTCCCGGTCCACGGCTAGGTCAGTCCGCGCAAGCGCCGCGCCCTGGCGCGCAAGATCGCGAGCCTGCGCCCTAAGCCGCCTTGCGATCGCAGCGCTGCAAGGGCCGCACGCAGCTTCTCACGGAAAGGGGCAAGCGCCGCACGCACGCGCTGCTTGTAAGGCTCGAGGAAGGCATGCGCCGCCGCGCGCAGCTTGATTACCCACGCATAGAAGCGCGCGAACCAGCCCATGGTCAGAAGCTTGCCGCGCGTTGCGTCGAAGAGGAAGGCAGCAACACCGAGGCCGAGCACTTTGGCCGCGAGAAAAGCGCCGATGCCAGAGACGATGTGGCGATTGGCGATGAGCCAGAGGCCGGCGATCTTGAACGGCTCGATCAGCGCGATGGGAACCAAAAAGACGGCGAGAACCGCCGGTGCTGGCAAAACCTCGATCGCGCGGGCAAGCGCCGCCTTGAGCGATTCGAAGGGAATGCGCCCAGCAATCTTTTTGAGCAGAGCGCCGAGCTCGTCCCAGAGCCAAGCCTCGAACAGGAAGAGAGCGGCGAGCACGAACCACAGGGGCCGGCTCAGCCTATTGCGTAAACGGGCGCGCATGGTTCCCTTTGGGCCGATCGAGCGAAGATCGTGTCTCGCGCGGCCGGATACAAGGGCAATGCGCCCAAAGAGAGGCTCAGGCGCCCATCTCGAAGGCGGCGATCTCCCTGTTGCGCACGGAGGATGCGGCGGCGCGGTGATCCTTCGCAAGCGCCACATAGACCGCAGGCAGGACGAAGAGCGTGAACAAAGTGCCGATCGACATGCCCGAGACGACCACGAGACCGATCGAGAACCGGCTCGCTGCGCCGGCGCCATTGGCGACCAGCAGCGGAATGAGGCCGGTGACCATGGCGGCCGTGGTCATCAGAATGGGACGGAGCCGCACGCGCGCCGCTTTCTCGATGGCGGCGCGACGGTCGAGTCCTTCGTGGATCTGCAGGTCGCGCGCGAAGGCGACCATCAGGATGCCGTGCTTGCTGATGAGGCCGATCAAGGTCACGAGGCCGACCTGGGTATAGATATTGATGGTCGCGACACCGAGGAAAAGCGGCATCAACGCGCCGCTGATCGCCATGGGCACGCTTACCATGATCACGAGCGGATCGCGCAGGCTTTCGAACTGCGCCGCCAGGACGAGGTAGATGATGATGAGCGCGAAGAGGAAGGTGAAGGCGAGCTGATTGCCCTCCTGAACGAATTGGCGCGAGTCGGCGAGGTAATCATGCGCGAATCCGGTGGGCAGAAGATTGGCCTGTTTTTCGAGGAAATCCACCGCCTGCCCCATGCTCACGCCCGGCATTGCCACAGCCTGGAAGGTCGCAGAATTCAGCTGATTGTAATGAGTGAGCGCGTTCGGATCAGTCGAGGTCGAGAGCGAGACGACGGTCGAAAGCGGCAATTGCTCGCCGTTCGCTGCCGTCACGTAATAGCTCGAAAGAAGCTCGGGCGTCAGCCGGAAGGTGCGCGGCACTTGCGGGATCACCTCGTAGGACCGGCCTTCGAGATTGAACCAGTTGACGTAATTGCCGCCCAGCATCGTTGCGAGCGTATTGCCGATCTGCTGCATGTTGATGCCGAGATCCTGCGCCTTGGTGCGATCGATCTCGACGTGCACGACCGGCTGATTGAATTGCAGATCGCTATCGGTCACGATGAACATGCCGCTCTTGCGCGCCGCCTGCTTGATCTTCTCCATCTCCTTGTAGACGGATTCGAATCCGTTGGTCGAACTGATCACCATCTGGATCGGCAGGCCGCCGGGACCTCCGGGCAGCGGCGGCAGATTGAAGGCGAAGGCGTTGACGCCCTCGACCTTGCTGAGCTGCGCCTGCACGAGCGGCTTCAGCGCCATTGCGGACCGCTTGCGCTCGTCCCAGGGCTTCAGCAGCATGCCGCTGATCCCCTGATTGGGCGCCGGAACGCCGTTCAGCACGAAGCGCAAGTCCGTCTCGGGGAATTTGGCAAAGACCTGGTCGATCTTCGCGCCGTAATAATCCGCATAATCGATGTTGGCATATTGCGGCGTCTTCATCAGGCAGAAGACGATGCCCTGATCTTCCTCGGGCGCGAGCTCCTTGCTGCTATGGTTATAGAGAAACACCACAAGCCCCAGGATCGTGACCGCGAAGAGCCCCGTCGCGGCGCGATAATTGAGCGAGCGGTCGAGCCGGCGCCCGTACCAATTGGTGATCGCGGAAAAGACCTTGTCGATCACGCCGGCGAGACCGCCGTGGAGCGTGTTGCGCGACAAGAGAACCGAGCACATCATCGGCGAGAGCGTGAGCGCGATGACGCCCGAGACGATCACCGAGCCGGCGAGCGTGAAAGCGAACTCGCGGAAGAGCGATCCGGTGAGGCCGCCGAGCATGCCGATCGGCGCATAGACCGCGGCGAGCGTGATCGTCATCGCAATGACCGGGCCGACGATCTCGCGCGCGCCTTGCAGCGCCGCCTGCACCGGGGTCCTGCCCTCTTCGAGATGGCGGTGGATGTTTTCGACCACCACGATCGCGTCGTCGACGACGAGGCCGATCGCCAGAACCATGGCCAGCAGCGTCAAAAGATTGAGGCTGAAGCCCATGGCGAGCATCATGGTGAAGGCGCCGACGAGCGACAACGGTATGGTGACGACCGGAATGAGGATCGAGCGGAACGAGCCGAGGAACAGGAAGATCACCACGATGACGATGGCGATCGCCTCGACCAGCGTATGCTCCACCTCGTTGATCGAGGATTCGATGAACTTCGTCGAATCGTAGGCGACCTTCATCTTGAGCGAGGGAGGCAGATTGCGCTCGATCGTCGGGAAGAGCGCCCGCACGCCCTTGACTATCGCCAGCGGATTGCCTTGCGGCGTCGACTGTACGCCGATGAAGATTGCGTGCTCGCCGTTGAAGGCGACGCTGGCATCGGCGCTTTGCGCACCGAGATCGACCGTCGCAATATCCTGCAGACGCACGAAGCCGCCGTTCTTCGCCTTCACGATCATGCGTTTGAACTGATCGATGTCGGTCAAGTCGGCATTGGTGGTGACGTTCGAGACCGTGTAATAGCCCTTCGCCTGTCCCGCCGCGGCCTGGAAATTATTGGCCTGGATGGCGGCCATGACGTCGGAAGCCGAAACGCCGCGGCCTGCCATCTTGATCGGATCGAGCCAGAGCCGCATGGCGAAGGTCTGGCCACCTAGAATATCGGCCGAGGCGACGCCGTCGACGGTCGACATGAGCGGTTGCACAACCCGCGTCAGATAATCGGAAATGGCCGAGCCGGTGAGCTCCGTGCTCGAGAAGCCGATATACATCACCGCCGTCGTCTGGCCGGTCGATTTGACGATGATCGGATCGTTTGCCTCTTTCGGGATCTTGTATTTGACCTCGTTGACCTTCGACATCACCTCGGTCAGCGCCTGGTTGGGGTCGAAGTTGAGCTTCATGTAGACCTGGATCGTGCTCGTCCCCTGCACCGAGGACGAGGTCATGTAGTCGATGCCCTCGGCCGACGCGACGGATTGCTCGATCGGCGTCGTTATGAAGCCCTGCATCAATTCCGGCGAAGCGCCGGGATAGGTGGTGGTGATCGTGACCACCGTATTCGACAATTTCGGATATTGCCGAATGGGCAGGCTGGTCCCGGCCTTGAGGCCGATGAGGAGAATCAGCAGGCTTACGACGAGCGAAAGAACCGGCCGTTTGATGAAAATGTCGGTGAAAGCCATGGCCGGACCCCGCGACTAGTAAGGTCCGGCCTGGGCCGGAATCGGTGGCGGCGGATCGGAGGAGATCGCAACTTCGGCGCCGCCCTGCAATTTGAGCTGGCCGACGGCGACGACCTTGTCGCCCGGCTTGACGTCGCCCGAGACCACGACCCGGCCAGCGACGTGCTCGCCTGTCCTGACATAAGTGCGCTCGGCAATGAGTTTCGTCTTGCCCGTGGCGTCCTTCTCCGGTTTGACCACGAAAACCGAGTCGCCGTAGAGCGTGTAATCGGGCGCCGTCTCGGGCACGGTCAGCACCGCCGGCAGCGGCGGCAAAACCACAGTGGTCGTCGCGAACATGCCGGGCTTGAGCGCGTGATCGGGATTGTCGATCGTCGCCTGCACCCTGATGTTGCGCGTATCCGTGCTGATCTGCGGCTCGATGGTCGTGATCTTTCCGATGAATGCGCGGCCCGGATAGGCATCGACATTGATGCGCACCGTTTGGCCGACCTTGAGAACCGCGCGTTGCTTTTCCGGAATGGTGAAATTCACGTAGACCTGCGAGAGGTCGGTGAGCGTCACGATCTGCGTGCCGGCACTGAGGAACTGGCCGAGCTCGACATGGCGCACGCCGAGCTCGCCCTCGAAGGGCGCGCGGATCAGCTTCTGCGAAATGATCGCCTGCTCTTTGGCGATGCCGGCGCGCGCCTGATCGTAAACCGCCTGATTCTGGTCGACCGTCGCTTGCGGACCGAATTGGCGGATGGCGAGCGCCTTGGAGCGATCGAGCGCGAGCTCGGCGCCGCGCGCCTGCGCTTCGTAACTCTGCAAGTCGCCGATGTCGGGATCGTCGAACAATTGGACGAGCGGCTCGCCTGATTTCACATGCGTGCCCGGCTCGAACATGATCTTGACGACACGGCCGCTAACGTCCGTCGTCACGTCGACCTGATGGACCGCAACGACATCGCCGACCGCCGTCAAAAGATGCGGCAGAACCTCCGATTTGACCTCGGCGACCGAGACCGTGATCGGCGGCGGCTTCATGCCGGCGAAAAATTGCGCGATCATGTGATCGCGGAACTGGTTGAATCCATAAATGCCGCCGACCAGCAGCGCGAGCAGTAAAGCGACGATCGAGAACCATAGCTTTCTGCGCACCGGGCGCGCCCGCGCCGGTTTCTCCTTTTTTTCGTAAACCGTGCGCTCATGAAGATCGGTATCTGTCGAAATCGTCATGTTCAGGCGCTTTCCAAAGTGGAGAGATCGGCAAGCTGCTGGAGCGAGGCGCAATCGAGATGCGCCGCAATTGAGGCGTCGGTGAGCCCGATGCCGCGCAGAATGAATTCGCAGGTCTCGCGCTCGAGCTGCGCGATCGGCGGATAGGTGAGCGGCGGAACTTTCGGCATGCGCGTCGTTGCGAGCATGCAGACCGTGTGATGGGCGAGCCAAAAGAGATTGCGCGAGGAGGCTTGGCTCGACTTGGCATCCCCAGCCGCAATCGCGCTTTCGAGCGATTGCGTGAAAATCGGCATCACGAGCTGCTCGACTTTGTCATAGAGGATCTGCGCGAATTCACCGTCCTCGAGATGGCTCAAGAGCGTCAGCCGCAGCTTTTGCGTCGGCTCGTCGCTGCAGGGGCCGCCGGCGGCCAGAAACCGGTTCACCATGCCGCGCACGAAGAGGACCAAAGTGCCGGTCGAGGGCGGCAGTGCCCGAAGTTGCACGAGGCCCGGATCGGCATCGCAAACGTCAGCCAGAATAGCCGAATAGACCGCCGATTTGGTAGGGAAGTGCTTGAAAAGCAAAGCCTCGGAAATGCCCGCCGCATCGGCGATCGCCTTTGTGGTCGTGCCGGAAAAGCCGTGGCGCGCAAAAAGCGGCAGGGCCGAATCGAGGATCTGCTGCCGGCGGCTGTCGCGAGAAAGTCGGGGGGCTTGCATCGTCGTAAGTGACCACTCACTTACCTGCGAGTCAAGCGCCAATGCAGGCCCCAGCGAGTGGTCCGCCTCACATTTGCTTTATCACGGAATGCTGTTTGGCTCCCCTGCGCGGTTTAACCGCAGGCCGATGGCAAGATTGAGACTGCATCGCTCTAGCAAAGGAACCTGAACCGCCCGCCGGCGTCTATGCACATTTACGCGCCGCAACGAGAGCGGCGAGGCAGATCGCGTCGCTTTCCTTCCCATCACTGCCCTGCTATCCCGCGCGCATGGTGAGACTCGAAAATATCCGCAACTTTTCCATCATCGCCCATATCGACCACGGCAAATCGACGCTCGCCGACCGGCTGATCCAAGTGACCGGCGGATTGCCGGAGCGCGAAATGGTCGAGCAGGTGCTCGATTCGATGGAGATCGAGCGCGAGCGCGGCATCACGATCAAGGCGCAGACGGTTCGGCTCGAATATCGCGCGAAGAACGGTGAGACCTACGTTCTCAATCTGATGGACACGCCCGGTCACGTCGATTTCGCCTACGAGGTCTCGCGCTCGCTCGCCGCCTGCGAAGGCTCGTTGCTCGTCGTCGATGCGAGCCAAGGCGTCGAAGCGCAAACGCTCGCCAATGTCTATCATGCGCTGGATGCCGGCCATGAGATCGTGCCGGTGCTCAACAAGATCGATCTGCCGGCGGCGGAGCCCGACCGGATCAAGCAGCAGATCGAAGACGTGATCGGGCTCGAGGCTTCCGATGCGCTGTTGATCTCGGCCAAGACCGGACTCGGCGTCGAAGACGTGCTCGAGGCTATCGTCCATCGCCTGCCGGCGCCGAAAGGTACGCAAACGGAGCCTTTGAAAGCGCTGCTCGTCGATTCCTGGTACGACCCCTATCTCGGGGTGGTGGTTCTCGTCCGCATCGTCGACGGGACGATGAAGAAGCACCAGCGCATCCTGATGATGGGCACCAAGGCCCATTATGAGATCGACCGGATCGGTGTCTTCCGTCCGAAAATGCAGGAGGTCGAAGAATTGGGGCCGGGCGAGATCGGCTTCATCACCGCGCAAATCAAGGAAGTTGCCGATACGCGCGTCGGCGATACGATCACCGATGAGAAACGGCCCTGCGCCGCGGCGCTCCCCGGCTTCAAGCCGGCGCAGCAAGTCGTCTTCTGCGGTCTCTTTCCGGTCGATGCCGCCGATTTCGAGGACCTGCGCGCGGCAATGGGCAAGCTGCGCCTCAACGATGCGAGCTTCTCCTTCGAAATGGAGAGTTCGGCAGCGCTCGGCTTCGGATTCCGCTGCGGCTTTCTCGGCCTCCTCCATCTCGAAATCATCGAGGAGAGGCTCGAGCGCGAATTCAACCTGGACCTCATCGCGACCGCCCCTTCAGTCATCTATCGCATCATCCTGCGCTCGGGCGAGACCATCAATCTGCACAATCCCGTGGACATGCCCGATCCGACCCGGATCGAGCAGATCGAGGAGCCTTGGATTCGGGCGACCATCTTGACGCCCGACGAATATCTCGGCGCGGTGTTGAAGCTTTGCCAGGACCGGCGCGGCGTGCAGGTGGATTTGAACTACGTCGGCGCGCGCGCCATGGCGATCTACGATCTGCCGCTCAACGAGGTCGTCTTCGATTTCTACGATCGGCTGAAATCGATCTCGCGCGGCTATGCGAGCTTCGATTATGCGATCACCGATTATCGCGCCGGCGATCTCGTCAAGATGTCGATCCTGGTCAATGGCGAGCCGGTCGATGCGCTCTCGATGCTTGTGCATCGCGACAGGGCCGAGACGCGCGGGCGCGCAATGGTCGAGAAGCTGAAGGAACTGATCCCGCCGCATCTCTTCCAGATCCCGGTCCAGGCGGCGATCGGCGGCAAGATCATCGCGCGCGAAACGGTCCGGGCTTTGCGCAAGGACGTCACCGCCAAATGCTACGGCGGCGACGCAACCCGCAAGCGCAAGCTTTTGGAAAAACAGAAGGCCGGCAAGAAGCGCATGCGCCAGTTCGGGAAAGTGGAGATTCCGCAGGAGGCCTTTATCGCGGCGCTGAAAATGGATTCTTGAGGATGGTCAGGGAGCAAGGAGCCCGCTAAATTAGCATTGACGTGGGCGCAAGCCCGAGCGTCGCCGAGGCAGTCATGTATATCATCGCCCGCAATATCAATGGCCGGAGCGGCCGGCACATGCGCTGCGAAGCCCTCATGGTCGACAAGAAAAGTTATACGCCCTGGCCCCCGACGAACGAGGATGGCTGGCGCCGGGCGTATAAATTCCGCGACAAGCTGATGGCCGAGGTCGTCCGCCTCGAGCTCGACCCGATGGGCGACCAGCTCAAGGTCATCGAGGCGGTGTTTATCCCTTAAG
Organism: Beijerinckiaceae bacterium; assembly: GCA_021324915.1. Taxonomy (GTDB): domain Bacteria; phylum Pseudomonadota; class Alphaproteobacteria; order Rhizobiales; family Beijerinckiaceae; genus Methylovirgula. Next base: position 76,938 of record JAJPIC010000001.1, on the reverse strand, counting down.
GCCGAGTGCTCCCCTTCTTTCGCTCGCAGGAGGAAGGACTTTGCTTCACTCCGGCATGAAGTTCATCGCCACGCCATTGATGCAATAGCGCAAATGGGTGGGCGGCGGCCCGTCGGGAAAGACGTGGCCCAGATGGCTGCCGCAGCGGCTACAGTGAACCTCGGTCCGCGTCATGCCGAAACCGCGATCGACCGAGGTCTCGATCGCGCCGGGCTCGGGATCGTTGAAGCTCGGCCAGCCTGTGCCGCTCTCGAACTTTGTCTTGGAGACGAAGAGCTTCTGCCCGCAGCCGGCGCAGGTGAACCTGCCGGCGCGCTTTTCGTAATTGAGCGCGCAGGAGCCCGGCCGTTCCGTGCCATGCCGGCGCATGACGTCATATTGCTCCGGCGTCAGAATCTTCCGCCATTCCTCGTCCGTATGAGTGACGGGATAATGCTTGGTTTCCATGGGCTCGATCCGTGTTGGGGGCAGGTCTGCCGGCAGCTTGAATACGCCGGAGCGCGCCGTAACGTTACGGCTAACCGACGATGGCCTCGATTTTCGCCGCGTCGAAATGATCGCGGTCGATCTTGAGATAGGCAACATTCTCGTCCGGCGCGATCACGGCATCGATGACGCCCGGCGCAGCTTTGAGGCTCGCCTCGACCGCATCTATTTTTTGCCGGTCGAGCGAAGCAAGGCGCAGGAGATAATTGCTATAGCGCTTCGGCGGCCGCATGGTCGCGGCAAACGCGAGCCAAATAAGCGTCACGACGACGGCGAAAAGAAACACGCCGCGCGCTCCGCCGAGCTTGAAAGCCCAGCCGCCTCCCACGCCGCCGAGAAAGATCCCTAAAAATTGTGCGCTCGAATAGATGCCCGTCGCCGTGCCTTTGGCTTCCGCCGGCGCGACCTTGGTGATCAGCGAGGGCAGCATGGCTTCCATCACATTGAAGGCCGTGAAGAAGCCGACGAGCGCGGCGACGGCAAAAGCTGCCGTTCCGCCGAAAAAGGCGAGGACAAGCAGGCTCGCGAGCAGGAGGCCGATCGCTGCCAAGAAGATCTGCTTCATCCGCCCGCCCTTCTCGGCCACGATAATGAACGGCACCATCAGCGCGACCGAGACGAGGAGCACGGGAAGATAAACCATCCAATCGGTGCGGCCGTTGAGATGGAGCGAGGCGGTCAAAATGGCGGGAACCGACAGAAAACTCGCTGTCAGGATCGCGTGGAGCGCGAAAACCGAAAAATCGAGCCGCAGCAATTCGCCGTCCCGCAGCACGCGCGTAAAGAGCGCCGGCACGGCTTCGGCATCGCGGTGCCGGATCGTATGCGCCGGATTGGGAACGAGACCTTCGGTGATGGCGATACCGACGAGCGCGAGCGCGCCCGTGAGCCAGAAAATGCCCGGCACGCCGATGACGCTGGCGAGCAACGGCCCGAGGACGATGGCGACGAGGAAAGAGAGGCCGATCGTCATGCCGACGATAGCCATGGCCTTGGTGCGCACGTCTTCGCGGGTAAGATCGGCGACGAGCGCCAGGACGACGGAGCCGACCGCCCCCATGCCCTGCAGAACGCGGCCGAGAAACACGCCCACGATAGAAGTCGAGAGCGCCGCGACCACGCTGCCGATGCCGAATAGGACAAATCCGACGGTGATGACGACCTTGCGGCCGATCCGATCGGAGAGGAGACCGAACGGAATCTGCAAGAGGCCTTGAGTTAAGCCGTAGGCACCGAGAGCGAGGCCGATGGTCATCGGCGTCGCGCCCGCGAGATGGCGGGCGTAGGACTCGAAGACCGGATAGATCATGAAAAGGCCGAGGAGGCGCACGGCAAAAACAGCGGCCAGCGCGCCGGTCGCCCTCAGCTCAGCCCGATTCATGACGCCTTCCCTTTTTCAACTCGTACTCGGCAACTGGAGGACGCGCCCGGCTCGCGCGAGCATCTCGCGCGCCTCGGCTCGCTTGGCTCACACGTCCAGATTGGAGACGCTGAGCGCATTCTCCTGGATGAATTCGCGCCTCGGCTCGACGACGTCGCCCATCAGCTTGACGAAAATATCGTCGGCTTCGTCGCCTTCCTTGATCTTCACCTGCAGCAATGAGCGGACTTCGCGGTCGAGCGTTGTCTCCCAGAGCTGTTCGGGATTCATTTCACCGAGGCCTTTGTAGCGTTGAATATGCGAGATGCCCTTCTGGCCCGCGGCCATGATGGTTTCGACGAGCTGGCCCGGACCGCTGACCTGGATCTCTTCGCCTCTGCGCAGGAATTTCGCCGGCCGCGCGTAGATTTCGTGCAAGGCAAAGGCATGTTCGTTGAGCCGGCGCGCTTCTGCGGACGCGAGCAGCGCCGCATCGAGCACCGCCGCCTGGCGTACGCCGCGCAATTCGCGCGTGAGGATATAGGCGCCCCCTTCCACGCGTCCGCTCCAGCCGCGCTCCAAATCTTCCGCCAACCGATCGAGCCGCTCAGCGATCTGATGGGCGAGCGTCTCGGCCGCCTCTTCGTTCTGACCCGAAATCGGGCGGAGCGCACCGGCGATCGCCGCCTGCTCGACGACGCCGCGATCATAACGCGAATGAAGACCCGCAAGGATCTGGCGCACACTGCGCGCCTCTTCGACAATGGCGCGAAGATCGGCTCCGGCGCGTTCCTCGCCGCTGTCGAGCCGCAGCACCGCGCCGTCGAGCCCGTTGGCGATCAGATAATCTTCCTTGGCCCGTTCGTCCTTGAGATATTGCTCGGAATTTCCGCGCTTGACTTTGTAGAGAGGCGGCTGGGCGATGTAGAGGTGGCCGCGCTCGATCAATTCGCGCATCTGCCGAAAGAAGAATGTGAGGAGCAGCGTGCGGATATGGGCGCCGTCGACGTCGGCGTCCGTCATGATGATGATCTTGTGATAGCGCAGCTTGTTCGGATTGAAATCGTCGCGTCCAATGCCGCAGCCGAGCGCCGTGATCAGCGTACCGATCTCCTGGCTCGAGAGCATTTTATCGAAGCGCGCGCGCTCGACATTGAGGATCTTGCCGCGCAGCGGCAGCACGGCTTGGTATTCGCGGTTGCGGCCCTGCTTTGCCGAGCCGCCGGCCGAATCGCCCTCGACGAGAAAGAGCTCGGCCTTTGCCGGATCGCGCTCCTGGCAATCGGCGAGCTTACCCGGCAGATTGGCGACATCGAGCGCGCCCTTGCGGCGCGTGAGCTCGCGCGCCTTGCGCGCCGCTTCGCGTGCTTGCGCCGCCTCGACCACTTTGCCGACGATGACTTTCGCTTCCTGCGGATGTTCCTCGAACCAGCTCTCGAGCATTTCGCTGACGAGGCTTTCGACCACGGGACGCACTTCCGACGAGACGAGCTTGTCCTTCGTCTGCGAGGAGAATTTCGGATCGGGCACTTTCACCGAGAGCACGCAGGTCAAGCCCTCGCGGCAATCGTCGCCCGTGAGATCGACCTTCTCGCGCTTGCTGATGCCGGAGCGCTCGGCGTAAGCCGTGACTTGCCGCGTGAGCGCGCCGCGGAAACCGGCCAAATGCGTGCCGCCGTCGCGCTGCGGAATATTGTTGGTAAAAGCGAGCACATGCTCGTGATAGGAATCGTTCCACCAGAGGGCGACCTCGACCGTGATCCGATCGCGCTCGCCTTTGATGAGGATCGGCGAGGAGGTGAGCGGCGTCTTGGCGCGATCGAGATAGCGCACGAAGGCCTCGAGCCCGCCCTCGTAATAGAGCTCTTCGCGCTTGATCTCGGCACTGCGCGCATCGGTGAGTTCGATCCGCACGCCCGAATTCAAGAAGGCGAGTTCGCGCAGCCGGTGCTCGATCGTGGCGAAATCGAACTCGACCATCGAAAAGGTCTTCGGTGAGGGCTGAAAAGTGATCTCCGTCCCGCGCTTGACCTTGTCGTCCTCGATCGGCGCGGGACCGACCACGGCGAGCGGAGCCACGACATCCCCATTGGCGAAATCGATCACATGTTCCTTGCCGTCGCGCCAGATCCGCAGCCGCAGGAAGGTCGAAAGGGCATTGACGACGGACACGCCGACGCCATGCAGGCCGCCCGAAACCTTATAGGCGTTCTGATCGAATTTTCCGCCGGCGTGCAATTGGGTCATGATGACCTCGGCGGCGGAGACGCCCTCTTCGGCGTGGATATCGGTCGGGATGCCGCGCCCGTCGTCGATGATCGTCACCGAGCCGTCCGGATTGAGCGTGACCGAGATCTTCGTTGCATAGCCCGCAAGCGCCTCGTCGATCGAATTGTCGACGACTTCATAGACCATGTGATGCAGGCCCGACCCGTCGTCCGTGTCGCCGATATACATGCCGGGGCGCTTGCGCACGGCATCGAGCCCACGCAAGACCTTGATCGAATCGGCGCCGTAAGTATCAGGCATCATGTCTCGCCCATTATCGGGAGTTAAATCCGACCTGGCGGGAGCTCTCTGCGCCATGCAAACACGAACTTTCTCTGGGTGTGAACGAGGGCGGGAATGGGCGTCCGGCGCCCGAAAGAATATATAGTCCAAATCCTTTCCAAATGCATTGTTTTTAAGCCGGTTTTCCGCAATTCCGGCGAGCATTTTCGGCCCTTGTTGAGGCCTGCCGGAAGGCAGAAAAGTCCCGCAAAAATCAGCTCGATTTCGCCGCCCGGGCCGCGGTTTGCAACCAGATCTTGAGCGCTTGCTGCGCGCCCAAGCCGCAGGCTTTGCGCGGTCTCTTTCAGACGCGGCAAAGGGACAATTCGAGGCCGCAATGGACCTCGGCAAAGGAGCGCGAAGGTCGGCTCAGGCGACCTTCGCCCTGCCCTTGCCGGCCTTGGGCGCGCCGCCGATCGTGAGTCCTTCCGGACCCGTTCCGATGACGACCGTCTCGCCATCATGGATCTCGCCGGCGAGGATTTTCTGCGCGAGCGGATCCTGCAGAGCCTTCTGGATAACGCGCTTCAGCGGACGCGCGCCATAGGCCGGATCATAGCCTTTTTCGGCAAGCCATTCGCGCGCCTCGTCCGTCAAGTCGAGCCGGATCTTCCGGTCTTCGAGCAGGCGTTGCAGCCGGCCGACCTGAATATCGACGATCGCCGCCATGTCCTCGCGCCGCAACCGGTGGAAGAGGATGATCTCGTCGATCCGGTTTAAAAATTCCGGCCGGAAATGGGCGCGTACGATCTGCATCACTTCTTCATGCACGGCGGAGGAATCTTCGCCCTCCTTCTGCATCACGAGAAGCTCGGCCCCGAGGTTAGACGTCATGATGATGAGCACATTGCGGAAATCCACCGTGCGGCCCTGGCCGTCGGTCAGCCTCCCGTCGTCGAGCACCTGCAAGAGGACATTGAAGACGTCGGGATGGGCTTTCTCGATCTCGTCGAAGAGCACGACCTGATAGGGCCGGCGCCGGACTGCCTCCGTGAGAGCGCCGCCCTCCTCATAGCCGACGTAGCCGGGCGGCGCGCCGATGAGCCGCGCGACCGAATGTTTCTCCATATATTCCGACATGTCGATGCGCACGAGCGCCGTCTCGTCGTCGAAAAGGAAGGCGGCGAGCGCCTTGGTGAGCTCGGTCTTGCCGACGCCGGTCGGGCCCAAGAACATGAAAGAGCCGATCGGCCGGTTGGGATCCTGCAGCCCGGCGCGGGCACGGCGGACCGCAGTCGAAACGGCGGCGACGGCTTCGCTTTGGCCGACGACGCGTTTGGAGAGTTCTTCCTCCATGCGCAACAGCTTGCCGCGCTCGCCTTCGAGCATTTTATCGACCGGAATGCCGGTCCAGCGCGAAACGACTTGCGCCACGTGATCGGCGGTCACCGCCTCGTCGACGAGCACGTCGCCGCGCTGCGCTTCGGTGTCGGCGAGCTTCTTCTCGAGGTCCGGAATAACGCCGTAAGCGAGTTCGCCGGCGCGCTGATATTCGCCGCGCCGCTGCGCTTGCGTCAGCTCGTTGCGCGCGGATTCGAGCTGCTCCTTCAGTTTCTGCGCCGTGCCGAGCTTGTCCTTCTCGGCCTTCCAGCGCGCGGTCAAGGCGGCGGATTTCTCTTCAGCTTCGGCAAGTTCCCCCTCGAGCTTGCGGAGCCGGTCCTGCGAGGCGGGATCGGATTCCTTGCGCAGCGCCTCCTGCTCGATCCGCAATTGGATGATGCGCCTGTCGATCTCGTCCAATTCCTCCGGTTTCGAATCGACCTGCATGCGCAAGCGCGAGGCCGCCTCGTCGATCAGATCGATTGCCTTATCGGGCAGGAAACGGTCGGTGATATAGCGGTGCGACAGCGTAGCGGCGGCGACAATCGCCGAATCCGTGATCCGCACGCCATGATGAAGCTCATATTTTTCCTTCAACCCGCGCAGGATCGAAATCGTATCTTCGACGGTGGGTTCGGAGACGTAAACGGGCTGGAAGCGACGGGCGAGCGCGGCGTCCTTCTCGATATGTTTGCGATATTCGTCGAGCGTGGTTGCGCCAATGCAATGCAATTCGCCGCGCGCGAGCGCCGGCTTCAGCAGGTTCGAGGCGTCCATTGCCCCGTCCGCCCGACCTGCGCCGATCAGAGTGTGCAATTCATCTATGAACAGGATGATGCCGCCCTCGGCGGAGGTGATTTCGTTCAACACCGCCTTCAGCCTCTCCTCGAATTCGCCGCGATATTTGGCGCCCGCGACGAGCGCGCCGAGATCGAGCGCGATGAGGCTCTTGTCGCGCAGACTTTCGGGCACGTCGCCGTTGACGATGCGCAGCGCGAGGCCCTCGACGATCGCCGTCTTGCCGACCCCCGGCTCGCCGATGAGGACGGGATTGTTCTTGGTCCGGCGCGAGAGGACCTGGATCGCGCGGCGGATCTCTTCGTCGCGCCCGATCACCGGATCGAGTTTGCCCGCACGCGCCGCCTCGGTCAGATCGCGGCCATATTTCTTCAGCGCATCATAGGCGTTTTCGGCGGTCGGATTATCGGCGGTGCGGCCCTTGCGCAGGTCGTTGATCGCAGCGTTGAGCACCTGCGGGCTGACGCCGGCGCGTTCGAGAATCTTGGCGCTCTCCGTGCCCTTCTCCATGGCAAGAGCAAGGAGGAGGCGTTCGACCGTCACATAGGAATCGCCGGCTTTTTCCGCGATCCGTTCGGCATTGTCGAAGACCCGCGCCAAAGCCGGCGAGATATAAAGCTGGCCGGCGCCCGAGCCCTGCACCTTCGGCAGTTTGGCGAGCGCGAGCTCGGTCTGAGTCAGAGCTTCGCGCGAATTGCCGCCGGCGCGGTCGATCAAGCCGCTCGCCAACCCCTCCGGATCGTCGAGCAGGACTTTGAGCAGATGTTCGGGGGTGAATTGCTGGTTGCCTTCGCGCACCGCCAGCGATTGCGCGCTCTGAACGAAGCCCCGCGCGCGTTCCGTATATTTTTCAAAGTTCATGGACGATCTCCCGCACGGCCTCAAGACTGCGCAAGAGCAGACCTACCCCGTCTCAGGTCGCCGGAACAGGGTTCGGGGCGACCGCAAACTTTAGCTTGAAGTGCTCAAAAGCGCAGAAAAGCTCCGCGCCGCAGGAGCGGAGCTGACGATGATGTAAGCAAGGCGCGCGGGATTTTCAGGGGGCGCCGCCAGGCCCTTCTATTCCTCGAAGGATTCCTTGTTCTGCGGCGCCTCGCCGAAATCTTCCTTGTCGCGCCGGCGCCGCCGCGGACGCAGATGATAACCGCCGCTCGATTCCGTCTCCGGCCGCTCCATGACTTCGGAGCCGACGCCCTCTTCTTGCTGGGAGAGATTGGAGTCCGGCTGAAGCCGCACGGGCGCAGTGATGAAGGCGGGAAGATTCTTGCCGTTCAGATCTTCGGACCGGGGCTCGTTGCGATCATGCTCCTGGCGATCGAAGCGAGGCCCATTGTCGCGAAAGTCGCGCCGCCCGCGCCCGCCACGCTGGTCGTCCCGGCCCTGCTGCGGTTGCCGGTCGCCATGCGGCCGATCCCCATAGGGCCGCTGCCTATCCTGCCTGTCCTGCCTGTCCTGCCTGTCCTGCCTGTCCTGCCGGTCATATTGCGGGCGTTCGCCGCCATTGCCGAAGGACTGCCGCTCCGGATAGTTCGGCTGGCCGCCATTATGGGGAGGCTGCTGAAAGGGCTGTGGCTGCTGCTGGTTGTTATTGCGGTCGAGCGGCGAGGCAAAGCGATCGGGCATGCTCTCCTCGTCCTCATCGAGCTCGTCAGGCTCGGCTTCGCCCGGCTGGCGGTATCCGAATTGGGCCTGCTGGGCGGCGGCTATCAGCCGGAAATAATGTTCGGCATGCTGCAAATAGCTCTCGGCCATCACCGGATCGCCCGACGATTGGGCATCGCGCGCCAATTGCAGATATTTCTCGCCGATATGATGGGCGGTACCCCTGATTTTGACGTCGGGACCGTTCGATTCGTAGGAACGGGACAGCGGGTTCGGGCCCTTGCGATTGTTACGGCCGCGCATGCGCTTGTTATTCTGATTTGGTCTCATCGATGTTCCTTGTGCGTAACACCCTCAACGCGACCCTCGGGCGCAATCCCGAGTCGGCGTGTCCTCCGTGGACTTCAGCAATGCGCTGGTAAAGGTTCTCCAGCTGCTAAACTTCACGCTCGCGGCAGAGCCACTGAGCGAGGCCGACCCCGACCGCGGGGTCACAGACTTTGGGGACAATTACCTTGATCGCGCCGAGCACATCATGCTCTTCGAAAGCGGAAATTACCTCACCCTTATTCTCGTCGGCGGGGAGGAAATCTCGACGCTGCCGTAATGCTACTACAATCGCGAAAGGCAACCTTTGAGATTGGAACGTAGTCGCTTTCGGTCCAAACGCCAAGGACTTTCGTGAAATAATTCGGCAGCAGGACCCCTCTGTTGCAGATATGTCACGATGCGATGCGTCGGATACGAGCTAAAGCAAGGCGAGGTTCAAGGTCCTGGAAATGCAAGGATCACGCGCTCATGGCCGGCAAGATCGCGTGCCGTCTCGATCCGTGTGAACCCGGCATTGGCCAGGAGACCCGCAACGTGCCGCGCCTGGCCTGCTCCGAGCTCCAGTGCGACAAATCCGCCGGGTCGTATGAGCTCCGGGAGGCGTGCAATGATCTCACGATAGGCGGCCATGCCGTCCTCGCCTCCATCGAGCGCCAATCGCGGATCGTGGTCGCGCACGTCCGGCGCAAGCGCCTCGATGGCGCCGGTCGCCACGTAAGGCGGATTGGAGACAATCAGATCGAACCTGCCGCGCAGCGGATTCGTCCAATGGCCGCAAATGATCGAGGCGCGCGATTCAAGGCCAAGATCTGCCAAGTTGCGCCGCGCGATGCGGCAGGCCGGCTCCGAAACGTCGACGCCGATCCCGAGGGCTTTCGGCAATTCCTTCATGAAGGCGGCGAGAATGGCGCCCGAGCCGGTGCCGAGATCGAGCACCGATAGAGATCGATCGCGCCACGCGCCGAGCTTTTTGAGCGCCGCCTCGACCAGGGTTTCCGTTTCCGGCCGGGGATCGAGCACCGCCGGGCCGACGGCGAGATCGAGACCCCAGAATTCCCGCCGGCCGAGAATGCGGGAGACCGGTTCGTGCCGTGCCCGCCTGGCGGCGAGTTCCATGATCTTCTCGGCCGCCGCACCGACCGGCCGATCGGGATCGCGCAATAAGCTCGCATGATCGATGCCGAGCGCCGCGCAAAGAATGAGCCGCGCGTCAAGCGCCGCGCCCTCGTTGCCGGAAAATAAGGCCGTCAGCTCGCGCTGCGCTTTACTGCGCGAGAGGCTCGGGTCAATCCTCACTTCCGCTGCTCGACCGCATTCGTCAGGACCCGCGTCAGCCGCGCGGCGAAACGGGCGGCGTCCGTCGGCTTTTCTCCGTCCATCAGCCGCGCCTCGTCGAAGATGAGCCACACGACGTCGCTGAGCGCATCGGCTCCCTGCCCGACATGGCCGGCGAGCGCAGTGATAAGCGGATGTTTGGGATTGACTTCGAGGACAGGTTTCGACGCGCTTTTGAGCTGGCCATGTTCGGCGAGAATCCGTTCGAGCCGCCGGTCGAACCCATATTCGGGCGCGACGAGACAAGCCGGGCTTTCCGACAGCCGTTTCGATGCGCGCACGTCGGATGCGGCGTCTTCGAGCACTTGTTTCATCAGCGCAAGCAAGGTCGCAAGCGCTGCCGAGGGCGCCTCATCGGCCGGCGCCTCGCCCTCCTTCGGCGGAATTGATTCGATATCGGCTGCGCCTTGCGTGACCGATTTGAACGTCTTGCCCTCGTAGCCGACGGCGGTCGTCACCCAGAACGCATCGATCGGATCAGGCAGGAGCAGAACTTCGATGCCGCGGGCGCGGAAGCCTTCGAGCTGCGGGCTCGCATCGAGCCGGGCGATATCGTCGCCGGTCAAATAATAGATCGCGGTCTGATTCGGCCGCAGAGACGCCAGATAATCGGAGAGTTTGCGCTTGCCTTCGAGATCGGCGGTCGTCGTAAACCGGGCGAGCGCGAACAAGGCATCGCGGCGCTCAGGATCTTCATAAAGGCCTTCCTTCATCACGGCGCCGAAGTTTGCCCAGACTTTGGAATAGGTCTCGGCATCGGTCTCCGCGAGCTTGGTAAGTTCCTGGACGATCCGATTGACGACGCCCTTTTTGATTGCCGCGAACACGGCGCTGCTCTGGATCATCTCGCGCGAAACATTGAGCGGCAGATCGGCGGAATCGACGACGAGGCGCACGAATCTGAGCCAGCCCGGCAGGATTTCCGCGTCCTCGGCGACGAGCACATGGCGGACATAGAGCTTGCCGCGACCCTTACGTGCCGAATCGAAAAGATCGAAAGGCCGCGAGCCCGGCACGAAGGCAAGAACGGTATATTCGTGGCGGCCTTCGGCGCGCCAATGCAAAGTGAGCGCCGGCTCGTCGAACTGGCTCGAGAGGTTGCGATAGAATTCGGCATATTCTTCCGCCGAGACGGCGCTCTTGGGCTTCGTCCAAAGCGCCGAACCATCGGTCAACCGGCGCGGCTCCTTACCCAGGGATTCAACGAGCGCGATGGGTACGGCAATTGCGCTCGAATGTTCGCGCAGGATCTGCTCGACCCGGGCGGGTTCGAGATATTCGCCGGCCTCTTCCTTCAAATGCAGGATCACGCGCGTGCCGCGGGCCGGGGCCGCCTCGAGCGGCAAAGGTGCAATCGAAAATGTGCCCTTCCCGTCCGAGCTCCAGAGATGGGCTTCATCAGTCCCGGCCCGGCGTGTCTCGACATCGATCCGCTCCGCCACCATGAAAGCCGAATAAAAGCCGATGCCGAACTGACCGATGAGGTCCTTGGCGATAGCGGCATTGTCCTTCGCTTCGAGCCGGTCGAGGAAGGCGCGGGTGCCGGAACGGGCGATCGTGCCGAGTGATTCGGCAAGATCGGCCGCCGACATGCCGATCCCGTTATCCGCCACGGTGAGCGTGCGGGCGCTCTTGTCGAGGCTGACGATAATAAGGAAATTCGGATCCGATTCGATGAGCGCCGGGTGGCTAAGCGCTTCATAACGCAGCTTCTCGCAGGCGTCGGCGCCGTTCGAGACGAGCTCTCTCAAGAAAATATCGCGTTCGGAATAGACCGAGTGGACCATCAATTCGAGGAGCCGGGCCACATCGGCTTGAAAAGCATGGCTCTCCGCCATCCGTTACCCTCCAGTCGCACAAATTGGGGCGATCCGTGATATCGCTGCTGATTTCAAGGGATTCAAGCCGCACGCGGGCGCGAGCGGCGCGATAAAAAAGAGCCGGTTGAAGCAGGGCTTCAAACCGGCTCTGATGGTCGCCTGCATCTCAATCGACGGGGCCCTGGCCTCCGACCCCCGCGGGGGGCTGGGGGGCTGACGAGTCCGAAGGGATCGGATCCAGTCCCAATGGCGACTGGATGATCTTCCTGCTGTTTCGCGGCGCACGCTAGGCCCGAAGAGGGCAAAACTGTGAATTCATCTCTCAATCCACAGGAGCTCTTTTTCTGAAAAATGCCGCTTGCCTTTGAAAAAGTCATTGAGGTCCATAGACTTACGAAACGACGCAGAATGCTTGCCTGAACCTGTCCGCGCAACAATGCGCTTGCGGTGGCCAGCCTTCCGCCGCCGCCGAATCAGTGAACTGAGGCTTGCCGCCTTCTCCCGTTTCCGTAATCATGCGATGGGAGGCATGAATGGATGCGGAAGTGACAGAAGAAAATCAGAGCGCGGCGGGTGTCGTCTCGCTCGCCGCGAACCAGCGCCGCGGAATTCGCCCAATGGGCTCAGGCGGGTTCGGCGTTTTTTTCGACCGGCACGAATTGCGGGACATATTCGACCTTTATGGGCGCAAGGTCGCGGATGGCGAATGGCGCGACTATGCAATCGCCATGACGGGCCAAAAGGCGGTGTTTTCGATCTATCGCCGGACGGCGGAGACGCCCCTCTACCGGATCGAAAAGACGAGAGAGGCGCGCAAACAAGGCGCCTATAGCGTCGTTGCCGCAACCGGCCTCATTCTGAAACGTGGCCACGATTTGAAGCGCGTCATCGGCGTGCTCGATAAAAGGCTGAAGCTCGTTTCAAGCTGAAGAAATCGCAACCGTCAAACAAAAAGCCCCGCAAAGCGGGGCTTTTAGGTCTGCTCGTGGGCTGCGCTCAATCGTTGCGCGAGCCGGTGAGTTGAAGAATCGCCGTGAAAATATTGACGAAGTCGAGATAGAGCCGCAGCGCGCCGTTCACCGACTTCTTGGTCGCCGTCTCATAATCGTCCGAGGCGAAATACATCTCCTTGATCGCCTGTGTATCCCAGGCGGTCAGGCCCGCGAAGATCAGCACCGTCAAGATCGACAGCGCGAATTGGAAGCCGGAGCTGTGAACGAACAGGTTGACGATGCTCGCGATGATGAGCCCGAAAAGACCCATGATCAAAAACGAGCCCATCGCCGAGAGCGAGCGCGGCGTCGTATAGCCGTAGAGGCTCAACGCACCGAAGGCCGCGGCCGTGATGAAGAACGCGTTGGCGATCGACTGCTGCGTATAGACGACGAAGAGCGTCGACATCGACAGGCCCATTGCCGCCGAAAATACGAAAAACAGAGCGCGCGCCGTCGACGCCGCCATCTGGTTAATTCGGAACGAGAAGAAGAGCACGATGGCCAAGGGCGCGAGGATCACCACCCATCTCAGCGGCGAGCCATAGATCGCCTGGCCGAAAGGCGTGACGCCGACAATGTGGCCCGACGCATCCTGCACGATGGCGGCCATTTTTGTGCCGAGCGCCACGAGCCCGGTGATTGCGAGCGCAATCACCATATTGTTGTAGACGCCCAGCATATAGGAGCGAAGGCCCTGGTCGATCTCGGCGCGGCCGGCCGGCACGGCGCTCCAGCGGCCTACGTTGCGGTCGAAGTCGGACATTGTTTCCTCATCGGTTGAGGAGGCTTGATCGCCTCCGGCGTCGGCGGCGTGCCGCTGACGAAAGATCGGTTGGTAATATGGCCTAGGGCAAGGATGCCTACAAGGGCGCGCGCGCCCGGAGAGGCTCTGGCGAATCTATAAATTTCGTAAGTATTGCGCCGGCTTCCGCCCGAGAATGCGCCAGATTCCGGCAAGACCGAGGAGGATCGCCGCCATGAAAGCGGCGCCCGCCGCGCCGAGCGCCTGCGGCCAGAGCCAGACGAAATCGAGCTTCATGACCGAGCGGACCACCGCAAGCGCCGCGGCGCCGCCCGCCAGAACGCCGAATGTCGCCGTTGCCAATCCGATGATGCCGAATTCGCAAAGAAAGGCCGCGAGCAGCCGGCTGCGGGTCGCTCCCAGCGTTTTCAGCACCACAACATCATGCAAGCGCGTGCGCTGGCCGGCGGCGAGCGCGCCGGCCAGCACCAGAACTGCCGCGACAAGCGCGACGCTGGCGGCGACGCGCACGGCCAGCGCAAGCTGATCGACGACCGCTTTGATTGCATCGAGCGCATCCTTCACCCGCAAGCTGACGACGTTAGGAAAGGTCTTTGCTACTTCGCGGACGAGCGTGGCTTCGCCCGTCGCATCGGAAGGGAGCGTAAGAGTCGCGATCTCTTGATACGGCGCGCCGGCAAAAGCATTCGGCGAATAGACGAGCAGGAAATTGATTCCGAGATTGCGCAAATCCACTTTGCGCAGATTGGCGATGCGCGCCGCGACATTGCGGCCGAGCACATTGACTGTAACGATGTCGCCGAGCTTGAGCCCAAGGCCCTCGGCCACTTCCTGCTCCATCGACACGAGCGGCGGGCCCGAATAACGCGAGGGCCACCATTTTCCCGCAACGAGCGTCGATCCTGCCGGGATCGTTTCGGAGAATGTGATACCTCGATCGCCTTCGAGGGCCCAGGCGACATCGCCCTTCGGCTTCACTTTTTCGGCCGGGCGGCCATTAAGGGCAACGAAACGGCCGCGCAACATCGGCACGAGTTCGATCTTGCCCGCTCTCTCGCGGCTCGCGATGAAGCTGCGAAAATCCTGCGCCTCGGCGCTCTCGACGCCGACAAAGAAAAAGGTCGGCGTATCCGGCGCGTGCGAGCGATCGAACACGTGGTGCAAATTGCCGTCGATGAGCGCCAAGGCCACAACAAGCGTGAGGCCGAGCCCGAGCGAGAGGACGGCTGCCGGCGTGAGTGCCTGGGGGCGCGAAAGGTTGCCGAGGGCAATGCGCAGCTCGACCTGGCGCGGACGCGGCAGGCGCCGCGCGCCCCACATGATGAGTGCCGCCGCGCCGCGGAGCAGGATGAATCCTCCGATCGCCGCGCCGATCGAGATCAGCGCCAGTTTCCGGTCGGCTGCAAAGAGCACGACGCTTCCGGCAAGCGCGCCGGCTGAAGCGAGAAGCAAGAAGAGATAGCGGCGCTTCGGCCGCACTTGGGGCGGGGCAACGTCATCGCGGAACAGAGCCGAGACGGGCACGTCATGCCCGCGGCCGAGCGGCAAGGCAGAGAAGGCGAGCGTCGTGAGGAGGCCATAGACGAGACCTGCCGCGATCTCCCGCGGAAAGATTGCGGGCGCGAGCGGAAACGGGATCAGCCGGCCCAAACACGCCGTGAGGAGGAAAGGAAGCGCCACGCCGAGGGCAATTCCTGCCGCCATCGCAAAGGAGGCAACGAAGAGAACTTCGATGAGCATAATAACGAACGCAAAGCCGCCCGGCGCGCCGAGCGCCTTCAAGGTCGCAATCGTCTCGCGTTTGCGCTCGATGAAGCCGGCAACCGCATTGGCAACACCCACCCCGCCGATGAGGAGCGAACTCAAGCCAACCAGCGTCAGGAATTGGCTGAACCGGTCGACGTTACGGGAGAATTGCGGCGAGACGTCCCGCCATGTCCTGACTTCGAACCCGCCGGATGGAAAAGCGGCGCGGACCCTCTCGGCGACTTTCTCTGGCTGGACGCCCTCGGCAAGCGAAAGGCGATAGACGAAGCTCACGAGCGCGCCGGGCCGGATGAGGCCGGTTGCGCGCAGGGCCGCTTCCGATATCAGAACGCGTGGGCCGAGCCCGACCGCCCCCGCAAGCTTGTCGGGCTCGGAGGTGAGAATAGCCCGTAGTGCAAAGCTTTGGCTGCCGATCTTGAACTTCGCATTTTGCTCGAGGCCGAGACGGGCGGCGAGCGTCGCATCCGCGGCAGCCCCGTAAGTTCCGTCGCGTTCGCTGAGCGCAGTTTCGAGATCTTGCGCCGGTTCGAGCCCGACGCTCCCATGCACCGGATAGGCGGGATCGACGGCCTTGATTTCGACGAGCGCCGCCTCCCCTCGCGTCTGCGCCATAGC
This sequence comes from Beijerinckiaceae bacterium, assembly GCA_021324915.1. Classification (GTDB taxonomy): domain Bacteria; phylum Pseudomonadota; class Alphaproteobacteria; order Rhizobiales; family Beijerinckiaceae; genus Methylovirgula. The sequence continues at coordinate 61,197 of JAJPIC010000001.1, read as the reverse complement.
GCGCATCAGCGCAATCGAGGAAAGCCGGCCCTCTCTGGCGAAGAATCTCAGTTCCTGCGGGTTCGCTTCGCGCCCGGCAACGGCGAAAGAAACATCCCCGCCGAGAATGATCCGGCCCTGCCGAACGAGCCCATCGGCGAGGGCGCGGCAGGTGGAACCCACGCCGACAATTGCCGCGAGCCCGAGCGCCAAACAGAAAAGAAAAACCCAGAATCCGGAAAGACCGCCGCGAAAATCGCGCAGCGCCAATCGTACGGCGAGCAGCAGGTTCGAGGCGGACATCGACAAACCTGTCGCAGCGGAAAATGGCTACTCGATGGAGAGGAGCCGGTCAGCAGAACTTCAAGTCCTCGCTCAGGGCCTCGATCATCGTGTCGAACTTCACGGTGAAGCCGGTTTCGAAACTGCGCAGCACCGTTGCCGTGCGGCCGGGATTGCTGCCGAGGAGCAAGCGCGTGCCGGCGCGCTGAATGCGTGCCGTCCGCAAAGTTGCGATCTCGTGCGAGAGCATGACGACTTTGGCGCGGTGAAGCGTCCGGTCGCCGTCGATGAGCTGATAGATGCATTCCGGATCGCGCAACGTCACCCTCGCCGTCAGACGGTCGAGATTCGATTTTTCCTCTTCGAAACGGATCGCTTCGGCATGGAGCTCGAGAAGTTTCTTGAGCAATATTTCGTGATAGACGATTTCCGGCGAGATCGAGAATCCCTTCTCCGATTTGCGGCGTAGGGCTCCGTGGACCGTTCCGAAAAAATCGAGCTCGAACCCGATGCGCGTTTCGATTCCGAGCGCCTCGAAACCGGGATCTCTATTTCCGTAGGCGAAATCGATCCAATCCGGCTGGACCTTCGTCGTCGTGCACGAGAGGTTCACATTGCTCGGCATCACGCATTTGGCCTTGAACGGACGCGTCGTCGCGCGCGTCTCGATGCTCTGCATCGTTCGATGCTGGAGGTCGGCGAGCGGACGCGCCGGCAGCGCCGGGGGCGCCGCAGGAGGCGCGCCCGGACTGTTTGCATCCAGCTCGACCAAACTCCAGATGTTGAATCTGTGCGGCGGCTTGGGAGACTTTTCCATTGCCGATTCGGACCTGCGCTTGAAACGCCGTCCGGGAATTCTCGAAGGGATTCTCTGATTTTTAGTTAGTGAGCGCAGAATTCCTAAGCCTGAGCAGGATCGATCCGGCCGGACTTCAGCCTGACGATCGTGTCGCAGCGCTCGGCAAGCGCGCCATCATGTGTGACCAGCACCAAGGTTGTGCCGCGTGCAGCCTTCAGGGCGAAGATGAGCTCGATGATGCCGGCGCCTGTTTCGGCATCGAGATTGCCAGTCGGCTCGTCGGCGAGCAAGATCGGGGGATTGGGCGCCAAGGCGCGCGCCAGCGCCACGCGCTGTTGCTCGCCGCCCGAAAGCTCCGCCGGATAATGATCGAGCCGATCTTTGAGGCCGACCGCGGCAAGCTCGGTGCCGGCCCGTGCGAACGCGGTCTCGACGCCGGCAAGCTCGAGCGGAATGGCGACATTCTCGAGCGCCGTCATAGTCGAGATCAGATGAAAAGATTGAAAGACGATTCCGATTTTCGCACCCCGAAATCGCGCCAATCGATCCTCGTTGAGCGCGCCGATATCCGTTCCGTCGATCTCGATGCGCCCGAAGTCCGGCCGCTCGAGGCCGGCCATCGCCATCAGAAGCGTGGACTTACCCGAGCCGGAGGGGCCGGTGAGACTGATCGCCGCTCCGCGCTTTATCGTGAGCGAGATCTGTTTCAAGATATGCACGCGTCCCGCGCCCCGGCCGAGGCTCAGATCGACATTTTCCAAAAGAATTGCCGCTTCCATGTTCCTGGATGATCGTTCGGGAGGCCGCTTTGCCCGGCGCCGCCCTCTAGGCCTGGCGCTCAAGATCTGCGGCGCACTTCTCCTTTCGATTCCGGCGCTTTTCGGGCCCGGCGAAGATATGGCGTCAGCCCGAAGCCTTAAACTCGTGGCTTTCGGAGACAGCCTCACCGCAGGCTATAATCTTCCCGCCGACGCGGCTTTTCCCGCCGTGCTCGAGAAGGCATTGCGGCACGATGGCTATGATGTGAGCATCGTGAACGCGGGGGTTTCCGGCAATACCGCGGCGGATGGGCTCGCACGTCTCGACTGGAGCGTGCAAGAGGGCACCGACGGCGTGATCCTGGAACTTGGCGCTAACGACATGCTGCGTGGCTTGCCTCCGGCGCGGACCGAGGAGGTGCTTGGCGAGATCCTCACCAAGCTCAGGGCGCGCCACATCAAAGTCCTCCTCGCCGGCATGCTCGCCTCCCCGAGCCTGGGAGCCGATTATGTGAAAGCATTCGACGCGATCTATCCGAAACTCGCGGCCCAATATGACGTGCCGCTCTATCCGTTCTTCCTCAAAGGCGTAGCCGGCCAACACGGACTTCTGCTTTCCGACGGAATGCATCCGAACGCGGCCGGCGTGAGGGCGATCGTCGGCGCGATCCTCCCGACGGTCGAAACGTTCCTCAAGACGATGTTGTAAAGGACGTTTGTAAAGGTCGGTTTCCCGCGGCCCTGCTCGCGTCATGCAAACCGCCGAGTGGCGAACTGTCGCAGGCCGGCGGCCAGTTCGGCAGGCGATTCCGGCTGACACAAAGGGGACAAACTTCTTTCTGATCAGTTTGATTCGGTCCAAAATGTCATGGCTTCTTCCGATTCGCTCCTGCCGGGCAAATCGGGCCGAGCCTCAAAATTGCGTCGCGCCTATCGAGGAGGATTTCATGCCCCGTCTGTTCACGGGCCTCGAGATTCCCTCAGATCTCGCCTCTGATCTCTCCCTGCTGCGCGGCGGGCTTTCCGGCGCACGCTGGATCGATATCGAAAACTATCACCTGACGTTGCGCTTCATCGGCGACATTGACGATGCGACTGCGCGCGACGTGTCGGGCGCGCTCGAGAAAATCCGTCGGCCGGCCTTCACCGTGACGCTCGAAGGCCTCGCCTCGTTCGGCGGCGACCGGCCGCGCGCCATTATCGCGAAAGCGAAACCTGCCGCGCCGCTCGTCGAGCTCCAGGCCGAACAGGAAAGATTGATGCGCCGGATCGGCATTCCGCCCGAGCCACGCAAATTCATGCCGCATATCACGCTTGCCAGATTGCGCGACGCTTCGGCCGCGGCAGTTGCCAATTATCTGACGGCACGCGGGTTCTTCTTTTCGCGACGGTTCGAAGCAACCCGCTTCGTCCTCTTCTCGTCGCGCGCCTCGACGGGCGGCGGCCCTTACGTCGTCGAAGCCGCCTATCCGCTCGGCTAGCGGGCAGCTTCAATTCCATTGAAATGCGCGGCTGGCATCGGGCTCGGCATGCGATTATCTTCGTTCCGGCTGGAGCCGGATTTATGAGTACGCGTACGCCCGCCGACATCGCGCGCCGCCTCTCCGCAAAGGCGAAGGAGTCGCGCGCCTGGCGGCGCGAAACCTATACTTTGCCGCGAGACGAGGCGCGCGACAAAGCCCGCGAATGGTTCGCCAAGTTCCCGAAAGCCGCCTACATGACCGAGATCGAGTTCTGGCGCGAGCTCGCGGACGGCAGGATTGAATTCACCATCCGCCGGTTGCCGAGCGCAGATTAGAGCATGATCCGGAAAAGCGTCTCGTGGCTTTTCGACAAGATCATCCTCCCTCAAAAGACCTGCCGACGATATCGGGCGTCTCCCAGGCAAGATGCTGGCCGGCATCGACCGCAATCATCTGGCCGGTCACGCTGCGCGCTTGCGCGAGATAGAGCACCGCCTCGGCAATCTCGCTTTCGTCGACTGCGTGTTTGAGCGGCACTCCGGCGATCTCCGTCGCAAATCCATGCGCTCCTTGCGGCTCGTTTGGCAGGACCGGCCCCGGCCCGACCGCATTGACCCTGATCCCGCGTGGCGCGAAAGCCTGCGCCATCGTCTGCGTCGCCCACCATAGGCCCGCCTTGCTGAGGCTGTAAGAGAAGAACTGCGGCGTCGGCCGCCAAACCCGCTGGTCGATTATGTTGACGATCGCGGCCTCCTGCCCCTCCAGGACTCGGGCGGCAAATTCCTGCGCGAGAAAAACTGGGGCGCGCAAATTGATCGCGATATGGCGCTCCCAAAGATCGAGGCCGATCGCCGCCGCGCTGTCTTCCTCGAAGATCGAGGCATTGTTGACGAGAAGCGACAACGGCCCCAGAGCCCGCTCGGCGCGCTCGACAATCAGTTTTGGCGCCGCCGGATCGATAAGATCGGCGACAATGACGACCGTCTCCCTGCCGCTCTTGGCAAGCCGCGCCGCCGCGCTTTCCCCCTCCTTGCGCGAGGTCTCGCTGCAATGAATGGCGAGATCATAACCATGGGCTGCGAGGCGTTCGGCGATCCTGAGACCGATCCGCCGCGCCGCTCCGGTGACAAGGGCAGCCGGCATCAAGCGCTCCGATCCTTTGCAAAGAGAGCAGAGCTTTAAGCTATTTCGCGGGCGAAAAAAGCCGGCCGAACTGAGAAAGCCGAGCGCGCGGCCGAGAGACTGTGTTTTATCGATTTTTTAACCACAAAGTATCTCGGAATACAGAATAAGCCGCGCCGGCGTGATCTGGAGAAATATTGTGTTAAGCATACAATATTCATAAGACGTGTTGGTGAGAGTTAATTCCGTGAATACGCCACATCCGGCTAGGTTTATGATTGCTTTATTTAATTCATAAGTAACGAGCTAACGATAAATCTCCTCTTCGGGCGATCCACCAGCGACGAGGTATGGAATGAAACGCTGTGCTCTGGCGGTCTTGGCTTCAACGGCATTCGTGGTTCCGGCGCTCGGCGCCGATCTGCCGTCGCAGGGTGGTGCGCCCTATTACGCGCCGCCGCCGCCGATGTTCACTTGGTCGGGCTTCTATGTCGGCGCCAATGCCTCGTTCGCCTTCGGGCGTTACACTTCAGGCGGCAGCACATTCTTCGGCAATGCCGATGGCGGCCTCTTCGGCATTACGGCCGGCTATAATTACCAGTCGGGTCCGCTCGTCGCCGGCATCGAAGGCGACCTCGATTTCGGCGGAGTGAGCGGCACCAATCCCGGGGGCGGCATCTATGCGACCGGCACGATCAACGGCGAAGGCTCGATCCGCGCCCGGTTCGGCTATACGTTCAATCACACTCTGATCTACGTCACCGGCGGCTATACGGGCGCCAATCTCAAAGGTTCGCTCGTCGATGTCTCGGCGGCTCCCAATCTTTTCGTGAGCCAGTCCACCTTCCTCAACGGCTTCGTCATCGGAGGCGGCGTCGAATATGCGCTGACTCGCAATATTTCGGTGAAGGCCGAATATTTGTTCAGCGATTACGGGAGCAGCGGATTGTTCGCGGGCACGCGCGACAATATCGGTGCCGGGCTCTCGCTCTCGACATTCCGCGCCGGCATCAATTATCACTTCTGACCCGAGTTGCCTCGAAGGCCGGAACTTCGGCCGCAAAGGCATCGAGCCAGGGAACGAGCGAAGGACAATCGGCGCGCCATGTGCCGCCGAGGCGCAAGTCGAGATAGCCCAGCGCGCAAGCAAGGCCGATATGGGCCGCATCGCGCCGCCCCCCTGGCGGCGCCGCGGCGAAGGCGGCGAGCCCGCGCGCCACTTTTTCGTTCTGTAATGCGAGCCATTTTTGTGAATGCGTCTCGGGCGGGCGAAAGCGCTTTTCATAAACAAGCAGCAGAGCTGCATCGAGGATCCCGTCGGCCAGCGCGCAGTCGGTCAGCACCTTGATGCGCGCCTTCGACTCCGAAGGGAGCAGGCGGTTGCCGCCGGCGCGCAGGTCGAAATATTCCACGATCACCCGGCTATCGAAGATGATCGTTCCGTCTTCGAGGATGAGCACCGGAATCTTGCATAGCGGATTCTGGGTGCGCAATGTCTCGTCCGGGTCACTCGTATCGGTCTTTACGACCTCGATCTCGTCGTGGAGACCGACGAGCGACGCAGCGATCTTGACCTTGCGTCCGAAGGGCGAAGGCGGCGACGAACGCAAGATCATCATCAAATAAGTTTCCTCTGGAGAACGAGCCAGGCGATGTTCAGACGAGCTGAATATTGACGGCCTTCGGTCCCTTCCCCTTTTTGTCCGGCTCGGTCTCGAAACTGATCCGCTGACCCTCGTTCAACGTCGTGAGCCCGGCGCGCTCGACCGCTGTGATATGAAGGAAAATATCCGGGCCGCCGCCGTCCGGCACGACGAAGCCGAAGCCTTTGTTTACGTTGAAGAATTTTACCGTCCCCGTCTGCGGCATCAGACATTCCTCCCGCTCGCTCGCCGGTCGACGCCGGCGACTTGTTTTATGTGAATGCACAAACGTTTCCGCGCTCAGTCGCGTGCGAGCCAAGCGATATCAGCGCGAGAATAGCTTGTGCTGCCCATGACTTGCGCAAGATAAGACAAAATCTTGCGCGCTTCCATGTCCAGAATGTGAGGAGGGTTGAGAATGACGAGCCCGTTTGCAGCGAGCGGTCCATCCGGCCGGCGCTGATCAACCTTAAGTTCAAGACGCAGGATACGCCTCACGCCCGCTTGCGGCAGGGCTGCGGCGAGCGCTTCGAGAAAATCGGCGACCGGCTTTTCATCCTTGATCGGGTACCAGATCATATAGACGCCGGTCGGCCATTTGCGCGCCGCTGCGGTCAGCCCCGCGAGGAGATCGGCAAATTCGGTCCTTTCCTCGAACGGCGGATCGATCAGAACGAGCCCGCGCCGCTCAACGGGCGGCACAAAGGCATTGAGAGCCAAGTAGCCGTCGATCCCGATGATTTTGACGCGCCGGTCGCGGCCGAGATCGGGCTCTGCGCGCAAAGCGGCAATGGATTGCGGATGGGCGTCGCAGAAGATCATCCGGTCCTGTCGGCGCAGAAGCCTCGATGCGAGCATGGGGGAGCCGGGATATAGCGGCGGCTTACCGGCAATGAGCGGCTTTACGATCGCAAGATAGGGTTCGAGCAAAGCCGCGATGTCAGGCGGCGGACTTGTTGCGACGAGCCGGCCGATGCCGGCCCGCCATTCCGACGTTTTCTCGGCCGGGGTTGCCGAAAGATCGTAGATCCCGTCGCCCGCATGCGTCTCGACAATCCGCAAGGCGGTCTCCTTGCGCGTGAGATAGAGGAGGATGCGCGTCAGGATGACGTGTTTGAACACGTCGGCGAAATTGCCGGCGTGAAACGCGTGGCGATAGTTCATGCCTCGCCCGAAAGATGGCCGGCCTCAGAAGATCAACGCATCGGCGTAAATGCACCCGCTTTATAAAATTTCCAGAGCGGGATGTGAAAAGTGGATACCGGTCTTCCGCGCAAATCCCGCACCAAATCTTTAGAACCGATCACGTTCATGCCTTCGGATCGATTATTCGATCCCTCTAGTCTAACGCATCGGCGGAACGGAAACCTGTTGGCCGTAGCAGAAATGACGTGCCACTTCCGGACAGGCAACGAAATTGCGCAGATCTTTCGACATGCAGATCCGCACTTCCTCGAGCTCGCCGCGCACACATTCGATCGCCATCATGCCCGGCCGCATCCGCGGATTTGCAGCGATGAAGGCGCGCTGGATGTCGAGCGGCGTCCAAGTCTGCGGCTCATTGGCGTTGCTGAACTGCGGCGGAATATTGATGGCGGCGCGCGCCTTGCGCACGTCGGCGAAATAATCCGAAGGGCTCTTGCCCGAACATGTGCCGTGCTTGCGCCATTCGTAGCGCGCCAGTCCTTCGTCCGGATAAAGGCCCTGCACGCTCTGCAAGGCGAAATAGGACGGCGAACTGATTCCGCCGCAATCCTCGGGAAAGCCGTGCTGATATTGCGGCCAAAGCCCATGCACCACGAAGCCCAGATGAGCGCCGCTTTCGCATTGCGCCCGCGCTCTGCCGTTCTCGTTCGTATCGCAGAAGCCCGGCGACCAGGACAAGGCCAGCACGTAGAAATCAAAATCCCCGGGGCTATCGACATGCGAGCCGGCATCGGCACGTGAACCGCTGCTAGGCGCCGGCGACGTCAGCGGTTTCCTGTCGGCGCAATTGTCGAGGATGCAGCCGCTACCCTGAGCGGCCGCGCCGGTTGCGAGCACCGCGAAGAAGAGCGCCAGCACGGCGCCGAAAAAAGCAGGCATCGGGCGCTCGCGGCTTAAGGCTGCGCCATCCGGCAATTCGGCGCAAAGGCATGATTGCGGTCGAGACCCTCGACGCACCATTCGACGTCGTAGCCCCACCCGATGATGCCGAGATCTTCGTCGATCGAATAAGAGACACTGCGCACCGAGCGATTATTGAATAGGGCCCTCGCGATGCAATAGCGGCGCGGGATCAGGTCGAGCCCTTGTGAACGGAAGCCGATTTCGCGCACGCCGTCGAAGCCAACGATCGTGAGACCGGACTTCCAGAATTCGCCCTCCCGCGCGCCGAAGCGCGACTGGATCCGCTCGAAAACGCCGGGATCGGCGCAACTCGGCAAAACGCCGCGATAATAATCGTAACGCTGCTCGGCCGGCACCTGCGGCCGGGCATTGGCGGCGGGCAAGGCCACGCAAGCAAAAAATCCAATTGCGGCGGCCCCCACGCGGAGGGCGCTAAAAACGGCAGCAAGTTCTTGCATCATGGCCTCCCCCAGGCTCTGGCGCCCGACGATGCTTCGGCCCCTGCCGAGCGTCAAGTCTCGGAGCGCGCAATCCGTTCACAATCCCGCTCCGAGCATCGGACCCAAAAGTGGGTACCGGTTTTGGGACAATCCGATGCTCAAAGAAAGCATCGGACCCAAAAGTGGGTACCGGTTTTGGGGACAATCCGATGCTCAAAGAAAGCATCGGACCCAAAAGTGGGTACCGGTTTTGGGACAATCGATGCTCAAAGAAAGCATCGGACCCGAAAGTGGGTACCGGTTTTGGGGCTATCCGATGCTCAAAGAAAGCATCGGACCCAAAAGTGGCTACCGGTTTTGGGGCAATCCGATGCTCAACCAAAGAATTGCCGGCAGCTCCAGTTCGCCGGAGCTGCGCCGCAGGCATGCCGGTTGCTCGATAGGCGGCGAAAGCGAGCGCACCTTCGAGATGCGTCCCGTTCGGACCCGCCGTTGTGCCTTTTTGAGCGTGCCCCGGCACGCCGGAGCCCTCTATGTTCCGCGCTGAGACAACGCCAGGAGCGCGTGTCAACTGGACCGCCGCCCTTCCGCAGAAGAACAGGGCGCTCCTCCGCGGCGGCTTTTCGCTTGCTGCCGTTCTCGCAGATTTCCTGGCGATTCTCGCAACCGGAGTTCTCGCCAATCTGACCTATGCGCGGGGCGTGGATGTCGCGGCCGACACCCATATCCGCCTCGGCATTCTGGTCGCCGTGCTCTTCACCTTCATGAGCGCGATCCGCGACGAATATGCGATCGCCAAATATCTCTCGTTCGACAACCAGGTGCAACGTTGTGTCCTGCCCTGGGGCATGACCATCCTCGGCACGCTCGTCGTCATTCTTCCGGCGCGCCCGCTCACCGGCTCCTTGGCGCTGGCGCTGCTCACCTATTTCGTCGGTGGCTTCTGCGCGATGAATTTGAGCCGGCTGTTGCTCACCTTCATCTTGCGCGCCCATGCCGGAAAGGGCGCGCTTGCCGCGCGCCGCATCTTCCTCGTCGGTTACGAGGAGGAGATCGAGACCTTCACGACCCGTCACGGACCCTGGTTCTTCGGCATCGAAATCGTCGCCGCTTGCGTGCTGCGCGGCGAGGAATGCCTGAAGGAGGATCTTGCGCTGGCGCTCGCCTCGGCGCGCATTCTCGAGCCCGACGACGTCTTCGTTCTCGTCCCCTGGGCGCAGGATCAGGTGATCGACACGGCGATCCAGGCCTTTTTGCGCATTCCCGCTTCGATTCATTTGGGCTCCGATGGCGTGCTCGATCAATATTCCAACGCACGCATCTCCAAGATCGGGCACGCTTCATGCCTCAATCTCGTGCGCGATCCCCTCTCGCCCTCTGAAATCCTCGCCAAGCGCGCCTTCGATATTGTTTTCGCCGCCCTCGGCCTCATTCTGCTCACGCCTTTTCTCGCCCTCGTCGCTCTCGCAATCAAGCTCGACAGTCCGGGCCCGATCCTCTTCCGGCAACGCCGCTACGGATTCAATCAGCAGCCGTTCCGACTGCTCAAGTTCCGCTCCATGCATGTGCTCGAGGACGATGCGAAACTGACATTGGTCAGCGAGAACGATGCGCGCCTCACCCGGATCGGTCGTCTCATCCGCCGCTATAATGTCGATGAATTGCCCCAGCTGATCAATGTCCTGCGCGGCGAGATGTCGCTCGTCGGCCCGCGGCCGCATGCGCTCGCCATCGACCAGATGTACGAGCGCCACATCGCGCTCTACGCGCGCCGCCACAATGTGAAGCCGGGCATAACCGGCTGGGCGCAAGTCAATGGATTTCGCGGCGGGATGGGACACGAGCGCATGCGCGCGCGCGTCGAACACGATCTCTACTACATCGACCACTGGTCGCTGTGGCTCGACATCGAGATCCTGTGGCTGACCCTGACGTCGGAAAAGGCCTATGCCAACGCCTTCTGAACGCGCGTCTCGGCCGCGATCCGATAATCCTTCACATCCGAGAATCTGATCTCGCTCCATCGCTCCTGCTCGTAGCGCAGATCGAAGGCGGAGGCGGCGAGAAAGACCGGCGCGCCGTCGAGATCGAGGGCCATCGAAGCCGCATGGGCGCGGCCGAATTTCTCGAGCTCCACGTCGCTGCCCAGCACCCAGCGGGCAAATTCGAAACGCGAAGGCTCGAAAGCGACCTCCAATCCATATTCTGCCGCGAGCCTCTCGGCGAGAACGTCGAGCTGCAGAGCGCCGACGACGCCGACGATCGCGTTCGATCCGTCACTCGGAAGAAAGACCTGGACGACGCCCTCCTCCGCCATTTGCTGCAAAGCTTCGCGCAATTTCTTCGCTCGCATGGCATCGGAAATCCTGACCCGGCGCAGGATCTCGGGCGCAAAGCTCGGTACGCCGGCGAAGACCAGATCCTCGCCTTCGGTCAGCGTATCGCCGATGCGCAAGGTGCCGTGATTGGGAATGCCGACGACGTCGCCGGCATAGGCTTCTTCGGCGAGCTGCCGATCCTGAGCGAAAAAGAATTGCGGTGCGCTGAGCGTCAGCGGCTTGCCGGTGCGCACGAGTCGCGCTTTCATGCCCCGCGTCAGCTTGCCGGAACAGACCCGCATGAAGGCGATGCGGTCGCGGTGATTGGGATCCATGTTCGCTTGGATCTTGAAGACGAACCCCGTCATTCTGGCTTCGTGCGGATCGACGCTGCGCCCGCGCGCCTCGATTTGGCGCGGCGGCGGCGCGAACTCGGCCAAAGCGTCGATCAGATCGCGGACGCCGAAATTGCGCAGCGCGCTGCCGAAAAAGACAGGCGTCAAATGTCCTTCGAGAAAAGCTTCTCTATCGAACGGCTTGAGAGCGGCGCGAGCGAGATCGATCTGATCGCGCACCGCCTCGAATGTCGCCTTCGGCAGCAGGCCTTCGATGAAGGGATCCGCAGCTCCCTCGACGTCGACCGGCGCATCGTCGGCTTCGAGCCGCCGCACGACATTGTGCTTCAGATCATAGGTTCCGGCGAATTCGCGACCGCTGCCGAGCGGCCAGGTGACCGGCGCGACATCGAGCGCCAGCGTCTTTTCGATCTCGTCGAGAAGGTCGAATGGATCGCGGCTCTCGCGGTCGAGCTTGTTGATGAAGGTGATGATCGGAATGTCGCGCAGCCGGCAGACTTCGAAGAGCTTGCGCGTGCGCGCCTCGATGCCTTTGGCAGCATCGATCACCATGATCGCCGAATCGACCGCGGTGAGCGTTCGATAGGTGTCTTCGGAGAAATCCTCGTGGCCGGGCGTATCGAGGAGATTATAGACACACTCGCCATATTCGAAGGTCATCACCGAGGTGACGACCGAGATCCCGCGTGCCCGTTCGATGCCCATCCAGTCGGAGCGCGTTTGGCGACGATTGGCCTTGGCGCGCACTTCTCCGGCAAGCGTAATGGCGCCGCCGAAGAGCAGAAGCTTTTCGGTGAGCGTCGTTTTGCCCGCGTCAGGATGCGAGATGATGGCGAAGGTCCGCCGCCGCGCGACGGGATCGGATCTATTCATGGAATGGCCCGGATGTGGCGTGTAAACGCGCCAATGTCAATTGGAGCACGGCCGGGCCTCACATCAGGCCGCGCAAATGTCGAAAGACGATGATCCGGGAGACGATCCCGGTGACGAATCCCATGGCGCAGGCAATAAGCACGATGACGCCATAGCCGGTCAGGCTCAAAGCAAATCCTCCGAACATGGCATCGATCTGATCGCCGCCGGCGGTTGCGTGGATGAGGACGGAAAAGCCGGCCGCCAGAAGAAAGAACAGGATCGCCGCGCCGCCGCCGATGATCCCGCCGCGCAGGCCGAGGCGGAAGAAATGGCTCTGGAATTGGCGCGAAATATAGCTGTCCGCCGCACCGACGAGATGCAGGACCTCGATGATCTCGCGATTGCCTGCCATGGCGCCGCGTGTCGCAAAGCCGATGGCGAGCGCCATTGCGATCATGACGAGCGCAAAAATCAGCATGGCAATGGCGGCAACGGTTCCCGACATGACGGAGAGCCGTTCGAGCCAAAGGCGATGATCGTCGATGACGGCGTTCGGTACCTTGTCGGTGACCGCCTTGCGCAGGGCGTCGAGATCGGGCGCCGTCCCGCGCGCAAGCTTGAGCACGATGAGGCGCGGAACCGGGAGTTCGGAAAGGTCGAGACCCGTGCCGAGCCAGGGCTGCAGCAAGGCCTCAGATTGCGCCTTGCTATAGGCATAGGCATCGGCAATGCCGGGCACGGCGCGCGCCGCCGCAACCGCCTGGGTGGTGTCGGCCTCGATGTCGCGGCCGGGCCCCGGCATCACCTGGATCGTCATTTCGCGCGCGACCGCCCCGCGCCAATCGGCGGCCGAATGGGCGATCAAAATGGCGGTACCCGCCGTCAGCGAGGCAAGAAACGTCATGATCGCGACGACGGTCACGAGCGCACGTCCGGCGATCGAAGCGGCCGGCACGAGCGGCTGTTCGCGGCGCAGATCAAGTGCCGCTTCGTCCTCGGCCTCGTCGATTTCTTCGGGCTCGGACTGGAGGAGGATCATGCGCGCTCACTCGTAAATGTGCAGCCGGCTGTCGCCGAGAACGAGCCGGCGTGCCGTATCGAACTGATCCATGAGGGCAAGGTCATGCGTGGCAATGACCACCGCGGTGCCGGATTTGTGCAGTTCGGCGAAGAGCCGCATGAGGCGGCGCGCCAGGGTCGGATCGACATTGCCGGTCGGCTCGTCGGCGAGCAGGAGCTCGGGCCGCACGATCAGCGCCCGCGCGATTGCGGCGCGCTGCTTCTCCCCGCCCGAGAGAACGGGCGGGAGGACATGCATATGTTCGCCAAGCCCGACCCAGCGCAAAAGCTCGACCACTTCGGCCCGATAGGAGGATTCGTTACGGCCCTGAACGCGCAGCGGCAGCGCGACGTTCTCATAGGTCGTCAGATGATCGAGCAGGCGGAAATCCTGAAAGACGACGCCGATCCGGCGGCGCAGATCGGTGATCGCATCTTTGCTGAGGCGCGCGGCGTCGGCATCGAAGAGGGTGATGAGGCCGCGCGTGGGCTGAAGCGAAAGCAGAATCAGACGCAGCAGAGTGGTCTTGCCGGCGCCCGAGGGGCCGGTCAGAAATTGGAAGGAACGGGGCTCGATGTTGAAGCTGATGTCCTTGAGGATCTCGGCTCCCATTCCGTATCTCAGGCCGACGTTCTCAAACCGGACCAAATCGACCTCGTCTCCCGCCCGGCGCCATCGGGAAGGGCGGTCTGGCTCAGGCGAATCATGCCTTAACGGCGCTTTAACCATAGCAGCGGAGCATTGCGGCCGGCCATCGCGGGATGGCTTCGTCCCGCCTTTTTCGGAAGGAGCAGGCGCGGGTCATGCTGATCGATTGCCCCGGCTGCGCCAAGTCTTATCACATCATCAGAGCGGCGCTTGGGCCGAACGGCCGGCGCGTCGCCTGCCCGCGCTGCGATACGATCTGGTTCGTCTCCCCGTACGGAGCGACAGACGCGACGACGGTTCCGCCACCTGCCCTTGTTGCGGAGATCGAGGTTTCGCTGCAGCACGTTGCGCGCGCCCTTCCTACCGCGCCGGCCGAAAAAGTGAAATCGCAGCCTCGGCCGCCCTCCCCGTCCGGCTTGTCGCATTTTGCGCGAAACCTGTGCGTCGGCGGCGCCCTCCTCGCCTCGGTCATGGCAGCCATCGGCTTTCGAGCCGATATCGTGCGCCTGTGGCCGCAAAGCGGCATGGCCTACGCGGCGCTCGGTCTGCCGGTCAATGCATACGGGCTCGAGCTCCACGGCCTGCACACGCGCGCGGCTTCCGATGCGAGCGGACCCGTCCTCGGCATCGAGGGCGAGATCGTCAATGTCCGGCCGCAGGAGGCGGCGGTGCCGCCGGTCGAACTCACCATTCGCGACCGAAGCGGCCGCATGCTCTATAGTTGGACCATGAGGACGCAGAAGCGCCGGCTCGCTGCGGGCGAGCACCTGTTTTTCCAGGCCCGGCTGTCGCAGCCACCTCCGACCGGACGCGAGGTCACCGCCCGTTTCGCGCAGGAGAGCCTCGCATCGCGGTAGAGCCCGCCGTCTCCCCGGGACCTTGCGCTCGACGTTTGCCCAAGAAGCGGCCCATGCCCATATTCCGCGCCAGGACCAGCGAGAGCGGAATTAAATCGTGTCTGACGCAGATAGGCCGCAAGACGAGAAGACGCCCTTCTTCAAACGGATTTTTGGACGCAAGGACGAAGCCCCTGCCGAACCGAAGGAAGAGCCCAAGCAAGAAGAGCCCGAACAGGAAAAGCCCGAGCAGGATCGGCCAGGCTGGCTGCGCCGTCTGAGCCGCGGCTTGGCGCGCTCATCGCAGGCGATCGGCACCAGTCTTGCGGATATTTTCACCAAGCGCCGGCTCGATGCCGACATGCTCCAGGATCTCGAGGACGTGCTGATCCGCGCCGATCTCGGCGTCGCTGCGGCGGAGCGGATCAAGGAAGAGGTCGCACGCGGCCGCTACGACAAGGACGTCGGCGTCGACGAGGTGAAGAACGTACTCGCGACGGAGGTCGAGCGCGTCCTCGCGCCTCTCGCCAAGCCGCTAGAAATCACGAGCCGGCCTTTCGTCATCCTCGTGATCGGCGTCAATGGCTCGGGCAAGACCACGACGATCGGCAAGCTCGCTTCCAGATTGACTGACGAAGGCAAGCGCGTGGTGCTGGTCGCCGGCGACACTTTTCGCGCCGCTGCCATCGAACAATTGCAGATCTGGGGCAAGAGGCTCGGCTGCGAAGTCATTGCACGCGAGAGCGGCACGGATGCGGCAGGCCTCGGATATGATGCGCTTCAAAGCGCGCGCGAGTCGGGCGCCGACGTTCTGATCATGGACACGGCCGGGCGGCTGCAAAACAGAACCGAGCTGATGGCCGAACTCGAAAAGATCGTGCGCGTAATGAAGAAGCTCGATCCTGCGGCCCCGCACGCCGTTCTCCTCGTGCTCGACGCGACGGTCGGACAGAATGCGCTGGCGCAGGTCGAGATTTTCGGCCGCAGCGCCGGAGTGACGGGCCTCGTCATGACCAAGCTCGACGGGACTGCGCGCGGCGGAATTCTCGTCGCCATAGCCGAGAAATTCGACCTGCCGATCCATTTCATCGGCGTCGGCGAGAGCGCCGAAGATCTTCAGCCGTTCGATGCGCGCGATTTTGCGCGCGCCATCGCCGGGCTCGAATGATTGCGCTTGCGCCTGAGACGGGGCTGGTGCACTTAGCGCCCAAAATGTCCAAGGATCATGAATGACTGAGCCCGCCGATCGCGCGAAAATGCCGCCCTCTTTGAAGCTGACGCTCGAACTCGGGCCGCTCTTTCTTTTCTTTTTTGCCAATGCGCGACCGAAGCTCTTTGCGCCTTTCGCCGCGCGCGTCCTGCCTCCGCATCTGCTGGCGGGCGAAAATGCCGGGCTCTTTACCGCGACCGCGGTTCTGATCCCGACCGTCGTCCTCGCGCTCATTATCTCGTATTGGTATACGCGGCGCTTGCCGGTCATGCCGCTCGTCACGGCCGTGCTCGTCGTCATCTTCGGCGCTCTGACGCTCTATTTCCAGGATCCACGCTTCATCAAGATGAAGCCAACGATCCTTTATACGACATTCGCAATCGTGCTGATCGGCGGCTGGATTTTCAACAAGCCGCTTCTGTCGATCATCCTCGACAACGCCATGCCGCTGACCGAGCGCGGCTGGCGCATTCTCACTCTGCGCTGGGGGATATTCTTTTTTGCTTTGGCGATCGTGAACGAAATCGTCTGGCGCACACAATCGACCAATGTCTGGGTTGCGTTCAAATTTCCCGGCACGGTGATCATCATCTTCCTCTTCACCATGAGCCAAGTCCCGCTCATGCTCCGGCATGAAATCAAGGAAGAGGACATCAAGGAGAAGAGCGCGGCGCAATAGGTATGTCACTCGTTGCGTCATCGTCATTGCGAGCGAAGCAAACCAAGGATTTTGCCTTCGACGCTGGATTGCGCCGCCGCCTTCGGCTCCCCGCAATCACGGCGAGATCCTCACCGGAAAAAGACGAACGTGACGATAAGGAAAACCGGCACGAGAATGGCGCAGGACCAGGCAATATAGCCGAAGAATCCAGGCATGGGCACGCGCGCGCGGCGCGCCAATGCGTAGATCATGAAATTCGGCGCATTGCCGATATAAGTGAGCGCGCCCATGAAGACGGCGCCGACCGAGATCGCTGCCAATGTGGATGCGAACGGCCCCATGAGCTCCGCCGGATGGTCGCCCGCAAGACCAAGGAAGACCAGATAAGTCGGCGCGTTATCGAGGACCGAAGACAAAAGGCCCGTCGCCCAGAAGTAGGCGGCATTGTTCGGGGTCCCATCGGGATGCGACAAAGCCGCAATTACGGGGCCGAACGGCCCATGCGCATTGGCCGCCAACATGGTCATCACCGGGATGATGCAAACGAAAATCGCCGCGAAGAGTTTCGCCACTTCTTCGAGCGGTCCCCAGGTGAAGTGATTGGCCTCGCGGTCTTCGTCGGGCGTGACCGCGAACGAGATCAGGCCGATCGCCAACATCGCAGCGTCGCGTACGATATTCTGCAATTCGAGCCGCGCGCCGAGAACACTGAACCCTATGCCCGGATGCCAGAGTGCGCTTTCGAAGATCGCGCCAACGGCCGCGAGAATCAGCGCGACATTTTTGAGGCCCCAGATCTCGAGGCGCGTTTCCTTTGCCTTAGCCGGTTTATGCTCCTGCCGAAAAAAATAGAGGTCAACGAGGAAAAATACCGCAAGAAGCAGGCTCGAGGTCAAGAGCATATGCGGCCACAGATGCAGCAAAGGCCAAAAGAAATCGACGCCGGAGAGAAATCCGAAAAAGAGCGGCGGATTGCCGAGCGGGCTCAGCGCGCCGCCGATGTTCGAAACGAGGAAGATAACAAAGATCATGACGTGAACCTGATGCCGCCGGCCGGCATTGGCCTGTAAGAGCGGCCGCACCAGGATCATGGAAGCGCCGACCGTGCCGATCAGATTTGCTGCCAGCGTACCGGCGGCAAGCAGCCCCGTGTTGGCAAGCGGCGTGGCGCGGTCGAGCTCCGAGACGACGATCCCACCGGCGGCCGTGTAGAACGCGAAGAGCATTAGGATGAACGGCAGATAGTCGACGAGCATATTCTGCACTAAGGCGGAGAGCGTCGGTCGAAATCCCTCGTTGAAGACCAGAAGCAAAAGCGCCAGCACCGCCCAGAACGCCGCCGCCTTGCCGTAATGCACATGCCAGAGCCGGCGCGCCAGCACCGGCCCGAGCGCGATCGAAAGCAGCAGGCTCGGAAAAGGCAGAGCGAGCCAGAGCGGCATGTGAGCGCCGTCGAGCGCTTCCGCGCGAGCCGGACCGGCAAGGCTCAACAAGAAGATCGCGGTGGTCAGCGCAAGCTTGATTTTTCGCATGAGGCACCCTCGCGCGATTTCCGCGCATAATCGAGAGTGGCACGCAAGCCAAATCGTCGGATTGCCGAGAAAACGCCGGCCGATTTCGAAGGTGCTATTCTCGATGCGCCCCTCTCAATGCGCTTCATCCCAGTTCTGCGCAGCCTTGGCATCGACCTGAAGGGGTACGCTGAGTTCGACCGCCGGGTGCGGCGCATCGATCATCACCCTGCGGACGAGCGCGATCGTCTCGTCGACCTCGTCCTCCGGCACTTCGAAGACGAGCTCGTCGTGAACCTGCAGAAGCATCTGCGCGCGTAGTCCCGCTTTTTCGAGCGCCGCATCCATGCGCACCATCGCGCGGCGGATGATATCTGCGGCGGAGCCCTGGATCGGCGCATTGATCGCAGCGCGCTCGTTGAATGCGCGCTCGGAGGGATTGGACGCATTGATGCGCGGATAATGGCATTTGCGGCCGAAGATCGTCGTCACGTAATTGCGCTCGCGCGCAATTCTCTTCGTCTCGTCCATATAGGCGCGAATGCCGGGAAACCGTTCGAAATATCTCTTGATATAGGCTCCGGCTTCGTCACGCGGAATCCCGAGCTGATTGGCAAGTCCGAAGGACGATATGCCATAGATAATGCCGAAGTTGATCGCCTTGGCGCGGCGGCGCACTTCGGGCGGCATGCCGGCAACCGGAACGCCGAACATTTCCGAGGCGGTCATCGCATGAATGTCGAGCCCGTCGGAGAAAGCCTGGCGGAGCTGCGGAATATCCGCGATATGGGCGAGAAGCCGCAACTCGATCTGCGAATAATCCGCCGAGACGAGCTTATGGCCGGGGCTTGCGATGAAGGCGCGGCGGATCTTGCGCCCGGCTTCGGTGCGGATCGGAATATTCTGCAGATTGGGCTCGGAAGACGAGAGCCGACCCGTGGTCGTCGCGGCGAGCGCATAGGAGGTATGGACGCGACCGGTCCGCGGATTGACGTAATTGGGCAGCGCGTCCGTATAAGTCGACTTCAATTTCGCGAGCTGGCGCCAATCGAGAATGCGCGCGGCGAATTGATTGCCCTCTTCTGCCAGATCCTCGAGCACGCTCGCCGAGGTCGACCAGGCGCCGGTCGCCGTGCGCTTGGCGCCCGGCAGCCCCATCTTGCCGAAGAGAATGTCGCTCAATTGTTTCGTCGAGCCGAGATTGAAACTCTCGCCGGCAAGCTCGTAGATCTCGGCCTCCAATCTTGCCATGTCCTGCGCGAATTCGCCGGAGAGTCGCGTAAGCATGTCGCGATCGATCGAGACGCCGCGCGCTTCCATTCGCGCCAAAGTTTCGATCATCGGCCGCTCGAGCGTCTCATAAACACTGGCCATGTGCTCGGCCGGCAGGCGCGGTTTCAGCACGTTCCAGAGCCGCAAGGTGATGTCGGCGTCCTCGGCCGAATATTCGGTCGCCTTGTCGATCGCCACGCGCGCAAAGCCGATAAAAGTGCGGCCCGATCCCGCAACGGCACCAAATGCAAGCGGCTTATGGTGGAAACATTTCTCGCTCAGCACGTCCATGCCGTGATCGGTGAGACCCGCATCGAGCACGTAAGAGATGAGCAAAGTGTCGTCGAGCGGCTTGAGGTCGATGCCGTGCTGCTTGAAAACGAGCGCATCGAATTTCGCGTTATGCGCGATCTTGAGGACGCTTTCCGATTCGAGCAAGGGCTTCAACCGAGCGAGCGCGACTTCAACCGGCAATTGGCCGGGCAGGAGGCCGCCGCCGTCAAAGAGATTTTCCTCGCCGCGATGGCGCAAGGGAATGTAGCAGGCCTGGCCTGGCGCGACGGCAAGCGAGATGCCGATGAGTTCGCTCGCCATTGCATCGAGCGATGTGGTCTCGGTATCGACTCCGATATGCCCCGCCTCGAAAGCAGCGGCGATCACCAGATCGAGCTGATCGAGAGTCGTGACGGTTGCGTAAGAGGCACGATCGAAGGGAATCGCGGCAATCGAGGCGGCGCGCGCGGCGGCAAGCTCCGCCGGTCCGCTCGCCGCAACCTGCCTCTGCACCGGCTCGCCGTAGCGCGCATTTTTGCGCGGACCAGAAACAGCAGGCGCAGCCGTTGTCGGCTCCGGCGCCGGCTCCGCAACCGGAGGCGGCAGTTCGGGTGCCGCGCCATTGCGCCAGGCGGATGCGCCGAGAAACGCGGGATCAGGTTCGACCTTCTCGGCCGGCACGCCGAAATATTCGGCCGCGCGCTTGGTGATGGTCGTAAACTCCATCGCCTTCAAGAAAGCGACGAGCGTCTTTGGCTCGGGCGCATTGAGGCCGAGGTCGTCGAGCGGGACATCGAGCGCCACATTGCAATCGAGCGTGACGAGCTGTTTCGAGACCCTGATCAGAGCGACGCTTTCCGGATCGGTCAAAACCTCGCGCCGCTTCGGCTGTTTGATCTCCGAGGCGCGCGCGAGCAGCGTGTCGAGATCGCCATATTCGGTGATGAGTTGCGCGGCGGTCTTGATCCCAATGCCGCGGGCGCCCGGCACATGGTCGGTCGAATCGCCGGCGAGCGCCTGAACGTCGATGACCTTCTCCGGCGGCACCCCGAAATAATCGACGACTTCCGGAACGCTGATCTTGCGCTCCTCGCGCGCGCCCTTTGCGCCTGCCTCGCCGGAAGCCGGATCATACATCGCAATGCCATTGCCCACGAGCTGCATCAGGTCCTTGTCGGCTGAGATGATGAGCACGTCGGCGCCGCGCGCGCGAGCCTGGCAGGCGTAGGTCGCGATGAGATCGTCGGCCTCATATCTGTCCTGCTCGATCGGCACGAGGCCAAAGGCGCGCACCGCGGCGCGCATCAGCGGGAATTGCGGAATGAGATCTTCCGGCGGCTCGGAGCGATTGGACTTATAGGGCGGATAGATCTCGCGGCGGAATGAATCTTCCGACTTGTCGAATATGATTGCGAGATGCGTCGGCTTGATGCCTGTCGCGCCCTCGCGGATGAATTGGAAGAGCTTGGTGCAAAACAGGCGGACGGCGCCGGTCGGCAGGCGATCGGTGCGATAATTATATTTCGCGTCCTGCCGGATCGATTGGAAATAGGCGCGGAAGACGAAGGAAGACCCGTCAACGAGAAAGACGTGGTCCCCGGCCTTCACCGGACGATGACTCAAGGGCATGGCAGGTCTTGCCAGAAAAGAAGCGGCTCGCGCCAGCATAAAATGCGCGGGGCGCGGGGTTCTATGCGCAGCCGGCGGGCCCATCCGGATCTGAGCGCAAATGCCGCCGTACGGTTCCCGGTTCCGTTTATGTTGCATCGCGACAAATCGTCCCCAAATCTATCCCGAGTGAAATCAAGCATTCACGGTAACGCAGTGAAATGTCCACACAAAATCAAACGAGCTTGTGATCGCAATTCATATTGCGGCGCACTATATGGGCTTGCGCCCATCTTTCCGGATGGCGTCCAGAGGAGCCCCAAATGAATTTGCTCGAAGGCCTACGCCTGCGCCGCAGCTGGCCCCCGCGGCGCCTGTCGCTGGCTTTGCAAGGGGGCGGCTCGTTTGGCGCTTTCACGTGGGGCGTGCTCGACCGATTGCTCGAAGAGCAGAACGTTGCAGTCGATACGGTGAGCGGCACGTCGGCGGGGGCAATCAACGCGGTTCTGCTCGCGGCGGGACTTGCCGAAGGCGGTGCACAGGCCGCACGCGCCAAGCTCGCGCGATTTTGGGAAAGGCTGAGCCGGACAGCGGCTTTCGGCCCTTTTGGCGGGGCCGCCGGCTTTGCGCCGGGCGCCAGCGGCACTTTTTCGTTCTGGACGCGGCTTCTCTCGCCCTATCAATATAATCCGCTCGACCTCAATCCCCTGCGGGCGCTCATCAATGAGGAAGTGGATTTCAAGCGGCTGCGGCATGCGGCGCCCATAGGCCTCTTGATTGCCGCAACGCGCGTCGCCGACGGTCGCGCGCGGATTTTCCGCGACAGCGAGATCGATGCCGATGCCGTGCTCGCGTCCGCCAGCCTGCCCCTCTACCATCACGCCGTGACGATCGACGACATCGCCTATTGGGACGGCGGTTATTCGGCCAATCCGCCACTGCTCGATCTCGTCATGGCGAGCGAGGCGCCCGATGTGCTTGTCGTTCAAATCACGCCGATGCACAGCGCCGCCGTGCCGACGACCTCGCGCGACATCATCCGCCGGCTCGATCAGATCACGTTCAACGCCTCGCTGCAGGCGGAGATCGGCATGCTCGCCTGGCACACTGCGCGAAGCCGTGGGCTCCTCGGGCTTCTCTCCCACGAAGGACGCAAGCTGCGACGGCTCAATCTGCACCGGATCGCGGCCGAAGAAGAATTCACCGGCCTTTCCGAAGCGAGCGCCAGCAATCTCGATTGGGGTTTTCTTTCCAAACTGAAGGAAGATGGGCGCGCCGCGGCCACCGCTTGGCTCGGCCGGAAAGAACCGGAGGCCGCCGCTTTTGGATTGGAGCTGAAGACCTCTCTCGCGCCGTGATGCAAGCCAGTCTCTCGGCGCCAGGTAGCGGGGCTATTGGCTAAACGCCGACTGATCCGCGTCTGCACATCACTTCGCCAATGCGCAGCTATGATCGAGCAGGTCTTCGCCATGCGCGCGCTCGCCCTTTGCGGGATCGGCGTGCGAGGAGAGGAGCACGAAGCCATCGTGTCCCGGCGCAAAGACAAGGCCCGCAACGACGAGCGTTTCCTCCCTCATATGCTGCGCCGCGCCGGCAACGCCTTGCGCCAAGAGCCTGAACGGATCCGCTGAAAGATTGTCGAGCCGGCGGGCGAAATAATGACCCCCCGGAAGATCAAACGGGAGTTCGACCCAATTCAAGCCGATCTCGTCGCGGTGTACGGCGAGAAGCGCGCGCACATCCGGCCGCAGACAGTCGATATGAATGTGAAACTGGTTCTGACTCCGCGCGAGCGCCGAATTGATCGCCATCCCGATCTCGTCGGCAGGAAGATTGCGTTGGACCGCGGCCGACACGAAAGTGCGGTTCTGCCAGGCATCGGCCCAATAATTGGGCATGTCGGGCGCAAGGAGGTCCGGGCTCTCGATGCCTGAAATCCTGCGCGTCGCGATGAGCAGGAATTGCGCCACGCCGACCCGATCCTTGAGAATAACATAGCCGCGATCCATGCCGCCATTGAGATCGACGCGCACGCACGGTGCCGGATTGTGATGCGCCTCCTCATCCGGCACGCATTGATCATGCATGATTTTTAAAAGCGCGTCGGGATCGCCGGCGTGAGCGATCGAGATCGCAAGCACGAAGGCGCATGCGGCAAAACTGATGCGCCCGCCGCGAAAGAACAGGCTCGCCAAATTCATCGGCATTCAGCGCCCGAGCATTCGTTTGGCGGCATCTCTGCCGCTCGAAAGCGCCGCCTCGACCGTGCCGGTCTCGCCATGATAGAGCGCTTCGCCGGCAAAAAAGAGCCGACCATCGACCGGCTTCAAGAGCTCTTCGACCGCTGCTTTCGTTTGCGGCGTCGGATAGGAATAGGCGCCAAAGGTGAAAGGCTCCTCCGTCCAGTTGACAACCCGGCCGACAAGCAGCTCGCCACGCAGCCTTTCGACCTCGACCTGGAAAATATTCGCGAGGGAGGCGAGCGCGCGCTCGAGAAGTTCCGCCTCGGAAAGATTCGAGAGTCTTTGCGCCTTCGGCCCGGCCACCCAGCCGGTCAGTGTCGCGTGCGGCTCAGGATATTGCGTCCACCATGTCGGAACCGTCTCTTTGGAGAATACGAAGGACATGCGCGAAAAATCCCTGCCCCGTGCCTTGACCCACCACCGGTCCTTGAAGCGCAGTAGAATTTTGATGACGGTGCCGAAGCCGATCCCATTTGCTGCTTCACGCTTTTCCGGCAAGGCCGGCTTGAACTCGATCTTCGCCAAAATCGGTAGGGGGACGGTTAGAAGCGCCTGCGAGGCTTCGAATATGGATCGATCCGCACAGGTAAGTTTCACGCAACGAGCGCCGAGCTCGATGCGCCTTACCTCGCGATTCAGAATAATCTCGACGCCGCTTTTCGCCCAATCTCTCTCGAGGGCTTGCAGGAGCAGCGTATAGCCTTCCTTCGCCATCAAATCGCCCCAGCCGCCTTCGCCGAAGATCTGTTCGCGCAAGGCAAAGGCACTGAAACGCGCGGGATCTGCCGCGTCATAGCCTTCGACCCGGCGGAAAATATAATCGCGCAGGCGCGCATATTTCGGCTCGCCGAGATAATGGTCGAAGAAGGCCGCAATCGGCATGTCCTCCTTCAAGGCCTTCAGTTTCTCTTCGAGACTCTCGTTGTGCGGCGTCGGCGATTCGTCCGAGCGCGGTTCGCCGTCGAAGGTCGACCACCATTCGCCCGAATGTTCAAAGGTCGCGCCGGCGGTTTTGAGGATTTCGCGCGAAATCGCCGCCTCGCCATGAATGAATTCGGCGCCACCTTGCGCCGGATAGCCGAATTCCGATTCGGGAAGCGGATAGATGCGCCCGCCGATCCGGTTCCGCGCTTCGACAATAAAGACTTTTCTGCCCGCCTGCGCGAGCTCGCGGGCGGCAAAGAGGCCGGCGGCCCCCGCCCCAACGATCAAGATGTCGTGTGCCATGATCCGTAGAGAGAAGAGATTGTGCTCAGCTAAATTGGTCGCTTCGGGAAGAGTGACAAGGGCCGCCGCCTAGGTCACGATGCTTTTGGACCGAATCGATCCAAAAATATGAACGCGATTGATTCTAAAGACTTAAAGCGGGGTCTGCGCGAAAAGCCGCTGTCCATCTTTCGCATCCAGCCCCAGGCGGCGCTATGAGCGGATAGCGGCTCCGCGAGACCCTGTCGTGACAATGCGGGAGCGTTCACGCGATCCAGGGAGGCTGAGCATAGGGCAGATCGTTCAGCTTCTTTGTCGCCGCGCCGATCGATTGCGCGGCAGCGACATGCGCGGGATTATCGACGTCGAACGTCTCCGTGGTGGCCGTCATCAAGAGGCCGCCGTTGGGCAGGTGCTCGACCAAGACATCATCGGGCGGGGTGATGAGCGCGGCGAAGTCCGAAAACAAGTATTGCATCCATGGCGCCCTGAAATGTCCGGTACCTTCTAAGCCCCGTTCACGCATTTGCGCGCAAGATGCGACGCAGTCCTCCGGCTCCCACGCTTCGACAATCGCCAGCAAAACTGGCCGAAAGATCGCATAAACGATGGCGCCGGCGTCCGGCGTTTCCATGGAGGACGTGTCGAACCACAGGAAATTCTGATTGCATCGCGTGTATCCATGTGCGCCAACGTGAGACAAAATTCTGTAGTGCCGCGAACTTGGTTGCCCTCGAGTTGATGCTTGCAACCAATAGCCTTCGAGCGGCGACACATCGCCAAAGTCGTCCCTTGAAATGCACTTCTTGACGATTTCGACGTAGCGATCACGAATGGCCTCGAAATCGTATTTTCGTGCTCGCCTATCGCGGGTTTTCCACAACTCAAGGAGGGGATCAATCCGGCGCAATTCATCGATCATACGAACGAAGCGGTCGGCGAGCGCATCGGGCGTTTCCTCCCGCGCGCGCCATGCCGCATGAACGTAATAGATATTTTCGCTCATCTTGAGCGCGGCGGTCTCATTGCTTCCTTTGCTTTCCTCGCCGCTTTTTCCTCTGTCCATTGTTGTCGCTCTTTCCGCGCTTGGCGCGCCAATTGTCGATAGAGGTCAGCCGGCATGGGCTCCGCGACGACCTGGATGTTTTTCAAGAGTTCTATCGCTCCAAAAATCTTTTTCGCGAATGCAGCGGCTTGCGGTTCATCGAAATACCATGCAATCGGACGTCCGCCGCTCGCTTGAACTTGTCTCGTTGCCTGATCGATCCATCTCTCTTCGAGAACCTCGCGTAAGTGTTCGTCCCTGAGTTTTCTCGCGAAGCCCGGCCCCTTGGCTTCGATCAACGTACCATCGCTTACGCGGCAGTCGTCATAAACTACGCGTTTTCCGGTCAGCGGATTGATCAAGCTCACGCCCAAGCCGGCCGAAAGCGGACGCTGCGGATTGTTGATTACGCTTATATATTCTTGATATCCCCTGGCCAACGCCCGAGCACCGTGGGGCGCGTCAGGACCGGGGTCGGGACAAAGTTGGGGTTCAGTTTTTTCAGTAGCCGAATCCTGCTCGGCCTGCGCGTGCGTTCCTGCATCTTCGGATTCGTCTTCTGCGGAGATGGAGGCAAGCATCTGCGCGTCGAAAACGACCGAGCGGCCGACCGCACGGGCGACCGGAATCCCCGTTTCGACGTCGTAGAAAACACCTTTGAGGTCGCGATGCGCGACCGCAATGACCTCGTTGCCCTGTAGGAAGCGCAGGACGCCTTCGTCATTATTGAGCGAGTATCGCGTCCCTGGATCGCCGGGAATCGATCCTTCGGCGACATCGTTACCCGCCGGTGTGACGAACAGCGCATTCAGCACCACGCCTGCCACACCTGCCACGCCGGCCGCAGCAACATCCCCCGCGAGTTCGGCGAGTCCCGTGAGAAACGCACCGCCCGATCTTGCCGCAGCCAGGTCTTGCGAAAACTGCGTCAGCCGAATTGCGCCCGCAGCAGCGCCAACCGATCCGCCGGCGCTCTCCGCCCTAGAGGCGACCGGTTGAGATGCCGCCGATTGCGTGTTCGGCCGCCACAGTCGCGTGGGCGAGGTTTCGTTGCTCCTCGACGGTTTTGAACTTGTGTTGGTTGGTTTCGCCGATCCGTTTGATGTCACCGGTCTCGTTGACGACGCCGGCTTTGTCTGCGCGCCGCGCGCTCCCGACGTCCACTGGCCGCTGGCGCGACCGCTTCCGGCCGGCACGCGTGGCTCGTCCGGATCATATTTCTCGAGGTCGGCCAATCCGAGTTCGCGCAACAGCCAGCGCGGCGCAAATCCTTCATCGAGCAACGCAGCTGCGATATGCACACGCCACGCAGCGGCCTCGCTCGTAATACGCGGAACCCGCGCCTGGCTTAGTCTTATTTGCGCAAGCGCTTTGTCGCCGCGCCGCCAATGGTCCGCCGCGCTTTGCAGGTGCTGCATCACGTTGCGAGGCGCCGATGCACCATATGCAACGGAGAGCAAAGCGAGTGCCCGCTCTTCATCCTGTGTGAGGGCGAGCGCCGGGTGACCAAGGGCATCCTTTTCCATCCGCATCAGGATGGTTCCGGCGCCGAGCACCAGGCCCGCGTCGGTGATTTCGAGAGAGTCTCGAATGGAAGCGCAGAGCCGATAGGTCTCGAATCGCTTCCTCAAAGTCGTGATCGACTGCACAGATTTCCCCGCTGAAAGCCAGCTCAACAAGATGGAAATCGTGCAATTTTGTAAATCGCCTCGCCGCGATCGCGATCGGACACCAATCACGTCGCACGAAGGTGCAGTGTCCAATTTCTTCTTCGAATCGTCACGCGCGCGCGGCCTGATTCAGCGCCGCAACAAGAGCCCCTCACGCGGCAGACGCGCTTGCCAGCGATATCTTTCGAGCTCCGGATCGAGGTGCTCTTCCTGCGGATAGCCGATGCAGAGATAGGCGACGAGCCGCCAATCGCCGGGCACGTCGAGGATTGCCGCAATCCTTTGCGGATCGAGAATCGAAACCCAGCCGACGCCAAGCCCCCGCGCGCGCGCCGCAAGCGCCAAATTCTGGATCGCGCCGACGACCGAATAGCACAGCGTCTCGGGCATGGTCGTGCGGCCGAGGCCGTGACCGACCTCCGTCGCGGTGTCGCAGAAGACGGCGAGGTGAACGGGCGCTTGCCGCAAACCCGCAAGTTTCAATTGCGCGTAGAGCGCCGCGGTCTCGCCTTCATAAGCGGCGAGCGCCTGCGCATTGCATTGGTTGAAATTCTCGGTCACGCGCTCCCGCCGCTCGCGGCTCTCCACCGCAACAAAACGCCAGGGCTGGCTATGGCCGACGGAAGGCGCGAGCGTTGCGAGCGCAACAAGTTCTTCTACCACAGCAGCATCGACGGGATCGGTGCGAAACCGGCGCACATCGCGGCGCCAGCGAAAAAGTTCGGTCAAGCGCTCGATGAAGTCGGCACCGAACTTCGGCACGTCATTTTCCGTATGCATCATAAGCTGGCAATCTCTCGACTGGGTACTGAAATAATTCCAGGGGTTCCTCAATTGCGTGCCGCGCCCGGCCGCGACCCGGCGCGCGGACGGATTACCTCGCGAGCCGAAAGTCGAGAAGGTCTCGCGCGTAGCTTTCGTCGACCTCGGAAACCGGCTTGCCGTCGCCGGCATAGACGATCGCGCGATGTTCGAAGAGTACGGGCGGAATGGCGAGCGCGGCTTGCGGCCGATCTTGCGGCGGCGCGTTCTCCCAGCCTTCCGGCAGAGGATGCCAGAGCATCGCGACGGAAAACGTGCGCCGATGTGGCTTGAGATCCTTTATCGCGCGGCCGAAGGGCGTGTCGGTCGTCGTCAGACTCTTGTTCATCGCCGCCGTCAGGCGCGAGGGCACATACCAATTATCGGCGCGCGAGAGAATATGATCGCCGCAGGTCAATTCGACTCTGCGGTAGATCACGGGTTCCTCGGGCCCAATCTCGAGGCGCTGGCGCTCGGCCGGATCGAGCGGCTTTTCGCCGGTGCGCTCGAGGTGGGCGTGAATTGTAGCCTCGCCTGCCAGATGATGCGCCGCGCACCAATTCTGCAGCGTCTGCGTCGCACTGTCGCTTGCCAAGAGATCGGCGTTCAGCGTTTCGATGAGCGCCAAAGCCTCGATCCGGCGCAGGAACGTGTCCGGCCAATCGGGCGCGGCCGCGACCGGCGCAGCTCCTACGAGGGCGAGAGCGACCATCATTTTGCCTACGCGTTTCAACATGCTATTCGCACGCCCCGCCACAATCTAGCATAGCGATATTGGTAGCAGACGATCTCCATTTGAAAATCGATTCGATAGAGAGGGGACGATGCCGAACATTCAAGAATTCTTGACCTTCGACCGCTATCTCACGCCGTCCATCATTCGTGCTTTCTATCTCCTGCAAGTGGCTTTAATCCTACTCATTGGCCTGATCAATGTCCTGGCCGCTTTCGTCGCCATGGCCTATTCTCTGCCGACGGGCATTGCCTGGCTGTTCTGTTCGCTCATCGGAACTGCCGTCGGCATCGTCGCGGCACGGGTCGTCACGGAAGTCGTGATGATTCTCTTTCAGAACAACGAACATCTCGCCGCGATCCGCGCGCGAGCGGAGGGCAGGTAATGGCGATTTCGCTCTATGATGCAAGTATCAGAGCTTTTTTGCAGACCCTCGGCGCAATCGACGGCTTTCTCGGCAAAGGCCTCGCGCATTGCCGCGAGAACGGCGTCGATCCGGAAGAATTGGTCGAAGCGCGCATTTTTCCGGACATGCATCCGCTTCGCTTCCAGATTCAGAACGTCTTTATCTTTTCGGTCGGCGCGATCGAGGCGATCAAAAACGGCGAAATGCGCCGGCCGAGCGAGCGGCCACAACAGAATTATGCCGAGTTGCAAGCGCTTGTCGCAGAAGCGCGCAAGAAGCTGGAGCATGTGACGCCGGACGAGATCAACGCCCGCGAAGGCGCTGAAGTCGTTCAGGAAGCGCGCGACACGAAGCGGCACTTCACGGCCGAGGATTTTCTGTTCTCCTTCGCGCTGCCGAACTTCTATTTTCATGCCACGACCGCTTACGACATTCTGCGGATGAAGGGCGTGCCCCTGGGCAAGCGCGATTTCATGGGCGTGTTGCGGACGAAGGGGTAAGCCGAGACGCCATCGTTGCGGGAAGCGAAGCGACAAATCCATCCGGCACTCGATATGACATTCGGACTGCATGACATCCGGACTGCTTCGGTTCGCTTGCACTGCGCTGCGCAGCCGCCTAATTCGCGAACCTGAAATGCATAACGTCGCCGTCGGCAACGACGTAATCCTTGCCTTCGAGCCGGAACGTGCCGGCCTCGCGCGCCCCTGCTTCCCCGCCCGCGGCGACATAGTCGGCATAGGCGATCACCTCGGCGCGGATGAAGCCCTTCTCGAAATCGCTGTGGATCACGCCCGCTGCCTGCGGCGCCTTGGTCCCGGCGGTTATTGTCCAGGCGCGGCTTTCTTTCGGGCCCGCCGTGAAGAACGTGATAAGCTCGAGCAGCCCATAGCCGGCCCGGATCACGCGATTGAGGCCGGGCTCGGCGAGGCCGACCGATTCCAAGAATTCCTTCTGCTCGTCCGCCGGCAGAAGCGCGATCTCGCTTTCTATCCGCGCAGATACGACGACGGCGCCTTCTCCTTCTTCCGCGGCGCGCGCTTTCACTTGGTCCGAAAAGCGATTGCCCTTGTCGGCCGAAGCCTCTTCGACGTTGCAGACATAAAGAACGGGCTTCGCCGATAAAAGACCGAGCGTGTCGAAGCTTTTCTTTTCTTCGGGCTTCACGTCCACGAGCCGCGCCGGCTTGCCGGCACGCAGCGCTTCGAGACAGCGGCTCATCAAGGCGAAGATCTCCTTTGCCTCCTTATCGCCGCCCTTCGCCTTCTTCTCCCAGGAGACGATGCGCTTCTCCAGGCTTTCGAGATCGGCGAGCATCAATTCCGTCTCGATTGTCTCGATATCGTCGATGGGCGATATTTTGCCGGACACATGCGTGATGTCACTGTCTTCGAAACACCGCACGACGTGAGCGATGGCATCGCATTCGCGAATATTGGCGAGAAATTGATTGCCGAGCCCCTCGCCCTTCGACGCGCCACGGACCAGACCGGCGATATCGACGAAGGTGAGTCGCGTCGGAATGATTTCCTTGGAACGGGCGATCGACGCGAGCGTCTCGAGCCGCGGATCGGGGACGGCCACATCGCCGACGTTCGGCTCGATGGTGCAAAAGGGGTAATTGGCCGCTTGCGCCGCGGCCGTCTGCGTCAGCGCGTTGAAGAGCGTCGACTTGCCGACATTCGGCAAGCCGACGATGCCGCATTTGAATCCCATGAAATCCTCTCGCTGGTCGCAAAGCCTCTTATAGCGAGCGGCGCGGAATCTCAATCGCGCCCGTTTTCCGTGCGGCGCATGCCGATCTCGGCAAAGACAATGGAGCAATCGAGGCGTTCACCCGCCCGGCGGTTCGCGCCGCGCGCATCCGCTAGAACATGTTGATGAGGTGCCCGTCGACCATCATCGTCGCAAGCAGCCGATGATAATGATAATGCGCGACGGACTTCAGCGCGTAGACCTGCAGGATGAACGGATCCGGCCGGCGCCTCAGGACTTTATAGGTCATTTGCCGATAGATGCGCCTGAGGTCGGGGTCGCGCACCGCACTCTGCAATTTGAGAAAGACGTAGAGAGAATGAAGGATTGCCTCGGCGGCCATGCCGACATGCCGCAAAGGCTTTTTCTTGAAATAGCCGTCGCGCGATTTGCTCTTCCCGATCCCGCCCTCGAGATAGAGCGCGTCGGCCCGGGCAAAGAAATTTCTCGCATCATAGAGCTCGCGCAAGACGCGCAGATAGCCCTCGCGCAACGTGTCGCGGTCCATGCCGAGCGGAATGACGTTGGTGCCATATTCCGTGCGGTCGGCGCGATCGAGTCGGCCTTCGTTCGCAAGCCGCACATGTAAGGGCGTCTTCGGAATGGCGCACAACATGCCAACCGACGAATGGACGACGCGCGCCTCTTTCACCATTTGGACCTGGCGATCGAATATGTCCGGCCGATCATTGTCGAAGCCGAGGATCATGCCGCCCCAGACTTCGATTCCATGCGCCTGGATGGCATGGACCTTCTCGGCAATGCTGCGATTGTGGCCGCGAAGGTTCTGGATTTTGCGCGTTTCCTTGAGCGAGTCTTCGTTCGGCGTCTCGATGCCGACGAAGACCGTGCGGATATTGGCCTCGTCCATCAGCTCCAGCAGTTCCTCGTCGTCGGCGAGATCGAGCGAGGCTTCGGTGAAGAAGGTCAGCGGATAATCACGCGCCTTCTGCCAAGCGACCACTTCGCGCAGCACGCCCTTGATGACCTTCTTGTTGCCGATCAGATTGTCGTCGACAATGAAGACTGCCTTGACCTTGGCTGCGTGGTGCAAGGCGTCCAATTCCTTCACAATCTGTTCGGTCGTCTTGATGCGCGGCTTGCGGCCGAAGGTTACGATGATGTCGCAGAACTCGCAGGTGAACGGACAGCCGCGCGAGAACTGCACGGTGCCGAGCGCATAGCGGCGCATTTTCATGAGATCATGCCGCGGCACCGGCACTTTCGTCATATCGGTGCGATCCGCCTGTTCGTAACGGCACGCATGTTCCTTGCGCGACCAATCGGCGAGAAATTTCGGCCAGCTCAGTTCGGCTTCGCCGACCACGATGACATCGGCGAGCGCGCCGAAGTAATCCTCTTGCGCCGTCACCCAAGGACCGCCCACCACGGTGAAACAGCCGAGCCTCTTGAGCTCCGTCAATATTTCCTTCATCCGAAACCTCTGCACGGTCATGCCGGTGAGGCCGACGATGTCGGCGCGCGCGCAAAGATTGAAATCGATCGGCTCGACGTTCTCGTCGATCAGCGTGACGCTATGCTCGGCCGGAGTGAGCGCAGCCAGCAATGGAAGGGCCGCGACCGGCATATTGGCCTTGAAGCCCACGAGATGGAGCGCATGTTCCATGCCCCAATAACTTGTTTCAAATCGGGGATTGATCAAAACGATGTGTGCCATGCCACGCTCCGCAGCTTTGGCGATAAAATCGATTGTTCCAATAGCGCCTCATTGAACCCATCCCATTGCGCCGGTCAACGAGAATATCGTGCCAGGTCCGGTTGCGAGGGCGTCGATTGAAATGCTATTGCCGCATCACTGTGCGAGGCTTTAGGTTTTTTGAGGCGCGGTTTGGCGGGCGATCGGATCTTGGTCACAGGAGCCTCCGGCTTTGTCGGATCGGCGGTGGCACTTGCCTTGGCAACGACCGGGTTCAAGGTGCGTGCGCTGGTGCGTCCGACGAGCCCGCGGCTCAATCTCAAAGGGCTCGACGTCGAGATCGCCGAGGGCGATATGCGCGACCGCGAATCCGTCGCGCGGGCGCTTTGCGGGGCACGATACCTGATGCATGTCGCGGCCGATTACCGGCTCTGGGCGCCCGATCCGGCGGAAATTCTCGTGAGCAACCGCGAAGGCACGCGCACCATCATGCATGCGGCCTTGAAGGCAGGCATCGAACGGATCGTCTATACGAGCAGCGTCGCCACGCTCGCCGTCACCACAAACGGCGAATGCATCGATGAGACCAAGCCGTTGAGCGGCGAGAAAGCGATCGGCACCTACAAGAAAAGCAAGGTCGCGGCAGAAGAAGTGGTCGCCCGGATGATCGCAGAGGAACACCTCCCGGCAGTCATCGTTCATCCTTCGACCCCGATCGGGCCGCGCGACGTCAAGCCGACGCCGACCGGCCGGATCATTATCGAGGCCGCCTGCGGACGCATGCCGGGCTATGTGGACACGGGACTTAACCTTGTCCATGTCGACGACGTTGCCGCAGGCCATATTGCCGCGCTAAAGCATGGCCGGATCGGTGAACATTATATCCTGGGAGGCCAGAACGTAGGATTTGCTGCCATGCTGGCCGATATTGCGGCGCTCTCGGGCCGCCGGCCGCCGCGCCTGTGCGTGCCGCGCAACCTGCTCTATCCTCTGGCCTTCGTGGCGGAGGCCAGGGCGCGTAGGACCGGCCGCGAACCTTTTCTGACGCGCGACGGACTTGCCATGTCGAAATATCAGATGTTCTTCACCTCCGCGAAGGCCGAGCGCGATCTTGGCTATCGGGCGCGCCCCTATCGCGAGGGACTTGCCGACGCACTCGCCTGGTTTCGCCAACACGGATATGTCGGATGAATGTCGAACCCACGAAGACGCATCGGGACGAGAATTTTCCCGTCGCCTCCTGGCTCATCGCGCGCGAGCATCGGCCTGTCGTTCTCGCCTTCTATTATTTTGTCCGCGGTGCCGACGATATTGCCGACAGCCCTGTGCTGAGCCCGCAAGAGAAGCTCGAGGGGCTCGACCGGTTCGAAGCCGCGCTGCTCGGCAACAGGGACGACGTGCCCGCCGCGCGACCGCTGCGCGACGCGCTGACGGAGCGCGGGCTCTCGCCGCGCCACGCGCAAGATCTGCTGCATGCGTTTCGCATGGATGCCACCAAGAAGCGCTACGCGAATTTCGACGAGCTCATGCATTATTGCGCCTATTCGGCGGCCCCGGTGGGCCGTTTCGTCCTCGACGTGCATGGCGAGAGCGAGAAAACGTGGCGCGCTAACGACGCGCTCTGTTCGGCGCTGCAGATCATCAATCATATCCAGGACTGCGCCGCCGATTATCGCAATCTCGACCGCGTCTATATGCCCCTTGATTATCTTGCGCGGGAAGGCGCCGAGGTGAGCGAGCTCGGGGCGCCGCGCGCCTCGCCTGCCCTGCTCGCCGCCCTTCATAATCTCGCCCAGCGCACCGAGCTGCTCGTGCGCGAGGGATGCGACTTGCCGCGCCAGGTGCGCGATCTCCGCCTCAGCCTCGAGACTTCGGTCATCGCGCGGCTCGCACAGCGACTCGTGACCATGCTGATCGCCCGCGATCCTTTAAGCGAGCGCGTCCATCTGACGAAGCCGGGCTTTCTCTCCTTCACGCTGCTTGGCATCGCGCAAGGCCTCGGCGAGCGCGGCCGGCGGGCAAGCCTGCGTCACGCCGTGGGGGACGCATGAGCCTTGCGGGAGCGCCGAGCGCGCAAGCGCGCGCGAGCGGCAGTTCGTTCTATTCGGCCATGCGGATCCTACCGCGCAAAAAGCGCGCCGCGATGTTCGAGATCTATTCCTTCTGCCGCGCGGTCGACGACATTGCCGATGACGGTGGCGAAATCGCTCCGCGCCGCGCCGCTTTGGACGAATGGCGCACGACGATCACCAGTCTTTGTGCCGGCAAGCCGGCCCCGGCGCGTCTCGCGGGTCTTGCCGAAGCGATCCGCGATTTTGACCTTCGCCGCGAAGACTTTTTTGCCGTGATCGACGGCATGGAAATGGACGTCCTCGCGAATATCAGGGCGCCGGATTGGCAAACGCTCGATCTTTATTGCGACCGAGTTGCGAGCGCTGTCGGGCGTCTTTCGGTCCGCGTCTTCGGCGTGCCCGAGGGCGAGGGCAATGCGCTCTCGCACCATCTCGGCCGCGCCTTTCAGCTCACCAACATTCTGCGCGATCTCGATGAAGATGCATCTATCGGCCGGCTCTATCTGCCGCGCGAAGCCTTGCGCGCGGCCGGCATTGAGTCGGAGGAGCCGCAGGCGGTGCTCGGAGATCCGCGCCTTGCGGAAGCCTGCGCGCCGGTTATCGAGCGCGCCCGGCAGCATTTCGCAACGGCGGCGCAAGTGATGGCGCGCTGTCCGCGGGCGAGCGTCAAGGCGCCGCGCCTGATGGGCGAAGTCTATCAGGCGATCCTCGCGCGCGTGACGGCGCGCGGCTTTACCCCGCCGCGCGAACGCGTGCGCGTACCGAAGCTCATCGTGCTCCTCGCCTTGCTTCGCCACGGCCTCGTCTGATGACCGGCAAAGTGCACATCATCGGGGCCGGCCTTGCCGGCCTTGCCGCCGCGCTCCGTTTCGCGGATGAGGCGCGCGCGGTCGCAATCCACGAGGCCGCGCCGCAAGCGGGCGGTCGCTGCCGCTCTTATTTCGATTCGAGCCTCGGCATGACGATCGACAATGGCAATCATCTGCTCTTGTCGGGCAATCGCGCCGCGCTCGATTTTCTGCGCGAGATCGGGAGCGAGGCCGAGTTCGTCGGCCCAGGGAGCGCGGAATTTTCCTTCCTCGATCTCACATCCGGCGAAACCTGGCGCTTGCGGCCGAACGATGGCCCGATCCCCTGGTGGATCCTGCAATCGGGCAGACGCGTGCCGGGCACGCGTGCCGCCGATTACCTCGATATTTTGCGCTTGCTGTTTGCCCCGCAAGGCGCGCCGATCAAGGCTGCCCTCAATTGCCGTGGCCTGCTGTACGAGCGGCTCTGGCGTCCCTTTTTCCTCGCGGCGCTCAATACCGCTCCGGAAGAGGGCGCAGCCTCGCTCGCCGCCGCCATTTTGCGCGAGACGCTCGCCAAGGGCGGCCAGGCTTGCCGCCCGCTCGTCGCTCTCAACGGACTTTCGAGCGCGTTCATCGCTCCGGCTTTGCGCCATCTCGAATCCAAAAACGTCCAAATTTTCTTCGAACGCCGGCTCCTCGGCATCAAATTCGACGCCGGCCGCGTGGCTTCCTTGGACTTCGCCGACGAGCGGATAGAAGTCGCAGCCGAGGACAAAGTCATCCTCGCCGTCCCGGCTCCGGTTGCCGCCTCGCTCGTTCCGGGACTGATCAC
Organism: Beijerinckiaceae bacterium; assembly: GCA_021324915.1. GTDB lineage: Bacteria > Pseudomonadota > Alphaproteobacteria > Rhizobiales > Beijerinckiaceae > Methylovirgula. Next base: position 24,783 of record JAJPIC010000001.1, on the reverse strand, counting down.
GCCGCAGTCCTTTCGCGCAATTGTGAACGGCCACTTCAAGATCACACCTCCGGCGGGTTTTCCTCCGATTCTTGGCGTAATCAACGGAACGATCGAATGGCTGTTTGCTTTCCCCGATCGACTCTCAGTGACGATCAGCGCGGCTGACGGACTGATCGACCTCTCCCGTGACGAGCTCGCGAGAAGAATCTGGTCCGATGTGGCGCGCGCGACACAGATTGCGCAACCGATGCCTGCGTGGCAGATCATCAAGGAGAAGCGCGCGACTTTTGCCGCAACGGCCGAGGAGGAACTGCGGCGCCCCAAGGCGCAAACGGCCTTTTCCAATCTTGTCCTCGCGGGCGATTGGACGGCCACCGGGCTGCCGGCAACGATCGAGGGCGCGATTCGCTCGGGGTTTACGGCGGCTGAAGCTATTCTTTAGTGTGGACAGCCGGAGGTTTGTCGAGGAATAAGGCTTGCTGATGGGGGGTCGGGCTGTGTCCGATAGGCGGTCGATTCCCTTACCGAGATATCGGCGTCCGTGTGCGCATCATCCTTTACTTGGGCAGGTTCGACTTGAGCCGGCGCGAGTTGGCCGGTTCAATGATGCAAGATCGTCGGACGCTCGATATCGCAAGCTGCCGGGGACGAGAAAGCGAGACGGCGATTGCAGAGCGGCGTTGAACAAAAAGCTCCGGCAGCCCTGAAAAGGAAGCCAAGACGCGCAAGGCCCTTGGTTCGGCGCAAAGCCAACATTTCGACTTGGGGGAAAGGCGGTCTGCCAGAGGTTTGAAGGCATGGGCAACCGCCTTGCGGCACGGGCATTGCTTGGCCGAACTTTGCCGGCCAGTCGATGACCCCGCTGCGGGAAATCCAATCATCTGTCCGGACTGAGAGGGGTAACGGAACTTGGCACGAGGAAAGATTGACGGGGACGGGGGTTCCGCGTGTTTTCTGTCCGCACTATCAGGTGTCTTAGATATATTTGCCGAGGACGGCGCGCTCCGAGAGGTTGAACGGTCCTGCCTGCGTCGGGCGCGGCGGGATGTCGATCGAGGCTCGGTGCTTGTCGTCACCGGCCTGGCGGCGGAAGCGCGGCTTGCCGCCGGCGCGGACATCGACGTGGTGACCAGCGGCGGACATGGCGGCAATCTCGCCAACATCCTGCACGCGGCGATCCGCGCGAAAGTTTCGGCCATCATCAGTTTCGGAATTGCAGGCGGCCTTGCACCGGGAGTCCGCCCCGGCACATTGCTGGTCGCGCGCCGGATCATCGCCGAAAATGAGCAATATTACGAATGCGATCGTGCCTGGTCGCAGCGTCTCGCCAAGGCTCTGGGCGACGTGCCGATCGTCGATATGGCGGGCGCTGATCGGCCGGTGGCCGATCCTGCCGGCAAACGTGCGCTGCATGTTGCAACACGCGCCGCGACGGTCGATACGGAATCGCATGTCGCTGCCCGCGTCGCCGCGGCGCACGGCTTGCCGTTCGCGGCATTCCGCGTGGTAGCCGACCCGGCGGAGCGCAAATTGCCACCTGCGGCGCTGGTCGGCGTTCGGCCGGACGGCAAGCTCGCAATGGGCAAGATCATGCGCTCGCTCGCCGGCGAGCCGCGGCAGATCCCACATCTCTTCCGCACGGCGCTCGATACGCGCGCGGCTTTCGACGGCCTATTCCGCGGCCGGCAGATGCTTGCGGGCGGCTTCGGCTTCCTGGATTTCGGCGAGCTTCTGTTGGACGTGCCGCGAGAAGACGTAATTGGCGGGTCGCTGCCGGTCTAACGGAATGTCTTTCGAGGTCGGTCCATCCGTCCTGATGCCGCGCAAGGCGACGGCAGCCGCCTGCCAGGGCCGCGCGAAAGCTTCGGAAACCGCAGTCGCCTCGAACCCGCAGTGAACCATGCAGTCGGCGCATTTCTCATATTTGCCGACGCCATAGGAATCCCAATCCGTCGTCTCCATGAGTTCGGCAAAGGTTTTGGCATAGCCCTCGCCCAAGAGATAGCAGGGCCGCTGCCAGCCGAAGACGGTGCGGGTCGGATTGCCCCAAGGCGTGCATTCGTAGGTGCGGTTTCCGGCGAGAAAATCGAGGAAGAGCATCGATTGATAGAAGGGCCACGCTTTGCCCTTCTTGCCGAACCGGAAAATGTCGCGGAACAATTGCTTCGTCTTGCCGCGATTGAGGAAATGCTGCTGATCCGGCGCGCGCTCATAAGCATAGCCGGGAGAGACGGTGATACCGTCGATGTCGAACTCGCTGACCTCATCGAAGAACTTGGCGACCCGCTCGGGATCGGCATCATTGAACAAGGTGCAATTGATCGTGACGCGGAAACCTTTTGACCTCGCAAGCTTGATCGCCGCGACCGCACGATCATAGACGCCCTTCTGGCAGACCGAGCGATCGTGCATCTCTTTGTCGCCGTCGAGGTGGATCGACCAATTGAAATAGCGATTGGGCGTGAAGCGATCGATCTGCTTCTCGAGCAGCAGCGCATTGGTGCAGACGGTGACGTATTTGCGCCGGGCGATCGCGCCTTTGACGATTTCGGGGAGCTCCTTGTGAAGCAATGGCTCGCCGCCTGCGATCACGACGACCGGAGCGCCGCATTCCTCGATCGCGGTCATGCATTCGTCGACCGAGAGGCGCTGGTTGAGGATCGGATCGGGATAATCGATCTTGCCGCAACCGGCGCAGGCGAGATTGCACCGGAACAGCGGTTCGAGCATGAGCACGAGCGGAAAGCGCTTGCGCCCCGAAATCTTCTGGCGGAGCACATAGGAGCCTATCTGTGCCATCTGCAGTACAGGAATACCCATCTCGCCCCAACTCCCATCAGGTTGTTCGGTAAGGCCCTAGATCATGCGTCGAGAAGTTCGGCCGGTAAGCGGAATTCTATATCTTCTTCGACGCCGGGCAATGTTTCGACTTCCACCGGGCCGAGGCTGCGCAGCGCCTCGACCACCTCATCGACGAGGATTTCCGGTGCCGAGGCCCCGGCTGTAACCCCGACCCGTGCGACCCCGCGCAGCATGTCGAGGTCGAGTTCGCTCTTGTCGGCAATGAGATAGCTCGGAACCTCGGCCTCGGCGCCGATCTCGCGCAGCCGGTTCGAGTTGGAGCTATTTCTCGCGCCTACAACGAGGATCACGTCGACGAGCCTGCTCAATTTTCGCACTGCCATCTGCCGGTTTTGCGTGGCATAGCATATGTCCCTCGTTTCCGGCCCGACAATGTCGGAGAATCGTCGCTTAAGCGCCGTAATGATCGATTTGGTATCGTCTACGCTCAAGGTAGTCTGAGTGACATAAGCAAGCGGCGTGTCCTCGGCAAGCTCGAGCGCCGCGACATCTTCTTCCGACTGAACGAGGTGGACTGCGCCGGGAATTCGCCCCATCGTGCCTTCAACCTCGGGGTGGCCAGCGTGGCCGATTAGAACCACGGAGCGACCTTGACGAACATAACGTTCGCCCTGGATATGGACCTTGGCGACCAACGGACAAGTAGCGTCGAGAACCGGGAGGCCGAGGCTCAGCGCCTCATCCTCGACCGCACGGGATACGCCATGAGCGCTGAATATCGTGAGCGTGCCTGGCGGCACGTCCGCCAAGCTTTCGACAAAGCGGGCGCCCTTGGCTTTCAGGCTTTCGACCACCGCCCCGTTGTGTACAATCTCGTGGCGCACATAGACCGGGGCGCCGTATTTATCGAGCGCACGTTCGACAATATCGATGGCGCGGACCACGCCGGCGCAAAAACCGCGCGGTTGAGCCAAGATCACTTTCATTGACACCCCGAATAACGGACGCGGTCGGCAGGAATGGACAAGACGAAACTTGCTTTTTTCATGCGACCAAGCTTTTAAGGATGACTCGGCCGATGTCAAATCTCCAACTATAGCTGAAAAACGGTTCAGTTAACGCCCTCGGAGGCGGTTTTGCTATTGCAAAATCGGCTATTCTGCGAGGCGGCTCAAACTCTTGCAGACCTGCCACACCTGCCCGTCGATTGGTTCTCGGAAAATCATGGACGCCCAATCTCCAAGCGCACCCAAACCGCCAACCCAGCCTCCATCGATCGGCCTCATCGGCAGAGCCATCGTGCGGCTCGTCGACCTTTGCTCTCGTTCTGCGTGGCTTGTCGTGGCGCTTTCGCTGCTCGTGGCCGCAGCGTGCGGCTATTACACGGCGACCCATTTCGCCATCAACGCCAATACCAACGACTATCTCTCGACGAAATTGCCTTGGCGGCAGCGTCTGGCGGACCTCGACAAGGCCTTTCCCCAGCGCAACGACGACATTGTCGTCGTCATCGACGCGGCGACTCCGGAGCTGGCCGAAAGCGCGACATCGACGCTGGCCTCCAAGCTGGAGACGCGACCCGATCTCTTTCAGACCGTCGGGCGTCCCGACAGCGGCCCCTATTTCGAGCAGAACGGCTTGCTCTTTCAGCCGCTCGCGCAAGTTCAGCGCACGGTCGGCGGCCTGTTGAAGGCCGAACCGTTCCTCGCCCAGCTCGTCACCGATGCGAGCTTGCGCGGCGTGGCGAATGCCTTCTCCTACATCACGCGCGGCGTGCGCTCGAAAGCCGGCAGTTTCGACGATTTCGACCGGCCCATGGTGCAACTTTCGAGCGCGCTCGAGAGCGTGCTTGCCGGACATAAGACCTTCTTCTCGTGGAGCGTGCTGTTCACCGGACAGAAGCCGGATCCGCACGAATTGCGCCACTTCCTGACGATCAAACCGGTCCTCAATTTCGCGGCGCTGCAGCCGGGGCTCGTGCCGTCGAACTTCATTCGCCAGAGCGCGAAGGATCTCGGCCTGACACCCGAGAAGGGCGTCACGGTTCGGCTCACCGGCTCCGTGCCGCTCGCCGATGAGGAATATGCCACCGTGAAGGAAGGCTCCTTCCTCAACAGTACGATCATGGCGCTGATCGTGCTCTTCATTATCTGGTCGGCGCTGAAATCGGTGCGCATCGTCTTAGCCGTTGCGCTCGGCGTCATCTTCGGGCTCGCGGTGACTGCGGCGCTCGGCCTCGTCATGGTCAAGGCCTTCAATCTGATTTCCGTCGCTTTTGCCGTCCTCTTCGTCGGAATAGGCGTCGACTTCGGCATCCAGTTCAGTGTCCGTTACCGAGCCGAACGGCATGACGAACCGGAGTTCCAGAAGGCGCTGCGCATGGCTGCAATGAAAGCCGGCCGACCGCTGGCACTCGCTGCCGCGGCGACGACGCTGGGCTTTTATTCTTTCCTGCCGACCGATTATCGCGGCGTTTCGGAACTCGGGCTCATTGCCGGCACGGGGATGATCATCGCGTTCTTCACCGCCGTCACTCTATTGCCGGCGCTTTTGACCCTGATGCGCCCGCCGGTCGAACGCGAGGCGGTCGGCTATAAGTTCCTCGCGCCGATCGATCGTTTCCTCAGCGACCATCGGCATGCGGTCGTGATCGGCACGCTCGGCGTCGCACTCGCCGGAACGCCGCTGCTGACGCATTTGCACTTCGACTTCAATCCGCTCGACCTGCGCAGCAAAAAGACCGAAGCGGTGGCGACCCTGCTCGACTTGCAGAAGGGCACCGATACCGAGACCAATACGATCGACATCCTTGCTCCCAATCTCAATGCAACCGCACCGGTCATCGCAAAATTGCAGCCGCTGCCGGAAGTCCAGCGCACGATAACGCTGGATAGTTTCGTGCCTCCGGATCAAAATCAAAAGCTGCCGATCATCCAGCATGCTGCCGCGGCGCTGGTGCCGCTCTTCGACCAGAATAGGCAGCTGCCGGCGCCGAGCGATGCCGAGGACGTGGCGGCGCTGAACCAGGCGGCCGGCCTCTTCACGACGACGGCGAAAGGCCTGACCGGCAAGGGCGCCGACGATGCCCGCCGCTTGGCCTCCCTCATGAGCCAGCTCGCGTCTGCGCCCCCGCAGACGCGCGAGGCGGCCCGCGCGCTTCTGCTTCCCGGGCTGCATACGATGCTCGACATGCTGCATCATTCCCTCGAAGCCAAGCCAACCGGGCTCGACGACATTCCGGAAAGCTTGCGGCGCGATTGGATCAGCGCCGACGGACAGGCATTGATCGAAGTCACTCCCAAGGGCGACCCGAGCGACAACGACGTGATGGTCAAGTTCGCCAAGGCGGTCGAGAAGATCGCGCCGGACGCGACGGGCGAGCCGGTTGCCGTTCAGGCCTCGGGCGACACGATCGTGAAGGCCTTCATCGAAGCGGGCATCGTCGCGCTGGCCTCGATCAGCATTCTGCTCGTCTTCGTCCTGCGGCGCGTGACCGACATGCTGCTGACGCTGGTGCCCTTGCTGCTCGCGGGGCTCGTGACACTCGAAATCACCGTGCTCATGGACATGCCGCTCAATTTTGCCAACATCATCGCGCTCCCGCTGATGCTCGGGCTCGGCGTCGCCTTCAAAATCTATTTCGTGATGGCTTGGCGGGCCGGGACGACCAACCTCTTGCAGTCGAGCTTGACGCGCGCCGTCTTCTATAGCGCGATGACATCGGCGACCGCCTTCGGCAGCCTTTGGCTGTCGCACCATCCCGGCACGTCGAGCATGGGCAAGCTGCTCGCGATCTCGCTCGTGACGACGCTCTGCGCGGCCGTCCTCTTTCAGCCGGCATTGATGGGGCCGCCACGGCAGAAGCGGGTGAAGGCGCCGGCCTGACAAGCGGATTTGTTTGCGTGCCTTTATCCCGATCCGGAAATCGCGCCACGAGGGCTAGCGTTTTCCGATCCGGCCGGCTTGCTTTTTTTTCGGCCCAGCTACACTATCGCTCAAGTCTAGGTTCCTGATTTATTTTGTTGTTAGAGTATTGTCATGGTCGCGATCACGCACAGGTCCGGCCCTCTCGCCGGCAAAGTTCAAAGCTTCGAGCCGACCAAAGATCGAATCGAGATCGGGCGCGATCCCTCCTGCGATATTGTCTATCCCGAAGAAGAGACGAGTGTAGGCCACCGGCATTGCGCGCTCGTTCGTGACGCCTCCGGCGACTTCACGTTGCATCTTTACGGCACGCATTTCGTCGCCGTCGACAAATTGCCGGGCGGCCAAGATCAGCCCCTCAAATCGGGCCAGGTCCTTCACCTCGGGCCCGCCAGCGGCCCGAGCTTCGAAATCACTCTCGACAAAGCGGCCCGAGCGGACGAGCTCGCCACGATTCGCCAGCCCGAGCCGACCCCCATCCCGCTGCGGATCCGGCATCTGACCATTGCCGGCGGCGCGATCGCCGCGCTGCTGATCCTGGCGGTGGGCGGCTCTCTCTACAAGGCGCATCTCGATCGCGAGCAGGTCGCCGCAACCATCGCAAGTCTCGGGCAGGACCAGCAGACCGCCAAAGACGAGATGGAGCGCCTCGCTCACGCTGCCGCGGCGAGCATCGATCAAGGCGCCATCGATCGTCTCGTTCGCAGTACGTTTCTTGTCTTCCAGCAGGATGCGCAAGGCCGTCAATTTGCGCTCGGCACCGCCTGGGTCGTCGGCCCCAATGTGCTCGCAACCAACGCGCACGTCTCGGCACAATGCAATGACATCAAAACCGACGATCAATTTCTCGTGAAGAGAGAGATCGTCGAATGCAACGATTACAAGCCGGGCGAAAAGGTCTTCGTCCGGCAGCCCGGCTCCGGCGGCAAGGCCTATGAGGTCATGGGCCACGCCTTCCACCCGGGCTATGTCGCCTTTCCCAAATTCGTTCTCGCCGAGGATCCGGCGCTGGGCTCTTATGGCGGCGGCGCGCCTTCCGAGCTCGACATCATCGACGGTTATGACATCGGCCTGCTTCGCACGAAGGAAAACCTTCCGCCGGGCCTCGCGCTCGAGATCGCATCGCCGGGCGAGCTTCTGGCCTTGAAGCCCGGGATGCCGCTGGCTTCGGCCGGCTATCCTGCGGAAAGCGTTGCCGGGCAGAACGTCCTGCCGATCAGCGCAACGCCGCAGGTCCACTACGGAAACGTGAGCGCGCTCACGGATTATTTCTTCCTGCCGGCAGACCCGGCGCACCAGCTCCTGGTGCAACATTCGATCCCGATCGCCGGCGGTGCATCGGGCAGTCCGGTGATCGCACCCTCCGGCCACGTCGTCGCCGTCGTGAGTTCCGGCACAATGGTCGGCATCTCGTCCGGAACCGGCCGCACGCCGAGCGCGGCCGAGATCAACTATGCCCAGCGCGCCGATCTCGTAAACGAATTGCTCGCCAATCAGACGGATGCGGCGCTCAAGGCGGACCACGCCTATTGGGTGCGGCAGATGGATAATTTCAAACGCGGCATCGACGTGATCGGCGCCTGGGTCATTGATCAGAGCAAGCCCGATCCGAAAGCAACGGCGCAACTCGTCTCAGAGACGCAGGACAAGCTCACGGCGAGCGATCTTGTCATCGATCCGGTGAGCGGAAAGAACCAGCGCACCAAGGTCGAAAAGCTCAATCTTTCGGAGAAGACGCGCTATCTCGTCCTCGTCTACGCGAGCGACGAGACGAACATCCAGATCTATTTGAAGGACGCGAAGAACCAGACCGATGCCGACAACAGCAATGCGCAATGGTATCCGAGCGTCTCTTATTCGCCGCCCGCTTCGGGCACTTGGTCGCTCGTCGTCGTCGGTCCCGACCGAGACACTTCTTTCACAACGCGAGTCTATACTTGGCAACCGTCGAGTTCATGAACCGCTATTCCTGATGCTTCTGGTCCGGCGCAGAGCCGGGTGATGCGTGTGGCGAAAATGGTGGGAGGATGGAATGCGCGCGCGATATTGTGCAATCATATTTTCGTCGTTGATCATGGGATGTTTTTCCGCGCCGGCCTTCGCCGCCTGCACGGGCACGCCGACTTACCAGGATCAGTTCAAAAGCTTTGATCCGAGCTGGGGCTCGCCGAGCGCCATCCTCTCGGTGCAGAACGGCGCCTTTTATATCAAGCCCAATCCCGGCTACAGCAATTACGTGCTGAGCCAATCGAATTTCTACGGCGACGGCAGCATTTGCGTAAGCACGCTGATCACGCAGGCGAGCGATCCCGACAATGCGACCGTCGGCGTTCTCTTTTGGGGCGTCGATTACAACAATCTCTACGCGCTCTGGGTCGGCTCCTATAAGGGCCAAGGCGGTTTCACTGTGCAGAGGGAATCGAGCGGCAGGTGGCTTACTCCGGTCGCTTGGAGATCGGACACGGTCATCAAGCCCGGATTGGGCGACGCCAACCAGGTCGAAGTCGATATGAAGGGCGGGACGGCGACCGTCAGCATCAATGGCAAGGAATTGGTCACCTTCAACGGCACACCGCCGAATGGCGGCGGCCTGATCGGCATCGCCGGCTCTTCAGGAGCGGGCGTAACGGCGACCTATGCCTTTCAGAACTTCCAGTTTTTCGCTTCGCCTGCCGCCGGCCCCTAGAGCGGGATCCGACAAAGGCTTTTCGCGCAAATCCCGCTCTAAATTTTTAGAATCGATCACGTTCATGCTTTTGGATCGATCCGGTCCAAAAGCAGCGTGATCTCGAGCGGGATGCGAAAAAGTGGATGCCGGTTTTTCGCGCAAATCCCGCTCTAAATCTCTAGAATCGATCACGTTCATGCTTTTGGATCGAACCGATCCAAGAGCAGCGCGATCGAGCCAAAATTCCTCACGCCGGATTGATGGTGACAGCCGTAACCGAGCCATGAAAAGGCCGCCGTTGCGGCTGAACTTCGTTGCGCTCAGATGATTCCCGATCCATCGATTTGCCAAACGCCTTGAGGAGGCCCCGGATGGCATGTTCATTGCGGATTACATTCGCGCACGCGCGCCCTTTGCTTCGCGCCTTCGGACTTTGCGCTGCTCTCGGCCTGCCCTTCGCGCTGGGAAATATGCAGGCGCTCGCCGGCGGCGCCAAGGCGCGCATCAAGATCGAGCCGAGCGGCGCGGCCGCCGCATTGGCCGAACCTCGCGCGGCAGCATCAAAGGCCAGTTTGTCTGCAATCCGCATATCGAGCTCAGAGCAACATCCCGCGATGACCGCGCGGCGTATCGCCGACACATCGGCCGGCAGCCTCGGCCTGATGCGCCGCGCGCCCGACGCGGGAATGGCCGGAGCCTCGGTCGGCTTGATGCGTCGCGCGCCCGACGCGGCCAGCGTGCCTCCCGGTCTGACGGGAATGCACGCCTCGGCAGGCGCGGAACCGCCTGCCGCCATGTCGGCGCGTCGCTATGCCGGCGTGCTTTCGGCCGCGCCGACGCGCGCCGAACTTGCGGTCTCGCCACGCTCGGTCCTCGTGCGCAGCGAGACGGTCGCAAAGCCGGCAGCGGAAGAAGCCGCTGTCAAGATGGCCTCGTTCGTGACCGTCAGGGCGAATGCGGCGGCGGACGTGCACGGCCCGGTTGCGACGGGCGCGCAGCAGAGATTGCGGAAATAGGGCGCGCCTGGCGAAAGCCCGCGCTTCTGGCTAATCCTCGAGACCCCCGACGTGCTTTTGGGCGTAAAGATTGACGCCCAACTGGCGCACCAGTTCCTGCTGGGTCTCGAGGAAATCGATGTGCCCCTCCTCGTCCTTCAGCAAGTCGTCGAAGAGTTCTTTCGACACATAATCGCGGATCGAAAAACAATAATCGGCGGCTTCCGTATAGAGGCGATGCGCATCGCGCTCGGCGGCGAGATCGGCCGCGAGGATTTCCTCGACCGTCTGGCCGATCCGCAAAGGATCGAGCGATTGCATGTTGGGTAGACCTTCGAGAAACAGGATACGATCGACGAAACGATCGGCGTGATGCATCTCCTCGATCGATTCCGCCCGCCATTTCTTGGCGAGCTCCTTGTAGCCCCAATTGTCGAAGATGCGATAATGCAGCCAATATTGATTGATGGCGGTCAATTCGCTCCTGAGACCGCGGTTCAGATATTCGATGACCCTCTCGTCCCCTCTCATTCAATCGCTCCTTTGAGGCATGCCGAATGCTTCATGTTCGGGCAGGCACGCAACCTATGGCGGCAGCGCCGAATCGCGCAACACGCCGATTGATGAATGAGACCTAGTCTTCGTGCTGCACCGCGCGCGCGGGACAAGATTGGCAGCCTGCCGCGCAAGCGCCTTGCTCGTGCAGCCCGGCCCATTCTTCCTTGAAGCGGGCAAGGCGATCGGCACCCTTCAGCGCCGATTGGTCGGTCTCGCCCAGCGCTTCGGCGATGATCTTCTGCACCATGGCATAGCAGCGGCCGCAATTCGGGCTGCAGCCGAGGCATCGATAAACGGCACCGGGTGTACGCGGCGATTTTTCGCTCTGGACCGAATCTTTGATTTTCGCGTCGGAAATCGCGTTGCAGGAACAGACGATCATCTCAGTTCGCAATAGCAGCCAAGGTTTGCGCGCGGTTCTAAAATGGGAAGCGAAGTGCTGCAAGAGTATCCGCGAACTTTATATGAGTTCAAAACTAGCTGCTTCAAGCGTCTGTAGTTTGAAATGAATATAAAGAAGACCTTCGGACGGATTCTATTCCGCTTGGGCCCGGCAAAAGCGCGGCCTGACATCTCTTTCCGTCTATATTGGAATGGGTCTAATCGACAACGTCGGCGCTCGCGGCGCCCGAGCGCATTTTGGCAATCTTCCTATGCATGGTCGCCCGGCTCACGCCGAGCAATCGCGCTGCCCGCGCGACGTTGTTGTGCGATTGAGCCAGTGCCCAATTGAGAACCCGGCGCTCGGCTCTCTCGAGCGCCTCTTTCGGCTCGAACGCGCGCGATTTGAGGAGATCGGCAGCCGAAAGCCTGCCCATGTTCTCATCTTTGAGCTGCAGAGCCGCTCGAGCGTTCCGTGTGGCGCCTATGACCACGTCGTCGCTGTTGACGGCGAGCAGGGCAGCGGCGGCCAAATCGGTTTCCGGTGCCAGGATGATGCGCGCGCCGGTAAAGGCTTCGCGGAAATAGCGCATCTCGATTTTGCGTGCCGCGTCCGCCACGGCTGCTGCGATCAGCGGGAGGAAAGGCTCCGCCAGATCCGAGCGGCAGGAGGAGACGTCCAAGGCCGCCGCCAACCGCCCGAGATGATCGTAGATCGGCGCTACGGTGCAGCTCAGCCCAGTGTTGCGCGTATGAAAATGCTGGTCGCGATGGATCGTGAGGGCGCGCTTTTCGGCAAGGCAAGTTCCGATTCCGTTCGTCCCCTCGCTTCGCTCGCTCCAATCCGTTCCGGTCCATAAGCCCCAGTCGAAAAACGTCGCATCATCGGCGCAATGGCCGCGTCGATCGACCGGAATGCCCTGGCCGTCGGTAAACAGGACACAACAGCCCGCGCCGCCGACCGCCTGAAACAGCCCGTCGAGACCCGATTGGGCAACGTGCAGAAGCTTGCCGGTTCGCTCCTGTGCCTGCCGCAGTTCCGTCGCGCTCAGGCTACGGGGGCGCCCTCGCTCACCGGGATCCAATCCGTACCGGTTCAGCGAGCGCACCCAGGACGCGTATAGCAAAGACCGCGATGAGGACATCGGATCTTGCGCGATGGCGAATATGGAGTCGGCGTGTTTCACGCAATTACCCTGAACCCGGCTGTTGCTGCACACTTATCGGCTTGGCCGATTGGCACATTGACCTGTCGCAAAACTGCGACAAGGGTCAGCCCCTCTCCTGCGGCGGCGCGTTGACATGGTTCCACGGGACTGACTAAGCTGCAACCACAATGCTCTTTATGAGCGAATTGGCGGGCCTTGGGTGATTGCAGATCGGCTCTGCCGCTTTCGAGAACTTCCGTTCTCCAGTCTGCGATCCTCCTCGGCCGGAACAACGCCCGAACCCCCGGGAGGACGATCATGCTTGCAAAAAGCCTTGCAGAGTTGAAGCAACAAGTGGCGCTGCGCGAGCGCTACGATAATTTCATCGGCGGCAAATGGGTCGCCCCCGTCAAAGGCCAATATTTCGACAATGTAAGCCCGATTACCGGCAAGCCAGTATGCCAGGTCGCGCGCTCGACCGCGGAAGACGTCGAATTGGCGCTTGACGCGGCGCACGCTGCCCGTCCGGCTTGGGCCAAAACTTCCGGCGCCGAACGTGCCAAATTGCTGAACAAGATCGCCGACCGGGTCGAAAGCAAGCTGAGCCTTCTGGCGCTCGCCGAGACGGTCGATAACGGCAAGCCCATCCGCGAGACGACCGCCGCCGACCTGCCGCTCGTCGTCGATCATTTCCGCTATTTCGCCGGCTGCATCATAGCGCAGGAAGGCAGCCTCTCCGAAATCGATCACCAGACGATCGCCTATCATTTCCACGAGCCGCTCGGCGTCGTCGCGCAGATCATTCCGTGGAATTTCCCGCTGCTCATGGCGGCGTGGAAACTCGCGCCGGCGCTCGCTGCCGGCAATTGCGTCGTGCTGAAGCCGGCCGAGCAGACGCCGATGGGCATCATGGTTTTCGCCGACATGATCTCCGATATTCTGCCCCCCGGCGTGCTCAATATCGTCAATGGATTCGGCGTCGAAGCCGGCAAGCCGCTCGCCCAGAACAAGCGCGTGGCGAAAGTCGCCTTCACCGGCGAGACCACGACCGGCCGGCTCATCATGCAATATGCGTCCGAGAACATCATTCCCGTGACGCTCGAGCTCGGCGGCAAATCGCCGAACGTCTTCTTCGCCGACGTGATGGCCGAGGACGACGATTTCTTCGACAAGGCGCTCGAGGGCTTCGCGATGTTCGCCTTGAACCAGGGCGAAGTCTGCACGTGCCCCAGCCGGGCGCTGGTGCAGAAGTCGATCTACGACCGTTTCATGGAACGGGCGATTGAACGCACACGCAAGATCAAGCAGGGCCATCCGCTCGATCCGGAGACGATGATCGGGGCGCAGGCCTCGAACGACCAGATGGAGAAAATCCTCTCTTATATCGACATCGGCAAAAAAGAAGGCGCCAAAGTCTTGACCGGCGGCGAGCGCAACAGGCTCGAAGGCGAATTATCGGAGGGCTATTACATCAAGCCGACGATCCTCGAAGGCAATAACAAGATGCGCGTCTTCCAGGAGGAGATCTTCGGACCGGTCGTCTCGGTCACCACGTTCGAAACCGAAGAGGAAGCGCTCTCCATTGCCAATGACACGCTTTACGGTCTCGGCGCCGGCGTGTGGACGCGCGACATCAACCGCGCCTATCGCATGGGCCGCGGCATCCAGGCCGGACGCGTGTGGACCAATTGCTACCATCTTTATCCCTCGCATGCGGCGTTCGGCGGCTATAAGCAATCCGGCATCGGACGCGAGACGCATAAGATGATGCTCGACCATTATCAGCAGACGAAGAACTTGCTCGTGAGCTACAGCCCGAAGGCTTTGGGCTTCTTCTGAGCACGTGCTCAAAGCGCGATGAAATGAGAGCGGCCGGCTTGCGGCCGCTCTTATTCGGAGGTCCTATGATTACCCGTGTCGATGCGACGGAAAAGGCGCTCGAACTGATTGCCAAGCTCGAAGCGATGCATGGGCCGGTGATGTTTCACCAATCGGGCGGCTGTTGCGACGGCTCCTCGCCCATGTGCTATCCGCGCGGCGAATTTCGCATCGGACAAAGCGACGTGAAGCTCGGCGAGATCGGCGGCGCGCCCTTCTATATGAGCGCGTCGCAATTCGAATATTGGAAACACACGCACCTGACGATCGATGTCGTGCCCGGCCGCGGTTCTGGCTTTTCCCTCGAGGCGCCGGAGGGCGTGCGCTTCATGATCCGTAGCCGGCTCTTTACCGACGCGGAAGCAGAGGCGCTCGCGCAAAATCCGGTTCTCAACGGCGAAGGCGTGCCGGTCTGAGCCTCAAGGCTGGGAAAGACCTAGGCGGGCCCGCTTGAAGCGTTTGGCTCAGGCCCGCTTTCCGGCTCTTCTTCGCTCCAATCCGCGTCCACTTCATCGATTTGCTCCGGCTCCATCATCGGTGCAGGAGGCCGGCGCGTGTGCGGGTGCGCCTTGAAGAGAAGCGCGAAGGCGATGGCGCCGACGCCGTCGAGCGTCATCCACCAGAGCTGCGTCGTCTCGGCGCCCAAAATGGCGATGACGAGCCCGGCGGCGAGCCCAGCCAGGAATGGGGGCGCAATATAGGGGGCCGCGCGGCCGGCCGCGGTGAAGACGCAATAGCCAAGAAGCGCGAAAGCGACCGCGCCGAGAAGGCCCAGCTCATACCAGATCGTGAAGAGAATGCTGCGCGGCGTATCGGCCGGCAGGAGGCCGAGATCGATGGCACGGCCTGCCAGCCCGAGACCATGGCCGGTGATGAGCCGGGGCCAGTCGGCGATCAAACTCTCGGTGAAAGCCGTCGCCGAGCCGCTGTGCGGCAATTGCAAAAGATCGGCGAGCATATAGCCGAGGAGCGCGAGAAAGGGAGCCAGCAGCACCAGAAACGCGAAGAGAAATCCGGCTCCGGCGCCGATGCGCCGCGGCCCACCTGCCGCGACGGCGTAGACGAAGGCTCCCGCTGCAATGGCAATGAGCGCGATTTGCGAGAAATCGGCGAAGGCCGCCGCCGCGACGACAAAGGCGAGCGCTCCGGCCATCAACCAGCGCTCGCATAAGGCCAGCGCGCCGAGCGCCGGCCAAAGAAGAATTGCGCTCGAAACGAGACAGCGTTGCGCGAGCGTCGAATCGGGATCTTGTCCCCGCGTGAAAAAGGGCGGCGCGAAAAGGAGCAAAGTAGCTGTCGCAACCGCGGTAACGGCAAGGCCGATCGGCAAAAGGTAGAGATTGCCCGGCCTCGTGCGCTCCGGCAAAAAGGCGATGGCGAGGAAAACGATCGTGCAGGTCCCGAGCGCACGAGCGAATCGCTCGCCCGCTTCGGCCGGGAACGGCGTCCAGGCGAGCGACAGGCCGGACCAAAAGAGGAGGAACAGCGCCGATAGACCGATCGGCGTCAGAAATGCCTCGCCGACACGGCGAACGTCGAGACCATTCGCCAGCGCGCCCGATATGATCAAGATGGTGGCGCCGACGGGCATCAGGACGTATAGCGCGCCGCGCGAAAAGAGTTCGGCGGCAGGCGCGATGATCATCAGAATGATGAGGGCCAGCCGGCAAAGAAACCGCGCCGCTTCCGTAGCCGGATCACCGAGAAGAGGGCGGGCGGCAAGCATAAGATAACCTTCGTGTTAAGTCCCACACTTGGCCGAAGAGGCGCTCCACCGCAAGCCGAGCCGGTGCCCTACCCCCACGAGATCCGTTTGCCGCAGCTTCGTTCCCTAATTGTTCTTGCTTTCGGTGATCTCCGCGCTTAAGCTTCGTTGGGTCGCAGCCGCGCGGAGGGACCGGATGGTAGTCAGGGTTGCAACTGTGGCTTTTGAGGGGATCGAGGCCCGGCCCGTCGATGTCCAGGTGCAGATTTCGAACGGCAGCGTGGTTTTCACCGTGGTCGGACTCGGCGACAAGGCGGTGGGCGAATCGCGCGAGAGAGTGCGCGCCGCGCTCAATGCCGCGGGTCTCGCCCTGCCCGCCAAGCGCATCACCGTCAATCTCGCACCGGCCGACCTGCCGAAAGAAGGCAGCCATTATGATTTGCCGATCGCGATCGCGGTCATGGCTGCGATCGGCGCGATCCCGGCGGATGCGCTGAGCGCTTACACAATTCTGGGCGAACTGGCGCTCGACGGCACGATCACGCCGGTCGCCGGCGTTCTGCCCGCGGCAATCGCCGCCAATGCCCGAGGCCACGGCCTCATCTGTCCGCGCGAGAGCGGCGGGGAAGCGGCCTGGGCCTCGCAGGATATGGATGTGCTGGCGCCAGGCTCGCTCATCCAACTCGCCAATCACTTCAAAGGCACGCAGGTTCTGGGACGGCCCACCCCTGCCATGCGCGCTCAGACCGGTCCGCAACCCGATTTGCGCGACATCAAAGGCCAGGAGAGCGCCAAGCGGGCGCTCGAGATCGCCGCGGCCGGCGGCCATAATCTCTTGATGAACGGGCCGCCCGGCGCCGGCAAATCCATGCTCGCGTCGCGCCTGCCCTCGATTCTGCCGCCGCTTACCCCGCGCGAATTGCTCGAAATCTCGCTCATTCATTCCGTCGCCGGCCAATTGGCAGGCGGCGCGCTGACCGACCGGCGGCCCTTTCGAGCGCCGCATCATTCGGCATCGATGGCGGCGCTCGTCGGCGGCGGCACGCATGCCAAGCCCGGCGAAATCTCGCTCGCTCATCAGGGCGTGCTTTTTCTCGACGAATTGCCGGAGTTCCACGGTATTATGTAGCAACCGCCACAAGAATTTAGCCGCTTCCTCGCCTACCTTTGGCGCATGGAAAACGAGCACGTCTTATCCGGTCTCATCCGCAAGCGCGCGGAAATCGCCGGTCAAATCGAACACACGCAGCAAGCCTTACGGAAGCTTGTGGCGGACCTCGACGCCATAGACGCGGCGATCCGGCTGTTTGATCCGCAGGCCGACATTACGGCCATCCGCCCACGCCAATATCCGCCACGCCACGCCGCGTTCCGGGGCGAGATGATGCGGCACGTCATGGGCTGTTTGAGACTGGCGGACGGCAAGCCGGTCACGACGCGGGACATTGCGGTCCAGGTCATGAAAGCGCGCGGGCTCGATCCGAGCGACGCGGAAATGCTGGTTACGATACGCAAGCGCGTCGGCGCTTGCGTCTACAAGTTGAAACGGGATGGCGCGGTTAAGGAAATTGCTGGGCTGGGAGACCTTAAGGAATGGGTCTTAACCAGCTAGTCGCTTTGTGTGACTCCAAAGACTCATGGCTGCGACGAATCGCGGGACTCTCTTTTGAGATCTTGTCAAGCTGTTTACTTCGTTCCATATTCTGTTTCATGAGTGAAACAGGCAAGATCCAGCGCCAGACGATATATATCAAGACGTTAGCTCATCAGAGCGGCGACTTGTTCATGGCCATTAGTGACCAACTACCCGGATTGTCCATTGCCGGTTTTTCCCCTGAGGAAATTGAGGGGAAGCTTGCGGGTGCAATCCGCGACTTTCTGGAAATGGCTGGCCATAAAGTAATTTCTATCGATTTGACGCGTGACGCCAGGGTTGCGGCATCCAACTTTGGACCGCCGGGCTTTGTGGCGCACGCATCTTTGGAGAGTTGCCGCGCCGCGTGACGCCAGAAGGTTATTGGGCTCGCATAAGGCAAATTCCACTTTATCCTGAACGCGATTCTAGCGACGGCGATGCCGTGATGTGCCGAACCGCTTTTGGAGCGCCCGCGCGTGTCGAAAAGCCAGAGCGCCACTCTCCGGAAAAGCGCGAAGCCTTAATTCAGTTTTATGAAGCTTTTTACGCGCCGCATTACGATAGTTGAGCCGATCCACCCGCGACAGTTCAGGTAAGGCGCCGTAGCTCAACTGGGAGAACGTCGTTGGCAATTGCGCTGCCAGTACCCGCAGAAATCGCGGCTCGGGCCGTTCTTCGCGACGAGCGCCAAAACCGTCCTGAATTGTTCCCCGTTCGCCATGCGGCGGAGATCCTCGCGGAAAGCGCTTTCCCGCGCATAGCGTTCGAGATACGCACCGGCCAAGTGATGATGATGGCCGATTTCGGCGCGGCGCATCCGGCTGAAAAATTCCTCAGCCGCATTTGTGCAAGCGCCGTCGAGCGAATAAGCCTCTTGATGATTGATGCGCTTCATCGGGAAGGAAAGATTGAGCGCGTCCCATGAGCTGGCTTCGTCGGCCTGGATCGTGGTCCCGCGTTCAACGCGCGATCTGATGAAATTGATCGAAGCGGCTTCGGAACCGAACGTCGCCGGGATCGTGCGGCCATCCTTATCGCGGATCACGACCACGACCTTGCGCTTGCCGCTCTGATTGATCGCAAGGCGGCGGTCGCGACGGTTTTCGGCCAGGTTTGCCGGCTTGACGTAGCCCCCAAAGTACCCGCCATCAACCGCGACCTCGCGGCCCTCGCCGCCCACTTTCAAACCGCGATCTTCGGACGCCATCGCTTCGCGCATTTTGTGGGCAAGCACGAAACTGGTTTTGTATTGGACGCCGAGATCGCGGGAGAGCGCCAGCGCCGACTTGCCCTTCACTTCGTTGCAGAAGATCGCCAAGGCCATCAGGTAGCTGCGCAGCGGCAATTTGTGGAAGGCGAACAGCGTGCCTGACGTGAGCGAGAAATCGCCCCTACAGCCTTTGCAGCGCCAGCGGGGCGCACCATTCGGGCGCCGGCAGTCATAAGCTTCGAGCGAACCGCAATGCGGGCAGACGGGCTTGCCGCCAGTGTCGGCCCAGCGGATTTTGGCGAAAACCGTCTCGGCCTCTTTTTCGCTCATCCGCGCGACCTTCCCGACGCTGAGCGTCCGGGCGGCGGCTGAGAGGAGGAAATGCTGAGACATTGCGTTCTCGTTTATGAGAACACAATATCGAATGTAGTATCATTGTCAATACGAAATTATCAGATATGATAATGAAAGATCGGATTCGAGAGGATGGAGAATGGCTTTCGCCAAGACGGAGAAGGAATGGGCTGAGCGCGCGGCCCGGCACCTGAAAGCAGAGCTAAAACGAGCGGATGTTTCTTATGAGGAACTGGCAGAGAGACTAAAGGCGCACGGGTTCGAGGAAACCAAGGCAAGCATTGCGAACAAGCTTGCCCGCGCGACAATGCCAGCATCATTCTTTCTCGCGTCTCTTGCGGCGATCGAACGGGACAGCTTAAGGTTGGAGGAGATCTGAGCCCTGGCAGCGCCTAAACATGTGGTCTACAGCCAAAGCCGTTTTAGTCTGTGCCTGTTTGGCGGCAAGCCTTGCGATCCTGATAAGTTCGATTCCTGCTTATCCCAATGCTCATGCACCTGGATATGACATATGCGAATATAACAAAGATACCAACCACGAAGACTGCACCCGATATAGCCTCGCGCCATTCATCTTCATCCAAATCGCGAAAACCCTTAATCGGTATGGAGAGACCGTTACGGCTCTCGCGACGGTCGCTGTTGCATGTTTCACGGGCACACTGTGGTGGGCAACTCTCCGCTTGTGGAAAGCCGCCCTCGATCAGTCCGCAGATTTCAAAGCCAGCATAACAGCCGCGGAAAGATCCGCCGACGCAATGGCGCTGATAGCGAGTGCTAATCGAGCATGGATGACATATGACGATCTGCAAATCGTCTTTTTGCCTGATTCCGTAATAGATGGCATTCCGGAAGTCAGAGGGTTGGGGTTTCGGATCATGTGGAGAAATATTGGGAGAAGCCCTGCGCTCAATGCCGAGATTTTTATTCAGCATCACGTCGTAGACGTTGCCGACAGAAATGTCCCGCATTTTGAGGCAGATTTCGGAGAAAATAGATTCGGCGCTGCAATAGGCCCAAGGTTCTCGCCCGGCTCTCCAATGAGAGCTGTTGGAACAATCGGGCATGACAATATAATGAATAGAAACAGCGCCGTAATCTTGTATAGCTGCATCAGGTACACGGATATCTACAATCTGGCCACGGAAAGGCTTAGCGAAGTGTGCCTCAGAATTACATTTGAAGGCTTCAGACTTGGCGCCCCCAGCCCCCAACAGCCCAATTGGGGAATAGAAATCGTCGGCCCGCAAAACGCTATTACATGAAAGCAGGAAAAGCGCCCCCACGAGCGCGCGCCACCGCACGGTGCGCACCTAACTCGCCGGTTCCCTCCCGCTCGTTCGGTAGCGCGCCGTGCGCCACATTTCGGTCGCCGAACCGTGGGCCGAGGGCCAACCATCAATTGGCTGCGGCCTATCTGCTTGCAGAATTTCCACTTTCGCTCATCCTTTCTTGAATGAGCGGTATCAAGTGGCAACCGGGCGATTAGCCCTTGTGGCGGTTGCTACATAATACCGGAGTTCCAGCCGCAAGTGCTCGATAGCCTGCGCCAGCCGCTCGAGACCGGCGAAGTGGCCGTCGCCCGCGCCAATCATCGCGTCGTCTATCCCGCCCGTTTCCAGCTCGTCGCGGCCATGAATCCCTGCCGTTGCGGCCACGCCCTCGATCCGGGCTTCAGCTGCAATCGTCAGCCGGTCGCCCGTTGCCTCGCCCAATATCAGGCGCGCCTCTCCGGACCCCTCCTCGACCGCATCGATCTCATGATCGAAGTTCCGGCGGTAAGCGCTGCGGATCTCATGCTGCCCGCACCGGCGGAAGGCTCGGCCGAGGTCGCCGCGCGCGTTGCCGCGGCGCGCCGGATTCAAACGCGCCGCTATGCCGAGCTCGGCCTCTCGCATGTCGGCTCGAATGCCGCCGCGCCCGGCTCCATTATCGAGGACGTCGCCCGGCCCGATTCATCCGGAGCCGGGCTGTTGCGGGAAGCCTCCGAGCGGCTCTCGCTGTCGGCGCGCGGCTTCCACAGGGTATTGAAACTGGCCCGTACCATTGCCGATCTCGACGGCGCCCACACGGTCAGCCGCGCGCACCTGGCCGAAGCGCTCTCTTATCGCGTCGATGCGATGCGGCAGCTGCGGGCGGCTTAGGCGATTGCGGCAAAGCCTGCGCCGGAACGAGAAATGGGAAACCTCGCCAGAAATAAATCAAATCAGGCGCATATACCGGCCCGAGAAGACAAGTTTAGCGCGTCAAACCGGCTGGCGATTTGAAGAATTTTGAAGTTCACCCCTTACATGTCGAACCCGAGCCGTATCCCTGCATTGATTGTCACTCGTCATCTTCTATATTCCGCAGCGCGGTTTGCGCTGCACAAGCAGATGGAGATCAAGATGCCTAAGCATCCCGTTTCCACGTTTTTAGGTCTCGTCGGCATTCTCGCAATACCCGTTATGGTTCCCACAACGAGCGCATTCGCGGCGAAGGCGCTCACCACGGCCGACACGGACAAGGACGGCACGCTGGAAAAGGCCGAAGTCGATGCCGCCGCCGGCGATCTATTCGACAAGCTCGATAAGGAGAAGGACGGCAAGCTCAGCAAGGCGGAAGTCGGCACGCGGTTGAGCAAAGCCGATTTTGCCGCCGCCGACGCGGACCACGACGGCACGTTGACAAAAGACGAATATATCGCGGCCGTGGATTCTGCGTTCAAGGCCGCCGATGCCGACGGCGACGGCAAGGTCGAGGCTAAAGAATTGAAAAGCAAGGCTGGCCGCAGCCTGACACGGCTCATCAGTTTCTAATTCGAGCAAGGAAATCTCAAGGCCTCGCGCCTAACTTCGGCACATGCGCGAGGCACTTTTGAGATTGTTGGCTGCACCCGCAGCCCTTCCCGGGGGCGCGCGATTAGGCGCGCTTCTCAATCGCTTTGCCGCGCGGCCCGAGGCGCAGAGCGCCGAGCGGCCAAGCCTCGAGCTCCAAGAGGCAGAGGAGGCGCGCGCGCGTGCGGAAGCTGGCAGTATCGAGAAATCCCGATTTCTCGCAACCGTCAGCCACGAAATCCGCACCCCGCTGAATGGCATGCTCGGCATGACCGAATTGCTACGGGCAACCGACCTCGACGCAGAGCAAAGATCTTATGTCGAAGCGATCCGCGCGTCGGGCGCTTCGCTTGCGGCGCTGATCGACGAAATTCTCGATTTTTCCAAGATCGAGGCCGGCAAGCTCGAATTGAACGAAGCGCCATTCGATCTCACAGGGCTCGTCGAAGGCGTCGCCGAGCTCCTTGCGCCGCGCGCGCACGAAAAAGGGCTGGACATCGCAAGTCTCGTCTGCGCCGATGTCCCGCCGCGGATCGTCGGCGATGCGGCGCGATTGCGCCAAGTCCTCGTCAATCTCGTCGGCAATGCGGTGAAATTCACCGAACGCGGCGGCGTCGGCCTGCGCGTTACGACAGCCGGCACTCAATTGAAATTCGCTGTGATCGATAGCGGCCCGGGCGTCCCCGAGCAAAAGCGCCGGGCGATTTTCGATGAATTCGAGACATCCGCTTCAGAAGGCAGCGGATTGGGACTTGCCATCTCGAAGCGGCTCACCGAGCGCATGGGTGGAAATCTGCAACTCGACTCGAGTTCGCCCGAAGGCTCGACCTTCGTTCTCTCCCTTCCCCTTTCGTCCGAGGCGCGCGCGAACGCCCCGCACGCGTTTCGTGACCGCGTGCTGATCGTCGCGAATTCTCCGTTCGAGGCGCCTTATCTCGCGGAAAAACTCGGGCAAGCGGGTACTGAAGTCCTTCGCGCCAGGAACGCCGACGAGGCGCTCGCGATCTTCGCCGGCGGCCGCATCATGGAGGCCCTGATCGTCGACTGCGCACTCGGCGAAGACGCACGCCGGCTCGGCAAAGTCGCACGGGCTGCCGGCATCAGAAGTCTCGTTCTCCTCTCGGCGCAGGAACGGCGCTCGTTCGGCTCGCTGCGCGAATTCGACGGGTGGCTCGTTAAGCCGCTGCGCTCGGCCTCGCTCTTCGCGCGGCTTTCCGGCGACGCCCTGCCTTCCCTTTCCACACCTGCGGCGGCGAAAGCGGATCTCAGCGGCCGCGAAATTCTGCTTGCCGAAGATAACGACATCAACGCGCTTATCGTGATCCGTTATTTGGAAAAAAGCGGCGCGCGCGTCTTTCGCGTCAGCGACGGCAAAGCCGCACTCGCGCAAGCAGCAAACCGCCGTTTCGATGCGATCATTCTCGACCTTCGCATGCCGGGGGTCGACGGTCTCGAAGTCGCCCGCCGCATCCGCGCCGCCGAACTGGCTTCCTGCACCACGCCTTGCCGGCTGATCGCCGTCTCTGCGGATGCATTCGAAGCCGCAGGCGAGGCGGCGCGCGCAGCCGGCGCCGATCTTTTCCTCACGAAGCCGGTCGATCTTCAGAGGCTCGCCGAGGCGCTCGCCTAAATCGCGTGGCTCAGTCGAATTATGCTCGCGCTTTAAGAGCGTTCGAGCATGATCTTGTCGGAAAACCGCTGCACACTTTTCCGGATCATGCTCTTGGATTGTTCACGCATGATCTTGTCGGAAAACCGCTGCACACTTTTCCGGATCATCCTCTTGGATTGTTCACGCATGATCTTGTCGGAAAGCCGCTGCACACTTTTCCGGATCATGCTCTGATCAGCCGCTCATCTTGGCCATCAGCGCGTCGGAGACTTCGAAATTGGCATAGACGTTCTGCACGTCGTCGTTGTCGTCGAGCGAATCCATAAGCCGCAAAATCTTCTCGCCCGTTTCGTCGTCCACCGACACGGTCGTCTGCGGTTTCCAGACGAAGCTCACTTTGCGCGGCTCGCCGAACTTCGCTTCGAGTGCCTGTGCAACCTCGCGCATCATTTCGAGCGTCGTCGTGATCTCGTGGCCTTCGCTCGTCGAGACGGCGTCGTCGGCTCCGGCCTCGATGGCGGCCTCGAGCATTGCGTCTTCCGAGGCGACTTTCGCATCGAACTCAATGACGCCGACATGATTGAAGAGGAAGGAAACGGCACCCGTCTCGGCGAGCGAGCCGCCGGCCTTGGTGAAATAGGAGCGCACTTCGCCCGCCGTGCGGTTGCGATTGTCCGTCAGGGCTTCGATGATGACCGCGACGCCGCCCGGTGCGTAGCCTTCGTAGCGCACTTCCTCGTAATTCTCGGCGTCCGCCCCGCTCGCCTTTTTGATCGCGCGCTCGATATTGTCCTTCGGCATGTTCTCCGCCCGCGCCGCGATAATGGCGGCGCGCAGCCGCGCGTTCATGTTCGGATCGGGCAGACCGAGCTTGGCGGCCACAGTGATTTCGCGGGCGAGCTTCGAGAAGAGCTTCGAGCGGATCGCATCCTGCTTGCCCTTTTTATGCATAATGTTTTTGAACTGACTATGCCCAGCCATTCGCTCTCGAATCCTCGCGTCTTGTTGAGCATGATCTTATCGGAAAACCGGCTTCCACTTTTCCGGATCATGCCTTTGCTCGAGCATGATCTTATCGGAAAACCGGCTTCCACTTTTCCGGATCATGCCTTTG
>JAJPIC010000002.1 GCA_021324915.1 Beijerinckiaceae bacterium | reverse complement strand
GGCTTGCGGCCCGTCAGATAGCGCGAATAATTCTCGATGCCGGCGCAAGAGCCCGTCGCCTCCATCATTTCGAGGTCGAATGTGGTGCGCTGTTCGAGCCGCTGCGCCTCGAGCAATCGTCCGGCCGCATAGAGCTCGGCGAGACGTTGTTTCAGCTCCTCCTTGATGCCCTTGATCGATTGCACCAGGGTCGGGCGCGGCGTCACGTAATGCGAATTCGCATAGACCTTGATGAACTCGAGGTCCTGCGTCTTCTCGCCGGTGAGGGGATCGAATTCGGCGACCGCCTCGATCTCGTCGCCGAAGAAGCGGATGCGCCAGGCGCGGTCTTCGTAGTGCGCCGGAAAGACGTCGATCGTATCGCCGCGCACGCGGAAAATGCCGCGCGAAAAGTCGCCGCCCGAGCGCCTATATTGGAGCGCCACGAGATCGGCGATGAGCTGGCGCTGATCGATCCGCTCGCCGACCTTCAAGGTGAAGGTCATGGCGGTATAGGTTTCGACCGAGCCTATGCCGTAAATGCAGGAGACCGAGGCGACGATGATGACGTCGTCGCGTTCGAGCAGCGCGCGCGTTGCGGCATGGCGCATGCGATCGATCTGCTCGTTTATCGAGCTTTCCTTTTCGATGTAGGTGTCGGTGCGCGGCACATAGGCTTCCGGCTGATAATAATCGTAATAGGAGACGAAATATTCGACCGCGTTCTCCGGAAAGAAGCTTTTGAATTCGCCATAAAGCTGCGCGGCGAGCGTCTTGTTCGGCGCGAGAACGAGGGCCGGGCGATTTGTCTGGGCAATGATCTGCGCCATCGTAAAGGTCTTGCCCGAGCCGGTGACGCCGAGGAGGACCTGATCGCGTTCCTGCGCATTCAAGCCGGCGATGAGCTCGGCGACGGCGGCCGGCTGATCGCCGCGCGGCTCGTAATCGGCGACGAGCTTGAAGGGGATGCCGCCTTCGCTCTTTTCCGGCCGCGGCGGGCGGTGCGGCGTCCAGGGCTGCTTGCCGCGAATATTGGGGTCTCCGCGGTCGAGCAGATCCTTGAGCGAGGCCATGGTCGCCTCGACGCCGAGCCCGGCTTTGGCCTGGACATCCGCGCCGAGAAAGGGCGCCGGCGCCTCGGCAAATCCGCTCGTCAGCGCCGGATTGAGCAGCGCGGCGAGATGTTCGCCGAGCGGCTGCTGTTGCGGCTTGGCGGCCTTGGAACGGGGTGCGCGCGGTTTTGGCATGGGCCCAATATGGGCGCTTCCTGCGGCCGATCAAAGGCGGCAGCGGCGCCCCTCTTTCCCGGACGGCGCGGCGCGCCGATCCGGGATCCAAAGAGCAATTGCGGGGCCCCGGCTCTTCGCCCGGATTTATCCCGGCTCGTCCGGGGAAGTGCCAGGCAAACCGGGTTCCATCGGGTCCGATGCTACTCGCAAACCCGGACACCGAGCCGGGCGGCGCCCTGCCAATCGAGCCGCGTAAATCGCTCGCTCGCCAGCGCCCGGTGCGCGGCCACCCAGCGGCGCACGCCTTCCGGATAAAAGCCCATCGCATAGGTGTTCCATTTCGGCGAGAGACGCCCGCCGACCGTCGCGCCATGGAAATAGAGATGGCTGCCCGGCGCGACGCAGGCGCCGGGCAGGGCAAGCAGCAGCGTGCAGGCGGAATAGCATTCCATCGGTAGCCGATAGGTCGGATCGGCGCGATGCAGCCGGATGAAGCCGGCGCGATCGAGGACGCTACCGCCATCGTCCTCGTCGGGGCTTTGCATCCGTGTGAAGGCGCCGCGCTCGAGGAGATTTTGGCCGAGGGCCGCGTGCAGCGGCAAGAGCAGCGCAAGAAGCAGCGCCAGTCTTCGCAGGATGATCGCACGCATCTCTATCGGCACCTCAGACGAGAGCCATGGTTCCGGGGAAGGTCGCGCAGCGGGCGACGAGCCGCAACAATCGATTGTAGCGTTCGGCGGCCCGGGCCAAAACTCGCGCTTCGGTCTCGAAGCGCAGACGCACAGATCTAACAGATTTATATGGGCCGGAGGGCCGCGGCCTTTCAGATCTGCAGCGCGGTTCTGAGTTCCTGCAAATGATCGCGCTGTTCGGTGGCGATCCGGCGCGCCTCGTCGGTTGCCGCGGCGGCGATGTCCTCCTCCGCGCTGCGGAGATCGGCTTCGATCTGCGCCGCATTCAGCTCTTCGAGTGCGATCGCCTGTTCGGCGAGAATCGTGAGCCCTGAGGGCGAGACCTGGGCGAAACCGCCGCGCACGAAGAGCTTTTTCTTCTGCGTGGCGCTCTGGTCGATTTCGAGCACGCCCGGCTTCAGCACCGCCATCAGCGGCGCGTGGTCCTTGAGCACGGTGAACTCGCCTTCGAGACCCGGCACGACGACAGCCTCGACCTCGCCCGAGAAGGCGAGCTTTTCCGGCGAGACGAGTTCGAACGGAAAGGTCGCCATGGGTTATGCCTGAGCCGCGAGCTTCTGTGCCTTCTCGACCGCCTCTTCGATTCCGCCGACCATGTAAAAGGCCGCCTCCGGGAGATGGTCGTATTTGCCTTCGATCAGGCCCTTGAAGCCCTTGATCGTCTCGGCGAGCGGCACGAGCTTGCCCGGCGACCCGGTGAAGACTTCGGCGACATGGAACGGCTGCGACAGGAAGCGCTCGATCTTGCGGGCGCGGGCGACGGTGAGCTTGTCTTCTTCGGAGAGCTCGTCCATGCCGAGAATGGCAATGATGTCCTGCAGCGACTTATAGCGCTGCAGGATCTGCTGGACGCGGCGTGCCACCTGATAGTGCTCCTCCCCGACAATGAGCGGCGAGAGCATGCGCGAGGTCGAATCGAGCGGATCGACCGCCGGATAAATGCCCTTCTCGGCGATCGAGCGGGAGAGAACGGTCGTCGCGTCGAGATGGGTGAACGAAGTCGCCGGCGCCGGATCGGTCAGATCGTCGGCCGGCACATAGATCGCCTGCACCGAGGTGATCGAGCCTTTCGTGGTCGTGGTGATCCGCTCCTGCAAGTCGCCCATGTCGGTGGCGAGCGTCGGCTGATAGCCGACCGCGGAGGGAATGCGGCCGAGCAGAGCCGAGACTTCCGAACCGGCTTGAGTGAAGCGGAAAATATTGTCGATGAAGAAGAGCACGTCCTGGCCGCGGTCGCGGAATTCTTCGGCGACGGTCAGGCCGGTCAGCGCGACACGGGCGCGGGCGCCCGGCGGTTCGTTCATCTGCCCGTAGATCAGCGCGCATTTCGAGCCTTTGGCCGTGCCCTCGAGATGCGGATCGACATTGACCTTCGACTCGATCATTTCGTGATAGAGGTCGTTGCCCTCGCGGGTGCGCTCGCCGACGCCGGCGAAGACCGAATAGCCGCCGTGCGCCTTGGCGATATTGTTGATGAGCTCCATGATTAGCACGGTCTTGCCGACGCCCGCACCGCCGAAGAGACCGACCTTGCCGCCTTTCGAATAGGGGGCGAGGAGATCGACGACCTTGATTCCCGTCTCGAGGATCTGCGCCTCGGTCGCCTGTTCGGCATAGGCCGGGGCCGGCTGGTGAATGGCGCGTCGCGTCGCAGTCTTGATCGGGCCTGCTTCGTCGACGGCTTCGCCGATCACATTCATGATCCGCCCGAGACATTCGTCGCCGACCGGAACCGAGATCGGGCCGCCGGTGTCGGTCACCGGCTGGCCGCGCACGAGGCCTTCGGAAACGTCCATGGCAATGCAGCGCACCGTATCTTCGCCCAAGTGCTGCTCGACTTCGAGCACGAGGCGATTGCCCTGGTTTTCGGTTTCGAGCGCGTTGAGGATCCGCGGCAGATGACCGTCGAATTTCACGTCGATCACCGGGCCGATGACCTGTGTGATACGGCCGGTTGGCAGGGATTGGGCGGCGTCAGCCATGGGTTTCCTCTTCAACTCAAAGGGCTTCGGCGCCGGAGATGATCTCGATCAGCTCTTTGGTGATCATCGCCTGGCGCGTACGGTTGTAATTCAGGGTCTGTTTGCGGATCATCTCGCCGGCATTGCGCGTCGCATTGTCCATGGCGCTCATCCGCGCCCCCTGTTCGGACGCGGCGTTTTCGAGCAGCGCACGGAACACCTGCACGGAAATGTTGCGCGGCAGGAGGACCGAGAGGAGCTCGTCGGGCTCCGGCTCGAATTCATAGACGAAGTCGCTCGCCTCTTGCTCCTGCTCGGGCAATTCCACCGGAATGATCTGCAACGCGGTCGGGATCTGCTGGATCACCGAGCGGAAGCGCGAATAGAAGAGGGTGCAGATCGAGAATTCGCCCTTCTCGAAGAGATCGATGATCTTGCGGCCGATCGAATCGGCATGTTCGAAGCCGAGCTGGCGCACGCTGCGCAATTCGACCGTCTCGACGATCTGCGCGCCGAATTGGCGCTTCAAAAGGTCGTAGCCCTTCCTGCCGACGCAGAGGAATTTCACCGTCTTGCCTTCGGCCATCAGGGCCGTGGCCTTGTCGCGCGCAAGTCGGGCGATGGAGGAATTGAAGGCGCCGCAGAGGCCGCGTTCGGCCGTGCAGACGACGAGGAGATGGACGTCGTCATGGCCGGTGCCGCGCAGCAGCGCCGGCGCCGGCGCACTCTCGGGGACGCCGCGAGCGGTCGCGGAAATCACTTTTTCCATGCGCTCGGCGTAGGGCCGCGCGGCCTCGGCCGCGGTCTGCGCCCGGCGCAGCTTGGCGGCGGCGACCATCTGCATGGCCTTGGTGATCTTCTGCGTCGCTTTCACCGAGGCGATGCGGCTGCGCAGGTCCTTCAGCGAGGGCATGGTGGTCTCGTCTTGGCGAAGGGTTCAGGCGAAGGTCTTGGCGTAGTTCTCGACCACGGATTTGAGGCTTGCGGCCGTGCCTTCCGAGAGATCCTTCGAGGCGCGGATCGTCTCGAGAAGATCGGCATGATTGGCACGCAGCAGCGCGAGCAGACCTTCTTCGAAAGGCTTGACGCGCTCGACCGGCAGCGGATCGAGATAGCCGTTGACGCCGGCATAGATCACGCAGACCTGCTCTTCCATCTTCAGCGGCGAGAACTGCGGCTGTTTCAGGAGCTCGGTGAGGCGTGAGCCGCGCGCGAGCAGGCGCTGGGTCGTCGCATCGAGATCGGAGCCGAACTGGGCGAAGGCGGCCATTTCGCGATATTGCGCAAGCTCGCCCTTGATCCGCCCGGCGACCTTTTTCATCGCTTTCGTCTGCGCCGAAGAGCCGACGCGCGACACGGAGAGGCCGACGTTCACCGCCGGCCGGATGCCCTGATAGAAGAGATCCGTCTCGAGAAAGATCTGGCCGTCGGTGATCGAGATCACATTGGTCGGAATATAGGCCGAGACGTCGTTGGCCTGCGTCTCGATCACCGGCAGGGCGGTGAGCGAGCCTCCGCCATGATCGTCGTTGAGCTTGGCGGCGCGCTCGAGCAGGCGCGAATGGAGATAGAAGACGTCGCCCGGATAGGCTTCGCGGCCCGGCGGGCGGCGCAGGAGCAGCGACATCTGGCGGTAGGCGACGGCCTGTTTCGAGAGGTCGTCGTAGATCATGAGCCCGTGCATGCCGTTGTCGCGGAAATATTCGCCCATCGCGCAGCCGGCGAAGGGCGCGAGAAATTGCATGGGCGCCGGATCGGAAGCGGTGGCGGCCACGACGATCGAATAATCGAGCGCGCCCTGCTCCTCGAGCACTTTGACGAATTGCGCAACCGTCGAGCGCTTCTGCCCGACCGCGACATAGATGCAATAAAGCTTGGCCTTCTCGTCGGTGCCCTGATTGACCGATTTCTGATTGAGGATCGTATCGAGCGCGATAGCCGTCTTGCCGGTCTGCCGGTCGCCGATGATGAGCTCGCGCTGGCCGCGCCCGATCGGGATCAAGGCGTCGATCGCCTTGAGGCCGGTCGCCATCGGCTCGTGCACGGACTTGCGCGGGATGATGCCGGGCGCCTTCACGTCCACCCGGGCGCGCCGCGTGGCATTGATCGGCCCCTTGGCGTCGATCGGATTGCCGAGCGCATCGACCACGCGGCCGAGCAATTCCTTGCCGATCGGCACATCGACGATGGCCCCGGTGCGCTTGACCGTCTGGCCTTCCTTGATCTCGCGGTCGCTGCCGAAAATGACGACGCCGACATTGTCGGTCTCGAGGTTCAGCGCCATGCCGCGAATGCCGCTCTCGAAAGCGACCATTTCGCCGGCCTGCACATTGTCGAGGCCATAGATGTGGGCGATGCCATCGCCGACCGAGAGGACCTGTCCTACCTCGGTCAGTTCAGCCTCGTTCCCGAAATTGGCGATCTCTTTCTTCAGGATCGCCGAAATCTCAGCGGGGCGGATATCCATATCAGCCGACCTCTTTCATGCGTGCGCGGAGCGAATTGAGCTTGGTGCGGAGCGAGCCGTCGACCATGCGGGACCCGAGTTTCACAATGATCCCGCCGATGATCTCAGGATCGATCTTCGTCTTGACGTCGACCGCCTTGCCGCCGGTCAATTCGGCGAGCGCGGCCTTCAAGGACTCGACGTGTCTGTCCGCCAAGGGCTCGGCGACCGTGACTTCGGCGCGCACGCGACCCTTTGCGGCATCGTTGAGCTTATGGAAATTCTCGAGCATGTCGCCGATCGCATAGAGCCGGCGCTTCATCGCCACGAGCTTCACGAAATTGGCGGGAATTCCCGAAATTCCGGCGCGCGCCAGAACGGCATCGAGCGCCTTCAATTGTTCCTCGGCCGAATGAAGCGGGCTTTTGACGAAGCGCTGGAGGTCTTCGCTCTCGGCCATGAGCGCGGCGAAGCTCGCAAGATCCGCGGCGACTTTGTCGGTGAGGCCGAGATCCTCGGCGAGCGCATAGAGCGCCAAAGCGTAGCGCCCGGCCATTCCCGATACGATCGTCTGGTCTTGCGCCAAGACTTGAACCCTTAAATCCTATGGGCGGAGAAGCCTGGCTCGAGGGGATTGCGGCAACCGAAAGCGCAGGCTCGAAAAGACCCGGCAGGGGCTCCCCGCCAGGGCGAGGCTGACTAACATATGACTTTTTTATGCGCAACCCTGGCCGGTGCGGCATCCGATACATGCCCGAGCCGCGCTGGCTTCCCTCGCCGCCCCCGCTATATTGTTGCAAAGACGATGGAGCAAGCCATGGCGACCACAGTCACCTCGATCACCCTCGACGAGCCGGCGGTCGATTTCAAGCTGCCGGCGACCGACGGGCGCACCTACACCTTGGACGACGTGGCTGGCGAGAACGGCACGGTGATCGCCTTCATCTGCAATCATTGCCCTTATGTGATCGCGGTGATCGACCGGCTTGTCGCCGACGCGCAAAAGCTGATGGGCGAAGGGATCGGGTTTGCGGCCATCTGCTCGAACGATGCTTCGACCTATCCGGAAGATTCCTTCCCCAACATGAAGCTGTTCGCCGAGAAGCACCGCTTTCCCTTCCCCTACCTGCATGACGAGAGCCAGGATATCGCGCGCGCCTATGAGGCCGTCTGCACGCCGGATTTCTTCGGCTATGACCGTCACCGCAGGCTCAAATATCGCGGCCGGCTCGATGAGGGGCGGCCCAATCACCCGCCTTCACCGAAGGCGCGCCACGAGCTCGTCGAGGCGATGCAGACGATCGCCAAGACGGGTCATGCGCCGGATCACCAGATCCCCTCGATGGGCTGTTCGATCAAATGGAAGGCGGCGTGAGATGCGCGAGAAGGTCCAAGAAGGGTTCGAAGTCTTCGCGCATGACGGCGAGACGGCATTCGGCGCCGTCCGCCAGGTCGCGCCGCACGGCAGGCCGGAATTCATCGTCTATGTCGAGAATGCCGGCGATTACGCAATTTCGCTCGAAGCGGTCCTCGACGTGCACGACGGCAAGGTGGTCGTCGATTGCAACAAGCTCGACCCGAGGCTGAAGCAAATCATCGGCCACGCGCATGATGCGGAGGATCCGAATTACGAGGCGCCGTGAGCTCCGGCCCGCGATCTCTCAGATGATATGCTGCTCGATCAGGCTCTTGCCCGTCGCGACGATCGCATCTTCGGCCGGAATGAGCGCGCGGCCGAGCAGGGCTATAGCGGGCGAGGAATCGATCCGCTTAACCGATCCGATCTCGCCTCTTTGGGCGCGCAGATCGGCATCGAATTGCGCATAGAGGCGCGCCGCCCAATCGGGAATTTCGAAACGCGGAATCTTGCGCGCCCGCTCCGGGAAATGCTGGCGCAAGATGTCGGCAATCTCTTTGAAGAAGAGTGGCCGCTCGCCGATCGGAAAGCGCTGGCCGCCGGCTTTGGGGCTCGTCAGCGCTGCGACATGGGCGTCGGCAACGTCGCGCACATCGACGATCTCGAAAGCCATGCGCGGCAGCGCCGGTATGCTGCCGTCCATCAGCCGCTCGACCGCGACGGCGGAGGTGCCGGGATCCTGATCCTGCAAGGGGCCGAGGATGAGTGCCGGATTGATGGCGACAAGATCCTGCTCCCGGCCGGCCGCTTTCATGATCGCCCAGGCGCGCCGCTCGGCGCGGGTCTTCGATTCGGCATAGGCATTGACACCGCGGCCCTCAGGATTGGTCCAGTCCTGCGCGGTGAAGGGGGTCGCGCGCGGCGGATGGCCATAGGCGATGGCGACCACCGAAGACGTCAGCACGATCCGCGCGACGCCGGCATCGAGGCCCGCGCGCAGCGCCCGCTCGGTGCCTTCAACGGCTGGCCGGATCAGTTCCATCTTGTCGGCCGGCATTTTGAGAAGCAGCGGCGAAGCCGTGTGCATCAGATAGCGGCAGCCCTTTGCCGCTTCCGCCCAGCCCTCATCGCGCAAAAGATCGAGCGTCACGAATTGAAGCCGCGAAAGATCGGCGCCAGCTCTCCCCAGCGTGTCGCGAACCTGATCCGCCTTGGCGGGATTGCGGACGCTGCCGCGGACGGTGTAGCCAGCCGCCAGGAGCGCGCGGGCAACATGGCCGCCCAGAAAGCCTGAGATTCCAGTGAGCAAGACGAGATCAGACATGACATGGCCCTCATGACTGAACATAATATACAATATTCGTTCAGTTCGTTCAATAGGCCGATCGATGACGCAGAGCTCTGACGAGCGGGTAACCGACAAGAGGCGACGAATTCTCGAAGCGGCCTGGGCGCTGGTGCTGCGCCAGGGGCTGCGCGGCATGACGATGGAGGCGCTGGCGCGCGAGGCCGGAATTGCCAAGGCGACGCTTTACGCGCAATTCCCCGATAAGGACGCCGTTGTTGCAGGGGTCGTCGACGAGCTGCTGGTCGCGCTGAAGGCGGCTTATGCCGCCGGCATCGAATCCGAGAAAGCTGTCGCCGAGCGGATCGGGGCGGCGCTTGCAAGCAAATACGGAGTCGTTGCGCGCGCGCTCGAAGGCTCGCCGCACCGGGACGAGATTTTCAACGAGCATCGCCGAATCGCCGAGCGCTTTCGGGCCTTCGATCAGGGCATCGAGAGCGATGTCGTAAGCCGGCTTGCGCAAGCCGGCGCCCCGGATGCAAACGGTCTTGCGCGCACAATACTGGCTGCCGCGGCCGGGATTGCGCGGGCCATGTCCGACCCCGCGGAGATCGAGAAGGCGATCCGGCTCATGGCCCGCCGGATGATTGCGCCGGAGATCCGCGGCTAGATTGAGCTATGCGCATGCCGCCGAGGATCCCGAACATCAGGATCGCCACGGCAATGGGCACGACGATGTCTCTCTCACATGAAATTCTGCGGATCGACGTCGACCATGACCCGCACGCCGCCGCGCTCGGGCGGCGCGGTCGCGAGCATCGCACGCAGAAAACCCTGAAGATCGGCATTGCGCGGCGCGCGCGCGAGCAGCCGGAAACGATGCCGGCCGCGAATGACCGCAATGGGGGCCTCGGCGGGACCGAGCAGCGAAATCTCGTCTTCGCGCGGCAAGCCGCCCAGTGCGCCAAGCCGCCATTTGGGATTGGGCGGAAGCGCGTAGGCGGCGCGGACCAGAGCGCGCGCATGGGTCTCGGCCGAAGCGCGGTCCTTGCCCGAGATGATGAGCGCGGCAAGCCGGCCGAAGGGCGGCAGGCCGGCTCTGCGGCGCTGCTCGGTTTCCTCGGTATAGAAGCGCTCGGCATTGCCGCAGACGAGGGCGCCGATCACCGGATGATCGGGCTCCCAGGTTTGCACCAGCGCGCGGCCGGTGCGGCCGAAACGCCCGGCACGTCCGGTCACCTGCTGCAAGACTTGGAACGTGCGCTCCGCGGCGCGCGGATCGCCGCTCGAAAGCCCGACATCGGCATCGATCACGCCGACCAGCGAGAGCAGAGGAAAATTGTGCCCCTTGGCAACGAGCTGCGTGCCGATGATGAGATCGCAGGCGCCATTGGCGATCGCGTCGAGTTCCTGGCGCAGCCGCTCGGTGCCGCCGGGAAAATCGGAGGAAAGAATGAGCGTGCGTGCATCCGGCCAGAGCTCCGCGACTTCTTCCGCCAGGCGCTCGACGCCGGGCCCACATGCGGCCAGCGAATCGACCGATTCACATTCGAGGCAGGCGTCCGGCCGGCGCTCGATGTGTCCGCAATGATGACAGACAAGGGCGCGGCGGAACCGATGCTCGACAAGCCAGGCCGTGCAATTCGGACATTGGAAGCGATGGCCGCAGACCCGGCATAGCGTCAGGGGCGCATAGCCGCGCCGGTTCAGAAAGAGCAGCGCCTGTTCGTCTTTCTCGAGCGTCTCGCCGACGCCGGCGACGAGCCGCGGCGAAATCCACTTTCCGCGCGGTGCGGCCTCACGGCGCAGATCGATCGTTTCGATCATCGGGAGGCTACTTCCGCCGAAGCGCACCGGCAGGCGCAGATGCCGGTAGCGGCCCTCGGCATTGACGCGCGATTCGATCGAGGGCGTTGCCGAAGCGAGCACCACGGCCGCCTTGTCGATCTGCCCGCGCACGACGGCCATATCGCGCGCGTGATAGGAGACGCCATCGTCCTGCTTATAGGCGGCCTCGTGTTCCTCATCGACGATGATGGTTGCAAGATCGGCAAAGGGCAGAAACAGTGCCGAGCGCGCGCCGGCGACGACTTTCACGTCGCCCTTGGCGAGTCCCTCCCAGGTGCGGGCGCGTTTGCGCGGGCTGACCGCTGAATGCCATTCGGCAGGCCGGGCGCCGAAACGGGCCGCGAAACGGTCCAAGAATTGGGCGGTGAGCGCGATCTCCGGCATAAGGATGAGCGCCTGGCGTCCTGCGCGCAGAGCTTCGGCAACCGCCTCGAAATAGACTTCGGTCTTGCCGGAGCCGGTCACGCCTTCGAGCAGGCTCACCGAAAATTCGCCGGCTTTCACGGCGGCGACGAGCGCTTCCGCCGCGTCTTTCTGCGCCGCTTCGAGGCGAGGCGCGGCGAAATCGGGGTCGCAGATCCCGGCGATCGGCTCGGGCGGCAGCGCGATCGCCGCGAGCGTACCCTCATCGACAAGCGTGTCGATCACGCTCGTCGAACACGCGGCAAGGTCGGCGAGCGCGCTCTTGGAGTGCGGAAATCCGTCTTCGAGCGCGGCAAGCACGCGCTGGCGCGCCGGCGTCATGCGCGCGGGCGGCGGCCCCGCGCGCACGAGCCCGATGCGCACAGGCTCCGGTGCGGCATTGAAAGCCGCTTTGACGCTCATGCGCAGAACCATGCCGCGCGGGCTCAAGGTCCAGCGCGCCACCCAATCGATGAAGGCGCGCAGCGACGGGTTGAGCGGCGGAAGATCGCAGCGCGCCGCAATCGCCTTGAGATTGGAGCCGCCGGTCTCGCGGATTTCCCACACGGCGCCGACCGTCTCGCGGGTGCCGAGCGGCACTTCGACGAGATCGCCTACGGCAATCTCGAGATCGGCGGGAATGCGATAGGAATAGGCTTGATCGACGGCGACGGGGACGAGGACGTCGGCAACGCGCGTGCGATTCGAGGACCTCAGCATGGGTGAGGGGGGATATTATACTTCACGGGACCACGGCAAGCTGTAGAAGTGGAGAGGACGATCTAGTTCTTCGGCTTCGGCGGTGGATTCCAGGTCGCCCGAACCGTCTTCGGCGGCTCGTTTGGCTTTTTCACCTTCGCGACCCTGTCGAAGGCCATGTCAAAATCATCCGGATCGTTGCTTGTCTCAAGCTCGCGCGCTGCTTCACGGATGCGTTTGGCGCGTTCGGCATCTGAGATTTGAGATTTCTTGGCAGGCACGATCTTATGGCACCTCTTCGAACAGGCTCGGTTCTTTCGGAGCTTTAGGAACTGACTTTGGGCGACAAATTTTCAATGGTTTTCCATCCGCGCGATTTACCTTGCCGTCCAATCCAAGAAGGTCCGACCCGTCGAAGGTATGCATTTCATCAACGTTCAAAGCTAATGCGGTCGCAAGATGGATTGCATCCGCTGGCTTTTTGCACGTCGGGTGATGGCGCATAAGCCTTCGCGCGGCTACACCAATTCTTTCATCCACCACTACGGGCTTGATCCATGGCTGCCTAAAGATTTGTTCTATCGCCTTGTCATTTTCCTCCGTCAGAGGCTTTCCTGGATCTACACATTTGACTTTGAAAACCTCAGCGAATGCGAAAAATGAAGTGTAGATCGACACTTCCCCTCGCTCCGCATCTTTCCAAACCGCCGCAGAATCGTTCATCTTTCCCGGTTCCTGATTGATCAGTCCGAGAAAAGTACAAGAGTCCCAATATACTCTTTTAGCCAATCTGCCCTTCGTGGAGTTTTTCTAGATATTCATGAGGGTCCATCCCGGCGGTGAAATTAGGATCGAGAGTGGACGACAAGTCTACACGTGGTGCCGCAGAAATTTCGCGAAGATCAAGTGCGTCGATGAACGTAAGCTTGCCGCCATTAGCATAGGAAAGACGCCCCTGAACCCCGACCGTTTTTCCTTCCCAGATTTCCGCCATGGAATGTTCGCTTCCAAACCTAGCGATTAGTGATTTGGATAGTGCGCACCATACAAATCCGTAAAGCTCATTTTTGATTTGAATAGCGGCGCGATTCCGATAACGCCCAGCCGCGACCATGACGCCCTCAATCTCACCAAAGGACTGACGAGCCGGTAAGTCCTGATCAAGGACCATTACGTTTATGCCAGCAATGGCCTGTATCCCAGCGGCCGCTTGAGTTCGGTCGATGGATAAAACTTCGCCGTCTTCAAAATCGATGGCGGTTTCCCCTATCCCATTTCTATTTCTCGCAAAGAGGCTGCGAGCCGCAGAGAGACTATCTTGAGTCATCCAAGGCGACGTGGACCCATGAGTGATTAAATTACGAAGCCCTTCGGAGACTTCGGCCTTTACTCGTCTCACAGCCGATGAAATATCAACAGTCGGATTTAAGGGTTGAGCAATTGCCACGACGGTAAAGGGGCTGTTCGCCGAAGCCCTTTCTAGCTTCCATGCAAAGCTTTCACGGGGATTACCCAGAGACGATTGGGCATCTTCAAAAAGCTTCATAGAATCCAGAACCTGTTGCATTGCGTCGGCGACGCTCAGCAACCCTTCGTCGGAAGGGGCCGGATGTATCGTAATTACGATACGGTCCATCTTCTTGCCTATTCCCCCCCCGCGCCCAATGAGACCCGGTAAGTTAGGCGTTTGCCAACTATGCCGCTTAAGGCACGCTCCGCACGCGCCTGATCATCAATCCCCAAGCGTGCACGGTTTGAATAGCGAAAGTCAAATTCCGCCAGATAACGATGTAAATGGCGTTCGCCGCAGTGCTGGTAGACGCCTTTCATGCCGCGCTTGAAGATCGAATAATAGCCTTCGACCGTGTTGGTGCTGATTAGGCGAGCGCCATCCTTGCGCGCATATTCTTCGCGCGCGTGATTGACGGTTTCATGTGCGGCATACTCTTTGCCGACATCGTAATAGTGCTTGGCTTCGTCGGTGTTGATGCGGCTTTCGTGCGCTACGTTCTCTCGGATGATTGGCATAACATCCGAGATCGCTTTGCCGTCGATATGGAACGAACGCGCGGAGCCGCCGCGCTCGACGAGCGTCAGGACCATATTCTTGTGTTGCACATTGCGATGGCGCTTCGGCGCACCTCTGATGTTGCCGATGTAAGTTTCATCGGCCTCAATCGTTTTGCCCTCACCACCTAAAGGGGCGAGCGCGCCGTCGCGCATAGCCTCGCGAATGCGATGCGCCACAAACCAAGCGGACTTGAGCGTAATCCCAAGTGTGCGCGAAAGCTGGTTTGCGGATATGCCTTTCTTGGACGAGCAAAGCAGATGAATAGCCGTGAGCCAATCTCGCATTGCGATATGGCTGGACTCAAAGATCGTTCCGACCTTGACCGAGAATTTCTTGCGGCAGGCGTAGCATTTATAGGAGCCGATACGATCAGTTTTGCCGCTGAGCTTGCCGGCCTTCCCGATCACGCCACAATGAGGGCAGATTGGGCCATCGGGCCAAAGCCGCGCCTCGACATAGGCATAAGCGGCAGCTTCGTCATTGAACTGCGGCTGACTGAAAATCGAACGGGCCATTGCGGAATCCCCTTATTCCGTAACTCTATTTCATGTAGATGGTCCCGTCAAGTATAATATCCCCTGGGTGAGGCTTAGAACATTTCAGGCACAAGGCAAATTTCCGGATATTCCCTCTCCCCACGCGCGGGGAGAGGGTTAGGGTGAGGGGCCGGGTGATCAGCCACCTACGAAAACGTCCGCCGCTTCCTCTGAAAGAAAACGATCCGTGCCGCCGCGCGCACGGGCGGCGTGCCGATGAGGAGATCGAAGGCAAGATCATTCTGAAAATGATCGTAGAGCCAGCGCAGCGTGCGCTTCATCCGGAAGTGCGGATAGGAGGCGATGAATTTTTCGGAAGGATCGGGCGCAGTTCCGTGCAAGAAATCGGCGATCGCTTGACCGGCCGCGTGGCCATGTTCCAGCGCGGTATGGATTCCGCCCGCCGTCAGCGGCGACACCATGCCGGCGGCGTCTCCCACGAGCAGCGCGCGGGGCCTTGCCAAGGGGCTCACCAATCCCCCACATGGTATGAGGCCGGCGCGGATATGGATCGGCGTCGTGTCGCGAACATCGAAGAGCGGTGCGATCTTCTCGAGGAAGGCGCTCATTGCGGCCTTCGCTTCGCTGGCGGTGCCGCGCAGTCGCCGTGCCAATCCGACTTGGACGATGCCGACGCCTGCAACGACCCAGCCGATATAGCCCGGCGCCAGACGGCGATCGATGAAACAATGCAGCCGGTCCGCGCCATCGATCGCCAAGCCCTCATATTCGTGCTCGATGCCGAAGATGAATTCGCGGTTCTGCCCAAGCCCCAAGCTCCGGGCGATTTGCGATAGAGGTCCGTCTGCACCGACGAGGAAGGAGCAATGCCCGAACTGCGGCAAGGTGAATCCGTCGCCGCAAGGCTCGGCGCCACCGAAAGTTGCGCCATAATGGATTTTGGCGCCGAGCCTCTCGCAGCGCTGCGCCATCCAGCGCAGGACCTGCGGCGTATCGGTCGCGAGGAAATAATAATTCGGCGCGGAGAGATCGACCGAGCGCAGGCTCGGCGCATAGAGCCGCACGCCCTCGATTCGCCGCGTGAGACCTTCCGGCAGTTCGCCGAGCCATGCGATGCGGTCCGTCACGTCGCGCACGAGAATGCCGGTCGTGTGGAGCTTTTCGCCGGGCTCCGATTTGCGCTCGATGATTTCGACCTCAATGCCGGCTTCGGCAAGCCGCATCGCGCAGGCAAGACCCGCGAAACTTGCGCCGACAATCGTGCAGGGTGAAATTTTGCAGGTCAACATCCGCCTCTCCCGTGACGGGATGTCTCGGCAGGTGCGCCGCGAGGCTAGTTGATCGAAGCTGCGGCGTGAAGCGCCTCGTCTCCCCGTTCTACGGGGAGGGCACATTCCCGGACGGCGCGACGCGCCGATCCGGGATCCAGGAGCAAAGGCTCGAATTCGCGTCGGCCCTGGGCCCCGGATCTTCGCCGGTTCGCGAGCTCGTCCGGGGAAGCGGCCGATTCCCAGCGCTCATCCGCGCCTTCTCTCCCATTTCGCTCTGCTCATGGGGGAAGGGGAGAAGGCCCTATCCGATTGCGCCGTGGCAATGTTTATATTTTTTACCCGACCCGCAGGGGCATGGCTCATTGCGCCCGACTTTGCCCCAAGTCGTGGGATCGCTGGCGATGCGACCGGCGCCGCGCTCATTCCCGCCCGCCAGCGGCTGGGCCTGCTCCTGCGGCATGCCGAGGCCGCTCGCCGGCGAGCCCGGAGCGAAGGCTTCGGCCAATCCGGCCGAATTGAAGGCCTCGAAATTCGGCGCCTGCAGCGGCGGCGCCGACTCTGCCGGCTCATAGGCGATTTCGACCCTGTTCAATTGCGCCGTCGTTTGTTCGCGCAAATGAGTGATGAGGCTGGTGAAGAGATCGAAGGCTTCGGATTTATATTCGTTGAGCGGATCGCGCTGTGCCATGCCGCGCCAGCCGATGACCTGCCGCAAATGGTCGAGCGTGACGAGATGTTCGCGCCAGAGATGATCGAGAGTCTGCAGCACGATCTGCTTCTCGATATAGCGCATGAGATCGGGCCCGTTGCGTTCGACGCGCTCGGCATAGGCTTTGTCGGCCGCCTCCTGAACGCGCTCGCGCAGAATATCGTCGGTAATGCCTTCTTCCCGCGCCCATTCCGCGAAGGGCAGGGCGATGTTGAGGCTCGTCTGCGCGCCCTGCGTCAGGCCCTCGACGTCCCAAGCCTCGGGATAGGCATCGGCGGGCGCATATTTGGTGACGATATCTTCGACGACGCCCTGGCGCATATCGGCAATCATGTCTTCGAGCGAGGCTTGCGCCATCATTTCGCGGCGCTGCTCGAAGACCACCTTGCGCTGGTCGTTCATGACGTTGTCGTATTTCAGGATGTTCTTGCGGATGTCGAAATTGCGCGCCTCGACTTTCTGCTGCGCCTTTTCGAGCGCCTTGTTGATCCAGGGGTGGACGATCGCCTCGCCCTCTTTGAGGCCGAGCTTGACGAGCATGGAATCCATCCGGTCCGACCCGAATATCCGCATCAGGTCGTCTTTCAGCGAAAGATAGAATTTCGAGCGTCCCGGATCGCCTTGCCGGCCGGAACGGCCGCGCAGCTGATTGTCTATGCGCCGGCTCTCGTGGCGTTCGGTGCCGATGATGTAAAGCCCGCCCGCGCCGCGCGCCTGTTCGCGGAACTTCGCCACTTCGGCGCGGATCTCGGCTTCCTTGGCATCGCGTTCGGGCCCCGGCTCCATAGCGGCGCATTCCTGCGCGACGCGCATTTCGACATTGCCGCCGAGCTGAATATCGGTGCCGCGGCCGGCCATATTGGTCGCGACCGTGATCGCGCCGGGCACGCCGGCCTCGGCGACAATATAGGCTTCCTGCTCGTGGAACCGGGCGTTGAGGACGGTGAAGAGCTTCGAGGATTTGCCGGCGCGCGCCGCTGCGTAGAGCTTCTGCAGAGCGTTCGGATCGGTAATGTCGATGTGTTTATAGCCGCGCTTCTTTAGATATTCGGCGAGCTGTTCGGATTTCTCGATCGAGG
Organism: Beijerinckiaceae bacterium; assembly: GCA_021324915.1. Classification (GTDB taxonomy): domain Bacteria; phylum Pseudomonadota; class Alphaproteobacteria; order Rhizobiales; family Beijerinckiaceae; genus Methylovirgula. The sequence continues at coordinate 20,736 of JAJPIC010000002.1, read as the reverse complement.
TCGTGCCGACGAGCATCGGCTGCAGTTTCGCGTTCGCCGCATCGATCTCCTTGGCGATCGCCTCGAGCTTTTCCTCGTAAGTGCGATAGACTTCGTCGTCCTCGTCCGTACGGCGCACCGGTTGATTGGTCGGGATCTCGACGACGTCGAGCTTGTAGATCTCGGCGAATTCGTCGGCTTCGGTCGCCGCCGTGCCGGTCATGCCGGAGAGCTTGCTGTAGAGGCGGAAATAGTTCTGGAACGTGATCGAGGCGAGCGTCGCATTCTCCGGCTGGACCTGAACGCGCTCCTTCGCCTCGAGCGCCTGATGCAGACCTTCCGAATAGCGTCGCCCGGGCATCATGCGTCCGGTGAATTCGTCGATGATGACGACTTCGCCGTTGCGGACGATGTAGTCTTTGTCTCTTTGGAAGAGCTTGTGGGCGCGCAGAGCCTGATTGACGTGATGGACGATCGTCACGTTCGAGGCATCGTAAAGCGAGGTTCCGTCGAGCACGCCGATACCGCCGAGCAATTCTTCCATATGTTCGTTGCCGGCTTCGGTCAGATTGACGGTGCGCTGCTTTTCGTCGAGCTCGTAATCTTCGGCGGTGAGATGCGGGATCAGCCGGTCGATCGAATTATAGAGATCGGACCTGTCGTCCGACGGACCGGAAATGATCAGCGGCGTGCGGGCTTCGTCGATCAGGATCGAGTCGACCTCGTCGACGATCGCGAACTTGTGCCCGCGCTGCACCATCTGCGCGAGCTCATATTTCATATTGTCGCGCAGATAATCGAAGCCGAACTCGTTGTTGGTGCCATAGGTGATGTCGGCGGCATAGGCTTCGCGCCGCTGCGCATCATCCTTGCCGTGGACGATCGTCCCCACGCTGAGGCCGAGGAAATTATAGATGCGGCCCATCCATTCGGCGTCGCGGCGGGCGAGATAATCATTGACGGTGACGACGTGGACGCCGGTGCGCGGCAGCGCGTTGAGATAGGCGGCGAGCGTTGCAACGAGCGTCTTGCCCTCGCCCGTTTTCATTTCGGCGATGGCGCCCTCGTGCAACACCATGCCGCCGATGAGCTGAACGTCGAAATGCCGCTGGCCGAGGACGCGCTTGGCCGCTTCTCGGACCGTGGCAAAGGCAGGCACGAGCAGATCGTCGAGCTTCTCGCCCTTGTCGAGCCGGGCACGGAATTCATCGGTTCGGGCGCGCAGCTCCGCATCCGTCAGCTTCGCCATTTCCGGTTCGAGCGCATTGACCGCGGCAACCTTCGGGCGATAGGCCTTCAGCCGCCGCTCGTTGGCGGAACCGAAGATTTTCATGGCGACGGAGGTAAACATCAGCAAGCCTTTCGCGGCCGAATGTTATCGGCCATCCCGAACAAGGGTAGACAGCGCACGCGACGCAGGCGCAATCCCATTCGTTGCCGCCGAGACATGACGAACGTGCAACGCGTGAAGCCGAGCCCGTTGAGGCGCCCTTTTGAGGGAAATCTCGAGCCGCGGGGTCGAGGCTCTAATGCATTGATTTCAGGCATTCTCGGACGGCACACCCGCGCCGCGCTCCGCTGCGCCAGAGATAAGAGGGGGGTCGGACCTTGTCAATTGAACCGTTCTTGTCAACGGATCTTGACCTTTCCGGCTTACGGCGATTGCCTCTCAAGTCCCACTTACGCCGGATTTCCCGCGCAGGAGCGCCAATCACTTCGCCGAAGCTTAGGAGGAAACCAGATGTCGAGTAAAACTCTGCGGGCCGGGGGCTTCGGCCTCGCCATTGCCCTGATCCTGTCGTTGCCGGCCGGCTTGACGGCGGAGCCGGCCGCGGCTGCGGTGCTCGCCACCGTGAACGGTCAGCAGATCACCGATAATGATCTCAAGATTGCGGCAGAAGATTTGGGGCAGAGCATTCCGCAACAATTGCAGGGCAAGGCGCGCGACGCCTATCTCCTCGATTATCTCATCGACAGCACGCTCGTCGCGCAGAAGGCCGCCTCCGACAAGCTCGACCAGGATCCGGATTTCGCCAAACGGCTTGCCTATTTCCACGACAAGATTCTGACCGAAGCCCTGCTCAGCAAAATTGCCAACGCGGCCGTGACGCCGCAAAAGCTGCAGGAGACCTATGATGCGGCGGCGAAGGCCCAGAAGCCGCAGACCGAAATTCACGCCCGCCACATCTTGGTCGATACCGAGGCGCAAGCCGAAGCGGCGCTGAAACGCATCAAGGCAGGCGAGGATTTCGCCAAGGTCGCAAAGGACGTCTCGAAGGATGGCGGCGCCGACGGGGGCGACCTCGGCTGGTTCACCAAGGACCGAATGGTGCCGGAATTTGCCGATGCCGCCTTCAAGCTCGATGTCGGCCAAGTGTCAGATCCGGTAAAGACGCAGTTCGGCTGGCACATCATCAAGGTCGAAGGCAAGCGGCAGACGACGTTCCCGCCTTTCGATCAGGTGAAAGGGCAGGTCGAGAATTTCGTGGTCCAGCAAGCGCAGGCGCAATTGATCCAGCAGCTGCACAAGGACGCAAAAATCGAACGCAGCCCCGACGCGCCGACGATGCAGGCGCCCGCCACGCCGGCTCCGGCCCCAACCCCGGCCCCGGCCAATGCTCAAGCTCCGGCGGACAAGAAATAAGGGAAGGACTCCTTCCCTCCGTCTGCGAGGAAAGGGATAGGGTGAGGTTCGGCCGGAAAGGCCCTTCATGCGAGGGAATTTAGCGCGTCTCATATGTGCCGACGAACTCGGTCTCGGCCAGGATATGCGGGCGCGCCTTTTCCCAGATCTCGGCGACCTTGTCGCGCGCGCTCGCGTCGAGCGTTGCGACGTCGAGCGCGGCAAGGCGGAAATGATAATGATGGATGCCGTGGCCCCTGGGCGGCTGCGGGCCATCGTAAAATGCATCGCCGAAATCATTGGTGCCTTGGGCGAGGCCGCCGTTTTCTCTTCCCGCTCCTTCGGCAAGTTCGGTTCGATCGGCAGGAAGATCATAGACCGCCCAATGATAGAAGGTGCCGACCGGTGCGTCCGGATCGGCAATGATCAGCACGAAGCTCTTCGTGCCTGCCGGTGCGCCCTGCCATTTCAGCGGGGGTGAGAGATTGTCGCCGGCGCGGGCGAATTTGCGCGGAATGGCCGCGCCATTATGGAAAGCGGGACTCTCCAGGCTGAATCTCATCGCCGCCTCCGTCACCTCGGTGCGGGGAACATTCGCCTCTCTCCCCGGTTCCTGAACGAGGAGGAACGGAGCGAGCACGATGACCAGCAACGGCGAGAGGCAGATCGCATATCCGGCCGAAAAAGCGCGCCAAGGCGAGATCATATTGAAGACGCGCACGCGCCGCATGATCTTTCTTGCCGGCCTCGTCGGGATCGTCCTCATCGCCGCGCTCTGGTTTGCATTCGGACACTGACTTAGCGGTCAAACATCCTTCGCGCTATCGCCGCCCGTCACTTCATATTCCGCGCCCGTGACCATATTCGCGGCATCCGAAGCCAGAAAGACGGCCACTGGCGAAATGTCATCCGGCTGCAGCCAGCCGACCTTCAGAGGAACCGTCGGCGCCCGCCAGTCCCAAGCCTCTTGCGGCGTGGGCGCTGCCGGCGGCTTGCGGCCGGTCTCGGCCATGCTTTCGGTCAGGCGTTTTTCATGCCGGGTAAGCGGTGTGTCGACGAGACCGGGAATGATTGCGTTGACGGTGATGTTATATTGCCCGAACTCCATGGCCGCCGATTTCATCAGACCGAGAATGCCCCATTTGGATGCGCAATAGTTCGCGGCATCCTTGGTGCCATGTTTCCCTTGCATCGACGAGAGGAGGATCAAGCGGCCTTTTCCGCGCGCGACCATTTTGGGTGCGAAGGCGCGGACGGTATTGGCTGTCCCGTTGAGATTATTTTCGATCACGTCGCGCCAATCGGAATCCTTCATCTCGAGAAGCGGTCTCCAGCCCTGGATCGCTGCATTGGCAACGACAATATCGACCTTGCCGTAATCGTGCTCGATCCTGTCGGCGATTTCACGCAGCGCGGCCACGTCGCGAATGTCGGCCTTGATGCCTTCGCCGCGCCGCCCGTAATTGCGGATCTGCCCGACTGTGTCATTGAGCTCTTCGGGAGTTGCGGGTGCCGCATCCGAAGCGGGAGAAACGGGTCCGCAAATATCGAGCGCGACGACATCGGCGCCGTTCGCGGCAAGCTCAACGGCGATGGCACGCCCGATTCCGCGCGCCGCGCCCGTGACGACCGCCAATTTGCCATTGAGCACGCTGCCGCGGGCCGGCCGGACCGGACCGGCGCTCTTGTCCGGCGGCGGTTCCGGCATGGGCTGTCCATCGAGGACCTTCACCCCGGCATCCGTGCGCGTCTGCGCGGCGGCGGGACCGACCGCTGCAACGCCCGCAGCGGCAGCGGCGATGAGAAGGTTGCGGCGATGGGGATCATAATCTTGCATGGGAAGCTCCTGAGCCGCCGGAAAACAGCGCAGCGCCGGCCCAGTTCCATCCGCCCAAAGCCGATCTTCGTTAAGGCGTGAGCGGCTCAGCAAGAATGCGCAAATCGTTGCGCAATCGGTCCGCAGCGCCGCCGATGCGCTTTTCGAGCCGCGTATGCGCTTCCCTCCAGGCCGGCAGCGCACGCGACAGGAGCGCGCGCCCGGCTTCCGTCAGGGCGACGCGCCGGTTGCGCTTGTCTGCCGGATCGATGATCGTGCGGACGAGCCCGCGACGTTGCAGCGGCTTCAGCGCGGCGGTCAGCGTCGTGCGGTCCATCGTCAAAATGGAGGCGATCGTGCCGATGTTCGGCGGCCGCGGTTGATTCAAGCACATGAGCAGCGAGAATTGGCCGCTCGTGAGGTCGAGCGGGCGCAAGGTTTCGTCAAACCGGCGCGCCAGCATGCGCGCCGCCCGCTGCACATGGAGACAGAGGCACGTATCGCGGACAAAGAGTGTCGTCTCGAAAGAAACCCCTCTGTCTGACATAAAAACATCATGTTGATTTCAACATAATCCTGTCAAGCCCGTCTCATGCGATCGGCGGACATATCGACGCAATGTCAAGCGGAGGAAAGCCGATGTCTCATAAATTCGTTTGGTACGAGCTGATGACGACCGACATGCAGGCGGCGGAAAGCTTCTACACTTACGTCGTCGGCTGGAACGCCAAGGACGCCGGCATGACGAACATGCGCTACACTTTGTTCAATGTGGGCGAGTTGCCGGTCGCCGGCTTGATGGGAATCCCGGCTGAGGCCGGCGAGCAAGGTGCGCGTCCGGGATGGATCGGCTATGTCGGCGTGGACGATGTCGATGCTTACGCGAATCGCGTGAAGGAAGCCGGCGGCGTCGTTTATCACGGGCCGGCCGACATTCCGGAGGTCGGACGTTTCGCCGTCGTTGCCGATCCGCAGGGCACGGTCTTTGCGCTGTTCAAGGGTCTGATGCAGAGACCGCAAACGCCGCCCGGGACGCCGGGTCATGCGGGCTGGCACGAGCTGCATGCGATGGACGGCCAGAAAGCCTTCGAGTTCTACTCGGACCTCTTCGGCTGGGATAAGCGCGATACTATGGATATGGGCGCGCTGGGCAGCTATCAGATCTTCGGCGACGGCGAAATGATGATGGGCGGCGTCATGACGAAAATGCCGGCCGAGCCCAGATCGCATTGGCTCTATTACTTCAACGTACCGGCGATCGAATCGGCAGTCGAGCGCGTCAAGGAGAGGGGCGGCCAGGTGATCAATGGCCCGACGGAAGTTCCGGGCGGTAGCTGGATCATCAATGCGCTCGATCCGCAAGGCGCGATTTTCGCCCTCGTCGGACCGCGCCGCTGATCAGCCCGCGGTCAATCCCGCGAACGACATCAGCACGCGAATGACGAGCGCCACGACGGCGAGCGCCGCAACGCTCGCCGTCCAAATGAGCGCAAGCCAGCCGAAGCGCTTGAGCCAGGGCTTACGCTCCCGCGTTCCTTGAAGGCGCATGATCTCCTCGGAAAGCCGGTTGCCATTTGTCCGGATCATGCCGCGCTCAATGATAGCCCTCGCCGAACTTCACCTTGCCGCGGAACACATAATAAGACCAGAACGTGTAGGTCAGAATGATCGGAATGATGAAGAGGGCGCCGACCAGCGCAAATCCCATGCTTTGCGGGGGCGCGGCCGCCTGATCGAGCGACATCGCCGGCGGGACGATGTGCGGCCACAGACTGATCCCCAGCCCGCTATAGCCGAGGAACAGAAGAAAGAGTGCAAGACCGAAAGGCAGCGCGTGTGGCTGGCGCTGCAAAACGTAGAGAATGGCCCACGCGGTCGCGAGCGTGAGCACCGGCACCGGCGCAAAGAAAACGATGTTCGGCAGGCTGAACCACCGCGATGCGATCTGCGGATGGGCGAGCGGCGTCCATAAGCTCACGATGCCGATCACGATCAGAAGAAGCAGGGTGAGCGGGCGCGCGAGCTCGATCATGCGCCGCTGCAAAGCGTCCTCCGTCTTCATGATGAGCCAGCAGGCGCCGAGCAGACCATAAGCGACGATGAGGCCGAAGCCGGTGAAAATGCTGAACGGCGTCAGCCAATCGAATGCCCCGCCCGCATAGGTGAGGCCGTTCATCCGAAATCCGTTGATGAAGGCGCCGAGCGCAATGCCCTGGCAGAAGGTCGCGACATAGGAGCCGATGGCGAAAGACAGATCCCATATAGGCCGGTGCGCCGCGTCGGCCTTGAAGCGGAATTCGAAGGCGACGCCGCGCAGGATCAGGCCGATCAGCATGAAGACGAGCGGCAGATAGAGCGCGCTGAGCAGGACGGAATAGGCGAGCGGAAAAGCCGCGAAAAGGCCGGCGCCCCCGAGCACCAGCCAAGTCTCGTTGCCGTCCCACACGGGGGCGACCGTATTGACCATGAGATCGCGTTCGGCCCGATCGCGGATGAAGGGAAAGAGGAGGCCGATGCCGAGGTCGAAACCGTCCATCACGACATACATCATCAGTCCGAAGACGATAATGATCGCCCAGAGAATGGGGAGGTCGACGCCCATCAGCCTTCTCCGCCGGGCAGTGGCCGAACAGCATCCGGCGCGCCGGAAAGCGGGCGCGAAGGGCGCTGGATCTTCCCGGGCTCCGCCTCCGGTCCTCGCACATCGGGGCCTTGGGCGACGAGCTTCAGCATATAGCTCACGCCCGTTCCGAACACCGCGAAATAGATCACGATGAACAGGATGAGCGAGATCGAGAGTTCCACGGCCGAATGATTGGAAACGGCGTCGGCCGTGCGCATGACATTATAGACGACCCAGGGCTGCCGCCCGACCTCGGTCGTCACCCAGCCGGCGACGAGGGCAAGAAGTCCGGAAGGACCCATCAGAATGGCGGCGCGCAGAAAGAGAGGTGCGCGGTAGATGTCGCCGCGCCAGCGCAGCCAGGCGCTCCATAGGCCCAAAAAGAACATCAGGAAGGCGAGGCCGACCATGGCCCGGAAGCTCCAGAAGATCACGGGCGAATCCGGCCGATCCTTCGGAGCGAAATCCTTGAGGGCGGGAACTTGCCCGTTCCAGGAATGCGTCAGGATCAGGCTGCCGGCGTGCGGAATTTCGAGCGCATAACGCGTCGTCTCGCCCTTCATGTCGGGCCAGCCGAAAAGGATCAGCGGCACGCTTTCGCCTGGTTTGTTTTCCCAATGGCCTTCGATTCCGGCGATCTTGGCCGGCTGATATTTGAGCGTATTCTCGCCGTGCTGGTCGCCGACGATGATCTGGATCGGCGCGACGATCAGCACCATCCACATCGCCATGGAGAACATGGTGCGCACGGCCTGAGTATTGCGGCCTCTGATCAGATGCCAGGCGCCGGATGCGCCGACGAAAAGCGCGGTCGCGAGATAGGCGGCAATCGTCATGTGGACGAGCCGATAGGGAAAGGACGGGCTGAAGATCACTTTCACCCAATCGACCGGCACGATGCGCCCGGCGACGATCTCATAGCCCTGCGGCGTCTGCATGAAACTGTTCGACGCCAGGATCCACGTGGCCGAGATCAGCGTGCCTGCGGCCACCATCAAGGTCGCGAAGAAATGCAGGCCGGGTCCAACCTTGTTCAGGCCGAAGAGCATCACGCCGAGAAAGCCCGCTTCGAGAAAGAAAGCGCTGAGCACTTCGTAAGCGAGAAGCGGTCCCGTGACACCGCCGGCGAAAGCCGAGAAATGGCCCCAGTTCGTGCCGAACTGATAGGCCATGACGATGCCGGAGACGACGCCCATGGCGAAGTTGACGGCGAAGACCTTCGACCAGAATAGATAGAGGTCGCGGAACACCGTCGCTTGCTTCAGAAGCCACAGCGCTTCGAGCACGACGAGATAACTGGCGAGCCCGATGGTGATCGCCGGAAAGATGATGTGAAAGGAAATCGTGAAGCCGAATTGGATCCGCGCCATCTCAAGCGCGGTCAGGCCAAACATGGCGCTCCTCCCTTGGGCTTCGCTATGGTCCCTCTATTTCGCTCTAACATGGAAAGGTCGCGCACGACAGGCGCAAAGCGCCGCTGGGACGAGTCGCCTAAGCCGCGAGCGTCTTCAAGATCTCCTCGCCATGATTGGCGATGAGCGAAATATGTCCTTCGGCAGGATAATAACTCGCCGTGCATCCCGAGAGCCTGGCGGCGACGCCCCGTCCCATGCGGATGGGCACGTGCCGGTCACGCTCACCATGCCACCAGTGCAAATTCAAGCAGCGGACTTCTTCCGGCCGGAAATCCCAAGCGCCGCCGAGAAGCCTTCCCTCGTAGGCCGGTCCTTTTGCGCCCTGGCGAAACGCCTCGGCAAAAGAAGCGGCGAGAATCCCTCGGGTATCGGCTCTTTTGTCGACCGCCGGCCACCAGCGGCTGAATTTATGTTCCGAGCGCGATGCCGCAGCCTTGTTGCGGAAACACATCCCCATCAGCGGGGCGAGCAGGGCGGAGAGCCAAGGGGAAGATATGCGGAGTACGGGCCCCGCCATGCCGGCGCCCGAAACAATGCCGCAAGCCTCGATCCGTTCGGCGAGCCTCGAGGCGCAGGCGAGCGCATAAGGTCCGCCTCCCGAATAGGCGACAATGGAGAAACGCCCGATGCCGAGATAGTCGGCAAGTTCGACGACGTCCGCGGGCCAATCCAAAAAACGCCGTTGCGGCTTGAAAGTCGAAAGGCCCATGCCGGGCCGGTCGATGGCAATGAGACGGAAGCCTAAATGTTCAGCCGGGCGTGCGAGAATCTCGGCTTCGATCCGCGCGCCGGGAAATCCGTGGAAGTAAAATAGCGCCGCGCCATTCGGCTCGCCATATTCGGCGAAGCCCAAAATTCTCCCGTCTCGGAGCTTCATTAGGCTATCGGGCTGCATGCAAGTCAATGGATCCGGATCAGAGCCGCCGCACCAGCGTCTCCACGATCTCGTCGCCGTGGTTGACGATCAGCGAGATATGGCCCTCATCAGGGTAGTAGATCGCTTGGCAGCCGCACAATTCTTTGGCGAGCGCGCGTCCCATTGTGACGGGAATATGCCGATCGAGCTCGCCGTGCCACCAATGCGCATTCGCATAGCGCACGTCCTCGGCCTTGAAGCCCCAATCGCCGCCGAGGAGCGAACCTTCATAGGCCGGTCCCTTCCAGCCCTGCCGAAAAGCCTCGGCGAGCGAGGCAGCCCAGGCCTCGCCGATCCGCGGCAAAACCCTTCTGTCGGGCTCAGGCAGCAGACAAGCCACCTTGGCGATCGCCTTGGCTGCTTCCTCCTTGTTGCGAAAGAGCGGACGGATGAGCGGCGAGAGAAACCAAGGCAGCGACCGTGAGAGAAGCGAGATCGCGGGTCCGAAGATTCCGGCGCCCGCGACAATGCCGCAGGAGATCAAGCGCTCGGGAATCTTGCGCGCACAGGCAAGCGCATAGGGGCCGCCGCCGGAACAGCCAATGACCGAGAAGCGCTCGATCTCGAGCCTATCGGCAAGCTCGCCGACATCGGCTGGCCAATCGATCAGCCGCCGGCCTTTCAGGAAAGTCGAAAGGCCCATGCCGGGACGGTCGACGGCAATGAGTCGGATGCCGAAGCGTTCCGCCGTTTCGGATAAAGGCCGCGCTTCGACGCGAGAGCCCGGATAGCCGTGGAAATAGAAGAGGGCCTTCCCCGAGCTCCTGCCGTATTCGGCAAAGCCCAGAGCACGTCCGTCACGCAATCGTAAAATTGAACTTCTCGCGGAGATCGGTTTTATCCGTGACATCTCATCGTGGCGCTTGCGCTGTTCGTCGGGCGCCGGATCTCGATCTTCGCGATGGCGGCGTCGCTGCGTTTCGGACAACGCTCAAAGAACAAAGGCGTTCACCATGAAGGACATTCATGATGAATTTGGTGGATGATGGATTTGGTGTTGCAGCCGAGATCGAGCTCGTGAACGCGCCGAGCGCGAACAGCCTCGAGGCAATTCTCAGGGTCGCTCCGGCTGAAAGGCACGCCGCAACAAGGCGCGCACGGTCGGTCTGATCTTGACGGTGCGGGCGGCATTATCGATCGGCGAGGTAAAGAGGCGGACGATCAAAGCGTGGCGCTGCTCGGCACTCGGCGCGAGCTGCAGCGCGAGCAGCTTGCCGGTTTTCCGGCCAGGCCGCGCTCCGATCCAGCCGATATTCGGGACGAGGATCTGAATCGGCGCATCCGCAGGATCGAAAGCCGGCGTGATCGGCGCCGAATTCGGCGAGAGTCTGACGAGAACGCACCGCATTGTCTCGCCCGCAATCCGCACGAACGTTTCCTCCTCGACCTCAAATTCCTCTTCGCCGCGCGGCCGTTCGAAGCTGACGAGAAAGGCACCGAACGCGATGATGGCCGCGACCGCCGCCCAAAGCAGATTGAAGAGATCGGCGGAAGAGAGTTCGCTCGGTGCCACGGGCGAGAAAAAAGACCAGGCGATGCTCGCAAGCGAGAGGGCCATCGCTGCACCGAAAATAAGGGCGAGCCTCGTGCGTATCTTTGGCTGCGACCGGTCGCCGCCTTTGTCGGTGACTTTGAAGGGCTGCCCGAAAGGCTTGAAGAATGCCCGCACCATGACGGCCGAAATGGCGAGCGCTGCGATCGATTCCGTGATCTCGCTGAGGATGGGCAACGTGCGCGCACCCGATATCCAGAAATTGTAAATCCAGAGGCAGATCAGCGCTGGCAAGCCGAAGCGCAGAAAGGAAAGATAATCCGCGTGGAAAGCCGGAACGCCGCCGAACCAATAAATGGGGGGCGCCAGCAGCAGCAGGACAGTGAACGGCTTCGAACACCAATGCAGGAGCGCCTGCAGATAATGCCAGCGCTGGGTGAAATTGAGCCTGTTCCAGCCGAAGGGGCCGCTGCTCAGCAACGCCCCTTGGATCGTGCCGAGGCACCAGCGCGCGCGCTGGGTCAGATATTCGGGCAGTCCCTCCGCCGAGAGGCCGACGCTCAGCCTTTCGTTGAGCCATATCGTCTTTAATCCGCGCGCCATCAATTTATAGCTGACGTGCAGATCCTCGGTGACCGACTCGGTGGGAAAGCCGCCCATCATCTCAAGCTTGTCGCGGCGGATCACACAGGACGTGCCGACGCAGAAGGCGCAACCCCAGGCGTCCTTGGCAGGCTCGAAGATCTCGAAAAAGAAACGCTGGTCGTCGACCCAGCTCTTCTGAATGCCGAGATTGTGCTGGATCGGATCGCCATTGTAATAAAACTGCGGCGTCTGGACGATTGCGACCGAAGGATCGGCGAGGAGGCCGACCGTGCGCCGCAGAATGTTGGGCCGTGCCGCGAAATCGGCATCGAGCAGGAGAACGACGGGCGCATTGGTGAGCTCGGCGGTCTTCGCAAGGGCATTGTTGAGATTGCCGCCCTTGGCGCCCGTGTTGTCGGGGCGCGTGAGATAGTTCACGCCGAGCTCGGCGCAAAATTCGCGCACCTGCGCGCGGCGCGTGTCGTCGAGAACCCAGACGGTAAAGTGCGGATAATCGATGGCCGCCGCGGAGAGAATCGATTTTTCGAGGACTTCGAGCGGTTCGCGAAAGGTGCAAATAAATATATCGACTTCCGGCCAGGCGCCGCTTGCTTCGAGCGCGCGCTCCGCCGCGTCGGCTTGCCCCGTACGATCGCGGTGGCGCAGGAGAATGAGGATCGCGAGCAGCGTTTGGGTGACCGCAACCATCTCGCACCCAAAGAAGAGATGCGCCCACCAACTCTCCGCCGTCGGCTCGAAGGCCGGCAATGTGTCGTGCCAGCGCCAGAGGGCATAAGCAACGAGCAAGGCGGCGCATGTGAAGCCGAAGAGGGCGCGGTCGGCCAAGTGACGCCGATCGAGCGCGCCGGCGAGGATCAGCGCGCCGACGACGAGGCCGAGGTTGGTCCAAACCGCCGTGGCGACGTCGGGCGCCGAATCGAACATCAATTGACCTCTTTGCCGGTGAAGGGGTCCCAACCGAGCGCAGCCAAGGCCGCCCAGGCGGTCGCGCCGAGATGCGGCCTCGGGAAATAGAAAAAGTCGGGCTTCGTGCTGTCGGGGCCGATCGCAAGACCGGTGGCCAGCCGCGGAGCACGCGTTGCATAGAGCAGGCCGGATGGCGCGCGAGCGCTCTGCAGGTGTTGCAGAATTTCGGCGGCGCGGACCTGATCGCCGGCCACCCGATAGGCGAGGGCGGCTTGCGCCGTTCCTTCCGTCCAGACCCCGTCGCGCGCGCCGCTGAAAGAGAAGCCGCCATCGACCGAAAGCCGCTCTTCGGCGAAAGAGAGACCGCGGCGCCATTGCGCCGGCGCATCCGGCAGCGCCATCGAGGGCCAGAGCTGAACATCGAGCACGATCGGCGCGTCATTCGGGCGTCCGTCCGCGAGCGCGCCGATACGAAAATGCGTGCCGTCAAAGGCGCCGGCCACGAAGCCGCGCGCGCGCGACGACATTTCTCGGCAGCGTGGATCGTGCGTGAGCTCCGAAAGCCAGTTCGCGGCGGCGGCGACGTCGATATTATGTTCGGTCGATTTCCAGAGGAGCGGCTTCTGGTTGTTGTCGAAACCATAAAAGCCGCCGGAATAGCCGCTCGTCGTACTCGTATGCGTGTCGATCCAGTCGAGAAGAACTTTGGCGCCGTCGCTATAGGCATGATGCCCGGTTGCCTGCCGCAAGGTGAGCAGGGCGAGCGCCGCCCAAGCCACATTTCCCGTTGCCGTACTGTCCTGGTAGGCGTCTTCCGCCCAGGTTTTTGTGCTTGCGTCCCACCACCCGGGCAATGCAGGCGTGCCGGCGATCGCGCCGGCTTTATAGGCATTGCGAATTCTTCCGTCGCGAAACGTCCGGTCGTGATGGATCGCGACAAGGATCGCATCGCCGATCTTGGCGGCGCGCGAAACCTGCCCGCAGCCCGTCAGCGCAATAGCGGCAAGCGCATTGTCGTAGACGAAAGCCGTGGTCGCAAGGGCCGGCGGCACGTGCGTTTCGCTTTCGCCGGGCGCATAGCTCGCGGCAAAGCCGGGCCCTCTCCCGATCGCATCGGCGGAATGCACGAGACTGGCGCAGAGGTTAGCTGCGCTTGGATCGATCCCCTGCACGCGAGCCGTGGCGACATCCGTTGCGCAAATCATGAGCGGAACCGCAAGGAGTAGGAAGGGGCGAAGTCTCACAGCGCAGCAGCCAGGATCGCAACGGTGCTTTGAACGTTGCGCCAGACGTTCGACATGGAGGGAATGAGTCCGCCCTCGCGGCTGACGGTCACCCATTGCCCGATGTCACAGGCCTTGGCAGGCCCGTTGCGCTGATCGACGCTTTTTAGATCCCCATAGGGACTGGGAACAGCAGGATCTGGATCGATGATCGCGTAGAGTTCACGCCGCTCGGTTTGCGGGAAGGGGACGGCAAATCGCGCGTCATCCTTGTCGCTGGTCTTGGGAATGATGGCGCTGATGCGCCCGTGATCGAAGGACGCACCCTTGATCCTGACGGATGTCCCGACGGCGAGGTCCTCGCCTTTTCGATAAGAGAAGATCGCAACCACGAAATCCTTCTTGCAATTGACCATGGTCGCGATCGTGTCCCCTGCCGAGACGTGGCTTCCCTGGGGCGCCATGAGGGCCAGCACCTCGCCGGCGGAAGGCGCGACGATGTCGGATTGGTCGAGCGTGCCGACCCTCTGCTGTTCCGCCGCTTCGAGCTGCTTCTGCGAGGTGAGATCGGCGGCATATTCCTGCTCTTCGATGGCGACGCGGCGCGCGTCTATGTCGACGTCGCGCCTCTTCTGCGCGAGGTCCTGGATCGGTTGGAGATCGAGCCCGACATAGATGTCGTGCTGCAGCGCCTCGTATTGCGCTTTTTTCCCGTTGAGCTCTGCGACAGCCGATTGAGCTTTGCTCATCGCGGCGGCATGTTCGGCGGCCGTGGGTTTCAGTGCGGCGGGGCTCTCTATGCCCCTTGAAACCAACTTGGCGTGGCGCTCGACCATCGCCTGTTTGGCCCTGCTGAGATCTTCGTTCTCTTCGATTTGGGCGCGCAGCGCGGTCATTTCGTCTTCGATCTGATGACCGAATTGCTCCTTCTCGCGCGCAATTTCCGAATCGAGCTGGGAAATATAGGAAAGGTCGGCCTCGTGTTTGCGCCGCGTCGCTTCGAGTTGCTCGCGCGTACCCGCCGTGCTCTCCTCGAGATGGATCAAAGTCGTCCGATCAATTCGCGGATTGGCAAGATGGGCAATGGATGTGCCCTGTCCTATGCCTTGTCCCGGCTTGACCGAGAGCGATCGAATATCGCCCGCGACAGGTGCGGTAACGAGGATCGCCGGCGCATCGACAACCGCTCTGTCGGTCTCGTCGGCTACGATCGGCGGCACGACGGAGGTGACGAGAACGAGCGAAACAGCGGTTGCGACCAAATAAGAACTCACGCGTATGACGTTGCGAGCCGCCGAATTGGCCATGGACCGCCCTTCACAATCCCGAGACGAGAGACGGCGGTGAACGCGACCCTGCCGGTTTTGTTGCAGTGCAGCCTGCGAATGCTGCGCGGACTGCTGCCATCCGTCGCAGCGTTGGGTGGAGCCAAGGCCGCGATCGCAATTCGGCGGAGGATGGCTCGCGGTTCACATCTTAGAAGCGCACGTGGCGCAGCTTGTCCGGATTGCGCGTGAGGTAAATGGCGGCGATCTGCCCGTCGCGATGCGCGAAAGCCAAAGTGTCGATCGCGCCGTCCGGCTCGCGCAGAACGAAGCCCGCAAGGCCGTTGACAAATGCGGCGCGCGCTTCGGTCGAGAACAAAGCCGAATTTTTGCGTGCAATCCCTTCGAAGAAGCGCACGATCTTCTCTGCGCCATAGATCGGGTTGAGCGGCGCGGCGCGTTTGCCGCCGCCATCCGGATAGAGAACCGCATCTTCAGCGAGCAATTGCCGCAAAGCCTCGACATCGCCTGTCTGGCTCGCCGCATGGAAAGCGGCCGCAAGCCGCGCACCTTCCTCGCGCGAAGCGGAATAGCGCGGCCGGCCCGCCTCGATATGGACACGCGCGCGCGTGGCGAGCTGGCGGCAAGCGGCTTCCTCGCGGCCGAGCGCCTCGGCCACTTCGGTAAAGCTCAGGCCGAAGACGTCGTGGAGCAGAAAGGCGGCGCGCTCGAGCGGCGAGAGGCGCTCGAGCGTGAGCATCAGCGCGATCGAAAGATCGTGCGCAAGATCGCCGGCCTCCGCAGGATCGAAGCCCTCTTCGATGACGGGTTCGGGGAGCCATTGTCCGACATAGATTTCGCGCCGCGCCCGCGCCGACTTCATCCGATCGAGGCAGAGCCGCGTCACGATCGTGCCGAGATAGCGGCGCGGCTCTTGGATTGTGTCACGTTCCGCGCCATGCCAGCGCAGATAGGCGTCCTGGACCACGTCTTCTGCCTCCGTACGCGAGCCGAGCATGCGATAGGCAAGGCCGGTCAAGGCGCGCCGATGGGTTTCGAAAGACGAAGCATCGTCCGTCATGCCGCTTTCGTCACCTCGTGCAGGACGGGGCTCGTCTGCCCGCCGATCGTGAGCCTCGTGCAGGACTTGCCGTGGCCCATTGCATATTTGAGCGTCGGGTAGAGGCGCGCGGCCGTGAGCACGAAAGAGAGCGAGACGAGCGCGCGCTTACCCCAGCGGCGCACAACCTCTTCGCGCAGCCCATCGGCTTCCGGCGCATGCGCAAGACTCGCATCGGCAAACCGAACCGCCAGCGCGACATCGTCCGGCATGGCGCGGAAGTCGCGCGCCACGACCGCCCGCAAAATCGCCGGATCGACACCGCCTTGTTGCGCCATGTCGATGCCGAGCTGAGTGCAGGGCCCGCAATCTTCCGCCATCGAGCCGACGAGTCCGGCCGCGCTAAACGCGGCGAGGGGCACATCCTTGCAATAGCGTCCGATGGCTGCGGCTTTGCTGAACATCAGCATGGCGCGCGGATCCGCATCGAGAACATCGCGCAAATAGCTCGCATCATAATTCCAGGTGCGTTCGAATCTATCGATCCAGCGGCGCAGAAACCATTTGAGCATTGCTCTTCTCCCTTATCTTTGACAACGGCCAGGCGATCCAAATCGCAAGCAGCGAAGGCAGAAGCACGAGGGCGCCGTCGGCAAGGATCAATTGATGGACATGTTCCCGGCCGGCCGCGGCGTCCCAGATGTGAATTGCGGCATGGAGGGCGAGGAAACCCGCCGCGGCCTGAGCAGCCGGGCGCGCGGTGCCCCGCAGCGCGAACCAGGCGAGCGCAGAACCGGCAACGAGATAAGCGGCACCGATGTCGCGTATGAAATGCGCATTGAACGGGCCGGTACCGCTCACGCCTGGGATTGACGCGTACCAGTCGGACGGAACCGCCAGCATGACAATGCCGTTTGCCGCCAGGCCGAGACCGAGTATCGCCGCCGCCAAGCTCCGCATGATCGCCTCATGATCGCCTCGCGACTTAAGACGAGGCAGCGAAGCCGCGCGTGACATGAACGGAGAGAATTTTTGGATTCGCGGCGAGGCCGCGCTTCTTTCGCCGATCCGATTAACCACCCGTTAACCGCGGTTGGATTTTGGCGTGGCGCGATAAGGTTTTATTCAATATTGCCGAAATTCCCGGTCCTGCCTTGGGAGGCGGGCCGATGTCAAAGCGGAGCGCGGAGCGAGGGGTGCAGCGCAAGCTCCTAGGAGCCAGGGAGCAAAGACGTGACCCACGTAGGGACGATAGAGCCTTTGAGCCGGCCGGCTCGGATCAGAACGCAAGTTATCGGCAGGCTCAATCTCGGCCTTTACACCGAATTCACCCGCTTTGGTCTTCGCCGCGACCTCGATCAGCCGTTCGAGAAGCCGAGCGCCAAGATTCCAATCTCCGTGCGCCCATTGCAGGAGAGCGATCTTGCCGCGCTGTTCTCGAGCGATGGTGCGGACCTCAAGGAAAGATTGGATATCGCGCATCGGCTCGCGTTCGTGGCGCGGGGTGCGCGCGGCGGTTTCGTGGCAATCGATTCACGCAACCACGCGCCATGTTATGTCCAATGGCTGTTCGGGACGCGCGATAGCGGCTTCATCCGTGCCCTTGGCGGCTTTCCGCCGCTCGAAGCCGGCGAGGCCTTGGTCGAAAATGCCTATACGCCGCCGAATTATCGCGGCCTCGGCATCATGCCCGCGGCCATGGCTTTGATCGCCGAGCATGCGCGCGATCTCGGCGCGCGCAGCGTGCTCACTTTTGTCGATCACGACAATATCGCGTCGTTGAAGGGCTGCCAGCGGGCAGGGTTCCGGCCGGATCTTCTGCACTATCGGCGCCGCTATGCGTTTGGCGTCGTCACGCGGGACTGGTTCGAGAAACTGGCCCCGGACGATCCCAGGCGCGGCGCGAAATTCTAGGTCCGGCTGGGCGCCGTCCTCGCCCGAAGCGCTTTTCAATTGGTCCCGATTGGCACCAAAGCGCTCGGCGTTTCGCATTTCCGTTCAGGAAACTCTTTTCACCGACAGGCGCCTGGTGTTAGCCTTCGTGTCCACTTTGCTCGCTCGGAAAGCGAGGTGAGGAGGTGGGCCATGCGCAGCGAAAGGACTGAGATCAAAACCACCTGTCCGCGCGACTGCTACGATAGTTGCGGCATTTCGGTGATGGTCGAGGGCGGGCGGATTCGCTCCGTCAAAGGGGATCCCGATCATTTCCTGAGCCGCGGCAGCCTCTGCGGCAAATGTTCCATCGCCTATAATGGTGTCTGGCTCGATCCCGCCGCGCGGCTGAACGCTCCGCTGAAGCGGATCGGGGGCAAGGGGACGGGACATTTCGCGCCGGTCTCCTGGGCCGAGGCCATAAAGGAAATCGCGGCACGGCTTCAAAGCCTGCTCGAAACCCATCCCGCCTCGAGCGTGCTGCACACCCATTATACCGGCACCTGCTCGGTCATCGCCGGCAATTTTCCGTTGCGCTTCTTTCGCCGGCTCGGCGCCACCGAGGTCGATCCCGATACGGTCTGCAACAAGGCCGGCCACGAGGCTTTGGGCTATACGCTTGGCACCTCGATGATCGGCTTCGATCCGCGCACCGCCTCGGCCGCCGCCTCCATCCTGGTTTGGGGCGCTAATCCGTATTCTTCGGCGCCGCATATTCACCAATCCTGGCTCCCCGAGGCGCCCGGCATCAAAATCGTCATCGATCCGATCGCCCATCCGACCGCCAAGGCAGCCGATCTCTTCCTGCAGCTTCGGCCGGGCACCGATGCGGCACTCGCCTTCGCACTGATCCATGCGGTGGAGGAAGCGGGATTATTGCGCCGCGATTTCCTCGACGCTCACACATTCGGCTGGAGCGCCATCGAAGAAGGCGTGCGGGCCATGACGCCCGAACGCGGCGAGGCGCTGACCGGCGTGCCGGCCTCGCTCATTCGCGAGGCGGCCATGGTCTATGGCCGCGGCCCGTCCTTGATGTGGCTCGGCCAGGGCATGCAGCGCCAGAAGATGGGCGGCAATGCGTGCCGCGCTGCCCTGGCGCTCGTCGCCGCGACAGGGAATATCGGCCGAGCCGGAGCAGGGGTGCTCTATCTCAATGGTCCCGCGACACGCGGCGTCGATCTCGATTACGTCACAAAGCCCGAGCTCGCCCGCGACGGCTTGCCCACACTCAGCCACATGGATTTGGCGCAGACGCTCGCCGATCCCGGCCGCGCCCAGGCGCTCTTCTGCTGGAACAACAATATTCTCGCGTCGAGCCCGCAGCAGGCGGCGCTGCGCCGCGCGCTCGAACGCGAGGATCTTCTGCATGTCGCGCTCGACATCTTCGCGACGGACACAACCGATTATGCCGACTACGTCCTGCCGGCGGCGAGCTTCCTCGAGTTCGACGATCTGATGCTGCCCTATTTCCACAATGCGGTCTCGGTCCAGCGCAAGGTCGTCGACCCTGTTGGCGAGGCTTTGCCGAATCAGGAAATCTTCCGCCGCCTCGCCGCCGCCATGGGTTTCAAGGAACCAGAGCTTTACGAGCCGGATGACGAGATCCTGCGCGTGCTTCTCGAAGAGACCGGCCTCGGGCTCGATTTCGAAGGGCTTGCGGCGCGCGGCACCGCGATGCCGGAAGTCCCGCTCATCCCCTTTGCCGATCTCGTCTTCCCGACGCCGAGCGGGCGGATTGAAATCGCCTCGGAACGGGCGCGCGAGGCCGGCCATCCTTACGCGCCTCTACCTCATGCCGATCAATCCGCGGAAAGCGGCATGTTGCGCGTGCTCTCGCCCGCCTCGGAATGGCAGCTCAACTCGAGCTATGGAAATGACGGCAAGATCAGAGGACGGCTCGGCGTCGCGCCGGCGCTGGTGAATCCGGCGGACGCGGCGATGCTGGCGCTCGCCGACGGCACTGAGGCGGTGCTCGAGAATGCGACCGGCACGCTGCCGGTCGTCGTGCGGCTTTCGGCCGATGTGCCGCGCGGCGTGGCGCTGGTGCACAAGGGGCGGTGGCCGAAATTCGAGGCCGCGCGCGCCAATGTCAATGTGCTGAACCCCGGCGAGAAGGCCGATATGGGCGAGAGTTCATGCGTTCATGCCGTCGAGGCGCGGCTCAGCGCGAGAGCCAGGGCGCGGCAGACAGCTGGCGACAGAGAATGTGCGATCTGAAACGAAAAGAGCGCTCCGCGGAGCGCTCTTTTCCAAGTATCCGTTTGCAGATTTGGTTGCGGGGACAGGATTTGAACCTGTGACCTTCAGGTTATGAGCCTGACGAGCTACCGGGCTGCTCCACCCCGCGATAAACATATAGGCGACAGAGAACGGACGGCGGAATGTTCCGTCGTCCGTTCTCTATCTTGATTGCGATTGAGGCTGCCCTTCGCAGGCCTGGCAACGGCCTACTCTCCCAGGTCTTGAGACATAGTACCATTGGCGCTGAAGCGTTTGACGGCCGAGTTCGGGATGGGATCGGGTCTTATCACTTCGCAAGAGTCACCAGGCCGGCGAAAGGCAGGAAGCAAACTGGTCAGACGACGATAGCAAGCGCCATGTCGCCAAGCATTGATAATGAGAGCGATCAAGCCGATCGAGCGATTAGTACCGGTAAGCTCCACGCATTGCTGCGCTTCCACACCCGGCCTATCAACGTGGTCGTCTTCCACGGCTCTTAAGGGAGAACTCGTTTTGAGGTCGGTTTCCCGCTTAGATGCATTCAGCGGTTATCCGTTCCGTACATAGCTACCCTGCACTGCGGCTGGCGCCACAACAGGTCCACCAGAGGTACGTTCATCCCGGTCCTCTCGTACTAGGGACAAATCCTCTCAATTCTCC
>JAJPIC010000013.1 GCA_021324915.1 Beijerinckiaceae bacterium | reverse complement strand
TTCGAGCATGATCTTGTCGGAAAACCGGTTCCCACTTTTCCGGATCATGGCCTCTTGTTCGAGCATGATCTTGTCGGAAAACCGGTTCCCACTTTTCCGGATCATGGGCTCTTGTTCGAACATGATCTTGTCGGAAAACCGGCTTCCACTTTTCCGGATCATGGCCTCTTGTTCGAGCATGATCTTGTCGGAAAACCGGTTCCCACTTTTCCGGATCATGCTCTAATGGTCGCTGTTCGAAGCGGCGAAGCCGAGCGTTTCATCGCGCGCCCGCCCGGCAATATTTTCATCTATCTGGTCTTCGGTCAGGATGCGGGCCTCGTCTCCGAGCGCGTGGAAAATATCCTTGCGCGCAGCATCGAGGACCGCAAGGACCCGTTCCAGTTCCAGCGGATCTCCGGAGACGAGCTCGCCGCCGATCCGCTCCGCCTCGCCGACGAGGCCAATACGGTGGCACTCTTCGGCGGACGGCGCGCGATTGCCATCAATGCGCAAGCGAGAAATTTCATTGCGGCGCTCGAAACGGTGCTCGCCTCCCCGCCGAGCGATTGCACGATCGTGATAGAGGCGGGTGCCCTGAAGCGCGACGCGCCATTGCGCAAGCTCTTAGAATCAAGCCCGCGCGCAGCAGCGATCGAATGTCTGTCCGATTCGGCCAAGGACATCGCTCACCTCATCGAGACCGAGCTGCGCACGGCGGGACTTTCCATTGATCCGGAAGCCAAGGCGCTGCTCGTCTCCCTGCTCGGCCAGGATCGGCTCACCACGCGTTCGGAACTCGGCAAGCTTATCCTCTATGCGCAGGGTGCGCGCGAGATCACTTCCGAACATGTTGCGGCGATCATTGCCGATGCCTCGAGCCTTGCGCTCGATACGGCAATCAACGGCGCATTCGATGGCGATTATGCCGCGGTCGAGGAGACGGCAGCGCGGGTCTTTGCCGAAGGCGGAGATTACAATGCGCTGCTCGGCGCGGCGCTTCGCCACGCCATGGCGTTGCATCGCGCCCGGCTCGATGCCGAGGGCGGCCGTGCGGAGGCAGGCTACCGGCGCGGCGCGGCTTTCGACCGACATATGCGGACCTGGACTTCGGAAAGGCTCATGCGCGCGATCACGACTCTTTCTCAGGCCATCGCAAAAGCGCGTTACGAACCGCGGCTGGCCGACATGATTGCGGTGCGTGCGCTCTGGTCTGTCGCGCTGGCCGGGAGGCGCGGCGGAGGATGATCCTCTCCCGAAGCCACGAGAAGCAAATCAGCCCTTCAGCTTTCTGCAAAGATCGTCGAGCTGGTCGAGGCTCTTGTATCGAATGCGCACTTCGCCGGATTCGCCGCGATGCGCGATGCTGACGATCAGTCCCAAGGCATCGCTCAACGCCTTTTCGAGTGCCCGCGTATCACTATCGTTTGCAGCCTCCTTGCGCGGCGCGCGTGCTTGCTTCTGCGCAATCTTTTCGACGTCGCGCACCGAAAGACCTTGCGCTACGATTCGCTCGGCGATCAGATCGGCCTCGGCCATGGTGAGGAGCGCGCGCGCGTGCCCCGCCGAAAGCTGTCCTTCCGAAAGCAGCTTTCTCGTCTTCTCCGGGAGATTGAGCAAGCGCAGCGTATTGGCGACATGACTGCGGCTCTTGCCGATGACTTTGGCAAGCTCCTGCTGCGAATAATTGAACTCGCGCTCGAGCTGCCGATATCCCATCGCTTCTTCGAGCGGGTTCAGATCCGTGCGTTGCACGTTTTCGATGATCGCGAGTTCGAGCGCTTGTTTGTCGTCGGCCTCGACCGTGATCACCGGAACTTCGTGCAAGCCGGCCTTTTGCGCGGCGCGCCAGCGCCGCTCGCCGGCGATGATCTCGTACGCGTCTGCGACGCCCGGCAACGTGCGCACGAGGATCGGCTGGATGACGCCCTTCTCGCGGATCGAATTGGTGAGGTCGTCGAGATCCGCCTCGCCGAAAGTGCGGCGCGGATTGCGCGGATTGGGACGCAGAAAGGCGATCGGAATTTTCTTCTGCCGCGCGCGCGCGACCGCCGCGCCTTCCTCTCCGGCTTCGCCGATCAAAGCCGCAAGTCCGCGTCCCAAGCGCAGCCGCGTCTCTTCTGCCATATTCCCGACCTTCATACTCGCCTCATGCCGCGCGCACTTGCCGCTCGCGCTGAATCACTTCCGCCGCAAGCCGCAAATAAGCCTGGCTGCCGCTGCATTTGAGATCGTAAAGAAGCACCGGCTTGCCATAGGACGGCGCTTCGGAAATGCGCACATTGCGCGGGATGATCGTGTTGTAGACCTTGTCGCCCATGAAGCCGCGCACGTCGGCCGCAACCTGCGTCGCGAGATTGTTGCGCGGGTCGTACATGGTAAGCACGATGCCGTGGATTTGCAGCTCGGCATTGAGACTCTTCTTCACTTGGTCGACGGTCGAGAGGAGTTGCGAGAGGCCCTCGAGCGCGAAGAACTCGCATTGCAAAGGCACAAGCACGCTGTCACCGGCGGTCAGTGCATTGACCGTGAGCAGATTGAGCGAGGGCGGGCAGTCGACAAGAATATAAGTCATGGGCTCGGCCGCGCTCTGCTGATCCTCGGCGAATTTCTTGATCGCAGTTCTGAGGCGATGCGCGCGATCCTTTTGCGGAGCGATTTCGAGCTCGACGCCGAGCAGGTCGAGAGTCGAGGGCGCGACCCACAGGCGTGGCACCGCCGTCTTCTGGATGACGGCAGCGAGCGGCTCCTCGCCGATCATGATGTCATAAGTCGAGATGCTGCGGCTTTTTCGATCGATGCCGAGCCCCGTCGATGCATTGCCTTGCGGATCGAGGTCGACGATGAGAACGCGTTCCCCGATCGCGGCGAGTGCCGTTCCAAGATTGATGGCCGTAGTCGTCTTGCCAACCCCGCCTTTCTGATTGGCGATCACCAGAACGCGTAGGTCGGGGGAATAGGACACCCTCTTCTCCAGGCGGTAACCTATTGTTTCTCGTTAGGCTTTCGCGTTGTTGCGCCGCAACAATCGAGCAATGATCACGATACGGCCGGCGGGAGACGTCAAACTATTCCGCATTTCTATTTGATATTTACGTGTTGCGGCCGAGTCGGTCAATTCGTCGGCTAGATCTTGTCCCTTGAGAAAAACGCCGATTGCGCCGCTGTCCAAAAATTTCGCCGCATAGTTAACGAGTTGCGGCAGCGGCGCCAACGCCCGGGCACTCACGGCCTCGACCGGTTCGCCGATCGCCTCGACCACGTGTTCGATCCGGCCGGCATGAACAATGGCCGGCGCGCCTGTTTCACGTGAAACCGTGCGCAGGAAGGCGCATTTGCGCTGGTCTGATTCGATCAGATGAACTCTGGTGCCTGGCTCGCCGGCAAGCCGGATGGCGGTGACGAGGCCGGGAAATCCGGCACCGGAGCCGAGATCGACCCAGATGCGCGCATCCGGCACTGCCGCCTGAACCTGCAGCGAATCGGCAAAGTGCCGCATCCAAATGTGGGGCAAGGTCGAAACGGCCACGAGATTGATCGCCTTCTGCCACTTGCGCAGAAGCTCGGCATAGATGTCGAATCGCTCTGCTGTTTCCCGCGGCAGCGGGAAAAGCTCGAGCGCCGCAGTGCGGTCGTCAATCTCGGGTGCGCTCACCCGGCACGCCGGATCTGGGCGGTGAGCAAAGTGAGTGCCGCCGGCGTCATGCCCTCGATCCGGCTCGCCTGCCCCATGGTCTGCGGGCGGATCGCCGCGAGCTTCTGGCGTATCTCAGCCGAGAGTCCCGGCAGGTTCAGATAGTCGACGCTCTCCGGAATCCGCAAAGCCTCGTCCCGGCGAAAGGCGGCAATGTCGGCCGCCTGGCGATCGAGGTAGGCCGAATATTTGGCGTCGATCTCGATCTGGCGCGCGGCAAAGAGCGGGATCGTTCCGAGCTCCGGCCAAATCCGGCTGAGATCGGCGAAAGTCACGTCGGGAAAGCCAAGGAGCTCGTACCCCGAGCGGCGGATCCCGTCCCGGTTAATATGGAGGCCGAAACGCGCCGCTTCATTCGGCGTAAGGCTCACCGCTGAGAGCCTGGCGCGCGCCGCTTCGATCGCCTTGCTCTTCTGCCCGAAGGCGCGCGCCCGCTCCGGTCCGACGATGCCCAGGCCGATGCCGCGGGCCGTGAGCCGCTGATCGGCGTTGTCGGCGCGCAAGGTGAGGCGATATTCGGCGCGCGAAGTGAACATGCGATAGGGCTCGGTGACGCCGCGCGTGACGAGGTCATCGATCATGACCCCGAAATAGGCTTCGGATCGGTCGAATGAGATCGCGTCGCGGCCGCCGGCAAGAGCGGCCGCATTGAGCCCGGCAACCAGTCCTTGCGCTCCCGCCTCCTCATAGCCTGTCGTGCCATTGATTTGGCCGGCGAGAAAAAGGCCGGCGACCCGTTTCGTCTCGAGGCTGGGCTTCAATTCGCGGGGGTCGATGAAATCATATTCGATCGCATAGCCGGGCTGGAGCATTGTGACACGGCCGAGGCCGGGAATGGTTCGCAGGAAGCGGTCCTGCAGGGCCGCCGGGAGGGCCGTGGAAATTCCGTTCGGATAGATCGTCGGATCATCGAGCCCCTCCGGCTCGAGAAAGATCTGATGGGATTCGCGATCGGCGAAACGCATCACCTTGTCCTCGATCGAGGGGCAATAGCGCGGGCCACGCCCGGAAATCGCGCCGGAATAGACGGGCGAGAGCTTCAGGTTGTCCTCGATCAGCCGATGCCCTTCCGGCGTCGTCTTGGTTATGAAGCAATCGACTTGCGGACGTGTGATCGTCTCGGTCAGAAACGAAAAGGGCTCGGGTTCGCGGTCGCCTTCCTGGCGCTCCAGGTCGGCCCAATCGATTGTCCGCCCGTCGAGACGCGGAGGCGTCCCTGTTTTGAGCCGCCCGAGCGCGAAGCCATGCCCGAGCAGGCTTTGGGAAAGCCGCTGCGCAGGGCTTTCGCCGACGCGGCCGGCGGGAATGCGTTCGTCTCCGATGTGGATCATGCCGCGCAGAAACGTGCCGGTGGTCAATATGAGTGCGGCGCAGGCGAGCTCGCGGCCATCGGTCAGATTCAATCCCTCGGCTCGGCCGCGACCGATTTTGATTTCCGCCGCTTCGCCTTCAATGACCACGAGATTGGCCTGGCTCCGAATCGCCGCTTGCATTTCGGCGCGATAAAGCTTGCGGTCCATCTGCGCACGCGGACCTCGTACTGCCGGCCCCTTGGCGCGATTGAGGACGCGGAACTGAATTCCGGCGGCATCGGCGACGCGACCCATCAATCCGTCGAGCGCATCGATCTCGCGCACGAGATGGCCCTTGCCGAGCCCGCCGATCGCCGGATTGCAGGACATTGTGCCGATCGAAGCGAAGGAATGGGTCACCAGCGCGGTGCGCGCGCCCGCGCGTGCGGCTGCAGCCGCGGCTTCACAGCCCGCGTGGCCGCCACCGACGACGATGACGTCGAATGAGGTCGCCTCACCCAATTTCAGCTCCTTCATCCCGGCGCGCGTGCGCGGATCTGGTCCGCGCTCCGTCCACTCCGCGATCCGCTACCCCGCCGGGGCGGCCTCCTGCGGTTTCACGTGAAACACCCAAGCCTGAATCTATCATTTCCCGATGCAGAATCGCGCGAATATTTCGCCGAGCACCGTTTCGACATCAATCTTCCCGATCAGAATTTCGAGCGCCCGAACGCCGGCACGGATCTCTTCCGCCAAAAGCTCGATCGGCCCATCGAGGTCCTGCTCGGCCCGTTTCAGCGCGGCGGCTGCCGCCTCGAAAGCACGCCGGTGCCTCTCCCGCGTAATCAGCCCCGATTCCCCCATGCCCAGCGCGCCGCGCGCGAACTCGGAAAGCCGCTCGATCAACCGATCGATGTTCTCCCCGGTCGCGGCGCTCAGAGGCATGGCCTCAGCCCCGCTCGCCCTCGGATAAAGATCGCTCTTGGTCAGGATCGGCCAGACTTCGACCCCAGGGCCAAAACGATGCGCCACCGGCCGTGCGGCTTCGCTCAGCCAGAGCACGAGGTCGGCAGACTCGGCGCGCGTACGCGCCCGAGCGATGCCGATCTGCTCGACGCGATCGGCCGATTCGCGCAAGCCCGCCGTATCGATCAGGGTCATCGGAAAGCCGCCGACGTCGAGGTGGACTTCGATTGCATCGCGTGTCGTGCCTGGGATATCCGACACGATCGCCGCCTCCCGACGCGCGAGCGCATTGAGCAAAGTCGATTTGCCCGCATTCGGCGGACCCGCGATGACGACCACGAGCCCGTCGCGAAGGCGCTCTCCGGAGCGCACCTGGAGTGCCAATTCCAGCTCGGCCCGAACCGGCGCCAGGATGCCCGCGAGCTTCTTCCGTGCCAGCGGCGCAACATCGCCTTCATCGGGAAAATCGATCTCGGCCTCGAGCAATGCCTGCGCCTGGAGGAGGGCCGCACGCCAGCCTTCCGCTTTGCGATGCAGCTCCCCCTGCATTTGCCGGAAAGCCTGCCGGCGTTGCGCCTCCGTGTCGGCGGCGATCAGGTCCGACAGGCCCTCGACTTCGGTCAGATCGAGCTTGCCGTTCTCGAAGGCACGCCGGGTGAATTCCCCGGCTTGCGCCGGCCGCGTCTTCGGGAAGGTTGCGAGCGCACGAAGCAGCGCGGCCATAATCGCCGGCCCTCCATGAACGTGGCATTCGGCATAATCTTCGCCGGTGAAGCTCGCGGGCGCTGGAAAAAACAGGAGCAGGCCGCGGTCGATCGGCGCGCGCGAAACGGGATCCATAAACGTCGTGAGCATCGCGCGGCGCGGTTCGGGCTGTTTCCGGGCCAGCGCCGCCACTATCTTGCTCACGTCAGGTCCGGAAATACGCAAGATGGCAACCGCCGCGCGTCCCACGCCGGAGGCGAGCGCATAGATCGTTTCTCTATCCGAAAGCGGCATCATGTCCTTCAACGAACTCACACACGCCGCCAGTCCCTATCTTCTGCAGCACGCGACGAACCCCGTCCATTGGCGGATGTGGGGTCCCGCTGCACTTCAAGAAGCGCAGGAGAAAGACAAGCCGATCCTGCTCTCGGTCGGCTATGCCGCCTGCCATTGGTGCCATGTGATGGCGCACGAGAGCTTCGAAGATCCCGACATCGCGGCGGTCATGAACGAGCTCTTCGTGAACATCAAGGTCGATCGCGAAGAACGTCCCGACATCGATCATATCTACATGTCGGCACTGCATGCTTTCGGCGAGCGCGGCGGCTGGCCGATGACCATGTTTCTCACGCCGACCGGTGAGGCCTTCTGGGGCGGCACTTATTTTCCCAAGCACGAACAATATGGGCGGCCTGCCTTTGTCGACGTTCTGCGAAGTGTGGCGCGTGCTTATCGCGCCGACCCAGGTAGAATTACCTCGAACGCCAAGATCATTCGCGACGCCCTCGCCCAGGTCGGGTCGGCTGGTGGCGATCCGCTTCGATTAGCCACGGTTGATACGCTCGCCGCCCAGCTCGTCGGCCACATTGATCCGGTCAATGGCGGTCTGCGCGGCGCACCCAAATTTCCGAACCCGCCGATCTTGGAGCTCCTCTGGCGCGCCGGTACGCGGCTCGACCAGCCCTCTTATCTCGAACTCGTCGAACTGACGCTGACGCGCATGGCGCGCGGCGGAATCTACGATCATCTCGGCGGCGGCTTTTCCCGCTATTCGGTCGATGAGCGCTGGCTCGTCCCGCATTTCGAGAAAATGCTTTACGACAATGCGCAGATTCTCGAATTGCTGGCGCTTTGCGCACAGAGAACCGGCAACGATCTCTTGCGCCTGCGTGCGCGCGAAACAATCGCCTGGCTCGAACGCGAGATGATGGACGGCGCCTTCTGCGCCAGCCTCGATGCAGACAGTGAAGGCGAAGAGGGCAAGTTCTATACCTGGACATGGAGCGAGCTCGTCGCCCTTCTCGGCGAGGAAGACGCGTCCTATTTCGCGCAATTCTACGGCGTCACGCCGCAAGGCAATTGGCACGAAGGCGGCCCGGGCGCGAATATTCTCAACCAGCTCGATGCGAAAGCGCCGAGCGCCGCAGACGAAGCGCGGCTCGCGCCGCTCAAAGCCAAGCTCCTCGCCGCAAGGCAAAAGCGCATTCCTCCCGCGCGCGACGACAAGATCCTTGCCGATTGGAATGGATTGATGATCGCGGCGCTTGTCCATGCGGGGACCGCGCTCAACGAGCCGCGCTGGATTGCGCTTGCGGCGCGCGCCTATCATGTCCTGGTCGAGAAGCTCGATTATACCGATGCTGCCGGCGCCCGCCGCCTGGCGCACGGCGCCCGCGCCGGCATCGCCGTGCGGCCCGGCTTCGCGCTCGATCATGCCGCGATGATGCGCGCCGCGCTTGCGCTCCATGAGGTGCGCGATCTATCGGGCGCCGAACTTTCGGCGCATGATTATCTTGCCGACACGATCGCTTGGGCACGCGCGATCGAAGCGCATCATATCGATTCTTCAGGCCTCGTCACCATGTCGGCGGATGACGCAAGCGACGTCATTCTACGCTTGGCTCCGACGCACGACGACGCGATCCCGAATGCACATTCCATTTATCTCGATGCGCTCGTCAGGCTCGCCGCCGCGAGCGGCGATGAGACCTGGCTCGCGCGCGCCGATTCTCTTTTCGCGACGCTCGCCGGCGTCGTCCGCGCCAATCCGGTTGGACATGCCGGAATTCTGAATGCGCTCGATCTGCGCTTGCGCGGGTTGGAAATCGTCGTGACCGGCCCTGCACGCCAGGCGCTCTATGAAACCGCGCTATCCATTCCGTTCGACGAGCGGATCGTCGTCTCGCGCGAAAAGCTGGATGACATTCCGCCGACTCATCCGGCAGCCGGACAAAAGACCGACGGAGCCACCGCCTTCGTCTGTTCGGCGGGAACGTGTTCGCTGCCGGTCCACGATCCGGCCGCGCTGCGGATAACGGCTGAGACCCGGCTGTCGGGGCCCTAAGACAAGCCTCGCGAGCGCAGCAAGACCGTCGGCCGCCGCGACGACATGGATTGCTTCGCCGCTCCTCGCAGTGACTGAACCGAATTACGTATTCATCGATTCGAAGAAGCTCGCATTGCCCTTCGGCGTCTCGCGCAATTTGCCGAGCAGGAATTCGATCGCGTCGACCGTGCCCATCGGCGTCAGAATGCGGCGCAGCACGTACATCTTTTTGAGGATGTCCGGCGCGACGAGCAATTCTTCCTTGCGCGTGCCCGAGCGCATGATGTCGATCGACGGGAAGGTGCGCTTGTCCGCGACCTTGCGATCCAGCACGATCTCCGAATTGCCGGTGCCCTTGAATTCTTCGAAGATCACTTCGTCCATGCGCGAGCCAGTATCGATCAGCGCGGTCGCGATGATCGTCAGCGAGCCGCCTTCTTCGATATTGCGCGCCGCGCCGAAGAAGCGCTTCGGCCGTTGCAGCGCATTCGCATCGACGCCGCCCGTCAGCACCTTGCCGGACGAGGGCACGACCGTATTATAGGCGCGCCCGAGCCGGGTAATCGAATCGAGCAAGATAACTACGTCGCGGCCATGCTCGACCAGGCGCTTTGCCTTTTCGATCACCATTTCCGCAACCTGGACGTGGCGCATCGCCGGCTCGTCGAAGGTCGAGGAGACCACCTCGCCTTTCACCGAGCGCTGCATGTCGGTGACTTCCTCCGGCCGCTCGTCGATGAGCAGCACGATCAGGTAGCACTCAGGGTGATTGGCGGTGACCGATTGGGCGATGTTCTGCAGAAGCACCGTCTTGCCGGTGCGCGGCGGAGCAACGATCAGCGCGCGCTGGCCTTTGCCGATCGGCGCCACAATGTCGATCACGCGCGCCGAGAGGTCCTTTTTCGTGGGGTCTTCGATCTCGAGCCGCAGCCGCTCGTCCGGATAGAGCGGGGTCAAATTGTCGAAATGGACCTTGTGACGGACCTTCTCCGGGTCTTCAAAATTGATTGTATTGACCTTCAACAGCGCGAAATAGCGCTCGCCCTCTTTCGGGCTGCGGATGAGGCCTTCGACCGTATCGCCGGTGCGCAGCCCGAAGCGCCGGATCTGCGAGGGCGAGACATAAATATCGTCCGGACCGGCCAAGTAATTGGCCTCCGGCGAACGCAGAAAGCCGAAACCGTCCTGCAGCACCTCGATCACGCCTTCGCCGACGATCTCGATCTCGCGGCTCGCCAATTGTTTGAGAATCGCAAACATCAATTCCTGTTTGCGCATGATGGAAGCGTTCTCGACTTCGTGCTCTTCGGCGAAGGCGAGCAGCTCGGTAGGGGATTTCGTTTTGAGATCCTGAAGTTTGATATCCCGCATAGGGATCCTTGTCCTTGGAAGACCACGCGCTCACTGCGCAAAGGGGGTGGGAAAGCCCCGGAGGGCGCCAAATCCTTGGAGGACAGATGATGCCCACAATATGGCGCACCGACGCGCCGGCAGTTCACCTGTTAGGAGAGAGCCATAAGATAGGATGTTTTGCCGGGATTGACAACCTGACCGAGGCAGTTGACCGCGAACCTGCGATTCCGCCGTCCTGTTAAGAACTAAGCTTTGCTCTTGGTTCCAGCCGCGTTCCGCAGCATGAGCCTGCGAACTGAGACAAAAAGGCCGGCAGCAGAGCTGCCGGCTAGATCTCCAAGACCGCTCACGGATCTTGGCCCAGGTTATCCCCCGTCTGCTAATATTTCGGAACCACGGGTGTCCCCGGCGCAATCCAGTCGAATTTCCAGTCGAGGCCTGCCCGAACGACATTGAGCGTCGGATGCGTCGTATGGAAAAAGCCCGGCGCGTCGCCGGGTGTCAACCCGTTCGTCCGGCTAAGATCCACGTAAAGATATTCGGCCTTTACCGAGAGATTGTGGGCAAAAGCATATTCGATGCCGCCGCCCGCCGTCCACCCGGTCGGCGTCGAGCCAATCGACCAATTGGTGAGCGCGCCGGCGCCGGGGCCCGACTGCGAAACCGTCTCATGCCCATAGGCGAAACCGCCGGTGATATAGGGGAGCACATTGCCGAAAGCCAAGCCGAGGCGGGCGCGCGCCGTGCCAAGCCAATCGAGCCTGTTCGTGACCGGCCCGGTCGTCGTCACGAGTGGGGGGGCCAAGGTCTGCGAGCCGCTGACCGTGCCGCCTTCGAAATCCGCCTCGCCGCCGAGCACCAAATCGCCCCCAGCAACGCCCGAGCCGGCAAATTGGTAATTAAAGCCCGCCTCGCCGCCACCGAGAAAGCCGCTCGAAGATATGTTCGATCCGCCTAAGAAGCCGCCGGGGCCGAAAGCGTCGAAATGGAATGGGTCACCGCCATAGCCCGCATTCACGCCGACATAGAATCCGGTCCAGGAAAAGGCAGGCGGAGGCGGCGTATAAACCGGCGGACCCTTTTGGTTGGGGAGATCGGCAGCATAAGTCGCACCCGCCAAAGCGAGCGAAACCGCGCCGGCTATGATCAGCGAGCGGATCATTCCCCGAACCTCAATTCGAAGGCCTTGCCTTCACTCAAAAGAATACCGGAAATCGCCCTCGCAACCAACAGACAAATCCCCCCGGCGGTCGCTTTCAGGCGCCTGTGACCAAAGAGTTACACGCCGCGGCAACGTCTTTGCTCCGCCTGGATATCAGGGCGCAAGGTTCGGTTTACAAGGGCTTCACCACCGCCAGAATGACGATGCCGATCAAGAGCAGGGTAGGGATCTCGTTCAGAATGCGGAAATAGCGCGGCGAATGAAGGTTGACGTCTGCCGCGAAACGATACCGCAGCCGCACAAGATAGACATAGACGACAATCATGAGCAGCACGAGCAGGAGTTTCAGGTCGAGCCAGCCGGCAGCAAACCAATGCCCACCAAAGCCGAGACCGATCCCGCTCGCCAGGACGAGAACGAGCGACGGCCGCATGATGCCGAGATCGAGCCGCCGTTCCATGATTTTGAAGGTTTCCGATTGTGCCGAGCCCTTCTCAGCCAGGGAATGATAAACGAAGAGGCGCGGCAAATAGAACATGCCCGCCATGAAGGCGATCACGGAAAAGACATGCAGGGCCTTGAGCCAGAGATAGATCATGCGTCGGCCGCACGAATTTGGCCGAGCAGCGCCTCGACATGCGCGACCGGCGTCTCCGGCAAGATCCCATGGCCCAAATTGAAAATATGCGGCCGCCCGGCGAAGGCCGAAAGAATTCGCTCCGTTCCCTCCTGTAACGCCCGGCCGCCGGCGACAAGCGCCAGAGGATCGAGATTTCCTTGCAGGACTGTGCTTGCCTCGATCCGTTTCGCCGCTGCAACGGGATCGATTGTCTCGTCGAGCCCCAGCGCGTCCGCTCCCGTCCGCGCGGCGAAATCGACGATCGAAAGTCCCGCCCGGCGCGGAAAGGCGATTATCTTCTTTTCCGGATGGCGGGCCCGCACGCCTTCGATGATCGTTTTGAGCGGGGCTACGCACCAACTTTCGAATTCCGACGGCGCCAGCGCTCCGGCCCAGGAGTCGAAAATCTGCACGAGATCGACGCCGGCGTCGATCTGCCCAAGGAGATAATCGATCGAGCCTGCAACGAGCCGGTCGATCAGCGCTTGGAAGAGATCGGGATCCCGATAGGCGAGAAGCCGCGCCGGCGCCTGATCGGGCGTACCCTGACCGGCAATCATATAACTCGCGAGCGTGAAGGGCGCGCCACAAAATCCGATGAGCGGCGTCTCCGGTGCGGCCTCTTTGACGCGTCTCACGGCATCGAAGACCGGAGCCAAGCGATCAAGATCGACCTTCTCGCGCAGCCTTCCGAGACCTGCCGCATTCGATATCGGCTCGAGCTTGGGACCACCTCCGGTCTCGAACGATACTTTCTGCCCGAACGCATCGGGCACGACGAGAATATCGCTGAAAATAATCCCCGCATCGAAGCCGAAGCGTCGAATGGGCTGGAGCGTTGCTTCCGCGGCGAGTTTTGGCGTGTAGCAGAGGTCGAGAAAGGAACGCGCCTTGGCGCGAAGCTGTCGATATTCCACGAGATAGCGCCCCGCCTGACGCATCAGCCAGACCGGCGGGGGAGAGACCGCTTCGCCGTTCAGTACGCGGAAGATCTTACTTGAGGAGAAGGACAATTAAGAATCCTATCTTAAGACTCTTTTTACGATTCCTCTTATTAGAGGCCGGATTAGTCCCATTCCCGATTTTTCACAATCTTTCGGGGAACCCAGAGATTTGCCCCGCGACGCACAGGCCGTGCATCTAAGGACTGCGCTGCGTTTTGTCAGCGGCGACAAAGCTTTGCATTCCGCTTTCCCGCACCGTCAACAGCAAATCCGTTTATGAGTCTTATTCGCGCAGAAGGCGCTTCCATCTTCGCCGCGTCGGCCTTGTTGACAAGACCGCCGCAACGGCGGGAGATATCGACAGGTCGCGCCCGCGCATCGAAGCTTGTCCACCGCGATCCACATGCAAGGGCAAGAGCTTTGGAGCGCAAGGATTTTCATATTCACCTCGTGTCGGACGCAACCGGCGAGACGCTCATCGCCGTGAGCCGCGCCGTCTCGGCCCTCTATGAAGATGTCTTAGCGATCGAACATCTCTACCCGCTGGTGCGCAGCCAGGGGCAGATCGCGCGCGCGATTGCGGAGATCGAGGCGGCCCCCGGCGTGGTTCTCTATACCTTGCTCGAGTCGGATCTCGCCCAGCAGCTCGAAGCGGCGTGCCGCGAGATCGGGGCGCCTTGCCATTCGGTCCTG
Source organism: Beijerinckiaceae bacterium (assembly GCA_021324915.1). Classification (GTDB taxonomy): domain Bacteria; phylum Pseudomonadota; class Alphaproteobacteria; order Rhizobiales; family Beijerinckiaceae; genus Methylovirgula. Next base: position 59,787 of record JAJPIC010000013.1, on the reverse strand, counting down.
CAGCCGATCCTGAACGTCTTCCAAAATTACCTGGGCGCGGCGGCCAATCCTCGGCCCGGTGCCCAGCACATGCTCACCGCAAGCTATTTCAACCGCATCGACGCGCTCGATTACACGATGCTGCATGACGACGGGCAGATGAGCGAAAATTACGATGAGGCCGACGTAATCCTCATCGGGGTCAGCCGCACCTCGAAGACGCCGACGAGCATTTATCTCGCCAACCGGGGAATCAAGACCGCCAATCTTCCGGTGCTTCCCAATCTGCCCCTGCCCAAATCGCTCTTCGGGCTGAAGAAGCCGTTGATCGTCGGAATCATCGTCTCGGTCGAACGCCTCATTCAGGTAAGGCAGAACCGGCTCGAATCCTTGCATGCGATGATGGATTCCTCCTATGTCGATCCGGTCGCAGTCGCCGAGGAAATCGTCCAGTCGCGCAAGCTCTTCGCTCATTACGGCTGGCCGGTGATCGACGTCACGCGACGTTCGATCGAAGAAACCGCGGCGGCCGTCATCGATCTTTATAAGGCGCATCGCAGCAAGCTCGGCATTTAGATGAAAGAATCGGGTCTCTGGCGCGCCAGTGCGCCGCTTGTGCTCGCCTCGAAAAGCGCAGCGCGCCAGGCGCTTCTGCGCAGCGCCGGCATACCGTTCGAAGCCTTGGCGGCGGATATCGACGAGCGCGCGCTCCAACGAGAGCTTGCGAGTGCGCAGGCGGAAAAGATTGCGGCGCATCTCGCCCGCGCCAAAGCGCTCGCCGTCTCGAGTCGAAGGCCGGACCGTCTCGTGGTCGGTGCCGACCAGACGCTCGAATTCGAAGGTTTGACGCTCACAAAGCCGCGCGATCACCAGGAAGCACGGGCGCAGCTCGCGCGCTTCTCGGAGAAAACCCATCGGCTCCACTCAGCGCTTTCGGTGGCGCGAGCAAGCAGAGTTCTCTTCGAGGCCTCTTCTTGCGCCACGCTCACCTGCCGCAAGCTCAGTGCCGACTTCATCGAGCTTTATCTTGCCGCGGCCGGACCTTCGGTGCTCTCGAGTGTCGGCGCCTACCAGTTCGAAGGCTTAGGGATCCACCTTTTTTCGCGGATGGAGGGCGATCAGGCGACGATCCTCGGCCTGCCGCTCCTCGATCTCCTTGCATTTCTGCGTCGGGAAGGCAGTCTCGCGACATGAGGCGCGCTTTCATCATCGGCTGGCCGGTCGAACATTCGCGTTCGCCGCTGATCCACCGCTATTGGCTCAAAAGGCTCCACATCGAGGGCGATTATGAACGCGTGCCGGTCTCGCCGGACGCGCTCGAAGATTTCCTTGCCTCTTTCGCCGACCAAGGCTTCGTCGGCGGCAATGTCACGATTCCACATAAGGAGGCAGCCTTTCGCTTCTGTGGGGCGACGACGCAGGTCGCCGCGCAGCTCGAAGCAGTGAATACTTTGTGGATCGACGGTGGAAACCTTCACGGAGACAATACGGATGCTGCGGGCTTTCTCGCCGCGATCGACGAAGAGGCACCCGGCTGGGGAAAGGACCTTGGAAAAGTCGTCGTGCTCGGCGCGGGCGGAGCCGCGCGGAGCATCATCTACGCCCTGATCATGCGCGGCGCCCGGGAGGTTCTCGTGATCAATCGCACGATCGCGCGAGGGCAGGACTTGCGCCGGCGCCTCGGCGCGGCGATCGCCGCCAAATCTTTCGCCGACCTGCCGGGGGCGCTCGCGGACGCCGATCTTCTCGTCAACACGACCTCGCTGGGCATGCGCGGCGAGGCGCCGCTCGAAATCGATCTTTCGCCCCTGCCCGCCCGCGCCATCGTCGCCGATATCGTCTATGTACCGCTCGAAACCGATCTTCTGCGTCAGGCGCGCGCCCGCGGTCTGCGCACCTTGAGCGGCCTCGGCATGTTGCTGCACCAAGCGGTTCCCGGATTCGAACACTGGTTCGGCCGCAAGCCTGAAGTCACGGCCGAACTGCGTGCGCTGATCGCCGCGGACATCGAGAAGAGCTGATGTTCGTTCTCGGTCTCACCGGCTCGATCGGCATGGGCAAGTCGGCAACCGCGGCCATGTTCCGCGCCGCTGGTGTCAAGGTCCATGATTCCGACGCCGCGGTCCACGCTCTCTATCGAGGTGCGGCCGCCCCTCTCATCGAAGCGGAATTTCCAGGTACCGTTCGCGGGGGAAGCGTCGATCGCCAAGCCCTCGCCGCCCGCGTTCTCGGCAACGCCGCCGCAATGGCGCGGCTCGAGCATATCGTCCATCCGCTCGTGCGTGCCGACCGCCTCGCTTTCCTCGCAGAGGCGCGCGCCGCAGGCGAGGCGCTTGTCGTCGTCGACATTCCGCTCCTTTATGAGAGCGGTGCCGAAAAGGAGGTCGACAAGGTTCTGCTCGTCACGGCTTCGGAAGACGTGCAAAAGGCACGCATTGCCGGCCGTCCCGGCATGACGGAAGCAAAACTTGCCGCCATAATGGCGCGGCAAATGCCGGATCGCGACAAGCGCGCACGTGCCGATTTCATTATCGATACGAGCGGAGCGATCGCGGATACGGAACGGCAGGTGCGCGAGCTGTTGCGAAGGCTGAAGGCGGAAATAGGCGATGCGGGAAATCGTGATCGACACGGAGACGACCGGGCTTGATCCGTCGACCGGTCATCGAATTGTCGAGATCGGCTGCGTCGAACTCTTCAATGCGATCCCGACCGGGCAGACGTTCCACGTCTATCTCGATCCTGAACGCGACATGCCGGAGGACGCTTTCCGCGTCCACGGACTCTCAGCCGATTTTCTCGCCGGCAAACCGAAATTCGCCGAGATCGCGGAAAGCCTCGTTGCGTTTCTCGGCGATGCTTCGCTCATCGCGCATAATGCCGAATTTGACGTCCGCTTCATCAATGCGGAACTCGCGGCACTGGGACTTGCGTCGATCGGAATGGAGCGCGTCATCGATACTTTGGCGCTTGCGCGCCGCCGTCACCCGGGCGCGCCGAATTCTCTCGATGCCCTCTGCCTGCGCTACGGCATAGACGCAAGCCGCCGCACGAAACACGGTGCATTGCTCGATGCGGAAATTCTCGCCGAGGTCTATGCCGAGCTGACTGGCGGGCGCCAAGCGAGCCTTGCGCTTCAGACGGCCCATGCGACCCGCGCAAGGGGGGAAGGCGCACGCCTCATCCGGCCCACTCCCTTGGCGCCCTTGATCAGTGCAGCAGAACTCGCCGCCCACGCCGCTTTCATCGCGCATCTCGGTGAGAAAGCGATCTGGCGGCAATATCCGCTCCCGGATCACGCTGCTTTTGGATCGATCCGGTCCAAAAGCACGAATGTGATCGAGGCTGAAGATTCAGAGCGGGATTTGCGCGAAAAGCCGGTGTCCGCTTTTTCGTATCCCGCTCCAAGTCCTCAAGCCTGAGGGGAAGCTCCCGGCGGGGAGCCGGCCGATTCTTCGAGCTTGCGCCGATAGAGCGTCGCGAAGTCGATCGGATCGATATAGAGGGGCGGGAAACCGCCGCTCCGCACCGCTTCGGCAACGATCTGTCGGGCGAAAGGGAAGAGAAGCCGCGGGCATTCGATCATCACGACCGGCTGAAGATCGTTCTGGGGAATGTTCAACGCGCGGAAGATACCGGCGTAATTCAGCTCGAACTTGAACAGAGTGTCGGCGCCCTCTCCCGCCGAGCCTTCGAGCAGGAGTTCGACCTCGAAATCGGACTGAGCGACTTGGCGCGCGTTGACATTCACCTGGATTGAAATCTGCGGTGGCTTGGCTTGCGGCCCGAGCGAGCGCGGCGCATTCGGATTTTCGAAGGAAAAATCCTTCGTATATTGCACCATTGCATTGAGCGTCGGCGCAGTATTGTTCTCCGCTCCGCCGCCATTCCCGTTGGGCATTTTTGTCTCCCTCTCCGCTTGCCCGCCGGTAGCATGGATAAGGCTTGCGAACAAGCCGAGCTCAGTGGCGGTCCGCTTCATCAATCCGCCGCCAGTCCTGCGGCGGAAGATCGATGATCTCGGGATCTTGGGGACGAGATTGGGGCCGAGCTTCGTGCGGCCGTCGCAGTCCCGGCGCCAGAAGTGCAAGCCCGACGAGGTCGGAGAGAAAGCCTGGAAGAACGAGGAGAATGCTGCCAAGCGCGGTGCGGAAGCCGCTTTGCAGAGCCTCGGGTGCGAGCCGCCCGCCATTGCGGAAAATCGCCGTGATTTCGTCGCGCGCAGCGTGCCCGAGCCGGCGCAGAAGGGCTAAGCCGACGAGCGAGGTCAGAAGGGTTGCCACGATGGCGCCGGAAACTCCGATCGCATCGGCAACCAAGCCAAAGACGAAGATTTCGCTGAAAACCCAGAGTCCCAGGCCGAAGATGACTGCTGCTAGAGGCATGGGTTCATTCCGACTTTATGCGGCCTGCCTGCGGCTTTTTCAGCTTTTTCAGCTTTTTCTCCCTGGGCAACATATATGTTAAAAGCCGGCGTATCACCTCATGACAATTTGGCGGCACCATGCACGATCCTGCCTCGACGATCATTTTCGCGCTTCTGGCGATTTTCGTCATTTGGAAGCTGCGTTCGGTCCTCGGCACACGCACCGGGCCGCAAAGGCCGCCGATCAATCCTTTCCTGCGCCGCACGGACATCGAGGGCAAGATCGTGCCTCTGCCGGGCGCTGCGCCGGCGCTACCCGCCGGCCAGGCCCGGTCCTGGACGGGATACGCGGAACCCGATTCGAAGGCCGCGGCCGGGCTCGATGCCATCGCCGCAGCGAGCCCCGGCTTTGCCATCGCTCCCTTCGTCAGCGGCGCCAAAACTGCTTATGAAATGATTGTCACGGCGTTTGCTTCCGGCGATCGCACGACCTTGCAGAACCTGCTCGATAAGAGCGTCTACGATAATTTTGCGCGCGCGATCACGGCACGCGAGGCACGCGGCGATACGGTGACCACCAAGGTCATCTCGGTCGATCAGGTTAGCGTCGATGATGCGCGCCTGCATGGCTCCTCCGCCGAGATCGTTCTGCGCTTTCATGCAAGGCTGGTGAGCGCGACGCGCAACAAATCCGGCTCGGTTATCGAGGGCGATCCGGAGCGCGTGGTCGAGACGATCAACATCTGGACTTTCGCCCGCGACCTCGCGTCGCGCGATCCGAATTGGAAGCTGATCGCGACCGAGACCGCGCATTAGCGGCCGGAGCCGCCGATGCTAAAGCTTTCGCCGGTCGCCTTCGGCGAAATCGAGGGATTCGCTGAAGACGATCATCTCGCCGCGTTCCGGGTCTTTGCCTCACAAGCCAGGGCAATCGTCGAAGGCAAAGAGGATCTACGTCCGGCGCTGCCCGCATCTGCGGAGCTCGAGAATGTTTGTCGCGCGGTTTTGACGCAATCCGTCGAGACGCGAGCGCAGGCGCGCAGCTTTTTCGAAAATCATTTTACTCCGCATCGAATAGGCGAAGGTTTCGCAACGGGTTATTACGAGCCGATCGTTCCGGGGTCTCTCGTTGCTTCGGCCGAGTTCACCGCCCCGATCCTGGCGCGGCCCGATGACCTCGTGAGTTTCGTGCCCGGAACGGGGCTGCCCTCCCGGCCGGAGCTTTCTGCCGCGCGCCGGCTGCCGGATGGGCGGCTCGTCCCTTTCCCCGACCGCGCCGAGATCGAGGCCAGCAATGACTATCGGCCGCTCCTCTGGCTTGCCGACCCGATCGAAGTCTTCCTCGTCCAGGTCCAAGGCTCGGCGCGCGTGGTCTTGCCGGACGGCAAAGAGGTCCGGCTCGTCTATGCCGGACGCAACGGCTGGCCCTATACGTCCATTGGCGCGCACCTCCTCGAATGGGGCGAGATCGCCGATACGGAGATGGGAGTGGCAGCGCTAAAGGCCTGGGTACGTGCGCATGGGCAGAAGCCGGGCGACGTTGGCCGCGCGCTGATGCACGCAAATCGTTCCTATGTCTTCTTTGACATAGATCCGTCGCTTGCGCCGGAGCAAGGCCCGGTTGGCGGCGCCAGTCTTCCTTTGACGCCGCTTCGCTCGCTCGCGGTCGACCGGCATATCTGGCCTTATGGCCTGCCTTTTTGGCTTTCCGGGCACCTGCCCTGGCAGACGCGCGAACCAACGCCGTTCCGCCGACTGATGATCGCGCAAGATACAGGTTCGGCGATCTTAGGGTGCGCACGCGCCGACATTTTCTTCGGCAGCGGCGGGCAGGCGGGGGAGCTTGCCGGCCGAATCAGGCATGCTTGCGACTTCACGGTCCTGCTGCCAAAAACTGCGTAATGACGGAAAGCGATCGGCATTTGCGCCCTCTCTCGGAAGAGGAAGTGGCGCTTTGGCTCGAAGTGACGCGCGGCGTGGCGCGTCGCCCCGGCGCGACTTTGCCCGATTTCGGCGCTCCCAAACCCGCCAAGCCTTCGCCGCACCAATCGAAAGAGGTCGCTAAGCCGGCGCCGACGCCGCCCGCAACCCGCCTCCCCCGTCTCGCACCTCTGGAACACCGGGAAAGACGCAAGCTCGAGCGCGGCTCGCGCGTCGATGCGGCGATCGATCTGCATGGGCTGCGTCAGCAGGAAGCGCACCATGCGCTGCATGCCTTTCTCGGCCAGGCGCAGCGCGGCGGGGCGAAGATCGTGCTCGTCGTCACCGGCAAGGGCAGCCGGCCGGCTGAAGGCTTCGAAACCGGGATCCTGCGCCGCAGCGTTCCGCTTTGGCTGAAAGCGCCGGAATGGCGCAGCCTGGTCGTGGGCTTCGAGGAGGCGAGCCGGACCCACGGCGGCGCAGGGGCGCTTTACGTGCGGATCCGGCGGCTCGAGCGGCGTTAGCCGATAATCCCGAACGCACGGCTTTCCCCGGCGGCAGAGGGTTCGCTTGCGCCCCTCAGCGCGCCCTTTTCCTTGATCTTTGCGTCCTCCCCGGTCTATGGCCAGCCGATCGGAGCATTCCCATGACACCTGAGGACTGGACGGGTCTGGCGAGCCCTTCGCTTGCCGATTTCGAGGCGATCGCGACCGCCGCCTACGCGCGCTTGCCGGATCATTTTCGCAAACTCTGCGAGGGCCTTGTCATCCAGGTGGCGGATTTTCCGCCGGACGACGTGCTCGACGAGATGGATTGCGAGACCGAATTCGATCTCCTTGGTCTGTTCACCGGCCGCGGCCTGGCGCAGGGTGGCGCCCTGCCCTTGACGGGGCAATTGCCGAATATGGTATGGCTTTATCGCCGTCCGATCCTCGATTATTGGGCCGAAAACGAGGAAACGCTCGGCGCCGTGATCGCCCATGTGCTCGTTCACGAGATCGGCCATCATTTCGGCCTCTCGGATGCCGACATGGCGGCGATCGAGGACGAGGTCGATTAGCATGTTGGCCGATGCCATACCCGTCATCTCCGCCCTGATCGCGCTTGCAGGTCTCTCGATCGCCTGGCGGCAGTCGCGCGAATCGGCCTTGCGCCGCGCCGACGTGCTTGCCTGGTCGAACGACGTGATTCGCGAATTGCAGAGCCTGCTGCTCATTTGCGTGCTCGGAGGCGACGAGCTCGAGGCGGCGACCCGCAAGGCTAAGCTCACCGAGATCCTCTTCAACACTTCGGTTCTGGTCGAGCGCGGGCGGCTCTTCTTCAGGAACGAAGTGCGCAACGATCAGCACGGACAGACAAAAGAGCTCGCCTATCGCGGCTATCGGCCCGCCATTCTCGACCAGATCGTCGTCGCCCACCAGATCGCGCGCCAGTGGGAGCGCGCGAGCGAGACCGAGCGTGCCAGCATGATCCTGCTCGCCGAAGACTGCGCCAAGAAATTCGTCTCGCTCGCCCAACAAGAAGTCGGACGCAGCAAGACGGCGAGCGCCGTAACCAAGAAAGGCGGCGACGGACGCCAGCTCGAAGATCTGCTCAAGGACTTCAACAGCGCGCGGCTCGAAGAAAAATCGAGCTTCGCGCGCGCCCATATCGAGGCGGCGGCGCGCCAAGAAGGTTCGGCCGTCGCAACCGCTCAGGAATAGACAATGGAAAAATTCACATCGCTGACCGGGGTCGCGGCGCCACTCGAAATCCGCAATGTCGATACCGACATGATCATCCCCAAGCAATATTTGAAGACGATCAAACGCACCGGTCTCGGCAAAGGCCTCTTTGCGGAACTGCGCTACAAAGAGGACGGTTCGGAAAATCCCGATTTCGTGCTCAACAAGCCAGCCTATCGGAATGCCAAGATTCTCGTCGCCGAGGATAATTTCGGCTGCGGCTCTTCGCGCGAACATGCGCCCTGGGCGTTGCTCGATTTCGGCATCCGCTGCGTGATCTCGACGAGCTTCGCCGATATTTTCTACAATAACTGCTTCAAGAACGGCATTCTGCCGATCGTCGTCTCGCCCGAAGACTTGGAAAAGCTTTTGGACGATGCGCGCCGCGGCGCCAACGCGACGGTTTCGATCGATCTCGAGAAACAGGAAATCCGCGGGCCGGATGGCGGAGTGATCGCGTTCGACATCGACCCGTTCCGTAAACATTGTCTGCTCAACGGGCTCGACGACATCGGGCTCAGCCTCGAAAAGCTCGACAAGATCGAAAACTTCGAGGCGAAGGCGAGGACCGCGCGGCCCTGGCTCTGAGCGCCGCGCCACGAATACCGAGAAAACCACTTGCCTTCCGCGAACTGAGCTATATACCTTGTGATATAGCTTAGACGGCCCGCTCGGGGCCGCGAGGTTGGGGGCATGCATGAATCTTTCGCTTCGGGCGAGCCTTGTGGCTCGGCCGCTCGCCGCGTTAGGACTCGGCGTCGCGGCGATGATCGGAGCCGCATCGGCGGCGCGGGCGACCGACATCTTCTCTGAAAATCCCGTGCCGGTTTTCGCCGGGCCGACCGACAATCCCGTCGAGGATTATTTTCTGCACTGGTTCGACCGCGTGAACGAGGCGCAGGCGACCCAGCCGCATTGGATGACGCCGCTCGCTACCGTCACCCCACGCCTCGAACAGGAAATCCGCTACGACCAATCGCTCCAGCAATTGGGTAATGGCGCGGACGTCATCAATTTCGACGGCGGCAAAGGTCTCGAGCTCATCCCGACGACGATGAACGAAATTCTCATCAATGCGCCGAATTACGAAGAGCGCTACGTCAGGTCTCCGGCGCAAGCCTTCGGCGACTGGAACTTTCTCACCGTCAAACAGCGCATCGTGAGCGAACCCGAGGACAAGGGCAATTATATCGTCTCGACGTTTCTGGGCGTCCAGGCGCCGATGCTGAGTTCGCCTTTCACCAACAAGGCCTGGATGATCACGCCGACTCTCGCCGCAGGCAAAGGCTTCGGCGATTTCGACATTCAAGCGACTGTCGGCGTGCCCGTCCCATTGTCGCACGAATCGACGATCGGCACCTCGCTCGCGACGAATGTGGCGTTCCAATATCATATTGCTCAATATTTCTGGCCGGAGGTCGAGCTCAACGACACCTATTGGTTCGATGGCCAGCGCGCCCATCTCAACCAGCTCTTCGTCACACCCGGCATTATTTTCGGGCGTTTCAAAATCGGCCAGGATACCCCGACGCGGCCGATCAACCTGATCGTCGGCGTCGGCTATCAGGTTGCGGTCACGCCGCCGATCAAATTAACCCCGGCTCTGACGCCGACCTTTGACCACGGCTGGCTGATGACGGCACGGATGAGCTTCTGAGCGGCGCTCAGCCGCGATAGACGGCCTCTATATCATTGCCATCCGGATCAAGGACGAAGGCCGCGTAATAATGATCGCGGCGCGGTCCAGGCCCGCCATTGTCGGTCCCGCCGGCTTTGAGGGCGGCAGCGTAGAAGGCGTCGACTTCCGCCCGGCTCTTGGCCGCGAAAGCGGTGTGCTGGCGCACAGAATGCGGGTGGAAGCGATCGATCCAGAAAACAGGGAATGTCACGCCATAGCCGATGGCGTCGGTTCCAAGCCCCTCGGGCATCTGCATGACCCGGGTGAGACCAAGAGCGCCGAGAGCAGCATCGTAAAAGGCAGCGGAACGCGCAACGTCGGCAACGCCAATTCCGGTATGATCGATCATGGAATTCTCCATGGGGTAGCCCGACCGGTAAAAGCCCAAATGCCTGACCAAGCTCTGGACTAAGCGCTTGACCGACCGCTTGACGGAGCCGCCCGCCTCCTTTAGGAAACCGCCTCCCATTTTTACGAGACAAGATCATGTCGCGCCGCTGCGAATTGACCGGCAAATCGGTCCTGACCGGACATCTGGTCAGCCATTCGAACCGCAAGACCAAGACGCGGTTTCTGCCCAATCTCGCCCGGGTGACCCTGATTTCCGACGCGTTGAACCGGCGCGTGCGGCTGCGCGTCGCGGCCTCGGCGCTGCGCTCGATCGAACATCGCGGCGGGCTCGACGCCTTTTTGCTGAAGGCCTCGGATAACGAGCTGTCGCCCGGCGCCCTCGCCCTAAAGCGAGAGATCCTGAAGAAACAGGCGGGCGCGTAGCTTCGCTGTCCCGGACGGCGGCGCCGATCGCAGATCGAGACCGGCTCCCGTCGAATCCTGGGCCCCGGATTTTCGCCCGCTTAGCGGGCCGGGAAGTGCCGCCCAGTTCAATGCAGGGTGCGCCGCTCAGCCTTCGGCTTTTCCGCCTGCTCTGCTTTCTCGTCGAAAAGCTCGGCCAATTTTTCCGTCATGGCGCCGCCGAGCTCCTCGGCGTCGACGATCGTCACCGCACGCCGATAATAGCGGGTCACGTCGTGCCCGATGCCGATGGCGATCAGCTCGACCGGTGAGCGCGTCTCGATCTCCTCGATGACGTGGCGCAGGTGCCGTTCGAGATAATTGCCGGGATTGACGGAGAGGGTCGAATCATCGACCGGCGCGCCGTCCGAGATCATCATCAAAATGCGCCGCTGTTCGGGGCGTGCAAGCAGGCGCTTATGCGCCCAGTCGAGCGCTTCGCCGTCGATATTCTCCTTCAGCAGCCCTTCGCGCATCATGAGCCCGAGGTTCTTGCGGGCGCGGCGCCAGGGAGCGTCGGCCGACTTATAGATGATGTGGCGCAGATCGTTGAGCCGGCCCGGCGAGGCCGGCTTGCCCGCCTGGAGCCAGGCTTCGCGCGCTTGCCCGCCCTTCCAGGCTCGCGTGGTGAAGCCGAGAATTTCGACCTTGACGCCGCAGCGCTCGAGCGTGCGGGCGAGAATATCGGCGCAGGTCGCCGCAACCGTGATCGGTCGTCCGCGCATCGAACCCGAATTGTCGAGGAGGAGCGTGACCACAGTGTCGCGGAAATCCGTGTCCTTCTCGCGCTTGAAAGAAAGCGGCTGCTGCGGGTCGACGATGATGCGCGAGAGCCGCGCCGGATCGAGCATGCCCTCTTCGAGATCGAATTCCCATGACCTGCTCTGCTGTGCCATGAGGCGGCGCTGCAGGCGGTTGGCAAGGCGGCTGACGACTGAGGAGAGATTCTGCAATTGCTTGTCGAGATAGGCGCGCAGACGGTCGAGCTCTTCCGGATCGCAAAGCGTTTCGGCCGGCACGATCTCATCATATTTGCGGCTGAAGGCACGATAATCCGGGGCGCGCGGCTCCGGCCGGCCCTTGGCCGGAGGACGGCGCGACTCGGCGGGCTGTTCGCCCTCGGCCGCCTCGCCCTCTTCGTCGGCTTCGAACTCCCCCGCCATTGCCTCGCTCGCGTCGACCGTCGTCTCGCCGGCAGCTTCGGTTGCTTCCGTCGTTTGCGACTCGGCAGCCTCGGCGCCTTCGTCGCGCTGGCCTTGGAGATTCTCGCCGTCCTCGCCCGCTTCCGCCGAGGCATCCTGCGTTTCGCTCTCCTGCCCCGTGTCGGAGCCGAGTTCTTCCATGTCGAGCGCGGCGAGCATCCGGCGTATGGCGAGAGCGAACGAGCGCTGGTCCTCGATCGAGCTCGCCAAGCGATCGAGATCGCGGCCGGTGCGCTCTTCGACATGGGTGCGCCAGAGATCGACGAGCTTCTGCGCAGCCTTCGGCGGCTTGAGACCCGTAAGCCTCTCGCGCACGATTAGCGCGACCGCCTGTTCGAGCGGCGCGTCGGAGCGTTCGCGAACATCGGCATAGCGACTATGCTGGAAACGGTCTTCCAGCATGGCATCCAAATTTTGCGCCACGCCCTGCATACGGCGGGCCCCGATGGCTTCGACGCGCGCCTGTTCGACGGCCTCGAAGATCGCGCGCGCCCCCGATGCGCTCGGCGCCAGCCGCCGATGCGTGTCCGGATCGTGGCAAGCGAGGCGCAGCGCCATCGAATCAGCCTGCCCGCGCAGGATTGCGACATCCCTTTTGGCGAGCTTGCGGGGCGGCTCGGGCAGCCGCGCTTTCGCCGCAGCACCGGTGCGCACGAGGCTCGGCTTCTCGGCCGCATAGGCGACCTCGAGCTGCGGCACATGTGCGAGCGCCCGCAAACAGCCGGCGACCGCGCGCTTGAACGGCTCCTGCGGCGCGTCGATCTTCGAGGGAGGCTTTTGATTCGAACCGGTCACGTTAGCTCATAACGACATTGACCGAACTCTCGGGCAATTCCTCGCCGAAACAGCGCTGATAGAATTCGGCGACCAGCGCGCGCTCCAATTCATCGCATTTGTTGAGGAAGGTCAGGCGGAAGGCAAAGCCGATATCGTGGAAGATCTCGGCGTTTTCCGCCCAGGTGATCACGGTGCGCGGGCTCATGACGGTCGAAAGATCGCCCGCCATGAAGGCATTGCGGGTCAGATCGGCGACGCGCACCATCTTGCCGATGTGGTCGCGGCCGTCCTTCGTCGCCTGATAGGATTTAACCTTGGCGAGAACGATGCCGACTTCCTTGTCGTGCGGGAGATAGTTCAGGGTCGTCACAATCGACCAGCGATCCATCTGGCCCTGGTTGATCTGCTGCGTGCCGTGATAAAGGCCGGACGTGTCGCCGAGCCCGATCGTATTGGTCGTCGAGAACAGTCGGAACGCCGGATGCGGCCGGATCACCCGGCTCTGATCGAGCAGCGTGAGACGGCCGGAGACTTCGAGCACGCGCTGGATCACGAACATTACATCGGGGCGCCCCGCATCATATTCGTCGAAACAGAGCGCGATATTGTTCTGGATCGCCCAGGGCAGAATGCCGTCGCGAAATTCAGTGACCTGCTTGCCGTCGCGAATGACGATCGCGTCCTTGCCGACGAGATCGATGCGCGACACGTGACTGTCGAGATTGATGCGCACGCAGGGCCAGTTGAGCCGCGCCGCCACCTGCTCGATATGGGTCGACTTGCCGGTGCCGTGATAGCCGGTGACCATCACCCGCCGGTTCTTGGCGAAGCCCGCGAGGATCGCGAGCGTCGTGTCGCGGTCGAAGAGGTAGTCGGGATCGACCTCCGGAACATGCAGCTCCGGCGTCGAGAAGGCCGGCGCTTCCATGTCCGTATCGATGCCGAAAACCTGGCGGACCGATATTTTCATGTCGGGGACGGCCTGATTGGCCTGGCCGTCGCCGGCAAGCTCGATGTTAGGCATTCATCCTCCAGTCCGGCCGCGCTTGGCTCCTGCCGGCGGCCCGGATGGGTCAGGCCTGGGATCAGGCGAGTTTCACAGATTTCAGATAATTATAGGCCCGGATAATTTCTCGCAATTTATCTTCGAGCGACCGATCCCCGCCGTTAGCGTCGGGGTGGAAACGCTTCACCATGTCCTTGTAGCGGCTCCGGATGGCGCCGGAATCCGCCGTTTCGTCAAGGCCCAATTGATCGAGCGCTTTCATGGCCGCCACGCCGTAGCGTGGCTTTTGCGGCTCGGCGGCAGCCGGGCGGCTGCGGCGGCCGAAAAGGCCGAGCGGGTCGATGAAGCGCGACGGATCGTCGCTCTGGCCGCTGCCGTTCATCTTCCAGGTCGGACGATGGCCCACGCTGGCGTCGCGCTGATAAAGCGCCACGGCCTCCGGGGCCATGCCGTTAAAATAATTATAGGACGCGTTATAGGCGCGCACGTGATCGAGGCAGAAGCAGAAATACTCGCCCTCGCGGCGCCATCCTTTGGGTGCACGAAACTCGCCGGGTTCGGTGCAGCCGGGATGATCGCAGCGCGCACTGACCGTGCTCACCGCCGGTCTGGCCTTCGGCGCGATTCTGATTCGGTCGAACAGAGGCGAATTGAGATCCATCTGGCTATTATGAATGTCTTTGCGAGAGCTGCAAGCCGAACGATCGGCGATCACAGCATCGCGTTTGCGTAGGAGGTTTCATGAACGCGCCGAGCAGCAGAGCCGCGCGCATTCGGGAAAAATTGCATGCGGCGCTTGCGCCCGCCTCGCTCGAGGTGATCGATGATTCGATGAAACATGTGGGGCATGCGCACGCGCCGCGTCCCGGCAAAGCCGGCGAGCCGGGCGAGACTCATTTTACGATTAAAGTGGTGTCGCAGGTCTTTGAGGGCAAGAGCCGGATCGAGCGGCATCGGATGATCAACGATCTGTTAAGCGGTGAAATCGGCGAGGGCCTGCACGCGCTGTCAATCGACGCCAAGGCGCCGGGCGAATAGAGAAGCGCGAGCCTCACGGCATGGGCCATGAAACCGCCGTAAGTCCAACGAAGTAAGGCGCTGGGGCCTTAGCTTTTCACCGCCTTGGGCGCTCGCGCGCTTTGCACGAGGCGCTTTGCGGGATAGGAATGGTTAGGCTTCTCGAGCGACGGGGCTGTCTATGGATCATTCGTATTCGCGCCGTTGGAGTTCTGGAAGCCCGCGCCCCCTCAAATTCTTTGTCCTGATCTTCCTTCTCTTCGCGGCGACCGCGGTCCGCGCCAATCCGGAAATCGTCGTCGACGCGTCGACCGGGCAAGTTCTCTATGAGCATGAAGCCACACGGCCCTGGTATCCAGCCTCGCTGACCAAACTGATGACGATCTATGTCGCGCTGAGCGCCGTGCGCGACCATCAGATCAGCCTCGATACGCCGCTCGTCGTTTCGCATTATGCCGCCACCATGCCGCCTTCCAAGATGGGTTTTGCGCCCGGCACGGAAGTGACGCTCGGCAATGCGCTCAAAATGCTGGTGGTGAAATCGGCAAACGATATCGCCGTTACGGTGGCGGAAGGAATAGCCGGCTCGGTCGATGCCTTCGCCGAAGACATGAACCGCACTGCCTCCGAGCTCGGGATGAGCGAAAGCCATTTCGTCAATCCCAACGGATTGCACGATCCCGATCACGTGTCTTCGGCGCGGGACCTTGCCGTTCTAGCCCGCGCGCTCTTCGTCAATTTTCCGGATGCCGCGAGCCTCTTCAGCATCGGCGAATTGCGGCTCGGCGACGAACTCATCCCGACTCACAATGATCTTCTCGGTCGTTATCCCGGTGCCGACGGAATGAAGACCGGCTTCACCTGCTCTGCCGGTTTCAACCTTGTCGCCAGCGCCACGCGCGGCGGCCACCGCTATATCGCTGTCGTACTCGGCGCGCCGAGCATCAAGACGCGGCTTGTCAGGATCGCGGTTCTTCTCGATCGTGCCTTTGCCGGCATCGACCGTCCGCGCGCTTTTCCCGATCTCGAGCCGGCTTCCGGCAGCGCGCCCGATATGCACGATGCCGTGTGCCGACGCCGCGCCAAGACGATTGCGGAATGGGACGCCGAAACCGAGCAGCTCGAGGCGCCGCTCGCGACGGCCGGCCTTTCGGCTTCGCCCGCCAACGGATTCCTGTTCAATGCCGCACCATCGGGCGACACAGCGCCGGCGGCCTCACGCATCGCCTTGATGGCGGCGCCCGTGTTCGATCCGGTCTCTGTCTATATCGGTCCAGCGCCCGGCTATCAGGGGCCGGTCGCCGAGGCGCGCCCGCCGCATTCGCCGATCGGCACGCAGGCTCCCCCTCCCGCGGTCAGCTCCTATACGGATGAAAAGTCGCCGCAAGGGCTCGAAGCCGTCTCGCCGGTCAAACCCGACGCCGCAGCTTTGCCGATGAAAGGCCGGATTGCGAAAAAGAACGCGACCAAGGTCGCGCAGAAACCGGCAAAGGGCGCCAAGCTCGCCAATCACGAGCCGACGCCGCAAATCGAAGAAGACGCGGATCTCTCGAACAGCGAGCCGCCCGCCAAGCACGTGGCTAAATCGAAACATTCCAAGCTCGCCGAGCACGCCGCCAAGGCAAAGCACGTCACCAAAGCCTCGAGCGTACCGGAAAAAAAGAAAGTGGCGGCGGCCGAGCCGCATAATAAGACCAAGCATAAGATTTCTGCGCAGGATGCAAAGCCGCATAAGGCCGCCAAGGCGAAGAGCGGAAAGGTCGCGGGCAAGAAGAAACCCGCCAAAGTCGCCGCGCCGCAAGTCAAGCCGGCTTCGGCCGCCGAATAATGCAGCCGAGAATTTTTCCGCTGACCGTGATCACCGGCTTTCTCGGGGCTGGCAAAACGAGCCTGCTCAATCGGCTGCTGCGCACCCCGGAACTTGCTCATTCGCTGGTCCTGATCAACGAATTCGGCGAGATCGGCCTCGATCATCTGCTGGTCGAGAAGGTCACGGCCGATCGGATCCTGCTCACCTCCGGCTGTCTCTGCTGCACGATCCGCGGCGATCTTATTTCCGCGCTCGAGGGCGCGCTACGCGATCATGACAACGGCCGCGTCGATTTCGATCGCGTCGTGGTCGAGACGACGGGTCTCGCCGATCCGGCACCGGTGCTCCACACCATCATGTATCATCCCTATATCATGCTGCGATTCAGGCTCGACGGCGTTGTCACGCTCGTCGATGCGGTCACGGGCGACCGGACGCTCGATCAGCATAGCGAGGCGGTGAAGCAGGCGGCCGTCGCCGACCGGCTCGTCATCAGCAAGACCGATCTTTTGCCTGCCGAGGATCCACGGCTTGCGGCGTTGCAGGCACGGCTCGCGCGGCTCAATCCGACGGCGATGCAACTTGTCGCCGCGAATGCCTCGGCGCGCGATCTCTTCAATATCGGTCTTTACGATCCGGACAGGAAATCGCCGGACGTGCGCCGCTGGCTCAATGCGGAAGCGATCGCCGATCGGCATGAGGCGCACGGGCATGACAGCGATGGCGCCGCTCATCACGGTCACCGCAATCATCACGACATCAATCGGCACGATGCGCGGATCCAAGCTTTCGCGCTCCGCCACGCCGAGCCCCTGGCGCCAGCTGCTCTCGAGCTCTTTCTCGAATTGTTACGCAATGCGCATGGTGCGCATCTGTTGCGCCTCAAAGGCATTGTCGCGCTCTCGGACGATCCGACGCGCCCGCTCGTCGTCCATGGCGTGCAGCATGTCTTTCATCCGCCGGCGCGGCTCGAGGCCTGGCCGGACGAAGATCGCGCGACGCGGCTCGTCTTCATTCTGCACGATATCGAGCCCTCCTTCGTCGAGGAGCTTTTTGGCGCCTGTGTGAATGCGGCGGCGCCCGATCGGCCGGATCGCGCGGCCTTGATGCAGAATCCATTGAGCCCGGCGCGCGGCGGCCTCCTGCGCTGAGCCCCGCCTCTTGCCACTTCTCGACGCGATGCTATCCTTGCGCTCACGCCGGAGGGCCTTCACGTGGCAGGCGGTGTTTTCATCTGCTATCGGCGCGAAGATTCGGCCGGCTTCGCCGGGCGGATCTATGACCGGCTCGTCTCCCGGCTGCCGAGCGGGCGCGTTTTTTTCGACGTCGACAATATCGAGCCCGGCCTCGATTTCGTAAAAGTCCTCTCCGATCGCGTCGGAGATTGCGACGCGCTCGTTGCGATCATCGGCGAGGATTGGCTGACGGCGCGCGACGAGGACAACAACCGCCGTATCGACGATCCGCATGATTTCGTTCGCATCGAAATAGAAACGGCGCTCCAGCGCGATGTCCGCGTGATCCCGGTGCTCATCAACGGCGCCCGCCTGCCGCGCGCGATCGATTTGCCGGATCCGCTCAAGGCCTTGGCGCGCCGCCAAGCGATCGAGATTTCGCACTCTCGCTTCGATACGGATTCCGAGCGGCTGACGCGCGCATTAGAGCGGGCGCTGGAAGATCATCACCCGGCGCCCCCAGATCCGAAGCAAGGTGACGTCACGCAGGAGCATCCTCGCGTAGAACCGATTGCGAAAGCATCAGTCGGGCAAAGGCCCATTTTGGTGCCGCTGCCGAAGCCGGACCCGGCTGAAAAGCCCGCGCCGCAAATCGTGACGCCCAGCGCCGGAGCGAAGCCGTTCCTCTTGAATCGTCTCGCGATCATCGTCGCGGCGCTCGCCCTTATCGGCGTTATCGCGGTGGCCGTGATCGCGACCCATCAATCGCCGCCGGTCGTTACGGCCGGGCAGTTGAGCGTGACTGAAATTGCGGATTTCTCGGCGACCGAGGGCGAATCTTACAGCGCATCGAGCGAAAGGATGACGCTGATCGCTGCCGGGCCGGGCTTCGATTGGTCGCTCGCCGGCGACAGCCCGAATTGGCTCGCGCTTTCGCCGAGCCGCGGACATCTCGCCGATAATGGGCGAATGGATGTCGTGCTGACCCTCACGCCTGCGGCTTCGTCTCTCTCAGCGGGCAAATATGAGGCCAAGCTCGTCTTCAAGAACGAAGCGAGCGGCGCCAGCGTCGAGCGCCTAGTGCGGCTGATCGTTGCCGCCCGCTCAAAGCTCCACCGGATTGGCGAGGATCCAATCGTCGCGCCAGGCCAATTGAGCGTGAGCGAATTCCCGGACTTCACCGGTTCTCAGGGCGGGCCGTTCAGCCCGACGGAGGCGACCATCACATTGACGGCGAAAGGCACCGGCTTCAACTGGTCGCTCGATCTGACGGATTTTCCACCCTGGCTCCAATCGGATCAGTATAGCGGCCACCTCGGCGAGAACGAAAGCAAGACATTGACGTTCTCCCTCTCGGGTGATTTCGCGGTTGTGCTCCCGCCCGGGCAACACAAGGTTCCGATCCATTTCAAGAACGACGCGAGCGGGCTGAGCATCGTGCGGGTCGTGCACCTCAATGTCTCGCCGCGCCTGAAGCCTCCGCCGGATTACGTCGGCATGATCGAGCCACCGCTTCCCGTGCGGCTGGGCGATACTTACGAAAAGATCAAGGCCGCCTACAGCATTTCGGAGACGCCGGAGCCCTTCATAAGCCAAGGCAAACAGGACGGAACCGAACTTCGGCTCGCAAAATTGGGCATCTGGTTTTTCTTCGACGACTCCGGGAAAATTCGCACGATCAGACTGGACGCGCCGTTCAGCGGCGCGCTCGCCGGCATCAAGATCGGCGACCCCAAGGAAAAATTGGAACCGGCCCTCGGCAAGGGAACCGATGCTTTTTCCGGTATCGATTTCAGTTACGGCCCGACACTGAAGATCGTTTGCGATCTCTTGAGCGGAAAGGTCGAGACGATATTTCTCTTCGGCAGGTGAGAAGCCCGTGCCGGGCTCGCCGCGCGAGGGGCTCAGGCCCGTTCCCCCACTGCCTTGGCTGCACCGTTTCCTTTCAGCACGATCCCGTGCTGCTCGATTTCCGGCAGATTGACGACGAGCACCGGCGCCGGCGCCGCGAACAGATCTTCCTTTTTGAATCGCCGATAGATCTCGAAATTGAGATCGCTCTTCACGCTCGCCGTCATGCCGATATCGGCAATGTAGCAGAAGATCTGAAAATTGAACGCCGAGGGCGTGATCTCGACGAGGCTTACCACCGGCGGCGGATTTTTGAGCACGAGCTTGTGGGCGCGCACGATGCCGAGGAGGACCTCGCGCGCCTTTTCGGGGTCGGCCGCGGCGTTGACCGGCATGTTGATCTGCACGCGCCCGGTCCGGTCCGTGCGCACAAAATTCTTGACCACGCCCGCGACGAGATCGGAATTTGGGATCACAACGGCAGCGCAGTCGAAAGTCTCGATCTCGGTGGAGCGTACATTGATCTTGCGCACCAGCCCCTCATTGGGACCGACCGCGATCCAATCGCCCACCCGGATCGCACGCTCCCAGAGCAGGATGAGACCGGAAACGAAATTATTGACGATCGATTGCAGGCCAAAGCCGATGCCGACCGAGAGCGCGCCGGCGACAATGGCCAATTTCTCGAAATCGAGCCCGAGATAGGCGAGCGCAAAACCGAGCGAGAGAATCCAGCCGATATAGGCGCAGCTCGTATCGATCGCATTGCGCAGGCCCTTGTCGAGCCGCGTGCGTGGCAGGAAGCGCATGTCGAGCCAGCTCACGACCGTTCGCGTCACGAGATAGCCGGCGCCGAAGATCAGAGCGGCAACGACAATGCGCGAGAGGGAGATCGTGATCGTGCCGACTTTGAAGCCGAAGAAGGCGGCATAGAGATAGCCGGACACGTCGGACGATTGCACGCCCCAGGGGGCCAGCGCCATCATGAGGGCTATGACGAAGATCACCACGCGCGCCACGCCCGAAAACAGGACCGAAAGCTGCTCGAAAGAATCGCGGCGCAGGCCCGTGTTCAGCATCAGACTCTTGCCGAACCGCGTGCGCTGCGCGAAGCCGACGCGGGTCGATTGGTCGACGAGCATGGCGAGCATTGCGGCGACGCCGGCGACCATGCCGACCCAGAGGATTTGAGTGACGAGGAACCGGCCGAGATTCATCCAGCCCATCAGGACAGCACCGAAGATCGCGATGACCGCGATCCAGAGTGCCGCTCGGATGAGGCCGTACCAATCGTAGGAATAGGAGTGCGTCTGCGTTTCCGGCGCCTTCTTGATCCAGAGTGCGGTCGCAACCCAGGCTGCCGCGAGAAACGCGCCGAGCCCGCGCAGGAAATTCTGCACGTTCACCGATACGTCGATTGCCTCTGTAAAGGATTCGATCACGCGGCAGAGCGAAACGAGAACGGCCAAGGCAAGCGCCGCGCGATAGAGATGATCGCAGGCCTCATCGTCGAGCTTGACGAGCCGCCTGGCCCTTTGCCCCGGTGCGAGCAAAGCGTCGGCCACTGCGGCGACGACGGCGATGCGTACGACGGCGAGGAGGATCGTTTTCGCCAAATGCGTGCCCGGATCGATGAGTTCGAAGAGAACGCCGATGCCGCCGATGCCAGCAATGACAGCGACCGGCAGACATTTGACGAGGCCGATCCACCAGGCCGAGAGGACCTTTTGCAGCCGGTTGCGCGGGCGCGCTTGCGGCCTTTTGCGCAGAAACCAGAGGGCACCCTGATAGGCCGCGAGCACCGCCGCGACGGAAGCGAAAAAGGCGAAGGCGGTCAGCCGGTTGAGCTTTGCAGCCGCTTCGCCCAGCCATTCGGCCGATCGCGAGCGCGCCAAGGCGAGATCGTGCGGCGCCTCCGAAAGGGCGGCGATCCAAAGCCGCGGACTGGCAAGGCTGGGAGCGGTCGCAAAGAGCATCTGTGCCAAACGTTCTCGCCGCCGCTCGACGATACGCGTACCGACTTGCTCGGCTTGAACGGCGAGGAGATTGGCGCGCTTCACCAAGGCATCGACATCGTTGAGCGCGTCCTGCCGCTTTTGCCGCTCTGCCGCGACGTCCTTGCCTTCCGGCGGGGCTTTCGGGCCGGGTGCCGGGCCGAGCTGGGCGAGCTGCGCTTTCAGCGCCTCGAGATGCGGCGTGAGAGCCTCGAGCGTCGCCTGGATCTCAATGCCGACCGGCTCGGCTTGGCTTTTCAGCCGGTCGAGATCGCTCTGCGACAGGCCTGGGCTCTGAAGCATGGCGTAGATCTCTCGTAGCCGGGCGGCAGCGTCGTCGAGCTGCGCGGCAGCGGTGTCCAGCGCTTGCGGGCGCGCGGCCGCTGTCGTCGCGATGAACAATGCCAGGAGGATTTGCAGCAGGACTCGGCAGAGAGCCGGCGCCTTGAAGCCGCGCGGGCTAAATGTCGGGCAGCCCCTTTGGCGGATAATCATGGCTGTCGCCGCGGAAATCCCTGGCACGATAGGCACCCTCCTCGCCGGTGAGCAAGCTTTCGCCGATCGGCACCTTCCCGAATCCGCCTGGAATATCGAGCACATAATGTGGCTGACAGAGACCCGATACGCGGCCCCGCAAGGCAGCTACGAGCGCCCGTCCCTCGGCGATCGAGACGCGGAAATGCGCCGTGCCGCGAGCTAGATCGGGATGATGGAGATAATAGGGCTTGATACGCGCCTCGACGAAGGCGCGCATCAATGCGGCGAGCGTTTCGACATCGTCGTTGACTCCGCGCAGCAGCACGCTTTGGCTCAGCATCGGAATGCCGGCATCGACGAATTTCGCGCAGGCCGCGCGCGCAGCCCCGCTCAATTCGCGCGGGTGATTGGCGTGAAGCGCGACATAGACGGTTTTGCCGCTGGCACGCAGAACGTCGATCACCTCGCCGCTCACGAGCTGGGGCGCAGCCACCGGTACGCGCGTATGGATGCGGATGATCCCGACATGCGCGATGTTCGCGAGCCGCGTCATGATATCGGCAAGCCGGCGCAAAGAGAGAATGAGCGGATCGCCGCCGGTCAGGATGACTTCGAAAATCTCGGAATGGGCGGCGATATAGGCGAAGGCGGCATCGAGCGCCTCTTTCGAGAGATGTGCGGGATTGCGCGGGCCGACCGTCTCGCGGCGGAAACAGAACCGGCAATAGACCGGGCAGACGTGAATGAGCTTGAGGAGCACGCGGTCTCGGTAGCGATGCACAATCCCTTCGACCGGGCTCATTGCCGTATCTCCGATCGGATCCTCGCGCTCTTCCGGCTGAACACTCAGCTCGGCGGGATCGGGAATGAATTGCCGGGCGATCGGATCATCGGGATCATTGCGGTCGATGAGCGCGGCCAGATGGTCGCTCAGCCCGATCGCGTAACGCACCTCGACTTCTGAAAGAGACTCGCGCTGAGCGGAATGCACGAAACCATGCGCAATGAGTTCGTCGAGCGACGCAATCTGCGGTTTCATGATATTCCTTTCTCGACGACCGGCGTCCACAAAACGTCTTCGATCCGCTCGGCGCCGCTCGCCAGCATGACGAGCCGATCGAAGCCGAGCGCCACGCCGGAGGACGGCGGCATTTCAGCCAATGCGGCGAGAAAATCCTCATCGATGGGATAGGTCTCGCCATAGATCCGCCGGCGCTCTTCCATCGCCGCCATGAACCTGAGACGCTGCTCGCTCGCATCCGTGAGCTCGCCGAAGCCATTGGCGAGCTCGACGCCGCAGAGGAAGAGCTCGAATCTTTCGGCGAAGCGCCTGTCCTTTTGTAGCCGCGCGAGCGCCGCCTCGGGTGCGGGATAATCGATGAGCAAAGTAGCTCGGCCGTGGCCGAGATTCGGCTCGACTTGGTCCGAGAAGATCTTGCTGAAGAGGTCCGACCAGGTGTCGTCACGGGTGACGCGCAGGCCGATCTTCGCCGCGGCGGCGGCGAGTGCATGGCGGTCGCAATGAGCCGCGTCGAAAGTTTGCAGGAGATCGATGCCGGCGTGGCGCTCGAAGGCCTCCGCGACGCTCAGAATTTCCGGCGCAAGCGCCGGGTCGGCCGTCGCGCTGCGGAATTGAAACTGCCTCGCGCCGGCTGCCGCTGCGGCCGCCGCAAGCAAAGCAGCGCAATCATCCCAGAGTTTCGCATAAGGCTCGTGCGCCCGGTACCATTCGAGCAGGGTGAATTCGGGATGATGCAGAGGGCCGCGCTCCCGGTTGCGGAAGACGTGAGTGAGACTGAAAATTCGGCTTTCGCCAGCGGCGAGCAATTTCTTGGCGGCGAATTCCGGCGAAGAATGCAGATAAAGCCGCGAGCGCGCCGCATCGGGACCGACGAGCTCGGTGGCGAAAGCCGAAATATGCGTCTCGTTACCGGGCGAGATCTGTAGGGCCGCCGTATCGACCTCGACGAAGCCGCGCGCCGCGAAGAACTGACGCACGCTCTCCATGAGGCGCGCGCGCGCCTGAAGAAAGGGCCGCCGCCTGGCGTAGGCGGCCTTCTGCCACCAGGAAGTCTTGCTCATCTGCTCATTTCGCTTGAAAAGTGACCGCGAAGCCGGTTACCAGGGCGCGCCTTATAGCGTGCTCCGAGCCTGCCCGGCAGGCCGGCGCCTTCCAGCGTCGCGGCGGCTCGTGCAAGCCTTTGATCTCAAGCCAAATCCCGCAACCGCAAAGGGCCGGCGCGCGGTATTGTTACCGAAGGAACGAATGTGAGAGTCATCGCCAGTTCGATTCGCAAAGGCAATGTCATCGAAAAGGACGACGGGCAACTCTACGTCGTCCTGAGCGCTGAGAGCTTCCATCCCGGCAAGGGCACCCCGACGACGCAGATCGATATGCGGCGGCTCTCCGATGGCGTGAAGGTCAGCGACCGCTACAAGACGACGGAACAGGTCGAGCGCGCCTTCGTCGAGGATTCGAATTTCAACTATCTCTATCAGGACGGCGATCATTACACGTTCATGAACGCCGATACTTATGACCAGGTGAGCGTCCCGGCCGAAATCATCGGCGATCAAGCCGTCTACCTGCAGGAGGGGATGACCTGCATCCTTTCCACCTTCAACGGCGTTCCGGTCGCAATTCAATTGCCCCCGCGCGTCACGCTCGAAGTCGTCGAGACGGAGCCGGTGGTGAAAGGCCAGACCGCATCTTCGTCCTATAAGCCTGCCAAGCTTTCGAACGGGCAGCGCACCATGGTGCCTCCGCATATCCAAGCCGGCACGCGCGTGATCGTCCAGACTTCGGATGGGTCCTACGTGGAGCGCGCCAAGGATTGAGCTTCGGCCCGCGAAGAGGCCTCTGCCGCAGACGCCTGGAACGAAAAGCCCAAATGTGGCGTTTGCGACCGGCTGAGGCCATTCACAAGGGAAGATGCTCATGCGTAGGCTTATCTTTTCAGCGGCGCTGCTTGCGGCAGTCAGCACCGCAGCTCTCGCTGCCAATCAATCCTCGCTGACAACGGATCATTGGCTTGCTTCCGACGTCTATAAGGCAAGCGTCTACGATCCGTCGAACCAGAAGATCGGCGACATCGACGATCTGATCATGAACAAGGACGGCGCTGTTTCGACCGCGGTGATCGGTGTCGGCGGATTTCTCGGGGTGGGGCAGAAGGATGTGGCGATCCCCTTCACCGATCTGAAGGTCGCCTCGAACGACAAAGGCACCTATTTCGTGCTCAACAAGACGAAGGACGATCTGAAGAACGCGCCCGCCTTCGACAAAAGCACGCAAAGCACCAACGGCGCCAATCCTTAAAGGCGCGCTCGCTAAACGACGCCCGGCCAAAAGCCGGGCGTCTTATTTTTTGATCGTGCGCCGCACCTCGATCTGCCGAAGCACGCTTTGAAAGCTCTCGGACTCCGGCGGAAGCTGCGAAGCCGAATAGATCGTGCGCAGCTCCCGGCCGAGGAGCGCGGCGAGGTCTTTGCGCCGCCCCTTGTGTATCGTGCGTTGCCAAGTCATAGGGCGGCGGTTCGAACCTTCGTCGGAGCCCATTTGCAAATCGTACGTTACGGAATCTTCCCGTTCCCGAAGCATGTGGCCCGGCCCGCGAATTCCATTTCATGGCGGAAACGTGGCGCGACGCGTTTCGTTCCAGCGATGTCCTTGTTCCTTAGGGCGAATCCCCTCGCCTGAGGTCGGGTGGCCCGCGAGGGCAAAATGCGAAGCGCAAAGAACGCGCGCTTGTCGAAGCGGTTGGCGGCGACTATCATCTCCTTGCCGTGGGGTGCTGCCGGGGAGCCGGCGGCTGAGATGATACCCGTCGAACCTGAATCTGGATAATGCCAGCGCAGGGACAGGCAGCGATCAGGGCGAGTTGCCCGCCAATTCTGTTCGTTGCTCCTCCGCACAATTATCCCGGCGCTCTCGAGGAGCACGCCATGAACATTCATCGCAAGCCAGATCTCGTCCCGCAGAGCGTGACGGCGGGTCCGCTGCCGGGCTCGCGCAAGGTCTATGTCAGCCCTGAAGACCGCGCCGACATCAAGGTTCCGTTTCGCGAAATTGCGCTCGACCCTTCGGCCAACGAGCCGCCGGTGCGGGTCTATGATCCGTCCGGCCCCTATACCGAGGATCTTCCGCGCATCGATCTTTCTGCGGGCCTGCCGCGCTTGCGCGAAGCCTGGCTTCGCGCGCGCAGATTGGAGACTTACAGAGGTCGTACTCTGCGGCCGGAAGACAATGGCAATGTGGCGGGCGACAAGCTCGTGCCGCCCTGCCCCGCAAGTGTCGCGCCCTGCCGTGGCAGAGATAATGCGCTCGTCACTCAATATGAATTCGCCCGCGCCGGCATCATCACGGAAGAAATGATCTATGTCGCCGCGCGCGAAAATTTGGGGCGCGAAAAATTGCTCGAGGGAGCCGAGCAGCGGCTCGC
This sequence comes from Beijerinckiaceae bacterium, assembly GCA_021324915.1. Classification (GTDB taxonomy): domain Bacteria; phylum Pseudomonadota; class Alphaproteobacteria; order Rhizobiales; family Beijerinckiaceae; genus Methylovirgula. The sequence goes on along the minus strand of JAJPIC010000013.1, from coordinate 33,577 downwards.
TGACGGCGAAAGCTTCGGCGCTTCCATCCCGCCATTCGTCACGCCCGAATTCGTTCGCGATGAGATCGCGCGCGGCCGCGCGATCATCCCGGCCAATGTCAATCATCCGGAGCTCGAGCCGATGATCATCGGCCGCAACTTCCTGGTCAAGATCAATGCAAATATCGGCAATTCGGCGGTCACATCTTCGGTCGCCGAGGAGGTCGAGAAGATGGTTTGGGCGATCCGCTGGGGCGCCGATACCGTCATGGATCTCTCGACTGGCCGCAACATCCACAACATCCGCGACTGGATCTTGCGTAATGCGCCGGTGCCGATCGGAACCGTTCCGATCTATCAGGCGCTCGAAAAGGTCGATGGCGATCCGGTGAAACTCACCTGGGAAATTTTCCGCGACACGTTGATCGAGCAGGCGGAGCAGGGGGTCGATTATTTCACCATCCATGCCGGCGTGCGCCTCGCCTATGTGCCGCTGACGGCCAAGCGCGTCACCGGTATCGTTTCGCGCGGCGGCTCCATCATGGCGCGCTGGTGCCTGTCACATCACAGGGAGAGCTTTCTCTACGAACATTTCGACGAGATCTGCGACATCATGCGCACCTATGATGTGTCATTTTCGCTCGGCGATGGATTGCGCCCCGGCTCGATTGCAGACGCCAACGACCGCGCGCAATTCGCCGAGCTCGAGACGCTCGGCGAGCTCACCAAGATCGCCTGGGAGAAGGGCTGCCAGGTGATGATCGAAGGCCCGGGCCATATTCCGATGCACAAGATCAAGGTGAATATGGAGAAGCAGCTCGAAGAATGCGGCGAGGCGCCCTTCTATACGCTCGGGCCGCTGACGACCGATATTGCGCCGGGCTATGATCACATCACGTCGGGGATCGGCGCGGCAATGATCGGCTGGTACGGCTGCGCCATGCTCTGCTACGTCACGCCGAAGGAACATCTGGGCCTGCCCGACCGCGACGACGTGAAGACGGGCGTGATCACCTATCGGATTGCGGCGCATGCCGCCGATCTCGCCAAAGGCCATCCGGCGGCGCAGATCCGCGACGACGCGCTTTCACGCGCGCGCTTCGACTTCCGCTGGCAGGATCAGTTCAATCTGGGGCTCGACCCCGACACGGCGCGGCTCTTCCACGACGAGACTCTGCCGAAAGAGGCGCACAAGGTGGCGCATTTCTGCTCCATGTGCGGCCCGCAATTCTGCTCGATGAAGATCACCCAGGATCTGCGCGACGAAGCGGCCGCTCTCGCCGAGCGCGACAAGGGCATGGCCGAGAAGAGCGCGGAATTTCTGCAGAAGGGCGGCAAGCTTTACGTCTGAGGGCTCACAGAAAGTCGCAGTCGATCCCGTATTGCTCCTTCACCTGCTGCCTCTCTTGCGGGCTGGCATGCGCGAGCGCCGCACAGGCAGTCGCATTGCCGACAATCTTTCCATCCTGGCGATACATCCAGTCGCCGATGTCCTCTCGCTTGAAGTGAACGGTCTGCCCCAAAGACACGTTGTGAAGATCTTCCGGATCGTTGGCCAAGCGTCCGGAAAAATCCGCACCGTCGATACGCAGGTCATTGACCCAAAACCATTCGACGATATCGGATGTGTCGCTGTCCGGCCGGACAACCTCATATCCGGGCGGCGAAGATGAATCGACAAGACCGATCTTAACGGCGAAACGTTCGGCCCCGGGCGGCGGATTGCGCCATTTTTCGAGGAACGCGTCGAGCCCTGCTGCGGCCCGGGCAAAAGCGGCACTCATGTCGGGATCCATATGCGGAACCTTCACGGTATCGGGTTCCTGGGCGAAAGCTACTCCCACGAGCAATAGCCACGCGAGCAGAAGGCCTACCCACATATTGCCGAGACGAAGCACCTTTTCCTCCGCTTTGCCGTAGGACGAGTACATATCCGCATCGGTAGCTTAAGCGTGTGACACTTGCGTTGCTTTTCGCGCATAAATGAAATTTTGGGAAAGGACGGAATGCTTTAGACGCCTCGCAAGTAGTGCTCCAAGCTTTGTCTTGCTCCGGCAACTCCTTCGCACGATGGATTTGGAGTTGCGAATCGAGCCCTTAGGCCGTCCGCGCTCGACCTTTGCGGCGCCATGCCGGCACATGGCTCCTTTATGTCGCGGATGACGGCTACGTCACGTCGCAGTAAGCTGCAGAAAAATTATGCGCCTTCAATCATTGGCGGCACGTCACCGGGAAAGACCGATGCCTTCAAAACTCGATCAGTTGAAGAAAATGACCGTCGTCACCGCCGATACCGGCGACATCGAGGCGGTCGAGGCCTATGCGCCGACCGATTGTACGACCAATCCAAGCCTCATTCTCAAGGCAGCCGGTATGGAGGCATATAAGGGCCTCCTTGAAGAAGCGATCCTCTGGGGCGTCGATCGCAATATTCCGACGAGCCGGATCGCCGCACGGCTGTGCGTCCTGTTCGGCGCCAAGTTGACGAGCCTCGTGCCGGGCCGCGTCTCGACCGAAGTCGATGCCGATCTTTCGTTCGATGTCGAAGGCACGATTGCGCAGGCGCGCACCATCATCTCCGATTACGAGGAACGCGGCGTCGGGCGCGAACGCGTCCTGATCAAGATTGCCGCAACCTGGGAAGGAATTCAGGCGGCTGCGCGCCTCGAAAAGGAAGCCATCAATTGCAATCTGACGCTCGTCTTCTCGCTCGCGCAAGCCGCCGCCTGCGCGGAGGCAGGTGTCTATCTGATCTCGCCATTCGTCGGGCGGATCTATGATTGGTATGTGCAAAACGAGGGCAAGACCTATGCGCCGGAGACCGACCCCGGCGTGCTCTCGGTCAAACAGATCTATGCCTATTGCAAGAATGTCGGGGCGAAGACGATCGTGATGGGCGCGTCCTTTCGCAACAAGGGCCAGATCGAAGCGCTCGCCGGCTGCGATTCGCTCACCATCTCGCCGGCTCTTCTCGATGAGCTCGCCAAGGATGAAGGCAAGCTTACGCGCCAACTCGAGCCGGTGAGCGCGGCCAAGCAGGCCGTCGCTCCGATGTCGCTCGATGAAAAGAGCTTCCGCTTCATGCTCAACGAAGACGCGATGGCGACCGAAAAGCTCGCTGAAGGAATCCGCATTTTCGCGCGCGACATGCGCGCCCTCCGCGCGCTCGTCTCGCAGCGCCTGCAAATAGCCGGAGCAAGTCCGGTGCTGACCTAGATCCCGATCCTTTGGATCAAATCGATCCAAAAGCATGGACGGGATCGGTTCCAAAGACTTGGAGCGATCTATCTTCAGCCGTCCACGACCTTGCTTCTTGTTCCGAAGAGGGCAAATCCGGCCGTGATCGCCGTCAGCAACAAAAGAACCGCCGCGGGCCATTGCAGAGCGTGCACGCCCAGTCGGCCGTAAATGCGCGCGCCGATCGCAGCACCGATAACGAGGCCGATCCAGAGCAGAAGATGCGGCACCCATGCCCAGCGCTTGCCGGGCTCGGAGAAGGCGTCAGCCAGTTCCTCGCCGAAACTGACCAATGTTCCGGTTACATAAGTGACCGCGGTCTTGGCGCTGCCGACCTTGTGAAGGGCCTCGTTCTGCACGCCCATGGCGAGCACCATGGCGACGATCGCCGCGGGGGAGGAGGCCAAGAACACGGCGAGCGCGAGCAAGGCGGTGTCGAGAACGAGAACGGCCGGGCGTCGCCAGCCGCCTGCCCAGCGCGCGCAGAGGCGGCCGAGGACGACGCCGACGACGAAGAGAAGCACGAGGATCCCCGCCCGCTCCGCTTCGCTCGTTGCCCGTTGGCTCGCCGCAACGGAAAATTGCGTGGAATTGCCGCTCATGAACGAGACGAAGAGATGGCCGAGCTTCAGAAATCCGATGGCGTCCACATAGCCGGCGATCGCAATGAGACAAATGGCGAGCGCAAGATGGCCGAGATCATTGCGGGTCATGACAGCCTTGTTCGTCGCGGCCGAAGGATCGGCCACGCACGACTTAGCGCATCATGCGGCGGATTTCATCGCTGGTTTCAGCCGCGGCGGCGGCCGGCAGGCCGCGCCTATTTTTGTGGCAGGGAAACTTCGACCCAGCCGTTTTCGGTCCAGCGGCAGACCGCCTGCGAGAGCGGCCGCATGGCAGTCTCGAAATCGACTTCCGCTATTTTACGCAGGGCGGCCGCTGCGCCAGGTCCGTCGTCGGGCATGAATAGAAGCTGATCGCTGGACGGGGCCGTGACGATCAGGCCGCCAAACGCATGCGCCAGTGGCGCCCAGAGCTCGGGGAACGCAAACAAGCTCGCCGTATAAGTATCGCCAATCAGCACGCCGGCCTCGCCTTTGTGCGCATCCTTTACCGTCGGTACACGCCCCCGTTCTTCGGCCTTCGTATTTTGCTTGGCAAGCGCCAGGATCTCGTCCGGAGAGAGGTCGAGCGCCGTCAAATCGGACGGCTGCAGCATGCGAATCGTGTCCGGCTGATCCGCGACTCCAAGCACCCAGAGATCGGCGCAAAGCGGTTCGGCGATCGGATCGCCGCTGTCCCCCAGATGTTCCTTGATCTCGTCGACATACTCCTTCTGCCGGACCACGACCCGCAGATCGGACCGCGACACGCGCGTTTCGCCTTCGTTGTGGGCAGCGACAATCCGATCGAGGTGCAGTTCGAGGGCGCCGGCGCATTCGTCCGCGCTGTTGCGCCGGCAATAGGAGTAGATGTTCCCGAGATGGGTCTCCCAGGTCTGCCCGTTCTGCTTGATCGTCAGGTGCAGCGGCCCTGCAATCCTAACGGTCGCATTGGGCGCAAGCTTTTGAAACGCATTGGCGACATAGGCGGTAAATCCGGCCTCGTCGCCGGGCACCCCTTGCGCGCGAGCAGGCGCCGCGCAGAAGGCGAGCACCAGCATGATCATGCCGATGAATCTGACAAAGCGGGTCATGCTTTCCCCCAAAACCTGCCCTTGCGACCGCAGCTTAACCGTAGCTATGGAGGCGTCAATCGCTGGCGATCGGCAGAATTCTGGAGAGCCCAGTGTGATTTTGCCAGGCGCATCGGGCTTAGGCATCTCTTCCCCCTCGGATCGCGAGGGAAGAGAATATAACGCGAGTTCTTATTGTCAATAACTAAAGTTATCGTCGCGGATCTCAACCGGCCTCATAGGTCCCGACGACGCGCAGCGCCTTTGTCCAGATCTTCTTGGAAAGTGCGTATTCCCTCTTGCCGCCCGCCGGAGGATTGAACTGCATCACGTGCCATTCGGCCGGCGTCTCGCGGACCAGCATTTTGATGGTCGCGGTGAATTCGCCCCGCTCGCGGCCGGAGACGAAAATCGCGGGCCGGTTGCGCAGGACCGGCAGGCGCGGATTGACGATGACAATATCGCCCGGCTCGAACTTCGGGATCATGGATTCGCCGACAATGACGACGCCGTAGCCCTGTTTTACATTGTGAAGATACCAGGGGCGCGCCACGATATCGATGGGGTCGGTCGAGACGACCATTTCGCCCGGGCCGCCTTCGGCTGCCGCGAAGATCGGGAAATCGACAACCCCGCTCTCCGGCCGCGCGACCGGACGGTCTTCCTCCTCGAGGCCGAGATATTTCATGATGTCGCTGAGATAGCGCGACCTCTTCGTCTCGCCCGATTCGATTTTCTTGATCGCCGGCTGCGAGACGCCGACGGCTTGCGCGAGCGCCGCCTGCGAGAGCCCGTGCCGCTCCCGCGCGGCTCTGATTTTCTCGTGAAGCTCCATGGCGCCGCTTAGATTATCACCATGGTTATGGAAAGTCCCGATAACTGGAGTTATCGAACGAAATCCATGGCCTAGTTCATCAAGGTGACCATTGCCGCGATCACCTTCCCATCCCGCACCAGCGCAATGCCGGCGCGCCCGGCAAGATGGATCCAGCTGTTCCTCGGACTTTCAAACTGCACGAGTCGATCGCCCGGGTGCATTTGCTCCTTGAGCTTCCTCCATTCCGCGGCGAGGCCTGAAGCGGCATATTGGGCATCCGCCTGCTCGATCGCGACGGGCTCCTGCAGCCAATCCGGCGGAACGAGATCCATCATGCCGCCTTCTGTTTCGGCTGGATCAGCTTGCGGTTGACGAGAAGCTCGGCGATCTGCACGGCATTGAGCGCGGCGCCCTTGCGCAGGTTGTCGGCCACGCACCAGAACGACAATCCGTTCTCGACGGTGGCATCTTCGCGGATGCGCGAGACATAGGTTGCATCTTCGCCCGCAGCCTCGTGCGGCGTGACATAGCCGCCCGATTCGCGCTTATCGATGACAAGGACGCCCGGCGCTTCGCGCAGGATCTCGCGCGCCTCTTCTTCCGCAAGCGGCTGCTCGAATTCGACGTTCACCGCTTCCGCATGGCCGATGAAGACGGGGACGCGCACGCAAGTGGCGACGAGCCTGATCTTCGGATCGAGGATCTTCTTCGTCTCCGCCATCATCTTCCATTCTTCCTTGGTCGAGCCGTCCTCCATGAAGATGTCGATCTGCGGAATGATGTTGAAGGCGATGCGCTTGGGGAATTTCTTCGCTTCGACGGGATCGGAGACGAAGATGGCGCGCGTCTGTGCAAAGAGTTCGTCCATCGCGTCCTTGCCGGCGCCCGAGACGGATTGATAGGTCGAAACGACGACGCGCTTGATGGTCGCGCGATCGTGCAGGGGCTTCAAAGCGACGACGAGCTGGGCAGTCGAGCAATTCGGGTTGGCGATGATGTTCTTCTTGGAAAAGCTCGCGATCGCGTCGGCATTGACCTCGGGCACGATCAGCGGCACGTCGGAATCGTAGCGCCAGGCGGACGAATTATCGATCACGACGCAGCCACGCCTTGCGATCTTCGGCGAATAGTCCTTCGAGACCGCCCCGCCGGCCGACATGAGGCAGAGGTCGGCATCGGAGAAGTCGTAATTCTCCAGCGCCCGGCATTTGAGCGTCCGATCGCCATAGGAAACATCCGTGCCGATGGAGCGCTGCGAAGCGAGCGCCACGATCTCGTCGGCGGGAAATTGACGCTCGGCCAGGATGTCGAGCATTTCCCGCCCGACATTGCCGGTTGCGCCAACGACGGCGACCTTGAACCCCATGATCTTCTCCTACGGTGACCGCCTGGATCACGATGTTTTGGATCGAATCGATCCAAAGCATCGACGTGATCGATTCAAAGATTTAGAGCGGGATTTGCGCGAAAAACCGGCGTCCGCTTTTTCGGATCCCGCTCTAGATAATCCCCGGCGCATGCGGGGGCAATCGCCGCAAGCCAGCCCACATAAAGCGCTTATTGACTCTAACTCAAAGTCCCTCCGGCGCGGTAACCGGCGGCAAGCTGTTGGGCGGCAAAGTCCTGCTTGAGAGGCAGGCATGCGTACCTATGTCGTCGATTCAGGGCTTCGTTCAAGGCCGCGAAAATTCCCGCTCGGCGGCGCCCTGATCGCCCTCATCCTGGTCGCCGCAGCCGTGCAACTCGCCCGGCACAAGCCGCAAACCCCTGCCCCGATCCAGGCGACGGCCGAGCCGGCGGCCTGGACCGAGATCCCGCACCCACTCGCAGCCTTCGATCTTGCCGCCCCGGAACTTGCCAATTCGCCCCTTTTCTACGAGGCGCGCCGGAATCGGACGGGAGGGCGCCAGGATATCCTGACTTTCGGCGCGTTCGGCGGCGAGGTGCCCTTCGTCCGGCTGACGCTTTACCGGGCGGGCACGGAGCCCGAGCCGCGCGATTCTCTGTTCGTGGACCTTGCCCGCAGCGCCGCAACGGCCGGACTGGCGGTGACCCGCAGCCTCGCGCCGAGCGAGCTTTCGACGCGTTTCGGCCCGTTCGAAGTTTCCGATATCGACCTTGCCGCTGCCGATACATCCACCCCCTGTCTCGGATTTCTCGGTGCGGGGCTCGGCGGGCGCTTCAGGATCAGCGGTTTTGCCTGCGGAGCGCCGCGCGCGCCGTGGTCGCGCCCGGCGCTCGCCTGTCTCATCGACCGGCTCGATCTCGACTCGGCGAGCGACGATGCCGAACTCGCGGACTTCTTTGCCGCCAGCGAATTGCGCCGCAATCGAACGTGCCCGGGCACTGGACTTGTGCCGACGCCTTCCCAGATCACCTGGATCGATCAAAATGATGCACCGCCGCCACTCCGGCTGCGAAAAGCGCACTGAGACGGATTTTGGCTCTTTCGTCGCAGGTTTGTCATTCGCGCCGAACCAAAAAGCAACTAGGATGTTTGAGAAACAGGTGATCGAAACGAAGCCAAAGATCGATCATCGGAGCGCGTTCGGACGCCTTAGCCGCGGCGCTCTTGCAAAGGAGATCCCCATGCGTCCGATTGCGTTCGCCCTCATTGCCGCCGCCGCCTTTGCGACGAGCGCCGAAGCGGCCGTCAAGCACCATCATCACCTGCGCCAGCAAGACCCGGTGGTCTATGATTCGGGACAGCCGCCGCTCGAGGTCAACAAGCGCAGCTGGCTCGATCCGGGCAATGTCGTGCAGCCGGGCACGATGGAAAGCTACGTCACGGAGAGCACCGGCTTCAATAAGACGCCGGATCAGGCCTATCAGCCGTCGCGATTCGGTGGCGAAGCCTTGCCGCGTCCGCTTTATCCGACCGGCCGGCCGGAACCGATCGTGGAATTCTGGACGCCCGGCTATCCTTATTGAGGGGCGGGGCCGCGCCTTAAAAATCCAGATGTGCCATGACCGGCACGTGGTCGGACGGGCGCTCCCAGCCGCGGCTTTCGCGCAAGACTTTCATGCCGCTGAGGTTTGAAGAGAGGCTTTCGCTCAGCCAAATGTGGTCGAGCCGGCGCCCCTTGTTCGACTTTGCCCAGTCGGGCGCCCGGTAACTCCACCAAGTATAGAGCTTTTCGCTGAGCGGCACGTAGCGGCGCAGCGCATCGACCCAGGGGCCGGCATCGAAGACTTTGCCCAGCCTTTCGACTTCGATCGGCGTATGGCTCACGACTTTGAGCAGCGCCTTGTGATTCCATACGTCGGTTTCGAGCGGCGCGATGTTCAGATCGCCGAGCATGATGGCGTCGCTGCCGGCGATCTTGTCGGTCCTGATCCAATCCGCCATTTCGTCGAGAAAGGCGAGCTTGTGGGCGAACTTCGGATTGGCATCGGGGTCCGGCTCGTCGCCGCCCGCCGGCACATAGAAATTATGCAGGGCGATCTCGCGATCCTTGAGCGGGCGCAGAATGACGCTGATATGGCGCGCATCGCCCTTGTCGCAAAAGCCCCGCTTCTCGATTGTCGCAAACGGCAGTTTCGAGGCGACGGCAACCCCGTGATAACCCTTCTGGCCATTGACGGCGATATGGTCGTAACCGAGCTTGCGCAGCGCCGAGGCCGGGAATTCGCCGTCCCTGCACTTCGTCTCCTGAAGGCAGATCACATCCGGTGCATGGCTCGCGAGGAATTTGGCGAGCAGCCCGATCCGCAGCCGGACCGAATTGATGTTCCAGCTCGCGAGCGTCAGGCGCATGGCGCCCCGTCGGAGGTAGAAAGAAAGCGCAGATTCAAGCCCGGCTCCACTTGCCCGGGGCTGATTGGCATATCGGCCAGGAAGGCTCAAGCGACTTGCCGCGTCGGTCACAGGTTAGAAGCGTCTGCGCGGCTCACATTTTTGTTCGGGCATCGGATTCGTCCGAAAGCCGGCACCGCCTTTGGGTCCGATATGAGCATCGGATTCTTCCCAAACCCGTCTCCACTTTGGGTCCGATATGCTTTGGTTCGAGCATCGGATTCGTCCCAAAACCGGTACCCACTTTTGGGTCCGGATATGCTTTGGTTCGAGCATCGGACTTTTCCCAAAACCGGTACCCACTTTTGGGGCCGATGCTCTAGAGCTCGCCGGTCAAGAACTGTGCGCGCCCGTGTCCGAAGGACCAATCCTCGTCCGTGTTCTGGACGATGGAGACCATCACGTCCGAGGGTGCGATCCCGCAGGAATCCTGCAACTCGCGGCAGAGAAGCTCGTAAAGCTTCTCCTTTTCCGCGCGGGTGCGCGGGCGCGTCGTGATCTGGATGAGGACGAACTTGTCGGTGCGCGGAATGTCGAGACCGGTGTCCTCGGCGATCAGGTGGGAGCGCTGGTGTTCGGTAATGATCTGGTAGCGATCGCGCGCGGGAACGCCGAGCGCAGCCAGAACGGCACGGTGGACAGCATCGCCAAGCTTCTTGATTTCATTAGGACTTCGCCCGGCAATCGTGTCGATCCGAAGGAGGGGCATGAGATCCGCCTGGCCACAAAGAATAGGGCGCCCGACCTGGAGATCGGACGCCCCGCGGAGCGACACATTACCGGGAGGGGTCCGGCAAAGCCGGCGTGACCGAACGGGGGGAATTCGTCAGGCCGGCTGTATCACTCGCCAGACCGGAAAATAGGCAATGGCAACCGGCCGTGCAAGGCGGGCGGGCAAAAATTTAGCGGCTCAGTTACTCTGGTTGAGATGGCGGCTATCGGTGCTGTCCATCCGGTTCTGGGTGATCTTGAACACGGCCGGATCGGGCGGATCGGTGAAGTTCACGTTAAAGAGCGAAACCAGAGTGTCGTTTCCCTGCGGATCCGTGACGTCCCATTGCTTTAATTGGAACGGATCCGGATTGAACATCAGCTTGATGACCGAGGTTCCCCCGAATGTCTGCCGGTCTTCGACGGTGATCGTCACCGTATCGGGATCGCTCGTCACATTGGTGACCGTCACATCCTTGGCGAGATCGATCTTGTCCTTGAGCAGGAATTTCAACGGCGTCTGCCAGATGAAATAGAAATCCGTGGTCGAAAGCTTGCGGTCGATCACCGCAACCGTGCTGCCGTCGGCGATGATGTCGAGCGTTGCCGGATCGGCATATTCGAAACGAAGCCGGCCGGGTTTCTGCACATAGATCTTGCCCTCCGAGCGCTTGTCGCCGCTCATCTGGACGAAGTCTCCGATCATCGACGTCGCGCTGTTGAAATAATCATTGGCCTTTTGCACCGCGGTCGCCGGATCCATAGGCGTGAACTGCACCGGCTTCGACGGCGCCGAGCCGTTGGGCGCGGGCGCCGTCGCCTCGCTTTTGGCCGGAGCCGAGGCGTCGGCGAAGGCTGTGGCGGGAAGGCTGGCCAAGCCGACCGTAAGGCCCAGGGCAAAAAGATATTTGATCATGGCGATACCAGCGCGCGCACGCGGCGCCTTTGCGTCACACGAAGAAATTTTCGCATGAGATTCCCGGGAGCTTGCGACTGCGATCCAGGCCGCAGCGAGCGGTAGTTCGCCGATGTGGCGGTATTAGGACGCTCCCTGCCGCATTCCGGTTCACTCGTCGTCATCGACGTCGAAGGCGCCCCGATCGACGCCGCCGCCGACCAGGATCATCCTTTTGCCCGAATGATTGGGGGCGCTGACGACGCCCTCCTGCTCCATCCGTTCGACGATCGAGGCGGCCTTGTTGTAGCCGATCGAGAGCCGCCGCTGCACGTAGCTCGTCGAGACCTTTTTGTCGCGCAGGACGATCGCCACGGCGCGGTCGTAGAGATCGCCGCCTTCCTCGCCTTCGGCACCCGAGGGGAAGCTTTCGCCCTCTTCGGCCGAGGCCTCGTCTTCGGTGATCGCCTCGAGATATTCGGGCTGGCCCTGGCTCTTCAGATGCGCCACGACCTTCTCCACTTCGCCGTCCGAGACGAAGGGGCCGTGGACGCGGATGATCCGTCCGCCGCCCGCCATATAGAGCATGTCGCCTTGGCCGAGCAATTGCTCGGCACCCTGTTCGCCGAGAATGGTGCGGCTGTCGATTTTCGACGTGACCTGGAAGGAGATGCGGGTCGGGAAATTCGCCTTGATCGTGCCGGTGATGACGTCGACCGAGGGTCTTTGCGTCGCCATGATGAGATGGATGCCGGCGGCGCGCGCCATTTGCGCGAGCCTCTGGATGGCGCCTTCGATGTCCTTGCCGGCGACCATCATCAGGTCCGCCATCTCATCGACGATGATCACGATGTAAGGCAGTGGCGAGAGCTCCATCTCCTCGTGTTCATAAATGGCTTCGCCCGTCTCGCGGTCGAAGCCGGTCTGAACCGTGCGGGTGAGCGTCTGGCCCTTGGCTGCCGCCTCGGTCACGCGCGTATTGAAGCCGTCGATATTGCGCACGCCGAGCTTCGACATCTTCTTGTAGCGATCCTCCATCTCGCGCACCGCCCATTTGAGCGCCACGACCGCCTTCTTCGGATCGGTCACGACGGGCGTCAGCAGATGCGGAATCCCGTCGTAGACGGAAAGCTCGAGCATTTTCGGATCGACCATGATGAGCCGGCATTCGTCCGGCCGCAGCCGATAGAGCAGGGACAGGATCATGGTATTGATCGCAACCGATTTGCCCGATCCGGTGGTCCCGGCGACGAGCAGATGCGGCATGCGGCCGAGATCGACGATGATCGGCTCGCCGCCGATCGTCTTGCCGAGCGCGATGGCCAGCTTGTGCTTGGCCTTCTCGAAATCCTGCGACGCGAGGAGCTCGCGCAGAAACACCATTTCACGCCGCTGGTTCGGCAGCTCGATGCCGATCGCGTTGCGGCCCTGCACGACGGCGACGCGCGCCGAGACGGCCGACATGGAGCGGGCAATATCGTCGGCGAGGCTGATCACGCGGGCCGATTTGATGCCCGGCGCCGGTTCGAGTTCGTAGAGCGTGACCACGGGGCCGGGCCGGACATTGATAATATCGCCCTTGATGCCGAAGTCTTCGAGCACGCCCTCGAGGAGCCGCGCATTCTGCTGCAGCGCCTCTTCGGAGATGCGGCTTGCGACGGGGCGCTTCGGCTCGGCGAGCATCAGGAGCGGCGGCAGCTGATATTTGCCCGGCCGGTCGAGCATCGAGGGCTGGATCTCGCGTGCCAGGCGCTGGCCGCTCTTCAATGCGCCCGTGCCCGGCGTGACCTTCTTGCCTTCGGCATTGGGCTGTGCAGCGGCGCGCGCCGCGGGCGGCGCATAGGCGCTCGCGTCGAAGAAACCGTCGAAATTCGGGTCTTCGCGCAGGAAGCGCTGATCGAGCGCGGGGCCAACGCGGCGCGCCGCGTCCTGCCAGGGGGCAAGCGTTTCTTTGGTGCGCTTTTTGGATCGCCTGCCGAGCGCGCGCAGCGTCGCCGATTTCAGCGACAAAGCCGCGTGGATGAAGGCGCCGAGAAGAACGAGCGCGACGCTCGGCTCGCCGGCCCGGTCCTCGTCTTCGCCGCCGACCGATTTCGGGCTCTCTTCTTCCTCATCATCCGCATCGAGTTCGGATTTCGCGCGCCCCACCGAGGCCGCAAGGCAGAGAATGGCGACGGCCGCGAACGCGGCAACGAAGACGAACAGGATCGCCGCGTGTCCATTGGAGATTTTGCGCGGCAGGTAGAGGAGGGCATCGCCCAATACGCCGCCCAATCCGGTCGGCAGAGGCCAGCGGCTGGTCACCGGCAAGACGGCAGCGAACCCCGCCGCGGCGAGCCCGCCGACGAGCCAAAGGATAAGCCGCCGGCCGATCCGGTCGAGATTGCGGGCGGTCATCAGCCGCCAGCCGAGAATGGCGAGCGGCGCGAGCAGGGCGACCGAGGCGAGCCCCAGCATCTGCATCACGAGATCGGCGGTAATCGCGCCGGGAATGCCGAGCAGATTGCGGACCGGACCGTCGGTTGCGTGATTGAGGCTTGGATCCTCGACCGACCAGGTGAGCAGGGCGAGCGCCAGCGCGCCGGTGAGCGCGACGAGCGCTATCCCGGCCAATTCCGCGGCACGTCGCGCGGCAAAGGCGCGCAACGGATCGGGGATGCGATCCAAGGCCGTTAAGCTGGTCGTCCGCATCAATTTGCGCCTGAATGACCGCGATAACCGAACGCGCGGTCAACGAAGCTCGGGCTCTCGAGAACCGGCGCTCCTTAAGCTAAAGAGATGCGGTTAAGGGCGGCTTAACCTTCCGCAATCAGCACGCGAAGTGCGGCAAGAACTGACGCATCGAAAAGAAAAGGGGCTCCCGAAGGAGCCCCAGTATGTCCAGCGGGAGGAAATGCTGGGTCTAATGCACGATCTCGCCATGCAGCGAGAGATCGAGGCCGTCGCGTTCGACTTCCGGCGAAACGCGCAGGCCGACGAGCAGGTTGACGACGAAGAGGATGATCAGCGAGACGACCACGTCATAGGCGATCACAATGCCGACGCCGATCAGCTGATTGATCACCTGGCCGGGATTGCCTTCGATCCAACCGGAAGTGCCGCCGTATTGGTTGATGGCGAAGACGCCGGTGAGGATCGCGCCGAGCGCGCCGCCGCAGGCGTGGACGCCGAAGCAATCGAGCGCGTCGTCATAGCCGATCCAGCCTTTCACGATCGTCGCGGTGAAATAGCAGAAGACGCCGACCGCCGCGCCGATGACCATGGAACCGGCGGGCCCGACGAAACCCGAGGCCGGCGTGATGGCAACGAGTCCGGCGACGGCGCCGGAGCAGATGCCCACCATCGTCGGCTTGCCGCGATGCGCCCATTCGACGAACATCCAGGCGAGCGCGGCGACCGCGGTGGCGATCTGCGTCACTGTCATCGCCATGCCTGCCTGCATGCCGGCCGAGACCGCCGAGCCGGCATTGAAGCCGAACCAGCCGACCCACAGCAGCGAGGCACCGATCATGGTCAGCACGACGTTATGCGCCGGCCCCGTGTCTTTGCGCCGGCCGAGCATCAAGGCGCACATCAGGCCGGCAACGCCCGAATTGATATGCACGACCGTGCCGCCGGCGAAGTCGAGCACATGCACCCAGGCCTTGGGATTGGAGCTGTTGAGAAACCCGTCCGGGCCCCAGACCCAATGGGCGATCGGGGCATAGACGAAAATCGACCAGAGCGTCATGAAGATCAGCATGGCCGAAAATTTCATCCGCTCGGCGAAGGCACCTGCGATCAGCGCCGGCGTAATGATCGCAAAGGTCATCTGGAAGCACATGTAGACGTCTTCCGGAATCGTCGGTGCCAGCGAATTCGGATTGCCGGTGTTGTTCGATATGTCGCTGAGGATTCCCTGCAGGAAGGCGCGATCCAATCCGCCGACGAAAGGACTGCCGGCGCGGAAGGCAAGACTGTAGCTGACGACGGCGAAGACCACCGTGACGACGCAGGTGACCGCAAAGCTCGTCATCACGGTGTCGACGACGTTCTTCTTGCGCACCATGCCGCCGTAAAAGAGGCCGAGGCCCGGAACGGTCATCATGAGGACGAGCGCCACCGAAGTCAGCATCCAGGACGTGTCGCCGTTGTTCGGCGTGCAGACCTTCAGATGATTGGCATCGCAGGCCGGCGGGCTCGCGGCAGCGGGTGCCGCGGTCGGAGCGGGGGCTGCGGCAGGGGCTGCGGCGGGCGCCGGCGTTTGCGCATGCGCGATCGAAATGCTCGAGAAGGCCGCGGCGGCGAGCAGCAGAGCGCCGAGCAGGGCCGGTGCGAGGCGGCCAGGCTTCGCACGGCCGACCGCGGCAAGCACCGTCCGAAGAAACGGAACAAATCTCATTTCACATATCTCCTGCGATCGGTTGGAACTAGATGGCGTCGGGGCCTTTTTCGCCGGTGCGGATGCGCACGACTTCGTCGAGCGGACTGACGAAGATCTTGCCGTCGCCGATCTCGCCGGTGCGCGCCGCCGCGGTGATCGCCGCGATCGTGCGATCGACGAGCTCGGCGGCGATGGCGACTTCGACTTTGAGCTTGGGAAGGAAATTCACCGCATATTCGGCCCCACGATAGATTTCCGTGTGGCCTTTCTGGCGCCCATAGCCTTTGACCTCGCTCACCGTCATGCCATGCACGCCGAGCGCCGTGAGCGCGTCCCTGACTTCATCGAGTTTGAACGGTTTGATGATCGCCGTCACAATCTTCATTTGCTCCTCCAGGTGGGCGCCGATCCGGCCCCGATGCGACCCAAATCCGCGCAAAACTCCAGCGCCCCCGATGTGTTCGGGCTCGCAGATTTCGCGTCTTGGGGAATTTCGATCCGTGGACCGAGATGTGAATTACAAAACCGGATCGCCTCCAAACGCGACCGCGCCTGGCGGTTGCGCGCCCGGCCATGGTCAAGTCAGGCGGAAAGCAAGCTATGGGCCAGCCGCTTTCGCTGCGGCATCGCGCTCCGGCCCGCGCGCTCAGGGCGTTCGACGCGGACGAATCAGGCCTTCCTGCGCCACCGAGGCGATGAGATCGCCGCTGCGGGCATAAATGAGCCCGCGCGTGAGGCCGCGCGCGCCACTCGAATTCGGGCTGTCCTGCGCATAGAGGAGCCATTCGTCGGCCCGGAACGGGCGGTGAAACCAGAGCGCGTGATCGAGGCTCGCGACCTGAAGTTGCGGGTCGAAGATCGTCCGGCCGTGCGCGACAAGCGCCGTGTCGAGCAGCGTCATATCGGAGAGATAGGCGAGCACGGCGCGATGGACTGCCGGGTCGTCGGGCAGGTCGCCGGCGGCGCGCACCCAAAGATAATGAACCGGGTCCGGCAATTTGTGGCCGAGATAATGGGCGAGATCGACGGGGCGGATTTCGATTGGTCGATCCTGCGCGAACCAGCGGCGCATCGGTTCCGGGAAACTGCCGCCGAATCGGGCAATCAACTTGGATTCATTAGGCAAATCTTCCGGAGCCGGGACGTCCGGCATAGCGAAGGCATGGTCGAGTCCCTGTTCGCTGATCTGAAAAGAGGCAGACAGCGAAAAAATCGGGCGCCCATGCTGAATTGCGTTGCAGCGACGTGTCGTAAAGCTGGCGCCGTCGCGAATCCGGTCGACTTCATAGACAATGGGAACGGAGGGGTCGCCGGCCAAAAGAAAGTAACCATGCAGGGAATGGGGGGCGCGGCCCGCGACCGTGCGCGCGGCGGCGACGAGCGCTTGGGCGACGACGAGGCCGCCGAACACGCGTTGCCAGCCGACCTGCGGGCTCACGCCCCGGAAAATATTGAGCTCGATCTCCTCGAGATCGAGGATCCGCAGGAGATTGTCGATGGCGCTCGGCAGGGTCAATCCTCGAGGGGGCGCGCCTCTTCCGGCAGCATGATCGGAATTCCGTCGCGGATCGGATAGGCGAGCTTGGCGGCCCGCGAAATCAATTCCTGTTGCTTGGCGTCATATTCGAGCGTCGTCTTGGTCAGAGGACAGACGAGGATTTCGAGGAGGCGCGGGTCGATCCGCGAGGTCTCGGGCTCAGTCTGTTTCGGATCCTTGTCGGTCATGGCGATCCTCATTGCAACGGCGTCGTCGTCCGCTTGGACAATTCGAGTTCGGTGATGGCGATGAGGACCTCGGCGCGGCGTTGGAGATCGGGGGCTTCGAGCAATGCCTGTTTCTCCCTCGGGCCGTAAGGGCTCATCATGGAGAGCGCATTGACGAGCGCTTCGTTCGGCGCCTCTCTGATACTGTCCCAATCGACTTCGAGCTCATTGGCATCGGCGAATTGCCGCAAGGTCGCAAGCACGCTCGCCCGGTCGACCGCTTCCTCGCCCTCGCGCGGAGTGAAATCCGAGCGGAATGCCGAAAAGTCGATCCGCGCCTGCCGATAGGGCGCCGGGGTCGCGATTTCCTCGACGAGGCGAAACCGCGCAATGCCTGTCAAGGAGATGAGATAGCGTCCGTCGCCCGTCTCGGCGAATTGAGTGAGCCGTCCGGCGCAACCGACCGAGTGTAGAGCGGGGGTCGCGGTCTCCGCATCCGATTCGGGCTGGATCAGGCCGATCACGCGGTGGGTTGCGAGCGCATCGTCGACCATCGTGAGATAGCGCGGCTCGAAAATATTGAGCGGCAGCTGGCCGCGCGGCAAGAGCAGCGCGCCGGAGAGCGGAAAGATCGGAATGAGGCTCGGGACCTGCTCCGGACCGAGATAGGGAGTGTTCATGCTCATGGCGCGCTCCCGAGCGGCTTCTCAGGCAAACAACAAAGAGGAGAGCTTGCGCCGGGCGGCGATCGTCGCCGGATCCATGTGGCCCCAAGCTTCGAAAAACTGCAGCAATTGTTTGCGGGCTCCCCCCTCGTTCCAATCGCGATCTCTCTTGATGATCTCGAGGAGTGCGGCGGCTGCATCCTCGCGTCGGCCGCGCGCATTGAGCGCGATGGCGAGATCGAAACGGGCCGCGTGATCGTTTTGTTCCGCACTGATGCGGCGCATGAGCTCGGCCACATCGCCGACCGAGGCCGCTTGGACGGCGTTTTCGAGCGCGGCTCTTGCCGCCGCGAGCGCCGGATCGCGCTCGGACCCGGGCGGCACTTGCTTGAGCAGATTTTCGGCAGTGGCGAGATCCCCCGCCGCCACCGAGCTTTTGACGAGCCCGCTCAAGGCGGAAAGATCGTCTGGATTTTCGCTGAGGAGAGCAGCAAAGAGCTCGCCGGCGGCCGCGGCGTCCCCCGCCGCGAGGGCGGCTTCGGCTTCCGCCTTCAAGTCCTGGCTGACGCCAACCGGCCCGATCAGCCGCTCGACGAAGCCGCGTATCTGGCTTTCGGGAAGCGCGCCGATGAAGCCGTCGACCGGCTGGGATTTCTGAAAGGCGATCACCGCCGGGATCGAGCGCACGCCGAGCCGGGCGGCGATCTGCGGATGTTCGTCGATATTCATGGCGACGAGCTTGATCTTGCCGCCGGCCGATTTGACGACCTTTTCGAGGATTGGGCGGAGCTGTTTGCAGGGTTCGCACCAAGGCGCCCAGAAATCGACGAGCACCGGCTGGCGCACCGATTCGGTCAGGACGTCGGCGGCAAAGGTGGCCATCGTCGTCTCCTTGACGAGCGCATCGCTCCCCGCCTCCTCCCGATTTGCATATTGCGCCATTGCCGCTCCTTATGGCTCGAACTGTCCGCGAAGACCCGCGGCAACTTAGCGCAAAATGGCGTCGGGCGCCCCAAATCGCAACGCCAGCGGCGCCGATGGCCATTCCGGGAGCTTGGGTCCGGAAAAGCTGGGGAACGACTTTCCGGAAAGATCATGCTCCGAACAAAACTCCCGGGGAGGGATCTTGATTCGGCTAGAAATCATCCTGCCGGGGGAGATTTTGCGCGGCAGCCAGGATTTGCAATGGGCAAGGCTTTGCGGCATAAAGCCGGGACGCGCCAGGCGCCGGATGCGGGTGTAGCTCAGGGGTAGAGCACAACCTTGCCAAGGTTGGGGTCGAGGGTTCGAATCCCTTCGCCCGCTCCAAGTTTCCCGAGGGAAATCAGAGCGTTATGGATGGGCTGCCGAAAGGCGGCCCTTCGCTTTTCGGCGGTGGTGTCCACATGGTGTCCACCGCGACGTGGACGCCCTGACCAATCCGTTGTGCGGAAGATTTCATGGTCCTCGGAGTCCAGTGATTGCCGACTTGGTTCGAGAAGCGGTCCGGACCGCGTATTCCGTTCCGGCGCAATCGGAGCCGGGGGTGAGAGGCGACGCCCCAATCGCCGCTTTAACAAGCGCCTGCGGACTTTCTTACACGACAACTACCCTTGCGGGGCTTCCGGCAGCAACCTCGAGCCCGTTCCAGTAAATTCCGACCGTCCAGCAGCGCCAATCGTTGGATGCCAAATTTTTTGGCTTTAGACGCCAAACAATTTATGATAGCGTGCCAACCGTATATTGAAGGCGGAAGGCATGAACGGAAGCGATTTTCGCAGATGGCGCACCAGCTACGGGCTGAGCCAGCAAGAACTCGGCGACAAGATGGGCGTCACCCGCACGACGATCCAGAATTGGGAGGCGCAGGTCGGCGATCTATCGACCATAGCGGCGAACGGCGTGAAGATATGGGACCGGCGTCTGCGGCAAGAAGAACCGCTACGCGGGCCGGTGACGCTGATCTATGCGGACGGGCCGATGATGCTGTCCTCGCAGGGACCGCAGCGCGTGGCGATGATGCAGCAAGAATCTCATCTGTCGAACGCGGCGGTTCTCTGTCGCGTCCAGTTGCTCGCGAGTCATCCTCGGTTCTTCAATCCCTTCGTGCTGGAGGGAGAGCAGCATGATCTCTGGAACATGATGGAGCTTCAACGTGCCATTGACGGCAGCGACGAACAGGCGCCCACGCTGCGGAACCTTTTGCGCAGACTCGGGACCGGCATTCGCATCGACGCTCCGAATTTCGTGCGTTCGGGTCCCGCCATGCCTACGGCGCAAGAGCAACAGAAGCGCGAGCGCGAACTGATCGCGCTGGCGGTTCAACTGGAACGAATCGCGGACGGACATCTGCTAGACATTCTCGCTGAGTCCGCCGCCATTGAAGCGATCCTGGCTCAAACGCGCACGCTCGGCCTCCGACCGAACGACACGCTGGTCAGCGCGGTCGCGCAAGCGTTCCATGCCGCGCGTATGCCGCTGCCGGACGGGGGCTAAGATGGTGGCGGACCCGATCAACGCGGCAGGCATTGCGGCGAAGGTGGGCGATGCGGTCAAAAGTTGGCCGCTTTGGTTGTGGGTCGCGGTCGCGCTGGGGCTGACAGCAGTCGCGCTAGCTCCGCCGTTCCGGGCTTTGGTCCCCGCCCCATACGCGCCGTTCTTGTGGTTCGCGGTCCTCATGGGGTGGATCGTGGTCACGATCAAGAGTGCTTCCCATCTGCCCGCTTGGCAGTCCGGGCGCGAGGCGCACCGGACCGCCCAGATGAAGTTCGTCGCCACGCCGATTGAGAGTCAAAGCTTCTGGGCAATCGCAAAGCAGACTGACGGTTCTTACGTCGCGCAGATCACGGTGCGGTGCATGGTCAAGAACCGCACGGACGAGCCGCTTCATCTTCTGAAAGCAAAGCTCATACGGCCCAAGATCAGCGGCGAGGAACTGCCGGGCCTGGTGACGATGCAAGCCCGCGATAGCAACATGCACGGCACCGCGTATGTATCCGGCTACAATATACCCGCTGGGCATACGCTCCCTGCATCGGCGACGATCCCGTATCGCGGCATGCCGAAACAGCGCAGCGGCACGATGACAGCGACGATTGAGTTTCACGACGCCGACACAAACCGCGTTCGGATGCCGATCGTCCTCAATATGGCAAGTCCGCCCGGCCCGGTGAGCTCGGATTGGCTGACTCGCTTCGGACTGCGGGGTTAGGGCACGATGGCCTCGCTCTATTCGGACGCGCAGATAGCCGAACTCCATCAAGGCAGGGAGACAGCGAACCGCGCGTTCGCCAATCTACGTGAGCGTTATTTTGTGCGCGGTTACAAGGATGCCCGTGCAGAGGAACATGCCCAGCACGGCTTCTCGCGGAGGCTCGGGACCCTCATTCGTGCCGTCGATCTCGTGTTCGATCTTCTACCGCCCGAATTGGACGCGATACCGGAGCGCGACACTGTCATTGATGCGACCATCGCGATTCAGTCCTTCATGCTGAATACATTCGGTTGCTTGGACAACCTCGCTTGGATTTTTGTCCATGAGAAGGGCGTGACGAAGCCGGATGGAGCGGCTCTCGATCCGCAATCCGTGAGTCTGGGGAGCAAAGCCGTCCGCGCTCAGTTCTCCAAGGAGTTCTCAGACTACATTGCCAGCCGCGACGATTGGTTCAAAGCCATCAAGGATTTTCGCGATGCACTCGCCCACCGGATTCCGCTCTACATCCCGCCGTTCATAGTCACGCCGGATGTAGTGGACGAATACAACCGACTTGAACGCGCATCGGGTGACGCAATGCGCGAGGGCAAGTTTGAGGAATATGACCGGCTGCAAGCCGAGCAAAAGAAGCTGGGTCGTTTCCGTCCTTGGATGACACATTCGCGCACCGAAAACGCGCATCCGATCGCGTTTCATCCCCAGTTGCTCGCCGACTTCAACACGGTCGAAGAATTTGGGCGCAAGGTGCTGGAGGAGCTGGGCCGTTAGCTTCTTCATCGCGCGACGCAGGCCAGAAGAGGCGGACACAGCGTGTCGAACGACAAGCTCTGCATCTACTGCCGTCAGACCGATCCTGATCGGTTCCGCGGTGTCGAACACGTTATTCCGCAGGGTTTCGGCCGCTTCGGAAGCGAGACGCCGACGCTCGACTGCGTGTGCGATGACTGCAATGCCTATTTCGGCCGCGAATTGGACGAGTTGCTGACCCGCGATACCTATGAGGGTATCTCCCGGTACAGCCGCAGCCAGTTCTCCAGCGAAGCGCGCCCACAGAAGCGCCTAAGTCTGACGCTCGCCGATCCGGCTGAGGCGGGTGTAGCTCAGGGGTAGAGCACAACCTTGCCAAGGTTGGGGGTCGAGGGTTCGAATCCCTTCGCCCGCTCCAGAATTCTCTCGATAACTCAAAACGACGAAGGCCACCTTCCGGAGTGGCTTTGCTTAAGCGGGCCCGTGGGGCTGAGCCGCGCTTCGCAGCAAGCGGGGCCGATATCGGAGACCCATACGCCGGCGGCCGGCACATGATACGGCCGCATGTGAATGGCTCGTCTTGAACGCATCGATCCCGCCAAGGCCTACCGGCTGCTCGAATCCGGGCCGATCGTGCTGGTGACGACGGCGCAGGAGGGCAAGCCCAATATCATGACCATGGGCTTTCACATGATGGTCCAGCATGCGCCCCCGCTCATCGGCTGCATTATCGGGCCTTGGGATCATAGTTATAAGGCTTTGCGCGCGACGGGCGAATGCGTGATCGCGATACCGACCGTCGATCTCGCGCGAAAAGTGGTCGATATCGGCAATTGTTCGGGCGAAAGGATCGACAAGTTCAAGAAATTCAAGCTGACGATGCGCCCCGCCGCAACCGTCGCCGCCCCGCTCGTCGAGGAATGTCTCGCCAATATCGAATGCCGCGTCTTCGATACGACGCTCGCGGGTCGATATAATTTGTTCATCGTGGAGGCGACGGCGATCTCAATCGACCGGGACCGTAAGGAGCGGCGCCTTCTGCACCACAATGGAGACGGCACATTTGCGGTCGATGGCCGCACGCTCGATCTGCGTGCCCGCATGGTCTTCTGGAAAGAATTTCAGGTGGATCTTTGATTAGAGCATCGGACCCAAAAGTGGGAACCGGTTTTGGGAGGAATCCGATGCTCGAACAAAACGGCATCGGACCCGAAAGTGGGAACCGGTTTTGGGAGGAATCCGATGCTCGAACAAAACGGCATCGGACCAAAAAGTGGGAACCGGTTTGGGAGGAATCCGATGCTCGAACAAAACGGCATCGGACCAAAAAGTGGGAACCGGTTTTGGGAGCAATCCGATGCTCAACAAAAAAATCGTGCCCGCCCTGCGATGCGTTTGAGCGTAGCGACGAGGCGCGAGCGCACCCATAGCTTGCGCAAGCGTGCGCGAGCGGCCTAAGCTCGGCAGGTCGTGGAGAGCCGGGATGATCGCATTTCTCACCAGCCAACCCTTGTGGCTCACAGGCCTCATCGTGGTCGGGTTGACGACGCTGATCGCGATGTGCGCGCCCGTGTTCATTCGCCGCCGCGTGGGTCTCGAAAACCTGAAGCTCAATAACGAGGTCGCCGGGTTCAAATTTGCGACGGTCGGCGTGCTCTATGCTGTGTTTCTCGCCTTCGCCATCATTCTCGTTTGGCAGGAATATAGCGATGCGAACGCCAATGTGACGAAGGAAGCCGGCGCTGCGGCAACTCTTTTTCATCTTTCGCGCGGACTTGACGAGGCACCGGCAGCCAAGTTTCGCGACGCGCTCAGCGCGCATCTCAAGACCGTAATCGCCGACGAGTGGCCGAGCATGCAGAACGGCAACGCAAGCCGCGCGGCGGCGCAATCGCTCGAATCCGTCTATGCCGCGTTGCTTGCCGCCGATACTCCGGATTTGCGCAGTTCGGCCTTGATGGCGGAAATGTTCGCGCAGCTCGACGTGCTGACCCAGGCGCGGCGCGCGCGGCTTCTTGCGGCGGAAGGATTGGTGCCTGAAATCGTGTGGATCGTGCTCGTCGGAGGCGCCGTCCTGACGATCGGCTTCACCTTCTTTTTCGGCACGAAGAACCTCAAGGCCCAGAGCGTCATGACGGGCGTGATTTCACTCCTCATCTTTTCCGAACTCCTGATCGTCGTCGCCATCGACATGCCGTTCACCGGCTCGATCAAGGTCGGCCCCGAGGCGCTGAGCGAAGTTCTGGCGGATTTCGGAACCCGCTGATCGTTCGGCGCAGACCTGCATAAGGGGCCTGTGCGGCCAGGCAGAAAGCCGCGCAAGCGGGCACTCTCGCTCCCGCCCCGCCGGCTCGATGCGCTGCCAAGCCAAGGCTCGCGGGAACGCTGCATTGCGTCCACTCGTTGCATTCCAGGAGATCCGCCGCTCGGCCACGATCCGCAGCACGAGGATGAGATCATGAGCACCGCCGAAATTCTGCAGCGCGCGGGCGCGGTCGCCATTCTCATTCTCGTTCTGGCGCTGATCTGGCTCCTCTCGGACGTTATTCTGATCGTCGTCGGCGCGGTTCTCATCGCCATATTGCTGCGCCTCGTTGCCGAACCTCTCACCCGCGTCTGCAAGTTCCCCGAATGGCTCGCCTTGACGTTCTCCGGGCTGATCCTCGTCGGGATTGTGGCGGGCGCCGGCTATTTGTTCGGATCGAGGATCAGCGCCGAACTGCAGGACGTCTTTCAGCGGGCGCAGGCCGGGCAGAAGAGCGTCTTAGGGACGCTGAAAAATTCGGAGATCGGAAAGCTGATCCTGCCGCATGTCTTCGGCTCCGATCTCTCGATCACCAACGTCGTCACCGGCCTCCTCAATATCAGCGCCAAGCTGATCGAGGCGGTGGTCATCACCCTCGTTACGGGGCTCTATATCGCGGTGCAGCCGGCGCTCTATGGCGAGGGCCTGCTCAAGCTCTTCCCGCCGCGCCTGCGCGACGACGCGCGCGAGACCATCGACGATGTCGCCAATGCATTGCGGCTCTGGCTTCTCGGCCAACTCATCCAGATGCTGATCATCGGTTTGCTGTCCGCCTGCGCGACATGGCTCATCGGCCTGCCCTCGCCCTTGGCGCTCGGCCTCATCGCCGGCGTCACGGAATTCGTCCCTTATCTCGGCCCGATCATCGCCGCCGTTCCGGCGGTCCTCGTCGCCGTGACCAAGAACTTCGACGCCGTGCTCTGGACGATCGTCGCCTATATCATCATCCATCAGACCGAAGGCAATCTGATCGTGCCGCTCATTCAGCGACGGATGATCTATATTCCGCCGGCTGTGATTCTTCTGGGGATCGTCACAGTCAGCTTCCTCTTCGGGACGTTCGCCGTGATTTTCGCGGCGCCGATCGCCGTCGTGATCTTCGTGCTGATCAAGAAGCTCTATATCCGCGATTGGCTCGGCGAGCCGACCGATATTCCGGGCGAGCCGAAGAAGCTCGAGCTTCCCGCCTCGCATTCGTGATGACGCCTCGCCGCGGACCCCGGAAGGGCGGGCGATTCGGCGGTGACCGAGTTCGAGACTTGCGATAAGACAAGTCGACGCCCAGGGGGTCCCATGCCGGCCAAAGATCGATCCAAATCCAGTTTATTCGGCAGGTTTCTGAGCGTCTTGGGCCCAGGTCTCATTACCGGGGCGGCCGATGACGATCCTTCCGGCATTGCGACCTATTCGCAGACCGGCGCCCAGTTCGGCTATGGCCAGCTTTGGATCGCCATGTTCACCTTGCCGCTCATGACCGCGATCCAAGAGGCCTGCGCGCGTATCGGTCTTGTCACCGGCAAGGGAATTGTCGCGGTCGTCAAAGACCACTACGGCGCGAAGATCGCGATCGGTACCGTGCTCCTCGTGCTTATCGCCAATACGATCAATATCGGGGCCGACATCGGCGCCATGGCCGCGGCGGCGGAGCTCATTCTGCCGATAAATTTCGTCGCCGCGACCCTCACATTTACCGCCGTCATTCTGATCCTGGAAATTTTCACGAGCTACCGGGTCTATTCGCGAGTGCTCAAATGGCTGGCGCTCGCGCTCCTCTCCTATGTGGTCACGGTCTTCATCGTCCCGCAGCCTTGGGGCGAAATTCTGCGCGCGACCTTCGTCCCGCATATCGAATTCAACTTCGCCTTCCTCTTCATCATCACCGGCGTGATCGGCACGACGATCTCGCCCTACATGTTTTTCTGGGAGGCGAGCGAGGAAGTCGAGGAAGAGCGCGAACGGCACATGCTCGATGCCGGCAAGCCGAAAATCAGCGCCGCCGACGTCGGCCGGATGCGGTTCGACAATTTTTTCGGGATGCTGTCGTCGAACGTCACCACCTGGTGCATCATCGTCGCCACCGCCACGGTTCTCCACAAGGCCGGCGTGACGAATATCGCGACCTCCGCCGATGCCGCCAAAGCGCTCGAGCCGCTCGTGCACACGTTCCCGCATGCGGGCTATATCGCCAAGCTCATCTTCGCCGTCGGGATCATCGGGCTCGGGCTTCTCGCCGTTCCCGTCTTGTCGGGCTCGGCTTCCTATGCGGTCTCCGAAGCCTTCAATTGGCGCGCGAGCCTCAGCTACAAGCTCGAGCGCGCGCACGGCTTCTACGGCGTCATCACGATTGCGACGCTCGTAGGACTCCTCATTAATTTCGTCGGCATCGACCCGATCAAGGCTTTGATCGTCACCGCCGTCATCAATGGAGTCGTGGCGGTGCCGCTGATCTTTCTGATCGGCAGGATTGCGAATAATTCGGACATCATGGGCGAATATAAAAGCGGGCCGGTCTCCAACGTCTTGGTTGGCGTTGCCTTTATTTTGATGGGCGCTGCCGCAGTCGGCACCTTCGTGAGTTCTTTCATGAAGTAACGATCGAGGTCCGGGCGCGCAGCGTTCAGACCTGCTGGATGGCCGAGAGCTGCCAGGCGTCCGGGCCGGAACCCGCCGGGCGCACGAAAGTCCAGAGTTCCGTCACCTCCTGCGGCACGTTCGGATCGCCCGAGACGATGCGCCCGCTGCTGCGGTCGACCATCACATCGATCAGCGAGAAACGCATGGCGACGGTTGCATATTCCGCGCCGCCCTCCCGCCAGGCTTCCGAGAGATTGCCTTGCAGGAGCTTCACGTTCGAGACGCGGTTGATCTCGCCGCGCCTTGCGTGGCCTTGCAATTCCTCGGCGAAATAGGAGGTCATTTCCTGCGTCGCGAGGCGGCGCAGCCGCGCGAGATCCTCGTGACTATAGGCGTCCTGCACCTCGCCGAGCCGTTGTTCGAAGGCATCGTAATCCTGCGCGGAGATCGAGAGAGGCGGTCCGCTCGGCTGGCTTCCATATCCGCCCGCCCAGCCGCCCTGGAAGGCGCCTTGGCCCATGCCCTGTCCGGTATAGAAGGCAGGCTGCCGGTTGCCGAAGAAGTTCAGCGCAAAGCGGATGAGAAGATAGATGAGGCCGAGCTGCAGCAGAAGACCGAGCAGCGAAAATCCGCCGCCCACTCCGCCGAAGAAGCCATGCCCGAACAAGAGACCGAGCAGCCCGGCGCCGAGAAAGCCGCCCATCAATCCGCCGAAGAAACCGCGGCCGAATCCCGAATAGCCATAGCCGGGGGTGCCGTAATTGGGCTGTGTATAGGGACGGTTGGGCGTCCACGAGCGCTGCAGGGGCGACGCGTAGGGGCTGATCGGCGTCGGCGCCGGCATGGAATAGGTGCGGTAACCGCGGCTACCCATCGAAAAGCCCATGCCTGCGCGGGCGGATGCGTCGCCTGTCATTCCGAGCGCGAGGCCTGCGGCGAGGAGAAGAATGAGAAGCTTGGCGCGAAACATGGCAGATCCTGGCTGCCGGCGCTTGGTGCCGGCGGCTTCAATATGGGGAGCGTTTTACGAAACCCAAATCCGTCTCGAATACCAATCTTCCCACCCTCGGCGTTCCTGTTCTAAGACAGCGGCATGATTCCGAAACATCCGAGATTTGGGCCCGGGCGGCGCGGCTATCACCACGGCGGGCTCAAGGATGCGCTGGTCGAGGCGGCCCGCGCGCTCATGGCCGAGCACGGGCCGGCGGGCTTCACCTTGGCGGAAGCCGCCAAACGCGTCGGCGTGACGACGGCGGCGCCTTACCGGCATTTCGCCGACCGGCGCGACCTGATGGGCGAGCTGGCACGGCGCGGGTTCGATCTTTTCGCCGAGCGGCTTACCGGCGCATGGGACGAGGGCAGGCCGGATCCGCGCTCCGCGTTCCGGCGAATGGGCCGCGCCTATCTCAGCTTCGCTGCGGCCGAGCCCGGCCTCTATTCGGCGATGTTCGATAGCGCCAAGAACCTCCATTCCCTCGCTTCGCTCGACATCGCCAACCGGGCTTTCGAAGGGCTCAACAGGGCCGCGGCGGGCGTGCTTGTCGCGGCCGGCGGCAATCCGCATGACGTTCGCCGCCTGTCGCTCGAAATCTGGGCGCTCGCGCATGGCACGGCCATGCTGGCGCTCGCCGGTCACCTCGACTCGGCTCGGGGTGACGATCCCGGCGCGATCCTCGAACATGGCACCGAGGCACTGATCGAGACCGCCTTGCGGCGAAAATAAATCGCTGCAACTTCAGTCCGATACGCGATTTGATCGCGGCTGCCCCTCGACAAATGCGAATGTTAATGTAACTTACTTTCACATTCGGGTGTCGGAAACCCAAATGGACGGGCAGATCCGATGCTCAACAAAGCTGCCATGGAGGCAAACATGTGCGTCTATTCCGGCCCCTACGCAACGAACGAGGGGGCGCGCCGCGCATATTTCGGCTGGAAGCCGATCGAAATCATCGCAATGGTACTGGGCTTCATCGTTTTCTGGCCGATCGGCCTCGCCATCCTGTTGGCCAAGATCTGGCAGAGCCGCTGCGCCTATCCGGGCGATCTGCCGAGCTTCGTTCAAGCCAAGCTCGACGAGAAATTCCGCGAGAAGCGCGAAAAATGGGAGCAGAAGATGGGACAGCATTGGGGATGTCATCGCGGCTCGCATGATCCGTCGCGCTGGCGGCGCTCTTCCGGCAATCTCGCGTTCGACGAATGGCGCGAAGCCGAGCTCACCCGCCTCGAAGAGGAACGCCAGAAGCTTCTCGCCGCCGAGCGCGAATTCGTCGAATACATGGAGAACCTGCGCCGCGCCAAGGACCGCGAGGAATTCGATCGCTTCATGGCGAGCCGCAACCGGACGCAGCCGCCTCAACCCGGCGCGTGAACGACGATCTTCATTGCGAGGAGCAAGCGACGAGCAATCCAGAGACGCCTTCTGGATTGCTTCTCTTTCGCTCGCAATGATGCGAGGTTTATTGCTGGGTGCTTTTGTGCCCCGGAATGAGCCCCTTCAAGGCATCGAGCATCTTCACATTGACCTTGATGCCGTTTGCCATGACGAAATCGCCGGGCTTCATGTCGGCGGGACAATCACCGGTCCATTTCGCGTCCTGCGTTACGCTTTCGTCGGTCTTGCCGAGCAGCGCCGGGTCGAAATGGGTCTTGATATCCGTATGATAGGCGCTGTCGCCGGTGAAATTGGTCACTGACGTCGTCGTGACGGTCGATCCGCGCATTTTGCACTCGCTTTCGGTCGTGACCGTAGCGCCGTTCACCTTGAGGTCATTGCGCGAGCAATGTTTGGCGAGCACATCGGCTCCCATTTTATGGAAGAGCTGGTCGGTCCCGGCATCGATGCACATTTTCATCGTGTGCGATAAGCCCGACCCCTGAACCGTGACTTCCCAGAGGCCCGCCTTACGCGGGGGATAATCGTCGGCCTGCGCTGCTGCAGCAAAGCCCGTTACGCCGACCACGATCGCGAGAAATTCGATCCGCATAATCTCCTCCGGCCTGTCTCGCGCGGAGTAAAGCACGAGCGCGACGGCCGATCCAGCCGGGAGCGGTGCAATTTTACTCCTCCGGCCGCTCGCGCAGCCGTTTCACCCGCCCGCGCCGCTGTTTGGCCTCGAAGCGGCGCCGCTGGGATTCCAAGCTTGGCCGCGTAGCGATTCGCCGCTTCGGCCGCTGCGCTGCGCGGGCGATCAAATCCATCAGCCGGGCGAGCGCGTCCTGTTTGTTACGCTCCTGTGAACGAAAGCGTTGCGCGGCAATGATGAGGACGCCGCGGCTATTCATGCGCCGCCCCGCCAATCGTTCGAGCCGGCGCTTCACGTCTTCCGGCAGTGAAGGCGAGGCGCGCACGTCGAAGCGCAATTGGACAGCGGTCTCGACCTTGTTGACATTCTGCCCGCCGGGCCCGGCGGCGCGCAGGAAGTCGAAGGAAATCTCGGAGTCCTCGAGCTCGAGACCTTGGCTTATGGCGATCCTGGACATGGCCACTCACGAAGCGCCGATTGCGGCAAGAGTTTGCGCCGGTTTCGTTAACCCAATTGCTTTAGCGCGACTTAAGATATTTCGCACATTTGTAGCCAATGGCGCGTCGCGTTTCGCCCTTCGCCGCCGTCGCGGCCCTTTTGCTCACGCTCGCCGGCTGCTCGAATTACGAGGCGCGGCGGCCTGCTTGGCGCACCGAGGCGGAAGACTCCTGCCTCGCCCAGAACCTCGTGCAGCCCTCGGCCTATATCGAGCCTGAGGATGCGATCGACGGGCCGGGAATCTGCGGCCTCACCCATCCCTTCAAAATTTCCGCGCTGCTCGATGGGCAGGTGAGTTTCGATCGGCGCTATACGCTCGATTGTCCGATGATCGCCGCGCTCGACAATTGGGTGCGCGAGAACGTCGAGCCCGAGGCCCAGGCGCGATTCGGCGAACGCGTCACCGAGATCGAGTCTTTCGGCACATATTCGTGCCGCGGCATCAATGGCGAAGCCGGCGCGCGCCTCTCCGAACATGCGTTCGGCAATGCGATCGACGTGAGCGGCTTCCGGCTCGCCGACGGACGCGAAATCTCGGTGATGCGCGATTGGCCGGGGAGCGATCCGCAAGCCTCGGCCTTCCTCCACGACATTCACGCCGGCGCCTGCAATTATTTCACGACGGTGCTCGGTCCGGGCTACAATTTCCTGCACTACAATCACTTCCACCTCGATCTCGCCATGCATGGGAATACATCGACCGGGCCGCGCCGGGTCTGCCGGCCGGAGCCGCAGGCCCTGCCGCAGGATCATCCGCCCGACGGACTGCCGGAGCCGCCGCCGGTCGATGAGGAAATGGATATTTCCCAGGCAGGCAGCGGCGACATGCAGGCTTTGGCTCTGCATGCCGGGCCCGACGCGCCCGATGCGGCTGTTCCGCAGGCCGCCTATTCCACGCGCCCGCAGAACGATCCTGCGCCCGTGCCTTCGCAATCCGTTCCGCGAGAGGGAACGATCCGCGCCGATGGCGCCTTCGTACCCGAGGGCCGGCCGCAGGATTGGGACTTGCCGCCGCCGCGCTGATCCGTTCAAGAAGCCGGGAAGGGCAAGCGTTGGCGCGCAAAACGCGCTATAAATCGCTTAAGCCTAATTTCAGGGACCCTGCCAATGCTGAAATCGAGCCCGGCCACTCTTCATCTTGCCCGTCACAACCAGGTGCAGCAGACTTTGCATTGGCTGACGGCGCTCGTCATCTTCACCGTCCTGCCGCTCGCCTGGGTGATGGTTCACATGGGCAAGGAGGCGCACGGGCGCGATCTCTATTTCACCGCGCACAAGTCCTTCGGCCTCGTCGCGCTGGCGCTGATCGTCGCACGCCTTGTCTGGCGCGCCATACACCGCCCGCCTCCAATGCCGGTCTGGCTCGAAAAATGGGAGACGGGCCTCGCGCATGCGACCCATTTCCTCCTCTATACGATTTTCATCATCATGCCGGTCAGCGGCTTCATCCTTTCGAGCGCCGGCGGGCATCCGGTTTCGTTCTTCGGCCTTTTCGATTTTCCGCAACTCCCGAAGAACAAGGAACTCTCGGAGATCGCCGACCGGATCCACATCTTCGGCCAATACGCGGTCTACGCATTCCTGGCGGCACATATTCTCGGCGTCGTCTGGCATGTCGCCTATCGGCGCGACGGCGTACTCGACCGCATGCTGCCGAAACAGGTCAACGCAGAGTAGAGCAGGAACTCGCGCCGTTGCACCAGGACGTCCAAGGATAAGGATTGCGATACTGGCCGCTGCGCGGCGTCGCGGCCGCATGCGGGCCATAGGCCTGCGGCGCCGGTTGCGGCAGCAGGCGCGGCGTTCCGGCAGGACCGGGGGACGCCGGTTCGAGCGCATGTCCGCCGAGCGCGCCGGGATAGGGCTCCGGAATCAGGTGCTCAGCGGCAAGAGCCCAAGTCGCGCTGAGCAAAGCGGTGATAAGCAAGACAAGCAAAGCGGCGATCGACAGGTTGATGATCTTCATGGGTCCCGCCTCGAGGCGCAGATAGCGCGGCGGCGCGCGTTTCGTGCCGAATCGCGCATAGCTGAATGTTTGGCGCAGAGCGCCTCTATTTCCGCTTTGGCCTCCAGGCTTGGCGCCGGCCTCTGGCGCCGCTTCGCGGTCCGGCTTCGCCGCCGCCGAAATTATGCGGACCCATTTCCGCATCCGTCGGCTTATGCGGGCGATGCGCGGGAGTGGCGCGCGGTCCGGCATAGGCGCCCGCTTCGGCCTCCACATCGCTTTCGCGCGCCAGCGGATCATGGCCGATTGCGAGATCGACGGAATTGAGCCGCTTGATCTCGTCGCGCAGCCGCGCCGCGGTCTCGAAATCGAGATCGGCGGCGGCTTCGCGCATCTGCCGCTCGAGATCGGCGATCGTCGCCTGGAAATTATGCCCGATCCGATGGCCGGCATTGGCAAGCCCGGCATCGACCGTTACGTGATCGCGTTCATAGACCGAGCCCAAAATATCCTGGATGCCGCGCTTGATCGAGGCTGGCGTAATTCCGTTCTCGCGATTGTAGGCCTCCTGCTTTTCGCGGCGGCGGCTGGTCTCGGCGATCGCCCGCTGCATCGAGCCCGTCACCTGATCCGCATAGAGGATCACGCGGCCATCGACATTGCGCGCGGCGCGGCCGATCGTCTGGATCAGCGAGGTCTCGCTGCGCAAAAATCCTTCTTTGTCGGCATCGAGTATGGCGACAAGCCCGCATTCGGGAATATCGAGACCTTCGCGCAAAAGGTTGATGCCGACGAGCACGTCGAAAGCGCCGAGGCGCAGATCGCGGATGATCTCGATCCGCTCGAGCGTGTCGATGTCGGAATGCATATAGCGCACGCGCACGCCGTGCTCGTGCAGATACTCAGTGAGATCCTCGGCCATGCGCTTGGTGAGCACGGTGACGAGCGAGCGATAGCCTTGGCGGGCGACCTCGCGCACTTCGCCGAGGAGATCGTCGACTTGCGCGCGGGCCGGACGGATTTCGACCGGCGGATCGATGAGGCCGGTCGGGCGGATCACCTGTTCGACGAAGACGCCGCCGGAGCGCTCCATCTCCCATTTGCCGGGCGTTGCCGAGACGTGCACCGATTGCGGGCGCATGGCATCCCATTCCTCGAAACGCAGCGGCCGATTGTCCATGCAGGAGGGCAGGCGGAAGCCATATTCGGCGAGCGTCGCCTTGCGGCGGAAGTCGCCGCGATACATCGCGCCAATCTGCGGAATCGAGACATGCGATTCGTCGGCGAACACGATGGCATTGTCGGGCAGATATTCGAAAAGGGTCGGCGGCGGCTCGCCCGGCTTGCGGCCCGTCAGATAGCGCGAATAATTCTCGATGCCGGCGCAAGAGCCCGTCGCCTCCATCATTTCGAGGTCGAATGTGGTGCGCTGTTCGAGCCGCTGCGC